>CAVQQM010000035.1:0-47785 GCA_963714915.1 uncultured Gammaproteobacteria bacterium
GCAAGGGCCGATGCGGTAGCGGCACCCTTCGTCCGCGAAGTGCAACACCCATCGACCTCGCCGACCGGAGTGACGGGCGCCAATGAGAACGGAACGCCGTCTACCGGCGCGCTCTAAGGCGCCTCGGGCAGGCTCGCCCGCCAGCCACCGGGACTGGGAAGCATCTCCGGCGGGATGGGATCGAGCCGGTCGTTCGGATCGGTGCCGGCGTCGTATTCCTCGCGAATGGTACTCCCGTCCGCGTCCGGGTCGTAGGCGTAGACCACGACGGCCCCATCCGGGTAGCCAACCTGGGTCAGGCGGTCGAGGGCGTCGTAAGCGTATCCGACTGTGGCGGCCTCGACGCTGCCCGCGCCGAGGGCCAGGAGAGCGTACGCCGCGAGGACGGCGGAGAGGGTGCTTCGATTCATATCCGTGGGCCCACATGGCTCAGTCGCGACCGCGAACGCCATTTAGAAGCCCGGTCCTGGCGTGGCTTAATGTCCTTCCCAGGCCCCGCCGTACCGCGGCCTGCCGGCTCGCCGTTCATTCGACGTCATTCCAATGCAGCTTGATCACGCGCTCGCTGCCGCCCTTGCCCGTGGTGTCCGACTTGACGCTGCGGCGCACCTCCGGGACATACCAGGAGGTGTCGTAGTCGCGGCCGCTGTTGTTCGGGCTGCGGCTACCGATCAGGCTCCACTCACGGTCGAAGTACAGGCTGCGGGCCTTGGCGCGCTTTTTGTCGAGGTCGAGCGACGACAGCACGACCTTGCCGCTGGTCGAGGTGACGGTTCGGCGCGTCGAGAGACTCGACTCCGAATGCGCGGGGGCCTCGGACTCGTAGACGTGCCCGCGGTTCCGGCCGCATCGCTGCAGCCGTGGATGTGGACGACAGCTATCCGGACGAGGAGGTCGAAGGCCGTCGGGTCCTGAATCAGCAGGCGATGGAGATGGCGACCTCCCTCGCGCTGTCGGAATTCGCCGACCTGCACGTCGTCCACGCGTGGGAGGCCATCGGCGAAGGGGCCACGCGCAGCGGCTTCACGAGCACTGACGAGGGCAGGATACAGGCCCATTTGAAGGCGGTGCAGCGCCGCGGTCGCGAGAACCTCGAGGCACTGATGAGGAAGAAGACCAACCGTTTGGGTCCAGAAACCAGCCGCTTTCCGAAACCGAAAGTTCACCTGGTCAAGAGCTGGGCACGCACAGAGATTCCCTTCCTGGTCCGCGAGCTCGGGGCAGACCTGGTGGTCGTGGGCACCGGGGCCCGCACCGGTATCGGCGGCCTGTTGGTGGGAAACACCGTGGAAATGCTCCTGACCCAGATCGACTGCTTGGCGCTCACGCTCAAGCCGGAGGGGTTCCTGTCGCCCGTCACCCCGGAATCCCAAGGTCGCGGACGCCGGCCTCGCGAGATCCCGGGCCAGCGACGTCGGTTTTGTGGCCGGGACAGCCGGATCGGGCCCTTCATTCCCCGCGGTTGTCCAGAGGGTGATCGGCGCAGGCCGCGGACCTTCGGGGCCAGCAACCCGGGGAATGTGCCGGTCCGGATTGGCTCAGACGCACGGGTCCAAGGGGCGGCTCAGGATCGCGGCGAAGGCGCCCCAGGCGTCGAGGATCAGCCGGTAACGAGCCCCCGTTTGGTCCCGTGCGATGGGTACGGCCCCGGGAGGCATGGTGCCAGGCGTTCGGAGCGTCGAGGTGGGCGAACAAGAGGCGTGCCGACCCTGCGGCTGCCCCTCTTCGCGGAATGGGCCTGTGTCGACCAGCCTTTCGGCCAGGGAATCTGCGAGAGACCCGCGAGACTCGCCGCCGGTAGGTCAGGCCCAGAGATCCCCCAAGTCGATCTGAACGGCGCCGAACGGCGGCGGGGAGACCCGGGCATGATCCCGGTGGCTCTCGAGGAGGACCCAGCGTCCTGATTCCAGGCCGTACACCTCGAGAGTGCGCAGATCGGGGTCAAGCAGCCAGAGGTGGCCGACCCCAGCGCGCGCGTAGATGGGCATCTTGACCACCCGGTCGTCGCGGGCGGTGGAGGGGGAGAGGATCTCGCAGACCCAGTCCGGCGGTGTCTCGAACCAGGCCGTTTCAGGCATCTGCGGCATGTGCTCACGCCGCCAGCCGGCAATGTCCGGGACCAGCACGTCGGCGTCCAGGTGCAACTCCGGCTCTCCCAATATCCACCAGCCGCCGGGTCCGCCTCGGCCCTTCTGGTAAGGACCCACCAATTCATCGCCCAACGAAAAGCTCGCCAACGCATGCCGGGGCGCCGGCCGCGGGTGGGTGACCAAGCTGCCCCCCAGGATCTCCGCCACGAGTTCGGGGGGGACCTTCATCAGGTCCTCGTAGGTTGCGTGTCGTTCAGCGGGATCTGCCATGCCGTGAAGCCTTTCTGAAGAGATCGGAGCCCGCGTAAGCCTCGGATGCTAGGCCATTCCCGCACTGGCGTGAAGTCTGTACAGACCGCGGCGGTGCGAGGCCAGGCAGGAGGGTGGCCGCCGGCTGAATCCAATCCTCCATGTCTGGGTTCGACATGGCGAGTCGGTCAGGGCGATCAGGCGCTGATCCTGCAAGCGCTGCAGGTCTCGCCGCATCCCGGTCCCCGGAGGAGCCAGTTGTCGCGGTCGTGCCGTCCAATCCGGCCCCGGGAGCCGCGCGAAGTCTGGGATAATGCCGGCACTCCAGACCATCGGCCCACCTCGTGCCAGAATCCCATCGTCCCGCCTGGATCGACGCGGTGTTCAACCGCCGGATGCTGATCTGTGTCTTCACCGGATTCGCCTCTGGCCTGCCCCTCTACCTTCTGCTGAACCTGGTCCCGGCCTGGCTCAAGACCGAGGGGTTGTCGCTCAAGGCCATCGGCGCCTTCGCGCTGATCCAGTTCCCCTATACCTGGAAGTTCCTGTGGGCGCCGCTGCTCGACCGCTACGGCATCCTGCCCTGGCTGGGGCGCCGTCGCAGCTGGATGCTGGTGACTCAGCTCGGTCTGCTGGCGGCCATCGCCTGGCTGGGTCGACTGTCGCCGGCCGAGCACCTGCCGATGGTGGTGGGCCTCACCGCGGTGATCGCCGTGCTCTCGGCCACCCAGGACACCGCGCTCGACGCCTTCCGGCGCGAGATCCTGCCCAACTCGGAGCTGGGGCTGGGCAATGCCATCCATGTCAATGCCTACCGCATCGCCGGCCTGGTGCCTGGCTCGTTGTCGCTGATCCTCGCGGACCGTCTACCCTGGGATCAGGTCTTCTTTATCACGGCGCTGTTCATGCTCCCCGGGGTCGCCATGACCGTCATGTCGCGCGAGCCGCCCGCCTCGGCGGGCACGCCGCGGACCCTGCGCGCGGCGGTGGTTGAGCCCTTCCGGGAGTTCTTCGGCCGCAAGGGGGTGGCGGCGGCGCTCACGGTGCTGGCCTTCATCTTCGCCTACAAGCTGGGCGATTCACTCTGTACCGCGCTGGCGACGCCTTTCTATCTGGACATGGGCTTCACCAAGACCGAGGTCGGCGTGATCGCCAAGAACGCGGGCCTGTGGCCCATGGTGATCGGCGGCATCCTGGGGGGCATCTGGATGGTGAAGCTCGGCATCAACCGGGCCCTGTGGATCTTCGGCGTGGTCCAACTGGTCACCATCCTCGGATTCGTCTGGCTGGCGTGGCTCGGGGCCGCGCCCTCGGATCCGGGCCGACTCGCAGCGCTGGCACTGGTGATCGCCGGCGAGGCCGTGGGGGCGGGACTCGGCACCACCGCCTTCGTGGCCTACATGGCCCGGGAGAGCCACCCCGCCTACACGGCCACCCAGCTCGCCCTCTTCACCAGCCTTATGGCCGTGCCTCGCACCTTCATCAATGCCTCGGCGGGCTGGCTCGTGGAGTTGCTGGGCTGGACGAGCTTCTTCGGGCTGTGCTTCGTGCTCGCGTTTCCGGGCATGCTCCTGCTGTTCAAGGTCGCGCCCTGGAATGCCGGTGCCGCCACCTATCCGCCCGAGCCGGAGTCGGCCCGGCCGGCCCAGGCCGGCTCGGCGTCGACCTGAGCGCCGAGCGACCGCGGCGCCCGGGCCCCGGTCTGTTGCTCAGTCCCGCCCCATGATCGCCGCGCGCAGTCGAGCAGCCGTCGGCCCGCCCCCGAAACGCAGACCGGAATCGCCAGCGGGCGTCAGGCCGAGACGGCGGTAGGCGTCCGAGAGATCGGGGAACTGGTCGGACCTCACCCAGCGCGCGGCCAGTTCGGTGAAGACGCGCGTGCCCGTCGCCTCGTCCAGTGCCGCGAGCAGCTCATCGGCGCTCCAGGCGCGATCGAAGGGCCCGTGGCGTCGGCGCAGCTCGACCAGGGCCGTGTCCAGTGATTCACGGCCCCCGCTGCGCTCGCGCAGCTCCAGATCCGCCAGCAGGGCGATGGCCGCCCCACTCCAGTAGACGCGCATGAACCCGCGCTCGACGGGCATCCGGTCGCTCGCCCGGGCGAGGCTCTGGCCCGGCCGGGTGGCCGCGCGGCCGCGCCCGAAGGCCGCGTGCAGACGCCGCCAGGCGGTGTGGGGCTCCAGCAGCCCCACCCGCGCCCTCAGGACGTTCTGGTAGTAGCTCGCGAGCCCCTCGTAGAGCCAGCGTCCATCGCCGTCCAGATAGGGATGCAGAAGATGGGAGAGCTCATGGACCAGCGTCCAGTCCGCGAGAAAGCCCGCCGGGGGGCGGGTCTGGTCGATGTAGAGGTGCACCGCGTCACCGCCCCCGCGCATCACCTCCGCCCAGGGCACCGGCTCGCCGGAGCGACCGATCGGCACCACCAGAACCTGGAGGTGCTCGATCGGGGCCCAACGGCCCGAGTCGTCGATGGCCGCCAGGGCCTCCCCGGAGCGCCTGAGCCATTGGTCGATCTCCCGCCCGGACGCGGGCGGCTCCCCCGGGAGCAGTGCCACCTCGAGCACCAGGCCGGGCAGCCGGATGGTCGAGCGGGTGAGAGGCCCGAGGGCGATGCGGGCGTCCCAGGCGAGCGGCCGGGGACCGAGGGCGTAGGTGCCCGGGCGGTCCGGGATCGGCGCCCAGGGGACCGAGTCCGCGAAGCCTTCGGGCAGGACGAAGCGGATCGTCGCGCCCTCGATCCCACCCGGCGGGGCCCACAGGAAGAGGTGAGGCGAGAGGAGGCGCGCATCCGCGACCCTCAGGGCCAGGCGCTGTGCGTATCTGCCGCCGGCGCGGGCTGCCGCGTCCAGGTCGACCCCGTAGCGCACGCAACCGCCGCCCGCCGCAGGGGGGAGTGCGAGTCGGGAGCCGGCCGGCTCGAGGACCCGCTCGCGGCCGTCCTCGACCAGCCTCGGCCGGATCAGATACTTCGCCGCGCGGCGGTCCGCCGGGGCCAGCGACGGCGGCAGACTCGGCTCGAAGCAGGCCTCGACCTCCAGGCGCTGGAGACCCGCGTCCACCGACACCCGATAGTCTGCGGCCGCGGCAACGGACCCGGATCCGGCCAGGGCGATGAGCGCGACGAAGAGAGGGCCCCCGGAGAACGGTGACATGGACTTATCCCGATGACGGCGATGGTCACCACATGGGACCCCGAGGCGAGGATGGCGAGCCCCGGCGCCTGGGTCGGCGCGATCAGTCCTGCGTGAGGGCCAGCACCCCGGCGAGCATCACCAGGGCCCCGAGCAGCTTGATCCCGACCAGCCGCTCGTTGAAGAACCAACGCCCGAGGAGCACCGAGAAGGCCCCCGCGCTGCGCTTCACGGCCATGGCATAGGAGGCGAGGGTGAGGCTCAGGGCGATCTGGTCGGCGACCCGCATCAAGGCGAACAGCACCCCCAGGACCAGGAGCATCCGCCACTCCGCCAGGGCCGCTCGGCTGAGCAGTTGCCGATGAAATTGGCGGTCGCGGAGGGTGAAGATCACCCACAGGATCGCCGGGTTCACCACGGCCACCAGCACCGAGAAGGACAGGGGGTCGCTCAACTGGATCCCGATCCGCCCCAGCACGCTGGCCGCGGCGAAGCAGGCGGCGGCGGCGGTAGCGAGCAGGCTGCCAGGGTCGAGGAGCAGCCGCGTGAAAGGTCGCCGGGGCGTCGCCCCCTCCACCCCCAGGCTCAGCAGATAGCCGCCGAGCACCAACAGCAGGATCCCCAGCAGCCCGACGGCCCCCGGCAGGGCGCCCGTGAGCAGCCACTCCACCACGATGGCGAACCCTGGGGTCAGGGTCATCACCGGCCCCACCAGGGACACCTCGGTGCGGGCGAGGGCCAGGTTGAGGGACCAGGCCCCAAGCCCGGATAGCAGGCCGCCTATCAGGACCGCGGAGAGATAGCCGGGCTCGTGGAACGGGAAGTCGTGGTGCCAGATGACCAGCGGCAGGGTCACCACCAGGCTCACCAGGTTCACATAAAGGGTCAGGACTTCGCTGGAGAAGCGGGCGGTGAGTCCCTTGGTGACCGCGAGGCGCGAGGCGTGGAACAGGGCCGACGCCAGCGAGAACAGGATCCAAAACGGGGCGAGGGAGGCGAGGTCCATCGGGGGGACTCAGCGCTCGCGCTTCGTGCGCACGCCGGGATGCAGCACGGCAGCCGTCTCGGGGGAGCGGTCGCGGGGCACGCTCAGCCCGGGACCCAGCCCTGATCGGGACCCGCGAATCGGCTCGGGTCCCGGATCTTCAGGCCCGGCTCGGTACCCCCGAGACGCGCTTGGTTGAAGCACGCGAAGGCGTGCTGGAAACGGGCACGCGCGCGCCACTGGTCGTCGCCGAAGGCCCCCTGGCCGCGCAGGACACGCACGCTGGGGACCCCGGCGAGGGACAGGAGCCCGGCACCGCCGATGCCCGAAAAGAGCCTGGGCTGCACACTCAGCCACACTGGGCACGCCGACCACTCGGGGGACGCCGCGTGCAGACCCAGGGCGTAGGAGGGCTGGTTCAGGGTCATGAGATGCATGCGCGTCGCGGCCGGTCCGCGCGCCAGTCGGCGGGCGCAGCGCGGCGGCAGATCGTGCAGGACCTCCGCGAGCTGGCCCAGGCCGGCGCGGACCCGCTCGCTGTAGTCGAGCGCGGCGATACGCTCGCGCAGCCGGTCGGGCGGCAGGAGCGGGTGACGGGTCCAGGGCGGCGGCGGCTCCGGGTGCCCGGTGAAGGTCTCGCCGAGCCGCGCGGAGAGCCCCGTCAGCCGCAGATGGATCGCGCGGATCAGGCCTCGAAGGCGGGCGTCTCCAGCACCTCCCAGCCCGGCAGCTCCATGACCCAGCCGAAGGGCCGCTCGCCGCGCAGGATCGCGTCATCGTCGGGCGGCAGCACCCGCGCCCCCGGGATGGCCGGCTCGAGGCCGGCGAGGGCCTCGGTCAACAGCCGGCCGGCGAGGAAGCTGACCGGGTCCAGGGCCTGGCGGCGCACCCGGGGATCGGCCCGGGCGCCGAGGCGCGCGGCGCCCGCGAGCGGGGCGAGCTCGGCGCGGGTCCAGTAGAGCAGGTGCAGATGGAACTGCTTGGCCGCCTGGACGCTCTCCCGATCCCAGGTGTTGGGGTCGCAGTTGAGGGCCAGGCGCAGCTCCCCGCCGTCGAGCCCGAAGGCGCGCACCACGTCCGGGTCGGCGCAGAAGCGCACGAAGTTGGCGCCCGTGCGCCAGAGGATACGGCCGGTCGCCGGGGCCACGTCGAGCGCGGTCGACTTGATGCCTGGGCCGGGCGAGACCTCGGTCAGCATCAGGTCGTTGAGGGCATGGGGCGCGGCCTTGTCGACCAGGGCCAGGGTGTCGCGGCCTTGCGGCGCGGCACAGCTCAGGGTCTGCACGGTGCGCCGGGCGAAGCGCACGGCGGGCTCGGGATGGCCGATCTCGTCCGGGCGTCAGGGCATAAGGCGGCGGGTGGCCCCGGCACCCGCAGGGCGGACCAGGCCACCCGCAGGGACTCGACCCCCGCGGGCTCCAGCACAAGGAAGGGATCGCGTCGTGCGTACGACGCCGGGCGCCGCGGGGTCAAGGGGCCAGCCTGGGCCCGAGCGCCTGGAGGTCGCGTACGCCTTCGGCGATCAGACGGGCCGCGAGACGGTTGAAGGCGTCGGCCATGGCCTCGGGCGTCTGGGCGTCCAACGGCTCCTCACCGGCGTACTCGCGGCTCACCATGGAGCTGCGGTCGTTCGCGCGCACCAGGGCCAGGGTGACACCGATCGCCACCCGCGGGGGATCGTCCGTGGGCAGATGTTCGAAACGCTGCACCTCGCCGCCGAGCAGGAAGTCCGCCCGGGCGCGGTCGGCCGGGATCACCACCTGGCGGAATACCCCGGCCGCGCGGATCGCCCTCACTAGGGCGTGGGCGACGGCGCGGGGCGGCGGGTCCTCCCACAGCAGGTTCTCGTAACGCTGGACGACCAGAGGCTCCTCGCGGGTGCGGAAGACGATTCGACGCCCGCCGAGGAAGCCCCGCGCGGCCAGATCGTGGACCAGCAGGATGGCCTCGCTCGGGGGTCCAGCCGGTTCCGCCAGGGGTACCGGATCGAGCCGGTAGAAGCGATCGGGGCGCAGGGGCTCGCCGCCGCCGCAGCCCGCCAGTGGCACGGCCAGGAGCAGGGCGCAGCCGACCGCCAGCCAGCCCAGACCGCCACGCGCGGCCGACCGGGTCAACGGAACCACGGGGTCTGCTCCTCCCTCTTGTGGCCCTTGATGATCACCGCCGGATCCTGTCTCAGCTCGCGGGAGAGTGCCGAGAGGTTCCGGGTGGCGTCCTCTATGTTGGTCAGGATCGGGGTCAGGGACGCCGAAAGCCCCTGGAGCAGATACTGCGTGTCATCGAGCGCGCTCTGGATGGCCGGTTTGTTCGCCACCACCAGCCCCTGGATGTCCTTGGCGAGCTCACCGTAGCTCCTCACCGTGCGCTGCACCTCCTCGGTGTTGCCGCTGAGCTTGGAGGAGACCTCCGCCAGATGGGCGGACATCTGCTCCACGGAGCCCAGGATGGCGGCGATCTTGGCGGGATCCACCGACTGCTCGAGGTCGGCGGTGAGCTGCTTGAGGTTCTCGAAGGCACCGGCGAGCCGCTCGCGGTTCTCACCCTGGGCATCGCCGTCGCCACCGCCAATCAGTGACTCGACCATCTGGATCTGCGCCTTGATGCTCTCCAGCGCCGGGGCGATGGTGTCCGTCACCACCCGGTCGAGGGCCTCGGTGAGCGCGCCGAGCTGGGCCAGGAGGTCGCTCTCGCGCCCGGTCACCGCGATCACCGCCCCGTCCGCCAGGAGCTCGGGGGATCCACCCGCGGAGACCCGGATTGCATCCCCGGCGAGCAGCCCGGCGCTGCCGATCCGCGCGCTGCTATCGATGGGCACCGGCCAGTGGTCGCTGATGCGCAGAACCGCCTCGTAGCAGGGCAGCACCGGGGAGCGTTCGCGGCCGTCGGCGGGCGGCGCGGGACACAGGTCGGCCGCCGCGTCACGCCCCGGGAATACCGGCGACACCCGCTCCACCATCCCGATCACGAAACCGTCCTGGATCACCTGGATACCCTCGTCGAGTCCCTGGGCGTCGAGAAAGAAGGCCCGCAGACGATAGTTGTCTCCGAACAGGCCCGGCACTACCAAGGCCACCGCGGCCACCGCCGCCGCGGCCATGGCCACCACGAAGAGGCCGGAGAGCAGCAGATCGCGCCGCAGGGCACGACCCTCCCGGCGGCCTGGGGCGCCGATCTCGGGCGGGGAGTAGAGTCTGTCAACGCGGCTCATGGGAGGCGATCATCACCCAGGGTGACCGAACCGGCGGGCCAGTCTAGCAGCCTGTCGAAGGCCTGTCGGGGATCAGCCCCCTCGGCACCGCGAACCATGCCCGAGACCCGGCCAGGGCTCAATCTCGCCCCAGCAGGGCGAAGCGTAGATCGAGCCGCTGCGGGAGGGCCTCCTCGAGCTCGGCCGGGGTGCCCTGGAAGAGGAGCCTGCCCCGCTCGAGCACGGCGATGCGGTCGTAGGAGCTGGCGAGCTCGTCGATGCGATTGTCGGTGGCGATCAGGGTGAGCCGGCGCGTCTCGCGTTGCTCGGCGAGGATCCGCAGGGCATCGCGGGCCGCGCCGGGGTCGAGCCCGTCGGTGAGGCCGTCCCAGACCAAGAGCTCGGGGGCATGGATCAGAGCCCGGGCCAGCTCGACCCGCCGCCGCTGACCCAGGGAGAGCGCCCGGGGCTGCTCGCCCTCCAGACCATCGAGCTGGAGCAGGGCCACCACGAGGCGCGCCTGGCGGGC
Source organism: uncultured Gammaproteobacteria bacterium (assembly GCA_963714915.1). Taxonomy (GTDB): domain Bacteria; phylum Pseudomonadota; class Gammaproteobacteria; order Chromatiales; family Chromatiaceae; genus Thiodictyon. The sequence goes on from CAVQQM010000035.1 coordinate 10,169, forward strand.
GAGGTGCGCGCGCCCACCCGGCAGCCGGCGCAGCGGGAGCAGCAGGTTCTCCAGCACATTGCGGCCCTGGATCAGGGAGCCGCCCTGGAGCACCGCCCCCATGCGCCCGCGCAGTCGGCACAGGGCGTCCCAGCCGAGCCCGGCCACGTCCTCGCCCAGGACGCGCACCGAGCCCGCCGAGGGTGAGTCCAGACCCATGATCAGACGGGTCAGCAGGCTCTTGCCCGCCCCGTTTGGTCCGGTGATCAGCAGCCATTCGCCCCGCGCCACCTCGAGGTCGATCCCGGCCAGGCAGCAACGCGAGCCGACGTGCTGGAAGACCCCCGAGAGGGTCAAGGCGTGGTCTTCGGGGGGCGCCGCCATCCGTCAGCCGCGGGTCAGTAGGATTACCGCGAGGTCCACCACCAGGATGGCGGTCACGGCGCCGATCATCGTGCGGGTGGCGGCATCGCCGATGGCCTCTGAGTCGCGTCCCGCGGCGGTCCCGGCGACCACCGCGATCAGGGCGATAACGAGCGCGAAGAGGAGCGGCTTGGCGATCACCTCGATGAGATCCCGCGTATCCAGCGCGCGGGTGAGCGAGTCGATGAACAGGGCCGGCGGCAGGTCCACCGTGAGCCAAAGCCACAGATAGGCCGCGGCGAAGGTCACCAGGGCCGCCCAGACCACGAAGGCGAAGCTCATCAGCAGCATGGCGAGCAACATTGGGGCCGCGAGGAACCGGATGGGGTCGATGCCGGCGAGCAGCAGCCCGTCGACCTCCCCGCTCGAGATCAGGCTCGCCTGACGCACCGCGAGATACACCCCGCCCCGCCCGGCCACCAGGATCCCGACCAGCACCGGCACCAGCTCGATCACCACCGTGTAGGTGAGTGAGAGCAGCACCAGGCTCGGCAGATCGAACTGGGCGAGCACGCCCTCGGTCTGGCGCCCCAGGATGATGCCGACCACCACCGAGGTCAGGGTGATGACCGGCAGCATGGACAGGCCAGACTGACGCAGGGCGAAGGCGAGCGCGGGCAGGTCGAGGCGATCCCGCCCGAAGAGCACGGCGAGGTAATGCCCGAGACAGGTCACCAGGGCAACCCCCGCCAGTCCCAGGGATTCGATGGTGCCCCAGCGCCCCGCGAGTGCCCCCGAGGGGGCCTCGGTGCGGGTGGTTGTCGGATGCAGGCGCGGCATCGTTTGGCCCCTCGCTCACGCCCGACGGCTCGGTATGCCGGGGCGTTGGTGAACTCTTAAATTATCGGTCGCCCCAAAAAGCCGCCCGGACGTGGCGGCCGCGACCGGGGCAACGCCGGATCCCAGTTGTATACCTGAGAGTTGCGAGGTTCCAGTGGCGAGTCTCGAGGCGTCCTCCACCAACGAGCGACCGAGGGAAGCCCTGGTTTGTTGCGCTGCCCGTCCGGGCCAGGGATGCGACTCCAGGCCCTGGCGTGAAACTTGGCGGTGTGCCTCACGCGCAGCTCGCCGCGCTCAAGCCACGGTGTTCGAGGCGCCGACGGTGGGGTGGAGGCCGGCAATCGCAGGGCGCTTGCGTGCCCGCGTGGAAGGCCGGTTCTCGACAGCCGATCACGGTCGATCCGCCGATGCGTTGGTCGATATGATGCGAGCCATGCGCGATCAGATCGACGCCAACCCGTCAGCCCTGCCGTTGCGCACGGCTTGGCCGCCGGCCTTCCCTGATGCAGATATTCATGCGTCAGAGTCTCGCGTGAAAAAGCATCTGCGCTACGCGGCGGCAAAGGCTGGCGATGCTGGCGCCTCTGTGGATCTAGTCATGGACACCCTGGACGCTGGGGCGATCGAGCGGTTACGGCGTTACGGTAATGCTTCCTTGTTGCCGGTGCACGGGCTAGAGGGCTTCAGTGCCAATACCATCCCGATGGCAATGGCCGTTTGTCTGTCTGACCGGCTGGGATTGACCGTGGTTACGGATGTCGTGCAAACAACGCGGGCCGCCCATACCGGAGCAGGCGGATGGTGGCGGCTACAATCTCACGCCTTGTTCGGTGGGGAGATTACACCAGACTCCAAATACATCCTGGTCGACGACTTCCTCGGCATGGGTGGCACCTTCGCCAACCTGCGCGGTTACGTGGAATCGAAAGGCGGGCTGGTGGTGCATGTCCAAGCCCTGACCGGCAAGCCTTACTCGGCTAAGATTGCCTTGACCACAGATACCTTAGACGCATTAAGAGGCAAGCATGGCGATCTCGAACCATGGTGGCGCGCAGAGTTCGGCTACGGATTCGACGCCCTCACCGAGTCAGAAGCCCGTTACCTTGTCCGCGCCGAGGATGCTGACACCATCCGAACAAGACTGGCTGAGGCAGCACGCGAAGGAGACGGCTGAGCAGATGCGGGAAATCCTGCGGCAGAAGAAGCAGGAAGCGGCCTAGCGGCTACCGCTCGCCGGGACCTCTGGCATCTCCGACGCTATCCTCCCCCGGGTATGGACCCATGCCCGCTACACCGCAGATCCGACTGCCCTTCGCTTCGAGGCCAGGGCCCCGAGTCTGACCCCAGCCGAGACCGACGGCCGTAAGGCCCGCCCCTTCTCCGGCGTCGCCTACTCCAGCGAGCCGATCCTCGGACACTGGTCATTCGGCAACCTGGTCATCGATCTCGACTGACTGACCCTTCCGGCGTCCGCGCCCGTTCCGCTCGAGGACGTCCGCGCCAAGCGAGGCCGCCTCAATACTCGAACGACCATTCCAGACGACCCGAGGGCGGGTCCACATGCACCTGCTTCTTGGCCTCGGGCAGGGCCGCCCCCTCCCCCAGGGCGACCAGGATCTCGGCCCGGTCGGCCAGCCAGCGCTGCGTCTCGCCCGGCCCCGGCAGGGCGATATGGCGCTCGGCGCGCGCGAGCAGCCACAGCAGGTCGCGGCGCGCGGCAGCGTCAGCCTGGGCGGCCAGGGTCTCGGGGAGGGGGCGGGTGTGGAGCGCGAACAGGGCGGCTCCGGCGCGCTCGACACCTCGGCGCACCAGGGAGCGGACCATCGGGTCCCCGAGATCCGCCGCGAGCACCAGGGTGCGCTCGGGATACCGCGCGAGCAACCGCCCGAGGATCGGGTCGGTCAGGGCATGGGGCAGGCGTCCGCCCGAGTCATGGGGACCGCCGACGGTGATGCCCACGATCAGCATGCGCAGCACCCCGAGACCCGAGCGCGCCAGGAGCGCCGGCACCCCGCGCACGGCGAAGCGGTCGAGGTCCTTCATGGGACCGCTCAGCTCGGCGTAGGGGATGAGCTGCGGGTGATGCTTGCGGGCATTGTCCCGCACCGGGGCATAGCTCCAGCCCCCGAGATGCCGGTCCGCCGCCCAGCGCAGGTGCTCGACCAGGGCCAGGCGCTCCGCCTCCAGGGGCGCGAAGGAGAACTGCTCCACGCGATCCTCGTGCACCGCGCGGCAATCGGTCAGGGCGAGCTTGGCCCACAGATGATCCGCCTGGTGACGATTGGCGTCCCGATAGGAGCCGCCGAGCCACTCCCAGGGCTGGCCGGCGGGCTCGCGATCCGTGTCCCGGCCCTGGGCGGCAATGCTGTCGGTGTAGTGCTCGTGGATGGTGCGGGCGATCCGGTCGCCCGAACCATCGATCAGCTCCTCCGGGCGGCATGCCAGATCCAGGTAGGAGCACGGCCGGATCTGGCCGTCCCAATCGGAGATGGCCCCGCTGGGCTCGGCGTCGCCCACCTCCAGGAGCACGGGAGGCGACACGCCCTGGGCGGCGGCGACGGCGCTGGCCAGCTCCCGGGCCCACGCGAGCCCGGCCTCGGGATCGGCGAGACAGACCAGGATCTGGGTCACGGGCGGCGCGGCGGCGAGGTCGGCGACGCCGGTCTCGTCGAGGGGCCCCCAATGGATCCCGGCCACCGCATCCGCCTGCGGGTAGGCATGGTGGAAGCGCTCCCGCTGGGCCTCGTGATCCTCGCAGAGCACGCTGACCCGTCCCCGCGTCTCGTCGTAAGGGATGAGTCGCAGGGCGTGGACCAGGAGCGCACGGCCCGGTGGCGCAAGGCCGGCGAGCAGGAGATGCGGACGCTGGCCGAACACCGGGTCGAAGCCCAGGTGCAGGGGCCAACGGCTCAGGATGGCCCGGGCCGCGCGGTCCTCCAGGGCATAGGTCTCGACCACCAGTCCCGGGGTATCGAGCAACGCGGGGGGCGGGTCCGCCCGGTGGATCAGCACCACGCGCAAGGGCTCACGGTCACGCCCCGCGCGTCCCCCGGTGAGACACCGGGAGAGCGAGAACAGAAAGGTCCGCGGAACGGGTAGATCGGCGAGCAAGAGCACGTCGCCAGCGGGCGGTGGCCGCTTGAGCAGGGCCTCGCCCGACTCCAGGCTCACCCGCCGGCCGGACGCGCGCAGCGCCGAGCACAGGCGCTTCGCGAGCCCCGCCTCGCCCGCCAGCCAAAACCGCGACTTGCCCCAACCGAACGTCATGGCGGTCAGGCCCGGCCTCAGGCGGCGAGCCGCCGCTGGAGCAGCCCCGGCAGGGCGACCCCTGCCCCGGTCAGATCGACCACCTCCACCAGGTCCCTGTCACCCGGCGCCAGCCCCAGATCGGGCATCGGCTGAGCCCCGCGGCGCCAGGCCGCAAGGGCATCCGCGGCACCGCCGCTGCCCGCCAGGGCCACCAGGGGGCGGCGCGCCCGCAGGCTGGCCGCGATGTCCATGCGGGTCACCCGCCCGCCGGCGGCGACCAGGGTGAGACTAGGTCCGCCCGCGGCCAGGACGCCGGCCGCGTCGCTGATCCAGCCGGACTCGTCGCCCCACTGCGAGCCGGGCACCAGGAGCACCTGGGTCTGGTTGGGCTCGAGTGGGACACCGGACGGCCCGTCGGTCTGGTCGACTTGGCCGGATACGGCGACGGTGCCCCGCGCGGCCACGCCCAGCAGCGGGAAGCGGGCGCCAGTCGCACGGCGGGCGCGGCCCATCAGGGCCATCACGCCGAAATCGGTGCCGCCGTGCACGACGGTGACACCGAGCCTGTCGAGCCAGGGGGCAAGGACCGCGAACAGGTCAGCCAGGGTCGCGGAGACGGCGGCCCCCAGACCCGAGGCGCCCCCCACAAGGACCAGGACGGGGACCGGCGAGGCCAGCCCCAGACCGGCGAGGGCGGCGCCCAGGTCACGGCGATCGTCGACATGGGCGATGGGCGGTGACGGGTCGGCGGCGAGCCTCGCGGACATGGCGGCATCCTCTGGGCACCCGTCCACCCCCGCCGAGACCGAAGGGGCGATATGGGCTGGCTGGCCCGAGTCTACCAGAGCACGACGGCCCGCCCGATCGGCGAAGGCTTGAGACCGGGCTGCCCCCGGCTATACCCGAGCCACCTCGGTTATCCGCGTTGTCCAGGGCGAAGTCGTTGCTCGTCAAGGAATCCTCGCCACTCGCCACTCGATAGTCGCAACTGTCACCTAGAACGGGAGCGAGATCGAACGGGATCTCCCGCGGGAGACACCCCCGGGGCCATGCCCCGCGTTCGCCTATTCGGACTGATGGAGCACCTCGCCCTGCTCGTCCAAGACCGTGACATTCATCGGGATACCCTGGCGGATGCTCGCGGAGACCACGCAGAAGTCCTCGAAGAGGTCCTTGCAACGGGGGAAGCGGGGGCTCTCCTTGACCACGTCGGCGACGATCAGCCGCACCTCGAGCCGTCCCACCCGCAGGCGCTTCTTCTCGTTGCGGACCATCACACAGGTCGCCTCGGCGCGCAGGCAGTTGTCCGGCGGCTCGTCCTTGAAGACACAGAAGAGCAGGCTCGCCGAGAGACAGTTGGCGGCCGCCGCGGCGAGCAGGCGCGATGCGTTGGGTCCCGCCTGCTCGCCGAGCGGCGGGTGGCTCGTCCATGAGCAGATCCGGGGCGCGCTTCCAATCGAACGCGACCTTGATCTGGAAGCCCTCCTGCTGCTCCAGGCGCAGGGTGAATCGACCTTCTTCGGACATGGGACGCCCTCCCGGCGGGTGCATGTGATGGGGCGTCAAGGATGCGCGGGGGCGCGGGGCTTGTCGAATCGGGCGTGTCGAAAGGGGACGTGCCCCAAGCGATGGGCTCGATCAGCCGGGGCCGAAGAGGTCCTTGAGCAGCTGGCCCGTGACCTGACGCCCCAGCTCGCCGATGGCGGTGGTGAGCGGGATCTCCTTCGGGCACACCCGCACGCAGTTCTGGGCGTTTCCGCAGTCCGAGAGGCCGCCCTCGGCCATGATGGCGTGCAGGCGCTCGGTCTTGTCGTAGCGACCCGTCGGATGGGCGTTCATCAGACGCACCTGGGCCAGGGGCGCCGGGCCGATGAAGGCCGAGCCGTCGCGGAACTGGGGGCAGGCGGCCATGCAGCAGCCGCAGCTCATGCAGCGGCTGTAGAGATAGTTGGCCGCCCAATCGGCGGGGGAGATCCGCGGGGCCTCATGGTGGGTGTCCCAGGCCCCGTCGATGCGCACCCAGGCCTTCACCTGACGCAGCCCGGCGTCGATGCGCGAGCGGTCCACCAGGAGGTCGCGCACCACCGGGAACTTGGGCAGCGGCTCGAGGGTGATGGGCCCGTCGCGCTCGCCGAGCAGCTCGTCCACCAGGGCGGAGCAGGCCGGGCGGGGGCGGCCGTTGATCGACATGGCGCAGGCCCCGCACACCTCCTCCATGCAGTTGTGCTCCCACATCACCGGCTCGACACGCTCGCCGCCGGTGGTCACCGGCTCCTCGCGAAGGGTCATGAGGACCGACAGCACGTTGTGGTCCGGCTGATAGGGGATGGCGAAGTCCTGCCAATAGGGGCCAGAGTCCGGCCGGTCCTGGCGCCTAATCCTGAGCTCGATGTGGGTGGGCATGGAGAACTCCGAGGGCCAAGGGCCGAGGTCCGAGGAAGCGAACGATCCGCGGCGCTCCGGCGCCTCGGCCCTCGGCCCTCGCCACTTCTTCTTCACCGATAATCCCGCGGCTCCAGCGGCGGATAGGCACTGGTATCCACCGCCTGGTAGGAGATCCGCGGGCCATCGGGTGCATGCTCGGCGATGGTGGTCTTGAGCCACCGCTCGTTGTTGGCCTTCCAGCGCGCGCGGTAGTCCTCGAACTCCGGATCGCCTGGGAACTTGCCCGCGGGGATCGGCAGCTTGAACTCGGGCTTGTGGTGTGCGCCGCGGCACTCGTCACGGGCCAGGGCGCTCTTGGTCACCACCCGCGCCAGGGCCACCATGTCCTTGACCTGGCGGGCAAAGGCCAGGGTCTGATTGGCCCAGGTGCTGGATTCGCGGAGACTCAGCCGGGCCAGTCGGGCATCGAGCTCGTCGAGCACGTCGAGGGCCACCTCGAGCTCGGGGTTGGCCCGTACCACGCCCACCCGGGCGGTCATCAGGGTGCCCAGATCGGCATGGATCCGGTAGGGATTCTCGCCGCCGTCGCAGGCCATGAGCCCGTCGTTGATCGCCCGCTGACGCGCGACCTCCGAGTCGATCACCCCGCGATCCATGCCCGCCCGCCCGGGCGCGAGGCCCTGCAGCCAGGACACCACCGACTCCCCCGCCACCCGTCCCGAGTAGCTCGCGGAGAGCAGCGAGTTGGCCCCCAGCCGGTTGGCCCCGTGGTAGGCGTAGTCGCACTCGCCGCAGGCATAGAGCCCGGGGATGTTGGTGGCGTGATTGCGGGGGCTCCCCGGGCGCATGCCGCCGGTCGCCGGATCCTTCTCGAAGTCGACCCAGAGCCCGCCCATGGCGTAGTGGGCGGCCGGGAAGATCTCCATGGGCTCGGCGAGCGGATCGACCCCGGCGAACTTGCGATAGATCTCGAGGATGGCACCGAGTCGGGTGGAGACGAAGCCCCGGTCGAGGTGGGTGAGGTCCAGATAGACCCGGTCACCCCCGCCGATACCCAGCCCCATCTGATGGGTCACCCGCCAGATGGCGCGGGCCGCCTCGTCGCGCGCCACGGTGTTCCCGTAGGCCGGGAAGAACTCCTCCAGGAAGTAGAAGCGCTCGGCCTCGGGGATCGACTTGGGGTGCGCGCCGGTCGTCGGCATCGCGGGGCACCCAGACACGCCCGCCCTCGCCGCGGGCCGCCTCGCTCATGAGCCGGGTCTTGTCCCGCCCGATCATGGCGGTGGGATGGAACTGGAAGAACTCGGCGTTGGCGAACCAGGCACCCTGCTGATAGCAGCGGCTGGCCGCGGCCCCGGTGGAGTTGGTGGAGGTGGTGGTCTTGGGGGCGTAGAGCTGACCGAAGCCGCCGGTGGCGATCACCACGGCATCCGCCGGGAAGGCCCGCACCTCGAGGCTTCTGAGGTCCATGGCGACGATCCCGCGGCAGGTCCCGTCGGCATCCAGCAGCAGCGACAGGAACTCCCAGAACTCGTGCTTGGTGACCAGCCCCTCCGCATGGAGCCGCCGCACCTGCTGGTCGACCCCGTAGAGGAGCTGCTGGCCGGTGCTGGCACCGGCGAAGGCCGTGCGCTTGATCTTGACCCCGCCGAACAGGCGCTGGTCAAGCAGGCCCTCGGGGGTGCGGGAGAAGGTCACGCCCATGCGCTCGAAGGTCCGTATCAGCCCAGGCGCCTCCTCGCACATGGAGAGGATGGGCGGCTGATTGGCGAGATACTCGCCGCCCTTCACCGTGTCGATGACGTGCTGGCGGATGGAGTCGTGCTCGCCCTTCTGGTCGAGCACCGCGTTGATGCCCCCCTGGGCGCACACTGAGTGGCTGCGCTTGACCTCGAAGAGCGAGAAGACCTGCACGGGAAAGCCCGCGTCGGCGATCCGCAGGGTCGCCCACAGCCCCCCGAGCCCGCCGCCGACCACGACGACGCCGGGCCTGCTCACGGCAGGAACCCGAGCAATCCGTGGATCCCGAGGGCCGCCAGCAGGATCCCGATGACCGCGCAGACGACCCCCCACAGCCGCTGGGCCCGGACGGAGGCGGTCAGGCCCCAGGCGATGGCCATGGTCCAGAGTCCGTTGGCCAGATGCAGGACCGCGAGCAGCAGCCCGGCGAGATAGATCGCGAACATCCAGGGCTGGGAGAGCAGGGCCTGCATGTGGCCGAAGAGGTCGGCGCTCACCGCCGGGTCCAGGAGACCCTGCACACGGGTGAGACCCACGTGCAGGAGCAGGAAGACCAGGATGCCGGCCCCGGAGACCCGCTGGAGCCAGTAGAGCCAGTTGTGCAGATAGGGATAACGGCCGAGCTCCGCCCGCCCCTGGTGGAGGATCACCATGCCGTAGCCCGCATGGAAGAGCAGGGGCAGGGCGATGACGAACAGCTCCAGGAGCGGCAGGTAGTTCATGCCCTGGAGGGCGGCCACCACCTCGCGGTTGTAGTGCTCGGCGCCGAGGCGTGACTGGGAGTTCTCCCAGAGATGGAAGACCAGGAAGGCACCCACGGGCAGGAGGCCGAACAGCGAGTGGAGCCGGCGCAGGACGAAGTGCGGGTTGTCGATCGAGGCGTGCATGGCCGCGGCAGTTGACGAGGATCGGGCCGCCCGTGAGCCTGAGACCTTAGCCCCATCACAGGGCATGGACACTGACCGAACGCAGGAAAATCGGCTTATGAGTATTTGTTGATGAACTAAACTCTTCCCGTGGACCCCAGGAACGTGCCGAGCCCGCGAACGCGGATCCGGGCACGCGCCTGTCCCGCGGTCAGGGAGATCCTCGGCACCCCCGCAGTGGGGCTGCCGCCCGGGCGCGCCACGCGCCGCCCGGATCCGACCGAGGCAGGAAGACCCGCGTTCCGGTTTCGAGAGGCCCAGGCACACAGGCCCGGCATGGACGCCCATCCGCAGTCACTCGGAGGTGCTCGATGAAACGCTCGATTCCGCTTGCTTCCGCCGTGCTCGCCACGGTCCTGTTCGCCCTGCCCGCCCAGTCCCAGGCCTTCTTCGGCTTCTTCGGGGGAGGCTTCAGCTTCGGGGTCGGAAGCGGTTGGTGGGGCGGGCCAGGATGGTGGGGAGGCCCCGGCTGGTGGGGTCGCCCCGGTTGGTGGGGCCATCGCTACTGGCACCGCCCGTGGCGCCATTATCGACCCTATGCCTGGCGGCGACCCTGGCACTGGGGCTATGCCCCAGCCTGGCTGCCGCCCGTGATGCCTTATCTCGCCCCCACCATCCCAGAGCCGGCCGTCACGGAGCCCGCGGCCCCCGAGGCCCCCTCGGCGAAATGACCAGAGGCTGATCATCGTCTCTCCCGTCCGGGCCATCGCCCGGACGGGACACGCAGTGAATCGGCGTCTCCCGGGGCGCGCCGCGGACCCTCGGCTCAGGCGCCGCCCGGGTCCACCCGCAGGGCCATCAGCAGCCCGTCGCGGATCGGTAGGATGGAGCTCACCCATCCGGGCCTCTCGCCGATCATGCGCGTCAGCTCGCACACGCCCCGGGTTGCCGCATCCCATGGCTCGGGATCCAGCACCCGGTTGCCCCAGAGGATGTTGTCGACGATCAGGACCCCACCCGCCCGCAGCCGCGACTCGATCACGGGGAGACTCCCGGGATAGTCCTCCTTGTCGATGTCGCTGAAGATCAGATCGAAATCCTCCGGCTGACCGGCCAGTGCCCCCACCGCCTCCGACGCGTGGAAGCGCACCAGATCCGCGAGCCCCATGGCCTCCAGGTGGGCGCGGGCCTGGCGCGAGAGCCCGGCGTCCCAGACCGTATGATGCACCTCCCCGCCGCCGTTCTCGCGCACCGCGCGGGCGAACCAGGCGGTCGAGTAGCCGAACCCCGAGCCGAGCTCGAAGACCCGCCTGGCCCCGATCATGCGCGCGACCTGGTAGCACAGGTGTCCGCAGGCCGGCCCGATGATCGGGAAGTCGTGGGCACGGGCATGGGCCTCCATCGCCAGGAGCTCGGGGTGACGGGCCGGCACCCGTCCATCCAGGTACGCCTGAAGGGGCCCCGTCATCGCATTGCCCATGGGGTGCCTCGTCGTCGTTGGTCGTGGGTCTTCGACCGGGATCCTTGCTTGCGGTTCGCCGGAAAACAAGTCGGCCGGGCGTCCCCCAGGCCGATGAGCGCCCGGGGCCGCCCGCGACCGGAGGGCTGACTCCCAATCGTCATCGAATGCACACCAAGGCCGTCATGAGGCACTGGCAGGATTCTGGACCCGCGGCGGGCCCGCGTGACCGCGCTCGCCCCGTCCGATTGGCGCCAAACCCTCACGGAGACAACCCATGCCCCTGAATGACGACGATTCGGTGAGCAACCCGAGCTCGAACCGCCACTTCAACGAGGTGCTCGAGGTCAACCTCAAGCGCCGTCAGGTGCTGATGGGCGGCCTGGCCCTGGCCACCGCCGGCTTCTTCGGCGTGCCCGGTCTCGGCGCCCTGCGCCAGGCCCAGGCGGCCCCCATCCCGTCCCGCCCGGGCTTCGGCGGCATCGGCTTCGAGGGCATCGACCCCAACACCCTGGACAACGGGCTGGTGGACGATGTCCTGCTGCCGCCCGGCTACAGCTACCGCGTCCTCTACGCCTGGGGTGACCCCACCGGCGTCCTGGGTCAGATCCCCGGCCAGCCGGCCTACAAGGACGACGCCAGCAACACGGCCATCGAGCAGGCGCTCCAATCCGGCGCCCACCACGACGGCATGTACTACTTCCCGCGCTCCGGCCGCAGCGGCAACCAGCGCGGCATCCTGTGCATCAACCACGAGTACGACGACCAGGACCTCTCTGTTCCCGGACGGCATGGACACCTGGGATCTCGAGAAGGTGCGCAAGTCCCAGCACGCCCACGGCGTCAGCGTCATCGAGGTGTGGGTGAACCCGCGCACCCGCCAGTGGGAGGTGAAGCGCCCCTCGCCCTTCGCCCGCCGCATCCACGGCAACACCCCGATGCAGCTCACCGGCCCCGCGGCCGGGGATGACCTGTTGAAGACCGACGCCGACCCGACCGGCACCCGGGTGCTCGGGACCCTCAACAACTGCGCCAACGGATTCACGCCCTGGGGCACCTACCTCACCTGCGAGGAGAACTGGAACGGCTACTTCGCGAACCCGACCAGCGATGTGGTCGGCGTCCCGGGGCAGGACCAGAAGCAGGAGATCCTGAGCGGCCAGTCCCGCTACGGCATCAGCCAGACCGGCTTCGGATACCGCTGGCACGAGCACGACCCGCGCTTCCTCGCCGACGAGAACCCCAACGAGCCCCATCGCTTCGGCTATGTGGTCGAGATCGACCCCATGAGCCCGCGCAGCATGCCCAAGAAGCGCACCGCACTCGGCCGTCTCAAGCACGAGAACGCCGAGCACGTGGTCGCCGGCAACGGCAAGGTGGTCGTCTACATGGGTGACGACGAGCGCAACGAGTACATCTACAAGTTCGTCACCGACGGCACCTACAACCCGACCAACCGCCGCGCGAACATGGACCTGCTGGATTCCGGCACCCTCTACGTGGCCAAATTCAACGATGGCGGCACGGGCGAGTGGATCGAGCTGTCTCCCTCTACCGCGGAGCTTGCCGCCTGGACCCAGGCCGAGATCTGCATCAAGACCCGTCAGGCCGCGGACGCCGTCGGCGCCACCATGATGGACCGCCCGGAGTGGATCAGCGCCAACACCGCCAAGCCCTCGAGCGTCTACTGCACCCTCACCAACAACAACCGCCGCGGCACCACGCCCGCGTCGGTCAACAACCCCGACGGCACCACCAGCGCGGGCTCCGCCCGTCCCCCGGTGGACGACGCCAACCCGCGCGCGATCAACAACTTCGGCCACATCATCCGCTGGGATGAAGACGGCGAGGACAACACCGCGACCACCTTCACCTGGGACATCTTCGTCCTGGCGGGCGACCGCGACCGCGCCAACGCCAACGAGCAGGGCAACGTCAACGGCGACGACTTCAACAGCCCCGACGGACTCTGGTTCGACTCCGCCGGCCGGCTGTGGATCCAGACCGACGCCACCACCAGCAGCTCCAGCTACGACGCGGGCGGTGTCAACGAGAACATCGGCACCAACCAGATGCTGTGCGCCGACCCCGAGACGGGCGAGATCCGCCGCTTCCTCACCGGTCCGCGCGGCTGTGAGGTGACTGGCGTCACCGCCACCCCCGACCTCAAGACCCTATTCGTGAACCTCCAGCACCCGGGCGAGGGCGGCACCACCGCCAACCCCACCGCGGTGAGCGACTGGCCGGACCGTGGCGCCCGCCCGCGCTCGGCCACCATCGTCATCACCCGCGATGACGGCGGCGAGATCGGCGGCCTCTGAGGCAGCCCGTCCGGGGAGGGAGCGGCCGCGCCGCCCCTCCCCAGAGTCCCCCCAATCCTCCCAATGGAACCCCCAACATGAGATCCACGCATCCCCTTCGCGGCCTCGCGTCCGCGGCCGCCTTGGGCGGTCTACTCTGGCTGCCCGGCGCCCAGGCGGGCAGCTTCAGCGCCAGCGCCTTCGCCGACGTGGCGTTGCTCAATCCCACCAGCGGCGTCATCGTCAACTGGTTCAACGACGTGATCTTCGATGACGGCTTGGCGTCCAACCCGCCGACCTCCTTCTTCGACAACGACGCCCTGCTGGAAGACCCCGCCAACGAGATGCTCGGGACCACCCTGACCTCGATCGGCGACGCCTTCGCCCCGGGGTACGGCACCGCAGCGGTGAGCGCCACCCTCTTTACCGAGGGCGCCATCGAGATCGAGAACACCACCGGCAGCGATGTCGATCTGGAGTTCAGCTATCTCTACGGCATCTTCGCCTCCGTCATGGCCCAGGCCTCCGGGGCGTCGACCGCCAACGCCTTCGCCCGCGTTGAGCTCTTCTGGGACCTCGACTCGATCCTCGACGAGATCGTCTATGCCGCCCTGGGTGCCTTGGAGGACGATGGTCTGGACGGCAGCGGCACCTTCTCAGTCAACGTGGCGGCCGGGGAGTCCGCCACCATCTGGATGTTCGTCGACGCCGGCGGCGATGCCTCCTACGTTCCTATCCCCGCCACCCTGGCCCTCTTCGGCCTGGGGCTTGCCGTCACCGGACTCCTGCGCCGCCGCGCCTGACCCCTGCGCGCCGCGGGCCTCGTGCCCGCGGCCGCCCCCGCCGCGGTCCCCTCCGACCAAGCTGCACGACCCCAGGCGCGGATCCAACGCGCTTCCCGTCCGGGCCAAGCATGGGATTGTTCGGCGTCTCCCACGAGAGCCGCTCCCCGGCAAGCCCTCATCGTCCGCAGGCATGGCGCATTCACCGCCATCTCCCCGACCGCCCCAAGGTCGAGCGGCGGGGCGTGCGAGCCTCGCGTCCCACCCCACCCCGGCCTGACGGGCTCAGCGCTTTCCCGATTCAAAGGGCCGCGGGGCTGCGGTTCGCGGCATTCAAGCCCATACTCCTTTGTCTGCGGGAGCGATCCCGCGGAATCCGCACGACAAGGCGCGGACCCCGAGAGACAGGGACCGCGCCAACAACCACCAAAGGAGCCACTGATGACAGATCAAAACCGAGGCGCCGGGGAGCCGACCCAGCCCCAGACCCAAGAGCAGGCCCTGGGGGGCGCGAAGGGGCAGGCCGGCGTCAACCGCCGGGGCTTCCTGTCGGCCGCCGCGGCCGTCGGCACCACCGCCGTGATCGGCGCCCCCTTCATCCGCAACGCCGAGGCCGCCGAGACCCAGGTCTGGAAGGTCCAGACCACCTGGGACGCAGGCACCACCGGCTACACCCTGTTCGAGACCTGGGCCAACAGCATCAAGGAGAAGTCCGGCGGGGCGCTGGAGATCAAGCCCTTCGCGGCCAAATCGGTGGCGGCGGACAACAACGCCCTCTTCGATGCCGTGCGCAATGGCGTCATCCAGGGGATGAACCCCTTCACCCTCTATTGGGCGGGCAAGATCCCGGCGTCGGTCTTCCTCAGCTCCTATCCGGCCGGCCCTGACCAGCCCATGCAGTGGGAGACCATGTTCTACGGGCTGGGCATGCTGGAGATGGCCCGCGAGATCTATCGCAAGAGCGGACTCGTCTATGTCGGACCCATCCAGCATGACGCAAACATCATCCATTCCAAGAAGCCGGTGAACAGCCTGGCCGACCTCAAGGGGATGAAGATCCGCCTACCCGGCGGCATGGTGGCGGAGGTCTTCCAGAAGTTCGGGGTCTCGACCGTCTCCCTGCCAGGCTCCGACATCTTTCCGGCCCTGGAGAAGGGCACCATCGACGCCGCGGACTATGTCGGCCCGGCCGTCAACTGGGACCTCGGCTTCGGTCAGGTCACCAAGTACATCCTCTTCGGCCCTCCGGGGACCATGTCGATCTACCAGCCGGTGGACCTCATGGACCTGACCGTCAACGTGCGCGCCTGGGAGCGGCTCGATCCCAAGATGCAGGAGTTCGTCGAGGAGCAGGTCTACACCTACTCGCGCGACCACTTCGTCGCCATCCAGAAGCGCAACATGACCGCCATGGATGAGTTCATCAAAAGCGGCAGCGTGGTGTCACGCTTGAGCCCCGAGGACGTGGCCGAGTTCCGAAAGGCCGCGATCCCAGTCTGGTTCAACTGGGCCAACAAGGACGCGGACGCCCGCCGGGTCTTCGACCTCCAGCTCGGCTACATGAAGAACGACATCATGGGCTACGTGTCCGAGGCCGACCTCCAGGGTCTCGCCTGATCCGGGCCGCCCGGCGCGCGGCGCCGGGCCCATCCATGCGCCGTCGGCCCGCGCGCGCCGCCTTCATCGGCGCCGTGCGCGCGGTTCCCACCCGAGGATGCCGTCATGTCCGAGCTGGAAGGTTTTGGGTTCGTCCTGCCCCACTGGGGCTACTGGGGCTGGCTGATGCTCATGCCCCCCGTGCTGATGCTGCTGTCCACCTGGCTGGAGCGGCGCTCCGGCCAGCCCATCGAGGACCATGAGCCGATCGAGGTCCTGGCCGAGGAGGACCCGACGGTCCATTTCGCCGGCAACGGGTTTACGCGCGTCATCGATTGGATCTCTGAGCAATCCGGCGTCTTCGTGGCCTTCTGGACCATCAACGCCGTGGTCGTCTATTTCTACGAGGTGGTGGCCCGCTATCTGTTCAACGCGCCCACCATCTGGGTGCACGAGGCCGCCTACCTGCTGTTCGGCATGCAGTACCTGGTGGCCGGCGGCTACGCCCTGCTGCACGGCTCCCATGTGCGCGTGGACGTGCTCTACGCCAAGCTCTCCGAGCGCGGGCGGGTGGGCATGGACATCTTCACCTCGGTCTTCTTCTTCATCTTCGCCCTGGCCCTGCTCGGCACCAGTTGGACCTTCTTCCACGATTCCTTCGTCATGAAGGAGACCACGGTGGAGACCTGGGGCATCCAGTACTGGCCGGTCAAAGGGGTCATGGTGCTGGGATCGGTGCTGCTGATCCTGGCGGGCATCTCAAAGCTCGCCAAGGACATCATCCTGTACCGGCGTCTCGGGGAGGTGCGGCTGACATGAGCAGCGTCCTGCCACACGACGGCACCGGCCCCGCCCCCCGCCGCGGATTGAGCTGGGGCACCCTGCTCCTGATCGTGGCCACCGGCTCCCTGGCACTGGTGACCCTGGTCGAGCTGGTCAACATCCTCTTCTACGACCCCTACGGCGAGGAGGTCTTCCTCTTCCGCACCGCGGGGATCCTCGCCGACACCGACATCGCGACCCTGACGGTGATCATGTTCGGGAGCCTGCTGGTGCTCCTGATGGCGGGGCTGCCGCTGGCGTTCGTGACCGGCGGGCTCGGGGTGGTCTTCATCTACCTGGTGGGCGATGCCTTCATGCTGAACATCATCCCCACCCGCATCTTCCCGATGATGACCAACTCGGACCTGGCGGCCATCCCGCTCTTCATCTTCATGGCGGCGATGCTGGAGCGCGCCGGCCTGATCGACGAGATGTTCGACGTGGTCTACAAGTGGATGGGCGGTCTCAACGGGGGGCTCGCGGCCGCCACCATCCTGGCGGCCACCATCCTCGCGGCCATGGTGGGCGTGATCGGCGCGGCGGTGGTCACCATGGGCCTGATCGCCCTGCCCGCCATGCTCAAGCGCCAGTACGACCAGCAGATCGCGCTCGGCTCCATCATGGCCGGCGGCACCCTGGGCATCCTGATCCCGCCCTCGATCCTGGCCATCCTCTATGCGGTGGTGGCCCAGCAATCCGTGGGCGAGCTCTATCTCGGGGCCGTGGTCCCTGGGCTCCTGCTATCAGGCATCTATATCGCGTACGTGCTGCTGCGCGCCTGGATCAACCCGACGCTTGGCCGGGCCCTGCCACCGGAGGAGCGTCTGGGGCTCGGCGGCAAGCTCATGCTCCTGCCGCGCCTGATCGCGCCCATCCTGCTGGTGCTGCTGGTGCTGGGGCTGCTGTTCGCCGGGGTCGCCACCCCGGTGGAGGCAGCGGGGATCGGCTCCTTCGGCGCCATCGTCGTCGCCATGATGCATCGCCGCTTCAGCCTCGACGCGCTGAAGGAGGCCTCGGTCACCACGGTCAAGGCCTCGTCCATGGTGCTCTGGATCATCTTCGGGGCCTCGATCTTCGTCGGCTTCTACATCCTCCAGGGCGGCCAGGCCTTCATCACCGAGACCATCCTCGGCACCGGGCTCTCGCCCTACGGGATCCTGTTCCTGATGATGGTGCTGTTGGTCATCCTGGGGATGTTCCTGGACTGGGTGGGCATCCTGCTGCTCGCGGTGCCCATCTTCGTGCCCATCATCAAGTCGCTCACCTTCGACGGCTTGTTCGGCCTGCCCCCGGTGCCGGGCGACAAGGTGGCCCTTTGGTTCGGCGTGCTCTATCTCATCAACATGCAGATGTCCTTCCTGAGCCCGCCCTTCGGCTATGCACTCTTCTACATCAAGGGGGTCTGCCCGCCCGAGATCACCATGGCGACCATCTTCCGCTCGTCCCTGGTGTTCCTGGCACTCCAGGCGGTCGGGCTGATGCTCTGCGTCCTACTGCCCGGACTCATCCTGTGGCTGCCGCGGCTGGTCTACGGTTGATGAGCGCCCACGGCGTTGCGGCCCGAATGGGCTCGGCCTAACCCTGCATGACACCTGTGTCGCCCCGGAAGATGAAAACATCAGGTGCCTTGAAGGGTTGCCCCCCTCCCCAACCCTCCCCCACGAGGGGTGAGGGGGAACAGGGCGTCGCTCCCGGCGAAGAATGATCAGCATTGCCCATCCCCGATAGGGAGGGAATGATTGTGTCGGACTGAAGTCCAACCCACGCCGCCGCTGTGGGTCGGGCTTCAGCCCGACATCGACGCATCAAAGGAGCGCCTCCGGCCATTTTCACGGTAACGGATTTCAGATCTGACCCGGGGTGCTACCCTTGGCCGCCTCGAAACGAACGAGCGAGAACCGCTCGCGGGCCGACACCATGAGCCTACTCCAACCCCCAATCGCCGATTTCCGCGACCCCAAGCTGTGTGCCACGCGCGCGGAACTGGTCGCCGAGCTGCGCCGCTTCCTGCCGGACGATTCGGTGCTCGAGCACGAGGAGGAGGTGCGGCCCTACGAGTGTGACGGCCTCTCCGCCTACCGCCAGTTGCCGCTCCTGGTGGTCTTGCCGCGCACGGTGGCCGAGGTGCAGCAGGTGATGCGGCTCTGTCACCAGCGGCAGATCCCGGTGGTGGCCCGCGGCGCGGGCACCGGCCTCTCCGGTGGCGCCCTACCGCTAGGCGATGGCATCGTGCTGAGCCTCGCCCGCTTCAACCGCATCCTGGCACTCGACCCCGAGGCCCGCACCGCACGTGTTGAGCCCGGTGTGCGGAACCTCGCCATCACCCAGGCCGCGGCCACCCACGGGCTCTATTACGCCCCCGATCCCTCGAGCCAGATCGCCTGCACCATCGGCGGCAACGTGGCGGAGAACTCGGGCGGGGTGCACTGCCTCAAGTACGGGCTCACGGTGCACAACGTGCTGGCGGTGAAGCTCGTGACCATGGAGGGCGAGCTGATCACCCTGGGCTCCGAGGCCCTGGATTCACCCGGCTACGACCTGCTGGCGCTCTACATCGGCTCCGAAGGGATGCTCGGCGTCACCGTGGAGGTGACGGTCAAGCTCCTGCCCGCCCCAGACCGGGCACAGGCCCTGCTCGCCGCCTACGACGATGTGGAGAAGGCGGGGCGCGCGGTGGGCGACATCATCGCCGCCGGCATCATCCCGGCGGGTCTGGAGATGATGGACGGACCCGCCATCCAGGCCGCCGAGGACTTCGTGCACGC
Organism: uncultured Gammaproteobacteria bacterium; assembly: GCA_963714915.1. GTDB lineage: Bacteria > Pseudomonadota > Gammaproteobacteria > Chromatiales > Chromatiaceae > Thiodictyon. The sequence goes on from CAVQQM010000035.1 coordinate 29,315, forward strand.
CGGCTATCCCACCGACGCCGCCGCGCTGCTCATCTGCGAGCTGGACGGGACCAACCAGGAGGTCTCGGAGCTGGTGATGCGGGTCCGCGAGCTGCTGCTCGCGAGCGGCGCCACGGAGGTGCGCACCTCCCAGAACGACGCCGAGCGCCAGCGCTTCTGGCAGGGGCGAAAATCCGCCTTTCCGGCGGTGGGCCGGATCTCACCCGACTACTACTGCATGGACGGCACCATCCCGCGCCGTGCATTGCCAGAGGTGCTGCGGCGTACCGCGGAGCTTTCCGAGGAGTACGGGCTCAAGGTCGCCAACGTCTTCCACGCCGGCGACGGCAACATGCACCCCTTGATCCTGTTCGACGCCAATAAGCCGGGGGAGCTGGAGCGCACGGAGGAGCTGGGGGGCCGAATCCTGGAGCTATGCGTCGAGGTGGGCGGCACCATCACCGGCGAGCACGGCGTCGGCATCGAGAAGATCAACCAGATGTGCGTCCAGTTCAGCCCCGCGGAGCTGGCCCAGTTCCACGCGGTCAAGGCCGCCTTCGATCCCCTCGCCCTGCTCAACCCGGGCAAGGGCGTCCCCACCCCCAGGCGCTGCTCCGAGTACCGACAGCTCCCGGATCGGGCGCATCGCCACGAGCACTGACCACCATCCCGCGTCGCCACTCGCGCGTGAGGGCCGGCGTGGGGCACCGCGAGCTAGCCAACAATGCCATTGAAGGTGAAGCGTGGAGCCTCGGACTAGAACGGTTTGCCCTGGCGAACAACCCGCCGGCGATTGCGCCGCCCTGACCGGCGTATTACATTGCGTATTCTTCTTTTTTGACGGATGTCGCTATGGGCACGCGAACCGTTCGACTCGACGACGAGGCCGAAAAGATTCTACAGCGGTTGCGGGCTGTTACGGGCCTGTCCATATCCGAGGTGCTCAAGCGTGGCTTGAGCGCCTACGAGTCGGATGCGCTGGCCAGTGCTGTCCGCCGACCCTATGACGTCTACCGTGAGCTCGATCTCGGCGAGGGCGGTTATGCGCAGGCACCCGGCCGAGAAGCGAAGGGGGCCCTCTACGACGTGATCCGGCAGAAGCACCGCCGATGATCCTGGTCGATACCGGGCCGCTCGTCGCACTCTTCGATCCGAAAGACCCTGACCACAGCGCCTGCGCCGCCATCCTCGAGCAGATCGACGAGCCGCTCTGCACCACCACGCCCGTGCTCACCGAGGCCTTCCACCTGCTCTCCCCTGCCAGCACGGGCGCGCAGCGGCTGATGGACTTCATCACGCGCGGCGGGCTCCCGGTCTGGCACCTCGACGACGCCTCGCTGCACCTGGCCTTCGAGCGCATGGTGCAGTACGCCGACCACCCCATGGACTTGGCCGACGCCTCGCTGGTTGTGCTTGCCGAGACCTTGCAACAGGAAAAGGTCTTCACCATCGACCGCGGGGATTTCTTTACTTATCGCATCAAACGCGGTCATCGTCTGCGTTGCTTTGAGGTCATTGGGCCGCGAACGGCAAGGTGAATAGCGCGCCACATCTGGGTCAGTTGCAGAATGGTCCCACCGACGCGGCGGGGCTATGCCCCTCCCCCCCCCACGAGGGGTGAGGGAGCAATTGGTCGTCGCTCCCGGCGACGAATGATCAGAATTGCCCAACCCTCCCCACACGCGGGCAGGCCGTTCGCGCTTCGAACCCGGCCTGGGGCACCCGATCCACTCCAAGGACTCGAAGGGCGGCTTTGTAGGGGGCTCCTAGCCCGGGACGCGCGACGCTGCGCGCGGCACGAAACCAGGGCAGTGATCCCTACGCGATGCGGCTGTTCAGCCAACCAAGCAGCTCGCCCCTCACCTTCAGGTCATGGACCTTGGTGATCGACAGGCGTAGCGCGTCGATGTCGGCGGTCATCCCATCCCTTCGCGTGAGGTCATAGGGCGGCCGGGCGTCTCGCGCAGAGCCGCCCCAAAACTGGGCGACCTGCCGGATACGGTCCGGAAGATGCCCGAGATCGGTGAGCCCATCCTGTAGAGCCAGGGCGCGACGAGATTCCAAAGTACCGGTCGACTCGATCATCATCAGCAACACCTCAAGTTGAGACGCGTCCGCCCGTGGAGTGGGTGAACGCAGGTAGGAGCGGATGGGCGAAGGGCAGGTGAGGACGGCCCCGGTCGGCGGCGGGTCGATGCCGACTGGGACGCAGGGAGTACCGATGCCTTGGTCGACAAGTCAGCGACAGGTGGGATGGCACGTAACCGCCCTTTGCCGCGTTTCACTAGGCACCAAGGGCAAGGGGGCTCGAACGATCGGGCCCCGCAGGGGAAGAGCAGATCAGCGCCCGCGGCCAGCGCCCTCGAGCGCCCTGACCCGCTCTCTCAACCGCTCGATCTCCGCCTGCCCATCGGTGGACGGGGCACCGTAGACGGGCATGTTTCCTCCGGCGGGCGACGGCGCGGCCATGGGCGCCGATCCATAGCTACCCGGAGCCCCGTACCCATACCCAGGAGCCCCATAGCCCCCCGGACCACCGTATCCGTACCCGGGACCGCCATAACCACCGGGCGCGCCGTAACCGCCCGGCGCACCATATCCGCCGTATCCCGGCCCGCCATAGCCACCGTATCCCGGCCCACCGTAGCCGCCGCCGGGTCCGCCATAGCCCGGTCCATCCCAGCCACCCTCATCGCTATAGCCGCCGCGATCCCGATCCCCTCCCATCCACTTGGATGGATTCATCATGTTGCCCATGTTGAACGCGAGGCTGACACTGGTAGTTGCGATCAGGGTGGCGCCCAATAGCGCCGCCAGGGATCGCCGAAGGTCCATACGTGTGATCATGACTGCTCCTGAGTGGTCATGTGGAAGTGACGCCAATCCGATCTTCGGAGGGTCACGAAAAACGGCAACAGAACGCGGTCAATCCCGGAGTGGCGCTCCTGAAGCGACGCGATTTCCACAATGTTTGGAATCGACTCGCGTCTCGCGCCGGGATTCGCGCGAGGCCGTCAGAGGGATCGTGAGGGCCGAGCAAGCGCCTCAATCAGCGCATCGGGCAGCGGTTCTTCGGCTTGCGCGTGTCCTTGAGAGAAGGGACCGATCCCTCGGCGACACCGACCTTGTCAGTGCTGGTGACGGGCGCCCGGTAGCCTTCTCAATCGATCCATGAGTCCTGGAAATACTCATTGCCCGACGCGTTCTTGACATAGTGAGGGTCGGAGAACCGTCCGTTGGCGGCAGAGCATTCCTCGACGGCATTCTCGAAAGCGAAAAACCGCGCAACCTCCTATTGCTCGTACGCTTTGATCACGGCAGGGCAATTCCTACCCGGGGTCTTCTTGGATACAATCTAAGGAAAAAATCATTCACCATTGAGCAATACGAAGGAAAACGCCATCCGCGGCGCCCCCATGCACGCAACGCAGGGCCAGACATTCTCGAATCGCTAGCCGGCTCTATGCCGGAAAGACGTTAGATTCGCATCTGCAGAACATAAAGGCAAACGGTGTCACGACCCGCGCCGTCAAACATGTATTGAGTATACACCCCGCAAAATAACCCACCGGCTAAATTTGTTTCCCGCGCTTGCCCCGAGATACCTCCCCGAACCCCGATGCCGTCAACTTAAGCCGTCCGCTTGTACGCCTGGTGAAATCCCGGCTTGAGCTTGGCGGGATTGCGGCGCGGGAAGCTGCGATCAGAGCGAACCGCTTCCACGGCGCTGGACAGCGCTTTGCGTGATGAGCGCCAGGAGGTCGCGGCGTTCATCGGGGTTGGCGAAGAGCAGGCGCACGAGGCTGTTGTTCATCGCCGAGAGCGTGCTGGAGGCGCGGACTTGGTAGTGGCGCTTGCGTTGTGCAAAGCGTCGCTCGGCGAACAGTTGGGCGACGTTGCCCACCATGGCGGCGAGGTTCATCGCCAGGATCTTCGCGTGGATATCCTGGCGGATCGCCAGCAGCGAGCGCCCGGAGAAGGTCTCGATCTCGGCCCACCGCTTCTGGCGCTTCTAATGCTCCTCCACGCCCCGGCGCTTGTGGTAGAGCTGGGCGAACGGCCGCGCGGGGATGCGCTCGGCGTCCAGCACCGAGGTGGCCAAAACCTCGGTCTCGCCGCCCGTCAAGCGCACGCGCCCCAAACGCACGCGCATCGGCTCGGCGGATACAGCTTGGTCGCGGCAGGCCCGGCGCTGCTCGGCGGACGGGACCGGCGTGACCACGGTTTCGGGCTCATCGCTGTCCCAGACAGCCGAAACCCTTGCCACAGCGGCGTCGACCAGCCCGCGTAGAAGATCTCGATCGCTTGGCCGTTGAGGTACACGAACAGCTGCTCCGAGATGTGCTTGCGGGCCTTGCTGAAGGCCGCCCACGTCGGCACGGCAAGGCTCACGATCACGCCGAGCAAGGTCGCGAAGAAGCCCCCGAGCTCCAGCTCGGTGCCGCCCTTGCGCAGGTTGATCATCACTGCCACCAAACGGTGGAAGGGCAGCTCGCGCTGCCGGGTGAATGCCTTCGGATGCAGGCGGAAACGCGCGATCACGTCGGGGCACGCCAAAGCCTGCCGTATACCGGCATAAACAGAATTAAATGACCGTAAACTTCTCCGTCACCGCTTGCTTCGTCATGCCTGCGCTCCAGGTTGAGTGTCGAGTCGACACTCGAACAATTTCAGTGTCTTGGCGCTAAGTTAACGGCATTGTTATTGCCCGTCATCCGCCGCGCATAGGCTCGCCAGACGGTGCCACTCGTGCCCGCCGTGCCACCGTCCGTAGGACAAGGATCCTGGCGTGCGTAGACGGAGAATGGAGCCGGTACTTAGGACCGAACCATTGCGCTGGCAGATCGCGGAGTATTCTCCGTAGTTTTGTGGCCAATACTGCGACTGACCGCAGGCTGCGCCCTAGGCGATGGCGCAGTGCTCATCGAGGACATAGACTGACTAGCAGGCGCTCGCGGCGCCCACGACCAGCACGCAGCCTAGTGCCGCGCTTTGAAAGTACCGGGGCCAGCGAGGCATTCAGGCTACCAGCGGCTTGCCGGTGTAGGTCCAGCGGAACGGTTTGGGCAGGGTTTCGTTGAAGGTATCGATGAAGGTGCAGGGCCTGTGACGCAAGTCATCGAGGGAGCGGAAGTTGCCGGGGCGGATGACTTTCCGCCCGAGGATGGAGAACCACATCTCGATCGGGCGAGCCACGAGGCATGCTTGGGCGTGAAGTGGCAGACGATGCGATGAGTCGGGTCGCGCAGGAAGCGCTCCCGGGTGGCCATGGACTTGAGGACGCCGCACTTGCCTGTGACGCGGAGGTCGATGTCGAGCCCGCAGGCGGCGACGTGCACCACAGCCTCCGAGCGGTGGATGTTGAGGTTGTCCGTGATCAGGTGCCATAGGGTGGCGGCGCTGCGTTGCGCCAGCAGTTGCGCCATCCAGAGCGTGAAGTCCTGCTCGGTACGGAGCGGGCCGAGATAGTAGGTGACCTTGCCGGTGACCACATCGAAGGCTGCGATCAGGGTCAGGGTGCCATGGCGGATGTACTCCAACTCGCGCCACTCGACCAGGCCGGGGCGCATCGGCGAGGACGCGGCGGCCCGTTCGAGTGCCTGCACGCCGGTCATCTCGTCCATGCTGCGTGTCTCGATCTCATGACCCTGACCCCAAAAAAATATCCGGCGAACCCCGACATCCTGTGCCCGACGGGCCCATCGAGGATGACAAGGTGCTGGGCGCCGCCATCCAGTTGATGGATTGAGCCGCTCAAGCCCACGGAAAGCTGCATACCGGAAGAGGCAAGACGATGGACGCAAAACCGTTATCTAGAGGGGCTCGGCCTTCGCAATCGGTTCGGGTTGCATGTGTCCTCGCGATAACCCCGGCTCTCTGCGGGCAGACGGCACTCGCAATCGACGTCATGCGGATCGACAGCATCGGCGCAGGCAAGGCGCAGGCACAGGGGGTCGCCATCGCCAGCACGGAGACCACCGCGAAGTCGGCCACCAAGCTCACGCTGGGATTGAACACCCTCGCACTGGAGTTTCAGGCGTTTAACCAGGCGGTGGCCAAGGGCACCGCAGCGCCCGGCACCTTCAGGTCGCAGCAGACGGCGGCAACCTTGGTCGACAACAGGGTGGTGATCGACGCCATCGCCACGGAGACCGGGACCCTCAAGGCCGCACTCGAGTCAATGGGAGCCGCGGTCACCGCGGTCGCGGGCAGGATCGTCTCCGCGAGAGTGCCGCTGGGTCGGCTCCCAACCTTGGAAGGGCTCGGAAGCCTGCAGTTCGCCCGGCCGGCGCTGGCCACGACCCGGAGCGGCGTGGTGACCAGCCAAGGGGACGCGGCACAACACTCGCAGCCGGCCCGAACGAACCGTGGCGTCGAAGGAACGGGCTCGACTATCGGAGTGCTCTCGGACAGCTTCGACTGCTCCGGGGACGGCAGCTACGCTGCGGATCAGGCCGGCGGGGACCTGCCGTCTGGCGTCACCATCCTGGACGATACCGCCTGCCCCGGGAGCGACGAGGGTCGCGCCATGGCCCAGATCCTTTACGACGTAGCCCCTGGTGCCAGGCTCGCCTTTCACACGGCCTTCAACGGCGAGGCCGACTTTGCACAAGGCATCATCGAACTGGCCTCCGCCGGTTCCACGATCATCGTCGACGACGTCATCTACCTCGCGGAACCGATGTTTCAGGATGGCGTCGTCGCCCAGGCGGTGGACAGCGTCGCCGCGGAGGGCGTCGCCTATTTCTCATCCGCCGGCAACAACGGCCGGGAGGCCTATGAGGCCGCGTTCGACGGATCGGGGCAGACGGGTCCGGTCGGCGGTGAGCTGCATGATTTCGACCCCGGTCCTAACCAGGACACCCGTCTGACCATCCAGCAGGAAGACGACTCCACCTACATCATGCAATGGCAGGACCCCTTCTTCTCGGTGAGCGGGCCACCCGGCGCTGGCACCGACCTGGACATCTGTTTCTACTTCCCTCCAGGCGCCGCGTCTCCTTTTGCGTGCTCGAACGATCTCAATACAGGGCGTGACCCTCTGGAAGGCACCGCTATCCTTGGGAACGGGGCGCTCGAAATCTCCATCGAACGCCGGGCTGGGCCCCCTCCTGACCCCGTGAAGCTGGTCGTCTTCGGCGCCATCGCCTTCGCCGAGACGTACCCTGGGACCAATGCAGGAACCATTTACGGTCATGCTAACGCTGCCGGAGCCAACGCGGTCGGGGCCTCCGCTTATTTCTTCACTCCGGCGTTCGGGCTAGATCCCCCGTTGCTCAACTCCTATTCATCCGCGGGCAACACGCCGATCCTGTTCGACACAGCCGGGAATCCGATTGACGACTTGCGCCAGAAGCCAGAATTCAGCGCGCCGGATGGTGGTAACAACACTTTTTTCGGGAACGACTACGAGCCGGACGGCTTCCCGAATTTCTTTGGCACTTCGGCCGCGGCTCCCCACGCCGCGGCAGTCGCCGCCCTGATGCGCGAGGTGGACCCAATGCTGACGCCAGCGCAGGTCACAGCCGTGCTGCAGGCTAGCGCCATCGACATCCTGGCGCGCAACACGGGCACGGCGACGGGGGAAGGCTATGACAACGACAGTGGTTCCGGACTCATCGACGCCGACGCCGCATTGACAGCGCTCGAATCGATTCCGATATGGCTACCGGACGCCGCTGCGCGGGCAAACCACGCATGGACCTTCGTCGACGCACCATCCGGCTACCCCGAACGCCGTGGTCATCGCCGGCCCACCGACCTACCGTGGAGCCGATCCCGGTGTGGTGCGCCTTCGCAATGTCAGCGGGCTCGGGTTCGAGCTCAGGTTCCAGGAGTGGGACTACCGCCAGCGCGACCTCGGTGACGGCTATCACGCCATCGAAGACATCGGCTACCTGGTGCTGCAACCCGGCCGGCACACAGTGTCCGACGGTTCGGTTTGGGAGATTGGCACCCTCGATCTCGGTGGTACCGGTATCTGGGAAGAAACGCGCTTCACGCAAGCATTTGCCGCGCCGCCACACCTGTTCCTGACCGTGCAGACCGCGAACGGCAGCCAGGCCGTCTCGGTGCGGGCACGCGACCTCAGGTCCGACGGCTTCGAGGCCGCCCTTTTCGAGGAGGAGGCCCTGATGGACGGGCACGCCATCGAGACCATCGGCTACCTCGCCGTCGGCAGCCCTGCGGCCAGTGGGGTGTTGGCCCTTAACGGGGTACCGGTGCCCTATCTGGTCCAGACCTTCAACGGTGACGAGCGCTGGAGCCCGGTGCTGAGCCAGCGCCTCAAGGTCGAAGAGGAGCGGTCCGCCGACAACGAGGTCGACCATGTCGATGAGACCCTGCACTTGCTGGCCTTCCGCGACCAGATCCTGGCCCAGCAGGTCAGCAACAACGGTGGCGACACCACCGCTCTGCGCCGGCTGGAGCCAACCGCTGACGCCCCGATGGAGTGGGGCGTTATCCGAGGGATCGACCACACCTGGCGGGTCCTGCCGTTTGCGAAGGCCTACACCAACCCGGTGCTGGTGGCCAAACCGGCCTCCAGCAACGGAGGCCACCCTGGGGTCATCCGCTTGCAGGCGGTCAGCGCCGAACACGCGCAGCTGCGCTACCAGGAGTGGAATTACCTGGACAACTGGCACACCAGCGAGGATGTCTTCTACCTGGTCAGCGAGGCCGGCCAGCACCAGCTCGGCGGACTTACCGTCGAGGCCGGAGCACTGGTCACCAACGCCCTTGGCCGCGCCGGACAGTGGCAGGAGGTCCTTTTCAACGCCGTCTTCAGCGACCCCGCGGTCTTAGCGAGTGTCATGACCTTTGAGGGTGAGGACACTGTCACCACCCGCATCGACAACCGCAGCACGCTAGGCTTCGATCTGGCCATGGACGAGCAGGAGTCCAAGTCCGACGGACACGTCAATGAAACCCTGAGCTGGATCGCAGTCGAAGCGGGCAGCGGGACGACCTCCGAGGGCCGGCGCGTGCAGGTCTTCTTCGACCAGATCGACACCGCCGCCACCCCGGTTCTCTATCCGGCGGCAACCGCTCACCGCCACCCCAGCGTCATCGTTGACATCACCTCCACCTTCGACTCCGACCCGGTATTCCCGCGCCACGCGGGCCCGACCAACACACAGATCGGGCTCAGGCTTGCAGAGGAGCAATCAGCCGACGACGAGACAGGCCACGCATTCGAGGAGACGGCGATCTTCGTCGGCGAGTGAGCGCTCAGCGAGCTGCGCGATTGCATCCCGTCAGTCGAGCACTCGACGGTGCAGGCATCTCGCCTTGGGTCGACCGCGGCGGGCTCGCTTAGTCGCCGTCCTGAACCAACCGTCCGCCCAGCAGCGTCCAGCGCACGCGGCCGTTGAGCGTGGCGCCGAGGAAGGGGGAGTTGTCGCCGTGGCTCCACAGGGTCTCGGTGCTTGCGACCCAGGGTTCCGCGGGATCGAAGACGCAGACATCGGCCGGTCGGCCGGGACGGATGCAGCCCAGGTCTCGCCCGGGGGGATGGCCGAGGATCTCGGCAGGGCCGACCGTGAGCCGGGCGATCAAGGTGGGCAGGTCCAGCACACCCTCGGCGACCAGGCGCAGCCCGAGCGGCAGCAGGGTCTCCAGGGCGGAGATGCCGGGGGCGGTCTCGGGGAAGGGCGCCTCCTTGGCGTCGGCGTCGTGGGGCTGGTGATCCGAGCAGACCGCGGAGACGGCCCCCTCGGCGACGGCGATGCGCAGGGCGTTGCGGTCGGCGAGGGTGCGGAGGGGCGGGATCACGTGGCAGTCGGAGCGGAAGCCGTCGAGGTCGTCCTCGGTGAGGAAGAGCTGATGCATGGCCACATCCGCGCTCGCCGGGACGCCCCGACGGCGCGCATCGGCGAGCATCTCGGCGCCCCGCGCGCTCGATAGACCCCGGAAATGGATCCGCGCCCCGGTCTGCTCGGCGAGCGCCAGGGCGCGGGCGACGGCCACAGTCTCCGCTGCCTCGGGGATGCCCGGCAGGCCCAGGCGGGTGGCGACCCGGCCCTCGTGGGCGCAGCCGCCCTCGGCGAGATCGGGGTCGAGCGGCTGAAGGAACAGGGTGATCCCGAAGGTGGAGGCATACTCCAGCGCCCGGCGCAGCACCTGGGTGTTGCGGATGGGCCGGTCGGCCTGGCTCAGCACCGGGCAGCCGGCCTGCTTGAGCGCGGCCATCTCGGTGATCTGTTTGCCCTCGAGGCCCTGGGTGATGGCGCCCGTGGGCAGCACCCGCGCGAACCCGTGGCGCTCGGCGGTCTGGTGCACGAGCTGGGCGACCGCCGGGGTATCGATGATCGGCACCGTATCGGGCGGGCAGCACAGGGTGGTGATGCCGGCGGCCGCGGCGGCCCGCGTCTCGCTCGCGATGGTGGCCTTCTGCTCATGGCCGGGCTCGCGCAGCCGCGCGGCGAGGTCCACGAATCCAGGGCAGACCACGAGTCCCCGGGCGTCCAGGGTGCGGTCGGGCAAGAACCCGGCGGGTGCCGCGCCCACGGCCAGGATGCGCCCATCGGCGACATGCAGATCCGCCTCCTGATCGGTGCCGCTCGCGGGATCGATCAAACGGCCGTTGCGGATGCTGAGCTTGTGCGCCCTAGGCATGGGACACCCCCGGCTCGGGGCCGTCCGCCGACTGGGCGCCTGATTGGTTGAGGGACTGGGCGCGCAGGTTCTGGGTGCCGATGCACATGGACATCACGGCCATGCGGATGGCGATGCCGTTGCTCACCTGCTCCAGGATCACCGAGCGCGGCCCGTCGGCCACGGCCGAGTCCATCTCCACGCCCCGGTTGATGGGGCCGGGGTGCATCACGATGGCATCGGGTTTGGCCGTGGACAGACGCTCCTCGGTGAGCCCGAAGAGCTGGTAGTACTCGTGGGCGCTGGGCAGCATGGCCCCGCTCATACGCTCACGCTGGAGCCTGAGCATGATCACCACGTCCGCATCGCGGACCCCCTCCCGGAGGTCGTTGAAGACCCGCACCCCCAGGGACTCGGCCTCGGCGGGGATCAGGGTGCGCGGCGCGATCACCCGCACCTCCCCCGCGCCCAGGGCGTTGAGGGCGGCGATCTGGGAGCGCGCCACCCGCGAGTGCAGGATGTCGCCCACGATGGCCACACACAGGGGCTCGAACGCCCCCTTGTGGCGGCGGATGGTGAACATGTCGAGCATCCCCTGAGTGGGGTGCGAATGCCGCCCGTCCCCGGCGTTGATCACGCTCACGTGGGGGTCCGCATGGGCGGCGATGAAATGGGCCGCCCCGCTCGCCGCGTGACGCACCACGAACATGTCCACATGCATGGCCTCGAGGTTGCGCAGGGTGTCGAGCAGGGTCTCGCCCTTGCTGGTCGCCGAGGTCGCGATGTTGAGGTTCAGCACGTCCGCCGACAGGCGCTTGGCCGCCAGCTCGAAGGTGGTGCGGGTCCGCGTGCTGGTCTCGAAGAAGAGGTTGGCGACCACCTTGCCCCGGCACAGGGGAACCTTCTTCACGGCCTGCTGGGCGACCCCGAGGAAGCCCTCGGCCTGGTCGAGGATCTCGGTGAGGAGCCCCGCGTCCAGGCCCTCGATGGTGAGGAAGTGCTTGAGATTGCCCTGGCCGTCGAGCTGGGGATTCGGCGTGCTCACGGGGCGCCCCCGGCCGTGCGCTTGTCCTTCGGCGGGACATCGACGGCGACCATGGTCAGGGGGTCGGGTCCGGTCAGCTTGATCTGCTGGGTCTGACCGAGTCGGGCGTGGAATCCCACCACGTTCGGCTCGATGGGCAGTTGGCGGCCGTCGCGCTCGGCCAGGGCGGCCAGGGTGACCGACTTGGGACGTCCGTAGTCGAACAGGACATTGAGGGCCGCGCGAATGGTGCGTCCGGTCTGGAGCACATCGTCGACCAGGATGAGATGACGGTCTTCCACCGGCACCGGCAGATGCGAGGGCCTCACCTGGGGATGCATGCCGATGCGGGTGAAGTCGTCCCGGTAGAAGGAGATGTCCAGCGTGCCGAGGGCCTCGCCGATACCGAGCAGCCCCTGGAGACGCTCCGCGACCCAGACGCCGCCCGTATGAATGCCGATCAGCAGGGGGGCGCGCACGCCGCGCTCGGCCATGCGCGCCTTGAGCTCCTCGGCCATGCGCGCGATCGCGGCATCGATCTCGCCCGCGTCCTTCCAGGGCCGGGTCGTCGGTTGGGTGTCAGGGACTTGGGGGTTTTGGGGATTGCTCACAGAGCCAGGTTTCCAGGATCAGGGCCGCGGCCACCGCATCCTCCCGGAGCCTGTCCGTGGATCTGGGGCCGGGGCGGGATTTCAGCTCACGTCGCGCCTCGACCGAGGTGAGACGCTCATCGACCAGGTGCACCGGGAGCCCGAAGCGCCCGTTCAATTGGCGGGCGAAGCGGTGCACGCGCGCCGACCACGGGGCCTCGGTGTCGTCCATCTGATAGGGCATCCCGACCACCAGGGCGACCGGCTGCCATTCCCGGATCAGGGCCTCGATCCCGGGCCAATCCGGCCGCTCGTCGCGCCCGCGCAGGGTGACCAAGGGCGAGGCCGAGCCGGTCACGGACTGGCCGACCGCCACCCCGATCTTGCGGGGTCCGTAGTCGAACCCGAGCAGGGTCGTCATCGGCGAGCGGGCGGTCGGACTCGGGGCGCGGCCGGATATCAGGCGTGCCCCGCCTCGCCGCTCAGGAGGTTGAGATCGACCCCAAGCAGGCGCGCGGCTGCCAGCCAGCGCGCCTCCGAGTCCAGGCGGAAGATGATCTCACTGTCGGCCGGGCCGCTCAGCCAGGAGTTGGCGCTCATCTCCTGCTCCAACTGCCCCCCGCCCCAACCGGCGTACCCCAGGGCGATCAGGGTGCGCTCTGGCCCCTCGCCGCCGGCGATGGCCTCGAGGACATCGCGGGAGGTGGTGACACTGATATCGGACGTGACGTTCAGGGTGGAGTCGAAGTCCACGCCCGCCGAGTGGAGCACGAAACCGCGGTCGGTTTGCACCGGGCCGCCCTGATAGACCGGGGTGTCGCGCACCCAGTCCAGGCGGGTGGTGATCTCCAACTGGCCGAGCAGGTCGCCGAGGGTGATGTCCGTCGGGCGGTTGATCACGATCCCCATGGCGCCCTGGTCGGTGTGCTCGCACAGATAGGTGACCGTGCGCGAGAAGTTCGGGTCCTGAAGACCCGGCATCGCGATCAGGAAATGATTGGCGAGTGAGGTGGCAAAGCTCATGGGGCTAGTATCCCGATCGCCCACTGGGGTGGCAAGCACGCGCTGAGCGGGGCTGCCGGAGCAGGGGGTCCCACGCTCATCGCGGGATGGCCCGCGCGGGCGGGTGGACGCGCATCGGCGTGGCCGGGCTCGCCCCGGCGACGGCCTACCAGTCGAGCCCGCCGCTCTTGAGGAAGCGCCAGGTGCGCATGATGTCGAGCACGTCGGTCTCGGCGGCGATGTCGGGCGGGAACGGGGAGAAGGGCGCGGCCAACTCCACGATCTTGATGGCCGCCTCGTCGAGCAGGGGCTCGCCGGAGGAGCGCACCACCCGGATGCTCTCCACGCTGCCATCCTTGCGCACCGCCACGTTGAGGATCAGGTTGCCGTGCAGCCGCTGCTCCTTGGCCGCCTGGGGGTAATTGAGGTTGCCGATACGCTCCACCTTGCTCGCCCAGGCGGACATGTAGCTCGCGTAGCGGAACTCACGGGTCGCGGCGCTCACCGACCGGCGGCGCAGGCGCCCGCCCTTGGTGGTAGAAGGTGCGCGCTCGCGTTGAGTCGCGCGATGGTCGCGTCGCGGGCCCCGAAGATTCTGCGCCGCGTCCATCGGGGGCGGCGCGGTCAGGGGATCGACAGGCGGCAGCTCAGCCTCGAGGATCTCGGTTTCTGGCTGTGGCTCAGGTGCCGGCTCTGGTTCTGGCTGGGGCTGAGGCTCGGGATCGGGCTGGACCGCCGGCTCGGCCGGTTCAGTGGTGGCCTCGGGCTCGGCCGGGCTCGGCCTCGGGAGCGAGGGCATCCGGCGCGAGCGGCTCGGCGCTCTCCTCGGGGGGGGCCTCGAGGTCGGACTCGGGCGTGCGGATCACGGCATCGCCGTCAGGCGCGTCGCCGGAGCGCGAATAGCGCGACAGGGCGGCGTCCGGCGCCGGGGCCTCCGTGAGGTTGCCGACCTCCTTGAACACCAGGATCTCCAGGGCCGCATCCGGGGTCGCCCGTGGACTCGGCTCCGGCATCTCGAACGACACCGCGAGGATCAGGAAGAGATGCAGCAGGACCGCGCCCAGCCCGGCGAGCGCCAGGCTGAGCGGCGAGCCTCCCGGCTCCGGCGGGGCCAGGCCGGGGGGCAGGGACAGGTCCCGGGTCGACGTCACGGCAGTCAATCCGCCGGGGGATCCCCCGCCATCTCCAGCGGCGGGGTCACGGCGAGCACCGCGTCCTCGTCGACCATCTCGATGCGCTCGTGCATGGCCGGGTTGAGGTGGACCGTCCCGCGGCTGTCCACCAGCATCACATAGCGGACACCCATGGCCCGCGCCACGTTGGGCCATTCGGTCGGACCGGCGATGAATAGGGCGGTTGCCGCGGCCTCGGCGGTCGTCGCGTCTCCATGGGCGACGGTGACCGCCAAGGTCTCGCCCGCCGGCCGCCCGGTGCGCGGATCGAGGACGTTGTGATAGGTGACCCCGCCGTAGATAAAGTTGCGGTCATAGGCCGCGGTGGTGGCGACGCTCTCGTCGCCGCGCACGGGGAGGATGGCCAGCACGCCCGAGCCGCTCGGGCGGCGGATGGCGATGCGCCAGGGCTGACCGCTGCGGTCTCCGATGGCCCGCAGATCGGTGCCGACCTGGACCAGGGCATGGCGCACCCCGAGCTCACGCAGGTGCTCGATCGCCAGATCGATGGCATGGCCCTTGGCGAGATCGCCGAAATCGAGCTTGAGCGCCGGGTTGTTGCCGCGCAGCTCGAGCCCCCGCATCTCGATATCCGACATCTTGGGTGCGGCCTTCACCAGGCGCTCGATGGAGCGGTCGCTGGGGGGCGGATTACACTCAGGCGTCTCCTGCTGAAACCCCCAGAGCTCGATCAGATTGCCCATGGCGGGATTGAACAGCCCCCCGCTCTCGTCGAAATAGCGCTGGCTGAGGCGCACCAGGGGCAACACAGAGGGCGGCGCCACGAAGGGCTCCCCCTTGGGCAGCAACAGATTGACCCGACCCATGGGTCCCGGCTGCCAGGCGTTCCATGCCTCCTGCATCAACATGAAGTCCCGCTCGACGGCGGCGGCGGCCTCGCGGGCAAGACGCACGTCGACCCGCACCAGGCTCAGGTCCACCTGACTCCCAAAGGCCTCGAATCGGGAGGTCAACACCGGTGTCTCCTGCCCGCAGCCCGAGGTCATCAGGGCACCGGCGACCAGGACGACGGGCAGGATCCAACGGGATACACCGACCCTGGACGGGACGGCGAGGCGGCGACCCGGATACCACATGGGACGACTCCGCGGCTTGGGGGCACGCGCGGCGCGCGTTGCCGGTGATGGTTTGGTTGGGGATGGCATGGGCGGCGGATCAGCCGCCGGGGATGGCGCGGGCGCTCAATCGGGCGGCGATCACGTCCATCAGGTCACCCGCGATGTCGAGACCGAACTGGGCATCCAGCTCGCGGATACAGGTCGGGCTGGTGACATTGATCTCGGTGAGGACGTCGCCGATGACGTCGAGCCCCGCGAACAGGATGCCGCGGGCCCGAAGCTCGGGCCCCACCGCGGCGGCGATCGCCCGATCCCGATCGGTCAGCGGCCGGCCCTCGGCGGAGGCCCCGGCGGCCAGGTTGCCGCGGGTCTCACCGGGGGCGGGGATGCGCGCCAGACAATAGGGCACCGGCTCGCCATCGATCATCAGGACACGCTTGTCGCCGTCACGGATCTCGGGCACGAACCGCTGGGCCATGCAGTAGCGCCGGCCATGGTCGGTGAGCGACTCGACGATCACGTTCAGGTTCGGGTCGTCCGGGCGCACCCGGAACACCGAGGCCCCGCCCATGCCGTCGAGGGGCTTGACGATGATCTCGCCCTGCTCGCGTCGGAAGCCAGCGAAGTCCGACTTGCGGCGGCTGATCAGGGTCGGCGGGGTGCACTCGGGGAAGGCCAGGGTGAAGACCTTCTCGTTGGCATCGCGCAGGGCGCGGGGGTCGTTGATCACCCAGGTGCCCGCGCGCTGGGCGTGCTCGAGCAGATAGGTGGCGAAGACATACTCCATGTCGAAGGGCGGGTCCTTGCGCATCAGGACGGCGTCGAGGCCCGCCAGGGATCGGGTCTCCTCCCCCGTCACCGTGAACCAGTCCGCCGGATCGTCGCGCAGTCGCACGGAGCGCAGCCGCGCCTGGACGATGTCGTCGCGGACGAACAGGTCGCCGAGCTCCATGATCCATACCCGCCAGCCCCTGCGCTGGGCGGCGAGCATCATGGCGAAGGTGCTGTCCTTCTTGATGTTGATGGTGGCGATGGGGTCCATCACCACACCCAGGTCGATGGTGTCGATCGAGGTCGTCATGGCACCAGTGTAACCGAGAGCCGGCCGCGATCCGCCCTTCCCTGAGCGCACCCGCCGAGTCGTCATCACCTGGCCGGATGCGCCGGGCGACGAGGCGCGTCTCGGCGCGTCGGGGCAGGCGTTGGGTTGGCGCGGGAGCGCGCGGAGTGGACCACGTCCAGGGCAAAAAGTTGGCCACGGGCCCGGTGTGTCGCTCCGGACGGTGACGCCGTTCTCAACGGGAGCCCCTCCCTGACGTGGTACAAGAATGACCCGATTCGAGCGCAACGCAGGCGCAGCGGGGACGACGCCGAGGAGACCATTTGCGCACGGAGCTTGATTTGGAGAACCGGCCAGGGCAGGCGCGGTGCCACCGCTCCGCGAACCCGTATCACCGATCCGGGGACTCGGGGTCGATCGATCCGTTGAAGACCAGGAGCCGAGACTTCACCGATGCCCAGATTTCGCGCTGGCCCCAGGATGAGCCCCGCCGCCCTTCGCCTCGAGGCGGCGTCTCTCGTCACGGGTCAGGTCAAGCCCGCCGCGTCGGCCCGGATGATCTCGATCTCCGGCGGCGCGTACCCGGGCAGCGACGGAGCCCATGCATGAACGGGGCACTCGAGCCTGGCGCACGTGACGAGGCGCGCGTGCTCGTCATCGACGACAGCAAGACCATCCGGCGTACGGCGGAGACCTTGTTGGCGAAGGCGGGCTACGAGGTGATGACCGCGGAAGACGGGTTCGAGGCCTTGGGGAAGATCGTCAGCTTCAAGCCGAACCTGGTGTTCGTCGACATCATGATGCCGCGCCTGGATGGCTACCACACCTGCGCTCTGATCAAGCGGAACCCCATGCTCAAGTCCACGCCGGTGGTGATGTTGTCGAGCAAGGACGGGCTGTTCGACCGGGCCAAGGGCAGGCTGGTGGGCGCGGAGCTGTATCTCTCCAAACCCTTCACGGGCGAGGAGCTGCTCGACGCCGTGCGGCGGCACCTCCGGCAGACGCCGCTGCCCGCGGCCTAGTAGGGGATACGCAAGAGCGGCGCCGGAGGCTAGCGGCCGAGGGCGCCCAGAGCAAACCGAAGGTCCAGGAATCGACAGACGCGCGCACCACACATGAAACGCTTCTTTCGCAAACAGGAGCCCACAGAGGGCCAGACGGGCCAAGTCGACGCGCCCCGCGGGACCGTCCTCGTAGTGGATGATTCACCCACCGAGACCCGGATCTTCGTCACCGCACTGGTGCGCGCCGGCTACCGGGTGGAGACGGCGAGCGATGGTGAGCAGGGGGTAGAGGTGGCGCGCCGCCTGCTGCCCGACCTGATCCTGATGGACGTGATCATGCCGGTCCTCAACGGCTTCCAGGCCACGCGCATCCTGCACCGCGACGAGGCCACGGCACACATCCCCGTGATCATGGTGACCACCAAGGACCAGCCCACGGACCGCACCTGGGGTCTGCGCCAGGGTGCCTCCGACTATCTCGTGAAGCCTGTCGACCCGGCGGCCCTGGTGGAACGCGTCAACGCGGTGCTCGGGGGCTGAGGGCGATGGCCCAGCCCCTCAACGGGATGTACCGTCGGGTCGTCGAGCTCGACGCGCACTTCCGCTCGCTCGCGACCCGTCTGCCGGACGAGGCGCCGCCGACCGAGATCTGGGCCGGCGTCCTGTTCAAGCTCGGCCAACGCCCCTTCCTCGCGCCGCTGGATCAGATCGCCGAGGTCCTGGAGGTACCCGCCGAGGTAACCGCGCTGCCCGGCATCAAACCCTGGGTCCTCGGCGTGGCCAACAACCGCGGCACCCTGCTGCCCCTGTTCCACCTGCCCGCGCTGGTCTTCGGCGGGGTCCCCGCCCGCCACGACAGCGATCGGGTGCTCGCCGTGCGACAGAGCAATCTGCCCTGCGGCCTGGTGGTGAGCGAGGCCGTGGGCATCCGCCACTTCGAGGCCGCCAGCCGAATCGCTCCCGAG
>CAVQQM010000036.1:0-54491 GCA_963714915.1 uncultured Gammaproteobacteria bacterium
TTCCAGAAGGCGCCGCTCGGGGCCTGAAGCTCCGAGCTCGGGGTTCAGGGCAAGCTCGCCCCGTAAGCTTCATGACAATCCTTAGAGGGATCCATCCGTCCTGGCCATACCGGCTCTGCAGAGGTCACCGCCGGCTGTTCACTGCTTGATCGAATCGATATCGTTGGGGCAATCGGGGTTCGGACATGCCATTTCCTGCCGTGCTGATCGACCCAGAACAAGTGGCAGCCCTTCGCCGGCTCGGAAGGTGACCTTACTATCATCCTAGAAAGAGCAGTTGACCGCTTCGGAGTGTATGCAACCGCCTGTGCCTGTTGGGATCCAGGCGGCCTGCGATCGTCACCGGCTCGGTGGACGTCGCTACGGCCGCCATGGCACGCCCCGCGCGGCGCCCAGCTTCGTTACAACTTGTTGGAATAGAGCGACTATTCCGCCTCGTTGTGCCTTGCTGGACACCACGCGGGACGCACCCTGACGACCGTCCAACTGCTCTTTCTAGGATCATGCAGTGGCAGCCCTGCCACCGCTCGCCTGATTGGGCGCGGCCCTCCCGGCCAGCCCCCCACCTCTGCCGTATGTCGCTAACCGGCGCCTCGCCGCTGGCGCCTTGCGGCGAGCTTCCGGACCTCTTCGACCACCAGCACGCTGGAGGCGACCACAGCCGCGAGGAGCCAGTCGCCCGCGCTCAGGTCGATGGTGCCGAAGATGCCCTGCGCCGGCGGCCAGTGGACGACCACTATCTGTAGCAGCACCACCCCGAGCAGCGCGAGCCAGAGCTTGCCGTTACGCAGGAAGTTGGCGTTGAAGGCGGTCCCGTGCTCGGCGCGGGCGTTGAAGACGTTGAAGAACTGGTAGAGCACGAAGGTGGTGAAGGCCAGGGTGACCGCGTAGACCGGGTCGGGGTGGTCCAGGCCGTAGACGAATACCCCCAGGGTCCCGGCCATCATCACCGCGCCGAACAGGATCAGGCGCAGCAGCCGGCCACCCGAGAGGATCTGGGCGCCAGGCGCCCTGGGATGCTCCTCCATCAGGCCCGGCCGAGCGGGCTCCACACCCAGCGTCATGGCCGGCGGGCCGTCCATGATGATGTTGATCCACAGGAGCTGAATCGGCGTGAAGGGCGTCGGCAGGGCCAGCAGGGTGGCCGCCAGGCACCGTGAGGATGGCCCCGATGTTGGTGGAAAGCTGGAAGCGGACGAACTTGACGATGTTGTCGTAGATGACCCGACCCTCCTCCACCGCCCGCACGATGGTGGCGAAGTTGTCGTCGGTGAGGATCAGGGTCGCCGCCTCCCGCGTCACCGCGGTGCCGGTGATGCCCATCGCCACACCGATGTCCGCGGCCTTGAGCGCCGGGGCGTCGTTGACCCCGTCGCCGGTCATGGCGGCCACGTGTCCGTCGGCCTTCAGCGCCTTGACGATCGCCACCTTGTGCTTGGGCGCCACCCGCGCAAACACGGTGATGGCATCGATGCGGCGGGCCAGCTCCTCCACGGACATGGCGTCCAGGTCCGCACCACTCACCACCTCGCCGCTCAGGCCGAGCTCGCGGGCCACCGCGGCGGCGGTGATGCGATGGTCGCCGGTGATCATCTTGACCTGGATGCCCGCCTCGCGGCATTGGGCGATGGCCTCCGCGGCCTCTGGGCGAGGCGGGTCCATGAGTCCCGCGAGCCCGAGGAAGGTCCAGTCTCCGGCCCATCGCCAGAGGTCTTCGCCGGGGTCGAAGTCGGCGGCGGGGATGCTCCGCCAGGCCACCGCCAGCACCCGCAGGGCCTGGTCGGCGAACGCCTTGTTGGCCTCCGCCAGGGCGGCGCGCACCGAATCGTCCAGGGGCGCCTCCCGCCCGTCCGCACCCACCCCGCGGTTGGAACGCTGGAGGAGCACGTCGGGGGCGCCCTTCACGAGCATGGCCACCCGGTCCTTCATGGGGTGGAAGGTGGCCATGAACTTGTGGGCGGAGTCGAAGGGGATCTCCGCGATGCGCGGGTGGCGGTCCTGCTCCGAGAGGGGATCCACACCGCCCTTCTGGGCCAGCACGTAGAGCGCCCCCTCGGTGGGATCCCCCACCAGCTGCCCGTCGCGCACCCGCGACTCGGTGCAGAGCGCCATGGGGAGCAGGAAGGGCCGCAGGTCGGGGCCGCCGGCCTCACGCTCGATCGCCCCCTCGGGCTCATAGCCCTGGCCGGTGACGCTGAAGGTGCGACCCGCATACCAGCCGGCGCGGGCGGTCATCTGATTGAGGGTGAGGGTGCCCGTCTTGTCCGAGCAGATCACGGTGGTCGAGCCGAGGGTCTCCACCGCCGCAAGCTTCTTCAGGATCGCCCGGTTCCGGGCCATGCGCCACATGCCGATGGCGAGGGTCACGGTGACCACCGCCGGGAGCCCCTCGGGGATCGCCGCCACGGCGAGTGCCACGGCGGTCATGGCGGCATCCACCAAGGGTGCGTCCCGAAGGAGTGACAGGGCGAAGATCACCAGCACCACGGCCCCGGCGATGGCCGCCAGACGCTTCCCCAGGGCGTCGAGCTGGCGCTGGAGTGGGGTCTCGGACTCGGGCGTCGCGGCGATCATCCCCGCGAGCCGGCCCATCTCAGTCTGCATGCCGGTAGCCGTCACCAGCAGCTCGGCCCGGCCGCGGGTCACGACCGTGTTCATGAAGAGCATGTTGAGGCGGTCGCCGAGCGGCAGGTCCGCACCCTCCAGCGTGTCGGTCCACTTACCCACGGCGTGGGACTCGCCGGTCAGAGCCGCCTCGTCCACCTCCAGGCTGTGGGCAGCAACGAGCCGCCCGTCCGCCGGTACCCGGTCTCCCGCCTCCAGCAGTACCAGGTCGCCCGGCACAAGCTCGGCGGCGTCGAGCTCCTTGACGTGGCCGTCCCGCCGCACCCGCGCCCGAGGCGCAAGCATGCCCTTGAGTGCGGCGAGGGTGCGCTCCGCGCGGTGCTCCTGGTAGAAGCCAAGCACCGCGTTCAGCACCACCACCACCAGGATCACCACCGCGTCCTTGAGGTCGCCGATGGCCGAGGCCAGCACCGCCGCGAAAAGCAGGACGATGACCAGGTAGCTCCGGAACTGGTCAAGGAGCTTGAGCCAGACCGGCCGTGGCGGGGTTTCGGCGAGTCGGTTCTCGCCGTGGCGGGCCAGGCGGGCCGCAGCCTCCTCCGAACTGAGGCCACTGGCCGGGTTTGCGCCGAGGGTCTCGGCCGTGGCTTGCGCGGAGAGGCTGTGCCAGGCCTCCCCGAGCGCACGGTTGGTGTCGTTCATTACTGGTCCACGGGCTCGGTTCGTCGAAGATCTCGTCCAAGGGCCTGCGCCAAGGCAGCCCCGGCGCTTGCGGGGTGCGGGGCTCGAGTGCGCCGATGCGAAGGGAGCGGCACTCGCCGGCGAGCGGCTGCCGGGGCGGATTCTTTCCCTAGCAGCCTGTCGGACTTTCTCAGCGTGGGGAGGCCGGGCGGCCGGATACAACAAGCGGGTCTATCTTAGGGGCCTGCTTGGCGTTTCGCTTCATCGCCGCCAACCATCAACCCGATCACGACAGGCTCGTGACCTTGCCGTGCGCGCCGCCAAGGTCGACGCCGGTGGGGATGGCCCCGGAGCATCCCGCGAGGGCATAGTCAGGCTAGCACAGGGGTTGGGCTGCACCGTGGCGCCCTGCCCCGACGCGGCAGCGGACCCGCAACAGACGCGTCTATCGGCAGCCCGCGCCCGGGCATGAAACGACCGACCCGCGTCGTCCCGTACTGGGATCAGGGGCTCATGCCCTACCGCCGACCGCGCCATCTGGGACTGGTGCAGGGGCCCGATCCAGCGCCTGTCGGCCGGCAGCCTGCGGCGCCCGCACCGCCAGCATCAGCGCGGCTGCGGCCAGGCACAGGAGCCCGCCGGCGAGGAAGGCGTTGCCGTACTCCCCGAGCTGGAACACCCGCGTTGCAAGCATCCCCGTCGCGTCGGGTGCCTGGTATTCGACCGTGCCAGCGGCCTGCATCAGGACGGCGGCGAGAAAGGGGCCGAGCAGCCCGCCGGTGCCGTAGGCGGTGAACAGGAAGCCGTAGTTCACCCCCATGTGGCGGGTTCCGTAGTAGTCCGCCAGGATCGCCGGGTAGAGGGCGAGATAGCCGCCGAAACAAAGCGCCACCAGCGAAACCCCGAGCAGAAACAGGGGATACAGCCGCATCCAGTCGAGACCGAGCAGCACCAGGCCGCAGAGCACGAACATCAGCACCAGGGTCTGGCGACGACCGATGGTGTCTGAGATCCGTCCCCACAGGATGCGTCCGGCGGCATTGAACAGGGCCAGCACCGCCACGGCCATGGCGGCGGCGGCCGAAACATCGGCGAAGTGCTCGGCGGACACCGGCGCCTCCCCCGCGGTGGACAGACTGAAGGTCTCCCAGATGGGCGCGGCCTTCATGATGACCAGGAGTCCGGCGGTGCTGCCCGCCAGATAGGTCACCCAAAGCAGCCAGAAGGTGGCCGTCCGCATCATGTCGCCGGGGGTGAAGTCGAGGCCAGCATGGCGCGCGCCGGCCGTCTGCGCCGGGGATGTCCAGCCCGCCGGACAATACCCCTCGGGCGGATTGCGCAAGAGCTGCGAGCCCAGCACCACGGCGGCGACGAAGATCAACCCGAGCACCGCGAAGCTGTCGAAGACGCCGAGCTGGGGCAGCGGGAACAGCGCCACCCCGAAGAGTGCGTAGTCGCCGCCGCCGATGAGCCCGCGGGCCAGGGGCGCGAAAAAGAAGGCGCCGGCCCCGAAGCCCGCCACAGCGAGCCCGGTGATCAATCCGCGCTTGTCCGGGAACCACTTTACGCAGGTGGCGATGGGGCAGACGTAGGCCATGCCGATACCGATGCCACCCAGCACCGCGTAGGTGGCCACCAGCCAGGCGAGCGCCGCGCCCTCGGCGAATCGGCCGGTGAGCGCGGCGAGCACCAGCCCCAGGCCCAGGATCAGCCCGCCGGCGGTGCCCACCAGCCGCGGCCCGATGCGGTCCTGGACGCGCCCGCCGAAGATCACCGCCAGGGCAAAGGTCGCGATCACCATCTGGGCCGGCAGGGTCACCTGCTTCTCGCTCCAGCCGGGGAACGCGGCCAGGAGCGGCGTTTGGAAGACGCTCCAGATGTATACGGCGCCGAGGCTCACCTGGATGATCAGGGCCCCGACGACCACGCTCCAGCGGTTGTCCGTGCGCTTGCTCGTCATGGATCGATCCTCTCACTACCCGGGATCGGAAGCCGGCACCCCCGGCCCGTTGGCTCGCGGCCTATTGGATGGCTGGATGAGCCGGCGTCTGGACTCAGCCGTCATCCGGCTCCAGGAAAGGAAGATCGAGTAGCCGCACGTAGTCTTCGAGACCGCCGCCATCGAGGCAGCATTCGATGATGGCCCGCCCGGCCGGTAGCAGGTCGGCCTCCAGGAAGCCCGCGAGCTCCTCGTGGAAGAAGTCCGTCAACATCGCCGCCCCCTGGTCGTAAGCCGCCGGCCCGACCTCTGGCTGATTGTCGACCTCGAAGAACCAATGCCCGATGGTGCTGCCTTCGACCATGATGGTGCCCGGCGTGTAGCCCAGCAGCGGGCAGCGGCTCGGGCGCAGGCGATTGGCCGCGAAGCGCGCGCCGCCGCGGCGGGCGAGGTATTCGCGGGTGATCCACTGGGGCATGAAGCCCACCTCCCAGGCGCCGATGTGCTGGTTGGGGATCAGCACGTAACGGACCTCGGGCGTCTCCATGATCTGGCTGAGCAGCAGGTTGGCGTGGTCCACCATGCGCCCGGTGGCGAAGGGCCAATAGGAGCCCACGCCCTCGGCGCTCATGCCCTCGGTCTCGACGATGCTTGGGTTGGCATGGCCGCGCGGCGACACCAGCCGCCACAGCCAGGCGAGCGCCGGCGGCAGCAGGTGAAACAGGCCGACGATGCCGTAGCTCGGGCGCTGCGCCGTGCAGGGGGGTGTGCGCACGCCCATGCTGCGCACGTCCACGTCCACGGCGCCGCGGACGACGTCCGGGATGACCGTGCGCGGGATGATCACCCGCGGGTTCGGGCAGGGCAGGCCTGGGGCGTCCTCGATGTGCTCCCAGAGGAGGGTCGTCGCACCGGGGCGCCCCTCGATGTTGAGGAACAGGAGCGGCTCGGGCGGGTGCACCGTCAGTGCCTCGATGTGGGGGTCGGTGCCGTAGCGGTCGATGTGGTTGCAGCGGACGAACCAGGCCTCCTCCGCGTCCATCAGGGTGAGCTTGCCGCTGCCCTTCTCGAGTGAGGGATGGCACAGGGCCATATCATCGGTCACCGGGCGCAGCTCGCAGCCCCTGGGCAGGGTGAGGCTTCGCGTCTCCCCGTTCACGAGGTTGCGGCCGATGAGCAGCGTGCCGTCCGGCTGGCGGTGGGCATACTCCAGCATCTCGCTCTTGCCGCCGCCGCTCGCCCCCTCATGGGAGATGACGACCTTGTTCTCATAGGGCGTCACCACCTGCACCGTGGAGCAGTGCATGGTCACCCAGCGCTCTTCCTCGCCGATGTTGAGCAGCACGCCGTACACACCCTTCTTGGCGCTCGGCCCGGGGTAGAGGTTGTAGCTGAAGAGCTCGTGCAGCCCGTCGCGGCGGTTGTGCACCACCACCTGCCGGCCGCTGAAGTGGGTGTGCCGGAAGGGCGGCGCGACATAGATGACGGCCTTGGGGCTGAAGTCGTCGGGCAGCGCATCCACGGGCACTATGCCCTGCAGCAGGGCGAGCCCGAGGGCGAAGAAGCCGGCGTTGTCCGGCGCGATGACCAGGGCCTGTGTGCCCGGACTCGGCAGCCCCGCATAGAACGGGAACACGGCCAACGGCTGGCTGCTGAGCCAGGCGAAGGTGGCCTCACGGACCCCATCGAAGTGCTCGCCGAAGCGCTCCAGATAGGTGGGCTTGTCCGTCGGGCGCTCATCGCCGATCACCATGCAGTCCGGGTCGCGCCGGCGCATGTAGGGCTCGGTGTAGTTGGCGCAGATGCCGTTTCTGGTCCGGCAGACCCTGGCCTCCGCGACCCGGCCCATACCGGGGACGTCGTAGGCCACCTCCTGGATGCCGTTCGTAGCGTCGCGCACGGCGAGCGCCATCAGCGCCGCGTGGGACTCCGCCACCGTCACCCTCGGCGCGGCGGTGAGCACCTCGATGGTCTCGGGGGGCAGGGGTAAGTCGAGCAGACGCTGGGGGGACGCGCTCATCGTGGTACAGCTCCCTGGATTCGGCGGTCGCCCGGCCGGGTATGTCGGACCCGCCTGGATAAGGATGCGCCGGATGGGCGCTGGCGCCTCGGCGTGGCTGATCCATGGCTGGGCCATCGTCAGCGTATCGGGTGCGGGGCGTGAGCCGAGAATACCGGCAGGCAGGGCTCCTCAAGGACTGCCGCCCATCGAAAACTCCGTAAATCGTACGGATTTTTCGATCAATGGGCAGGGGGCGGGCGAAACCGTGCCTTACTGCCCGCCCCCTGGATCGGCGGCGTCCTGGGGCTCGAACGACACCTTGTCGTAGATGTCGCGTAGGCGCAGCACACAGCCGATGGACTCGAGCTGGATGGGCTGGTCGGGGTCGCCGTAGGCGTCGAGCACCCAGCGACCGTCGGCCTGGCGGGTGAACAGATCCACGGCGGGCCTGTCCTGGGCGACGAGCAGGTACTGGCAAAGACCCCCCAGGCGTCGGTAGAGGGCGAACTTGCCTCCGCGGTCGTAGCCCTCGGTGGAGGGGGAGAGGACCTCGGCGACCAGGGTCGCGTCGGTGATGACGTCCTTGCGTGAGTCGTGGAAGGACGGCTCGTTGCAGAGGACGACCACGTCCGGATAGGTGCAGGCGTCGGCGGTCTCGATTCGCAGGCGCATGTCATTCGCCAGCGCCGTGCATGGGCCCGATTCCAGCTGATTTCCGAGCCGCCTGAGCAAGTTGGCGGTAATCACATTGTGGTTATAGCTGGCCCCGGTCATGGCGAAGACCTGGCCGGCAACGAACTCGTGCTTCTCCTCGACGCACTCGCGCTCGGCGACCAGATAGTCCTCGAAGCGATACCTGGGTTTCGGCTGGGACGACATGGGCAGTCTCCAAATGGGCTGGAGCGAGTATAGCCCGGCACCCCCTCGCGCTCGGGCCGTATCGGCAGCGAGCCGGCCCCGCGCCTACCCGGACGCGCAACGGCCCCCCGGATCGTCAACCGCGTTCGCATCCCCTGCGCTCACCTTGTGGACCGGGTCACCCGGTCCCCGGGCAGCTTCGCGATACCCTATGGACCCTGGGGCGAGCGCACGGATATCCGCAACCCCTACCCCGGCATGGGGCCCTCGGGAGCTAACGAGCCCGTGGCGGTGTCGGATATGATCCACGGATCGGCGGGCCCCGGAGGTGCCGCCCCGCGGACGATCCACTGCCCGTCCATCATGGGGGAGGCCCTCGACGCGGCTGCGCGAGGTTTAGCGGCGATCGGTTGGAGGAGATCGGGATCCATGGGGCATTTCAATCCTTGCGCGGGAAACAATGCGTGCAACGAGGACGGCACCCATTGCCGGGCATGCGGCCGATCCCATGACGAGATCGCACGCACCCGGGCCGCCGTCGACGCCCTGGTGGCCCTGGCCATGGAGCTGGACTACGACAACCCCGACGAGCTCGCCGCCTATGTCGCCCGGCGGGTCGTCAAGAAGCTCGCCCGGGAGCGCGAGCGGGCCGCGGCGGCGGAGACCCCATGCCACTGATCGATGATTTCGAGTCACGCTTCGTCCTGGGCGTGCCGGCCATGGACCGCTCCCACCGGGAGATGGTGGAGATGCTGAACCGCATGGACGGGGCAGCGGACGCCGACTTCGTCTACCTCTTCCACGATCTCCTCAGTCACACCCGGGCCCATTTCGCCTCCGAGGAGGTCCTGATGGCCCAGACGAGGTTCCCGGCCACCTCCGAGCACAAGTCGGAGCACGCCCGGGTCCTCGGTGAGCTGACGCGCTTCGCGGGGCATCTGGTCGGACCGCGGCTCAACCTGGCCCGGGCCTATGTGCGCGGACAGATCCCCAGCTGGTTCGCCCAGCACGCCCTGACCATGGATAGCGCCCTCGCGGCCCATCTCACCGGGCGGACGGCGGTCGCCGCCCCCAGGCCCTCGCCCCCGGCGAAGGCCGAACCCTCGCCCCCGTTCTCGCGCTGAGCGACCCCGTATTGGCCGTCCGGCGCCCTTCGGGGCGCTCGGCCCCGGCGTATCCCTGAGCCGTCCCCCGGCGTTGTCTCCTCACCCACGGGGTTGACCTGAGGTCAAATCGGGCCGACCTCAGGACTTTGGGCGAAAAGGTCACCGCCGCCCACTTGGTCGGGTATCGCCACCTCGAACGCCCACCCCCGGTCCTGGGATCCGCCGCGCCCGCGCGACGGTTGCAGCGGTTAGGATGGGGTCGGGGGCCAGACGCGGGCCTCATCTCCGGGACACCGTAACCATGCTCACCCGAACCTGGCGCTGGCTGATGATCGCCCTGGGCTTCGTGTCTCTCGGGGTCGGCTTCGTGGGGATCTTCCTCCCGCTGCTTCCCACCACGCCCCTGGTGCTGCTCGCGGCCTTCTTCTTCTCCAAGGGCTCGAAGCGACTCCACGACTGGCTGCGCGGCCACCCGCGGTTCGGCCCTTACGTGTGCGACTGGGAGGCCGAGCAGGTGATCCCGCCGGTGGCCAAGCTGGCCAGCACCGCCCTCATGGTGCCCTCGGTGGGCTATGTCATCCTGACTCGCGACCTGCCCGTGGTCCTGTCCGCCGGGATGGCGCTCACGGTCGCCGCGGTGCTCTGGTTCATCTGGAGCCGTCCGGCGCGGCGCGGCCAGAGTCTGGGCGCGCCGGAATCCGAGGCCGGCTGAGTGGCGGGACAGCCCCGCCGTGCTTGAGCCTGCTCAAGGTTGAGCCCCGCGCTTCGGGCTAGGGTGCGCGCTCCGCGCGACCTCAAAACGTCGCCGTCTGGCCACGCCGGGCCCGCGTTTTTGGCTCGGTTGTGGAAAGGCTCGCCAGCGTATAAGGTTGCGCCCTCCCGCGGCCGCCCGGCGGCGGGATGGACGCGCGGATGGCCCATGAGGCTTGCGGGATGACCCCGCCCGGGTCCGCCGGAAACAGAGAATCGAGGCCCTCCCCCATGTCCCCGACCGCGACGCTTGAGGTGTCGAAGCTCGAATGCCGCCGCGGCGATCGTCTGCTTTTCTCCGAGCTGGACTTCACCATCGAGTCCGGTGATCTGCTCCACCTGCGCGGGCGCAACGGCAGCGGAAAGACGACCCTGCTGCGCACCCTCTGCGGGCTGTTCACCGCCGACGGCGGGGAGATCCACTGGCGCGGCCGCACCATCCGCGACCTGGGTGAGGATTACCGGCGCGAGCTGCTCTATTTCGGCCATCTCAACGGCATCAAGGGCGACCTCACCGGCATCGAGAATCTGTCGGTCTCGGCGGTCTTGGACGGGGATCCCGTGGACGACGCGGCCATCTGGGCCGCCCTCGCCGCCATCGGACTCGAGGGTTTCGAGGATCTGCCCACGCGCATGCTCTCCCAGGGCCAGAAGAAGCGTGTGGCCCTGGCGCGCCTGAACCTCAGCCGTGCCCCGCTGTGGGTCCTGGACGAGCCCTTCACGGCGCTCGATCACGACGCCGTCGAGCTCCTACAGGGATGGATCGCGGATCATGTGGCCGGCGGCGGACTGGTCGTGCTGACCACCCACCAGGACGTGCCGCTCACCTCCGGGCGGGCCCGCCGCCTGGACCTGGGCGCCTGACGCCGCACCCCAGGGTCCATGCCCAGTCATGTGGAAGGTCTTCTGGCGCATCCTCACCCGCGACCTGCTGCTGGCCAGCCGTCGCCGCACGGACGTGCTGACCACCCTATTCTTCTTTCTCATCGTGGTCAGCCTGTTCCCCCTCGGGGTGGGCACGGAGCGGGAGGTGCTCCGCACCCTCGGGCCGGGGGTGGTCTGGGTGGCGGCGCTGTTGGCCTCCATGCTCGCACTGGAGCGGCTGTTTGCCGCCGATCACGAGGACGGCACCCTGGAGCAGATGCTGCTCACCGCCCAACCCCTGCCCCTCCTGGTGCTGGCCAAGGTCACCGCCCACTGGCTGCTTACCGGACTGCCGCTGGTGCTCATCGCGCCCCTGATGGGTCTCCAGTACCACCTACAGGAGGTCTCGGTAGGGGTGATGATGTTGGCCCTACTCCTCGGCACTCCGGTGCTGAGCCTGATCGGGGCGATCGGCGCGGCGCTCACCCTGGGGCTGCGCGGTGGCGGGATCCTGCTCTCCCTGCTGGTGCTTCCCCTCTACATCCCAGTGCTGGTCTACGGGGCGGGTGCCGTGGAGGTCAGCGCGGTGGAGTTGAGCGAGACCCGACCCTATCTAATGCTTCTTTCCGCCTTCTTGTTGGCGGCCCTGGCGCTGGCCCCACTCGGGGCGGCTGCGGCACTGCGGATCTCCATGGAATGAATCGACCGACCTGAGACCCACGCGCGATGTCCATACGCTGGTTCAAACTCGCCTCGCCGGCGACCTTCTACCCGGTTGCGGGACGCCTGATCCCGGTATTCTGGGTCCTGGCGGCGCTCCTCACCCTGCTCGGGCTCTACTGGGGCTTCTTCGAGACCCCCGACCGGCTGGGCGGCTCCAATCCCCAGAAGGAGTACTACCGCATCATCTTCATCCACGTGCCGGCCGCCTGGATGTCCATGTGGCTGTACGTGGTGATGGTCGGTTGGGCGGCGGTGGGGCTGGTGTTCAACACCCGCCTCTCGTTCATGATGGCCAACGCCATCGCCCCGACGGGCGCCATCTTCACCTTCCTCGCCCTCTGGACCGGGGCACTCTGGGGACGCCCGAGCTGGGGCACCTATTGGGATTGGGATCCGCGCCTGACCTCCGAGCTGATCCTGTTCTTCCTCTATATCGGCTACATCGCCCTGCATTCCGCCATCGACGATACCCGGCGCGCGGATCGGGCGGCCGCCCTGCTGGCCATCGTCGGGCTGGTGATGGTCCCGGTGATCTTCTGGTCCATCAACTGTCCCGACCCGAACCAGTGCGCCGCGCTGCACCAGCGCTCCGGACTGGGCAAGATCGAGGGCAACATCCTGTTCGCCATGCTCACCGTGACCCTCGGGCTGTGGATGTATTCGTTCGCGACGACGCTGATGCGCCTGCGCACCATCGTCCTGACCCGCGAGGCGGACACGACCTGGGCGCGCGAAACGGTCGCGAGCGAGGGCGGCAAGGCCCTGCCCACGGGGGTGGCATCATGATGGAGTTTCTCTCCCAGGGAGGTTTCGCGGGCTACGTCTGGGGTGCCTACGGCATGGCCGCCCTGTTGCTGATAGGCGAGGTGATCGGGTTGCGCCGCCAGAGGCGAACCATTTTGGCGCGTCTTGGTCGATTGTTTCGGCTACGTGCAGGTGGAGGAAACGCATGAAGGCAAGACAGAAGCGGCTGGCCCTCGTCGGGGTCGCCATCATCGGGGTGGGGGGTGCGGCCGCGCTGGCGCTCTCCGCCCTCCAGAGCAACATCTCTTATTTCTTCAGCCCGACCCAGGTGAAGGCCAACGAGGCCCCGGCCGACCGGGTGTTCCGCGTCGGCGGGCTGGTGTCGGCCGGGTCGATCTCGCGGGCCGGTGACGGGCTCACCGTGACCTTCGACGTCACCGACAACGCCGAGATCGTGAGGGTCTCCTACACGGGCATCCTCCCCGACCTCTTCAAGGAGGGTCAGGGTGCGGTGGCCCGCGGGAAGCTTGGGGGCGACGGGGTCTTCTACGCCGAGGAGGTCCTGGCCAAACACGACGAGGAATACATGCCGCCCGAGGTGGCCGACACCCTCAAGACCGCCCATGCGAAGGGGGTGACCGAGGCGGCCCAGCAGGTGGCCAACCAATGATCCCCGAGCTCGGACACTTCGCCCTCATCCTCGCCCTCTGCCTGGCCCTGGTGCAGGCAAGCGTGCCCCTGTGGGGCGCGTACGCGGGCCGGGTGAACCTCATGGAGATGGCGCGGCCGCTCGCCTTCGGTCAATTCACCTTCCTCGCCGTGTCCTTCGCCTGCCTGCTCCAGGCCTTCCTGACCGACGACTTCTCGGTGCTATACGTGGCCGAGAACTCCAACTCCCTGATGCCGACCATCTACAAGGTCTCGGCCCTGTGGGGGGCCCATGAGGGCTCGCTGCTCCTGTGGGTCCTGATGCTCGCCGGCTGGGGGGCGGCGGTGGCAGCCCTGAGTCGCGCCCTGCCGCTGACCATGGTCGCGCGGGTGATCGCGGTCCAGGGGATGATCACGATCGGTTTCCTGCTCTTCACCATCCTCACGTCCAACCCCTTCGAGCGGCTCTTCCCCGCCCCGATGGACGGGCGCGATCTCAACCCCCTGCTCCAGGATCCGGGACTCGCCATCCACCCGCCCATGCTCTACATGGGCTACGTCGGCTTCTCCGTGGCCTTCGCCTTCGCCATCGCCGCCCTCCTGGGGGGTAAGCTCGACGCCGCCTGGGCGCGCTGGTCGCGTCCGTGGACCACCGTGGCCTGGATCTTCCTGACCGTCGGCATCGCGCTCGGCTCCTGGTGGGCCTACTACGAGCTCGGTTGGGGCGGCTGGTGGTTCTGGGACCCGGTCGAGAACGCCTCCTTCATGCCCTGGCTGGTAGGCACGGCCCTGATGCACTCCCTGGCGGTGACCGAGAAGCGCGGGGCCTTCAAGAGCTGGACGGTGCTCCTGGCCATCTCGGCCTTCTCCTTGTCCCTGCTCGGCACCTTCCTGGTCCGCTCAGGGGTCTTGACCTCGGTCCATGCCTTCGCCACCGACCCGACCCGCGGCACCTTCATCCTCGCCTTCCTGGTGATCGTCATCGGCGGCTCACTGGCACTCTACGCCTGGCGGGCACCCGCGATGGCGGGCGGCGGGCGCTTCGATCTGGTCTCGCGCGAGAGCTTCCTGCTGGCGAACAACCTGCTGTTCGCCGCGCTCGCCACCATGGTGCTGTTCGGGACCCTTGCGCCGCTCATCTACGAGGCAGCCGGTTGGGGCAAGATCTCCGTCGGATTCCCCTGGTTCAACGCCATGTTCGTCGCCGTCTCGCCCTTCCTGGTGCTGGCCATGGGCATCGGCCCCATGGCGCGCTGGAAGCACGACGAGATCCCGCGCCTGGTGGGGGTGCTGTGGCTCGCCTTTGCCGCCAGCCTGGCGATCTTCGTGCTCTTCTCCACCGGTCTGGTCGTGCCGGGCAACCTCTATGTCGGCTTGGGCATCGGTCTCGCCGCCTGGCTGCTCTTCACCCACCTGCTGAGCCTCAAGGAGCGTCTCAAGCACAAGGGCGGGTTCAGGGCGATCGGCATGGATCTGCGCAACCGCAACCGCAGCTACTACGGGATGTGGGTCGCCCACCTGGGCGTGGCGGTGTTCATCGTCGGGGCCACCATGGTCTCCAACTTCGGCTCCGAGACCGATGTGCGCATGTCCCCCGGAGACGTCCAGGAGGCGGCCGGCTACCGCTTCCAGTTCAACGGCGTCAAGGCGGTGCCCGGCCCCAACTACACGGCCATGCGCGGGGAGTTCATCGTCTTCGAGGGTGAGCGCCAGGTGGCAGTCCTGCACCCGGAGAAGCGCGCCTATCTGGCCGGCGGTATGCCCATGACCGAGGCCGGGATCGATCCCGGTTTCCTACGCGACCTCTATGTCTCGCTGGGCGAGGCCGTGGGGACGGAGGGTGACTGGGCGGTGCGGCTGTACTACAAGCCGTACGTGCGCTGGATCTGGCTCGGCGCCATCTTCATGGCCCTGGGCGGGATCCTCGCCGTCACCGATGCCCGCTACCGCACCGCCCGACGCACGGCGACCCAGCCCGCGGGCGGCCTGGCACGCGCCTGAGCGGGCGCGGGCGAGATCCAGTCCTAACCAGTCAGTCCATCATGGCGCGATCCACCACAAGCTATCTGGTCCCCCTCGGCATCTTCCTGGCGTTGGCCGGGCTGCTCTTCTACGGGCTCGGACTCGACCCCAAGAAGGTGCCCTCGCCGCTCATCGGCAAGCCGGCCCCCGCATTCACGCTGGAGTCCCTCACCGAGCCCGGCAAGACCCTGGGCTCGGAGGAGATACTCAAGGGCCGCGTCTCACTGGTGAACGTCTGGGCCTCCTGGTGCCCCTCGTGCCGCCAGGAGCATGCGGAGCTGATCCGCATCGCGCGGGAGTCCGACGTCCAGATGGTCGGCTTCAACTGGAAGGACGAGCGGCCGGCGGCGATGGAGATGTTGCGACGCTACGGCAACCCCTATGTGCTCAGCGTCTACGATCCCGACAACGAGGCGGGCATCGACTGGGGGGTCTATGGGGCACCAGAGACCTTCGTGGTGGACGCCGAGGGGATCATCCGACACAAGCGGATCGGACCCATCGACCGCAAGGTGTGGCAGGAGGAGATCCTGCCGATCGTGGAACAGTACCGGCCGCAAGGCTGACGGCAATTGCGAATTGGACCGCTGATGACCCTGAAACGCCCCCTATCCGCCCTCGCACTCGCGGCCGTACTGGCCCTCGGGACCGCGGCGAGCCTGACACCGCCGCCGACCCAGGCCTTCACCCTCGAGGAGTTCCAGTTCGAGTCGCCGGATCAGGAGCGTAGCTTCCGCAACCTGATCGCCAAGCTGCGCTGCCTGGTCTGCCAGAACGAGTCGCTGGCGGGCTCCCAGGCCGACCTGGCCCAAGACCTGCGCGAGGAGGTCTACGGCATGATGCAGGAAGGCAAGGGCGATCAGGAGATCATCGACTTCCTGGTGGCCCGCTACGGCGACTTCGTCCTCTACGATCCGCCCATCAAGCCCTCGACCTACATCCTCTGGTTCGGCCCCTTCGTGCTGGTCGGCATCGGTGCCTTCCTCCTCGTGCGCGCCCTGCGCCGACGTAGGGCGGAGCCCGACGCGGACCTCAGCACCAACGAGCGTGCGCGCCTCGATCAACTCCTCGCCCAGCAGGGCGCGGCCCCTAGCGCCCCCAAAGACACCGCCCAATGACCATCTTCTGGATCCTCTCCGCCGGGCTCCTGGCCCTGGCGCTGCTCTTCATCGTCCCGCCACTCCTGCGTTCGACCCGGGTCGACAGCGCCCCCGACCAGGACAGCCTGAACCTCCAGGTCTTCCAGCAGCGCCTCGCCGAGCTGGACGGCGACCTCGCGGCGGGCAACCTGGATCAGGCCCAGTACGACGCCGCCCGCCACGACCTCGAGCGCGAGCTGCTCTACGACCTGGACACGTCCGAGGCGGGACACCCGCCTGCCGCGGAGGCGCGTGCGGTGCCTTCACCCTGGCTCGCCATCGCCCTGGCGGTCCTGGTGCCGGCCGGTGCGGTGCTCGCCTACATGGAGCTCGGTGACCGGGAGATCATCCCGCGCATCGAGTCCGCCGCCAGCGGTGCCCCCAGCGCGGCCCCCGCGGGCCACTCGGGCACGGAGACGCCGCCGCTCGAGGTCCTGGTACAGCGGCTCGCCGACAAGCTGGCCGAGGACCCGAGCAATCTCGAGGGCTGGGTGATGCTCGCCCGCACCTACTTCGCGACTGATCAACCCGCGAAGGCCCTGGAGGCCATGGAGCGCGCCTACGCCCTGGCCCCCAAGGAGCCCAATGTGGTCATCGCCTATGCCGAGGCGGTCGCGGCGAATCAGTCGAACAATCTCGATGGACGCCCGGCGGACCTGATCCGCAGCGCCCTGGAGCTGGATCCCGCCAACCCGAGCGCACGCTGGCTCTCGGGGATGCTCGCCTACCAGGAGGAGCGCTTCACCGACGCCGCCGACACCTGGCAATCGATCCTCGACGAGATGGACCCCGCCGACAGCGAGTCCGCCCAGATCCGTCAGATGGTCGAGGAGGCGCGTGGCCGGGCCGCGGGCGGCTCTCCAGAGAATCAGATCGCCGAGGCCGCACCAGTCGCGGTCGCGGACGGCCAGGTCGTGGCCCCGCCCCCTGTCACCGAGCCCCCTGCCCCCACGCCCCCGGCAGCGGCGGCCAGCGTCCAGGTCTCGGTCCAGATCGACCCCGGGCTCGCCGCCCAGGCGGCCCCCACCGACACCCTGTTCGTGTTCGCGCGGGCCGCGACCGGGCCCCCCATGCCGCTCGCCGTCCAGCGCTTTTCGGTCGCGGACCTGCCGGTGAGCGTGACCCTGGATGACAGCATGGCGATGACCCCCGCCATGCGCCTGTCGAGCTTCCCACAGGTGGTCGTCGGGGCTCGGGTCTCCAAGAGCGGTCAGGCCATGCCGCAACCCGGTGACCTGGAGGGCCTGACCGGACCGGTCGAGAGCGCCGCCGCCGCACCGGTATCGGTGACCATCAACCAGGTGAGGCCGTGAGCCGGGCACGGAGCCTCGTCCCGCTACTGCCCCTGATCGTCGTCGCGACCCTCACCCTGATCCTTCCGCCCCTGGGTGCCGTGCTTGGGGGCCTCCCCCTCGACCCCTACCTCGGCTTCCCGCTCGACGCTCGGGCCTGGGATCCCCTGCCGCTGGATCCCGGGTTGCTCGTCGCCGCCGGACTGGGTCTGGTCGGCGTACTGGTCTGGATCCTGTGGGCAGCCCGGCCGACGAGGCCGGGATCCTCGGCTCAGGACGTATCCGGGGGTGCTCCCGGATCCCGCGGCAGGCTGCCGAGATGGGCCGTGTGGGGCGGTCTCTCACTCGGCGCGGCGATCACCGCCGCCCTGGGCGGCGCGAGTGGACTCTCCCAGCCCCTGCTCATCCTCGGGCTGACCCTCAGCCTGGCGGCCCATGGCGAGCTGCGCCGGGGCACCAGCCTGGTCAGCCAGCGGCCCCTGTGGTTCCTGCTGCTCTTTCCAGTCTCGGCCCTTGCGGGTTGGCTGTTCCACTGGCTCAACCAATACATGCAGCTCTGGGTCTATCCAGGCAGCGGATTGGAATCGTCCATCCCGTTCGTGCTGGTGCGCACCCTGGACTATGCGACCCTGCTGCCCGCCCTGCTCGCCCTGCGGCAATGGCTGGCGGGTTGGCCCGGCCTGCTCGGCTGGTGCAGCCGGGCGCGGCCCGTGGAGGGCTCGGGGCACACCCAGGAGGGATGGCTCTATCTGGCGGCCGGCACGGTGGGCCTGGCGGGGGCGGCCATCTGGCCCGATTGGATCTGGCCGCTCACCTGGCTCGCCCCCCTGCTCCTGGCACTGGGTATTCAGCAGGCCCGCGGCGCGCCAACCCTGTTCGCCGGGACGCGGTCGGGCGATTGGAGCCGGATCCTGATCCCCGCCCTGGCGGCACTCATCCTCGGGCTGGTGGTGCAGTGCTGGAACTGGCTCACCGGCCCGGTGTGGGTCTTCGAGCTGCCCCTGATCCAGGCCTGGACCCTGTTCGGCCTGCCCGTGCCGGCCTATGCGGGCCTGCTCCCGCTAGGGCTGCTGGGGATCTGGATCGCCGACGGACTGGCCCACCCCTGGCGCCGTAGCCCACAAGGGCGCCAGCGGCCCTTCCCGGTGCGGATCTCCATCAATCACTGAGCCTCTGGTAGGTCCCAACCAGCTCCGTGTGGGCCAGGATGTGCTCCTCCATGGCCAGCAGCAGATCGTCCTTGGTCGGCTCCCCCAGCTCACTCGGGAGCAGGGTGTCCAGCGCATAGAGACGATGGAAGTAGCGGTGCCGTCCGACCGGCGGGCAGGGGCCGCCGTAACCCGCGCGACCCCAGCTGTTCACACCCTGACCACAGCCCGCCGGGAGTCCCTCGGGCGTGACTGCCTCGGGCAGGCCGCCGGCGGAAGGCGGCAGGTTGTAGAGGATCCAGTGGTCCCACACCATGCGCGGCGCCGACGGGTCCGGTGCATCCGGATCATCGACGATCAGGACCAAACTCTGGGTACCCGCCGGGATCCCCTCCCAGTAGAGATCGGGTGGGACATCATCCCCTTCGCAGGTGTACCTGGCGGGGATGGGATCGCCGTCCCCGAATGCGGTGGATCTGAGAAGCAGTGACATAAATCGCGCCTCGTGACTGTGCTATTTTCTGTCCATAGGTTCGTGTCGCCGTCCGACGTCTTGCTTCCTCCGCCCGACGGACGGACAATCGGTGCGGAGCCAGGATCAGAGTCAGGAGTCTACTGGCCGCTCAGGCGTCGAATGGGAAGCACCGCGCAGATCCGCTGACCGCGCCAGACTCCGGACGAGAAACTTGGGGCATCACCGAACGGTCTCACGGGAAACAGACTAAATCGCCCTAGAGACGGTTTTACCCCTCCCTAGCTGTGCGTCCTTCGGCGGCCGAATGGCCGCCCTTTTTTTGCACGCACGAAAAACCCCCCTACCCTTCCGGCGCGACCCCTGACGCCCCCTGGTTGCGATCAGCCGGCCTACCGAGGCTCGGCGCGGGCGGCGGCTGCATCCGCCTCGGTGGCCTCGCAATGGGAGAACACATGTTGTGCGAAGCCCGCACCCGCCTCCGCATACAGGTTGAAGACCTGATCGACCCCCGCCGCTTGCAGGGCGGGCTCATCGTCCCTGAACTTGGCGATGGCGCCGATCACGCCGTCGAAGCCCCCGCCCTTCAAGTGCCGCGCCGCGAAGGCATTCTCTGAGACCTGGGGCATGGCGAGCAGCACCATGCGGAAGCGCCCGCGGCGGCAGCCCAGCCGATGCCAGAAGTCCGGGTCGGTGGCACTCCCCTGGACCACGTTACGGCCCTGGGAGCGTTGGTAGCGCACCATGTCCGCATCCGCATCGATGCCCACCGGCCGCCGTCCGTTCTCGCCGACCAGGGTGTCGTAGGCCCCTGTCCCGACCCGGCCCATCCCGATGATCAGGACATCGGCATCGCCCGGATCGATCTCGGCCTCCGCGGACAGGCGTCGGGGTGATTCCCGCCGGTTCAGCCGCGCACTCAAGCGTTCGTAGTAGTCGTGGGAGTTGGTGTTGAGGGGCGCCGCGAGGACGAAGGAGGCGGAGAGCGCGACGGCGATGATGGTCAGCCAATCGCCACCGATCCATCCGTTGGTAGCCCCGATGGCCGCCACGATCAGCCCGAACTCACTGTAGTTGGCCAGCGTGATCGAGGTGAGGAAGGAGGTACGGGCGCGCAGATGGAAGGCGAGCAGCAGCCGATGGAACAGCCATCCCTTGGCCGGCACCAGGACCAGCAGCAGCACCACCACCCAGAGCATGCTGATGGTCGGCGCGCCACCGAGCCCGATACTGAGGAAGAACCCCACCAGGAACAGATCCTTGAACCCCAACAGCGCCTTCGCAAGCTCCTTGGCCTTGATATGGGGGGCGATCATGACGCCGAGGATCAGGGCCCCCAGGTCGCCCTTCACCCCGACCAGCTCGAACACCTGGTAGCCACCGAGCCCCAGTGCCAGACCGAAGAGGATGAGTAGCTCGCCGTGTCCCGAGCGCTCCAGCACCTTGAGGATGAAGGGCCGCGCCGGGATCAGGAGCAGCAGCAGCACAGCCCAGAGGGTCGGCAGCTTGCCTGCCGAGAATGCCAGGAAGATCACCGCGGCCAGGTCCTCGATGATGAGGATGCCGATGGCGATGGTGCCGTAGAGCGACCCCAGCTCACCCTTGTCCTCCAACACCTTGACCGCGAACACCGTGCTGGAGAAGGACAGGGCGAAGGCCAGTAGGGCGGCGGCCGCGGGGGTGAGCCCGGCGATGTGTGGGAAGCCCAGCGCCCCGACGAGCAGGAGGATCGGCGTGAGCACCACCACCACGATCACCAGATGCACGCTGGCGACCGCCCAGATGTGCGGCTCGGCCAGGCTCTTCAGCTTCAGCTTCAGCCCGATGCTGAAGAGCAGGAGGGTGACACCGATCTGGGCGAACTGGTCGATGGTCGCGTTTGACTCGACCCCGAACCCGTGCAGGACGAACCCGCCGATGAGGTATCCCACCAACGGCGGGAGACCCACCTGCCGGACGGCGAGTCCGAGTACGAAGGCCAGTGCAATCCAGACCACATCAAGCATGGGTACGACCTATGGGGCTCGGCGGCATCGCGTCTCCGGTATCCCGGGGGCCCGGGCGTGTGGGTCCATGTTAATCCGCCCCGGGGATCAGGCACACCCGCGGCCTCATCGGCCCCCGCGCCCGCGAGTCCGCGGATGACGCGACCCGGTACATCCGCCCGGACGTGGCTCAGGCGTGCAGGGGATCCCCGGATTCCCAGGGAAAGCGCGGCAGGGCAGCGAAGGCGCGCCGCTGGCTCTCATGCCAGCTCTGGGAGAGTGCGGCGAGCTCGGGCGAATCCGCGCTGAGCTTGAGACGATGGGAGAGTGCCAGTCTGTCGCGGGGATAGATGGCCAACTCGAAGGGCGGCGCCACCGTCAGGTTGGATCGTGCCGTGCCATCCAGGGAGACCAGGCAGACCCTCGCCCCATCGTCCAGGGAGAGACCGGGATGGGCGATGCGATCCAGCACGGGCTTGCCGAACTTGCTCTCACCGATCTGCAGGTAAGGCGTCTCCGGTGTCGCGGCGATGGCGTTCCCCTGGGGATAGATCAGGTACAGGCCGTGTGGTCCCCCCGCGATCTGACCCCCAAGGATGAACACCGCCTCGGCGCTGACCCCGGATCGGCTCAAGGCCGGACCGTGCTCTTGCTGAACCGCGAGGCTGACCTGGCCGATATAGGTGACGGCCTCGAACAGATAGTTGACGTTGGCCAGGGTGGCGCCGGGGGTGTCGGGGTAGGGCCCGGGCCTCGGATTGATCGCCTGATCCAGGTCCCGATTGATGCGGTCGATGACCTCGCGGGTGGTGGCCAGGCTCCCCGCCGCCAGCAGGACGAAGATCCGATCCGAGGCGGGCTGAAAGACATGCAGCTTGCTGTACGACGAGATGTAGTCGACGCCCGCATTGGTGCGAGAGTCGGATGCCAGGACCAGGCCCTGGTCGAGCAGTAGTCCTACGCAGTAGGTCATTTGGGCATCTCCGGGAACGCCGATGTAGAGGGGAGACCGGCCGCGGCGACCGATTGGGCGCCGGCTCGGACGGTCAGCCTAGCATGCAACCGCGACCCTTTGAATGACGGCTCCGCGGTTAGGATGCCGCGCCCAAATCGGATAGGATTCGGCCCTGATCCTCAGCCAATCGGGCAACGCCCAATCCATCCGCCCGGCCGCGCCGCGCGCGCCGCGGAACCTTCTCCCTTAACCCGCAGGGCCCTCGGGGCAGACACCCCGTCCGGCGCTCGCCTGCCACGGAGTGATCCCCATGGAGCTGCAAGACAGCATCCTGCGTCTCGAATCTTTCCTCTCCGTCACCATCGGAATCATCGTCCTATTCATCGGTAAGCGGT
Source organism: uncultured Gammaproteobacteria bacterium (assembly GCA_963714915.1). Lineage (GTDB taxonomy): Bacteria > Pseudomonadota > Gammaproteobacteria > Chromatiales > Chromatiaceae > Thiodictyon. The sequence continues at coordinate 22,289 of CAVQQM010000036.1, forward strand.
TGAACTCCGGGGTCGGTTTCCTGCGCTCGTTCAGCATCCCCGAGCCGGTCACCGGCGGCCTCCTGTTCTCGATCCTGTTCGGGCTCCTGTACTGGACCTCGGGGATCGAGGTCGAGTTCGAGCTGCGCGCGCGCGATGTGCTGCTGGTCTATTTCTTCACCACCATCGGTATCAACGCCAGCTTCCGCGACCTGCTGGCGGGCGGACGCCCCCTGATCATCCTCCTGGCCATCACCATCGGGTTCATGTTTGCCCAAAACCTGACCGGCATCGGCGTGGCCTCCTTGTTCGATCTTCCCGCCGCCGTCGGCGTGCTCGGGGGCTCCGTATCCCTCATCGGGGGTCACGGCACCAGCATCGCCTGGGCGCCCAGGATCGCGGAGGACTATGGGATCGCGAACGCCATGGAGATGGGAATCGCCAGCGCCACCTTCGGCCTGATCCTGGCCAGCCTCATGGGCGGGCCCATCGCCAAGCTGCTGATCACCCGCTATCGACTCACCCCCTCCGCCGAGGAGGCGAAAGGAGGGCCTGACGTCGGACTCTCGGAGCAAGAGCAGAAGGCGGGCGTCGACCATCTCGACTTTCTCGGGGCGGTCCTGGCCATCCATGTGGCGATCGTCCTGGGCTACATACTCAATGGCGTGATCGGCGATCTCGGGCTGCAACTTCCCCTGTTCGTCACCTGCCTGTTCGCCGGCATCCTCATCACCAACCTGGCGCCTGGGGCGCTGTCACGGGTAACGGGCACCCACTGGCCGGCGCGTACGCCGGCCATGGCCCTGATCGCCGATATCGCGCTGGGCTCCTTCCTCGCCATGTCGCTGATGAGCATGCAGCTCTGGACCCTGGTCGACCTGGCCGCGCCGATCCTGACGATCCTCGCCGCTCAGTTCGCGCTGGCCGTCGCGGTGACTCTGTTCGTGCTCTTCCCGCTGATGGGCCGGGACTACGACGCGGCCGTGGTGGCCTCCGGGTTCGGCGGCGTCACCCTGGGGTCGACCCCCACCGCCATGGCCAACATGGCCGCGGTGACGCACCGTTTCGGCCCCTCGCACCAGGCGTTCATCGTGGTGCCCCTGGTGTCGGCCTTCTTCATCGATCTGGTCAACGCCCTGGTGATCCCCTTCTTCCTGAGGACTTTCTGAGCCCAGCTCCCCGATCACCCATGGCCCCCGGGGGGCCCCGCGTGCTGCAATTGGCACACGCGGCCCGAGGGGATCCGCGCCGGCGCGACCCAGGCTCATCGCACCCAACATCTGCCACATACGGGAACCAGACCATGTTGAGACCCTTTTTCCTAGTGATCGCCGTCTGCACGGCGGGATGCGCCGGCTCGGGCGCCGGCTCGAACGATGGGGATGGACAGCAGACGACGGCCAAGGTGATCGCGGAGTCCATCATGGGGCTCGACGCGGCGGCCCCGAACGAGGCCCAGGGGGACCGGGCCCGGACCTTCGGGAATCAACAGGCGAGGGGTCAGGTAGATGCGGGCGGAGCCTGGACGCTGCGCAGCGAGGTCACCCATCGCGGACTGCGCTGCGCCACCTACGAGGCAGGGCTTCAGGTTGGGCGTGGCGATTCGGGCTGCACCCGTGTGGAATGGCTAGGGACACCGGTCTTCGGCAGCCCCCTCACCCAGTGCAACGGCGCCACCCGCATCCATTCCGGGACGGGCAACCTGGGTCTCGGGGAATCGGCGCTCGGGGGCGCGAACTGCGTGCGCGTGCTGACCCGCTGCGCAGGGCGCTGCTGACAGGCGGTCCAGGACCGGTCGTCAGGCCCCGATCGGTCGCCTCCCGGGCGCGATCGGGACCCATCACCCTAGCCGCTCAGTTGCCCTGCTGCGCCCGGTGCTTCGCCGCGATGAAGTCACTCTGCGGCACGTGCAGCAACTGGGCGACCTTGCGCACCAGGTGCTCCTCGTAGGGATTGAGCCTGGCATCGGCGTAGGCGACCCGCCAGAGGTCCAGCACCACTCGCTGGCGTTCCTCGGGGCCGTAGTGGCCCCGGATCAGGGAGGTGAACTGGAAATAATCCGTGGCATCGCGCCGCTCCGCCTCCGCCAGGGCCATCAGCTCTTGGATCTCTTCCCGGGTCAGATCGAAGCCGTCAGCGATCGCCGCCTCGACCGCCGCGCACTCGTTCGGGCGCACCGTCTCATCGGCATGGGTCATCTCGAGCAGGAGCGCGGCGACCGCGAGCCGAACCCGATGGTCGTCACCCGCGGGTCCTGACGACCCGCGCGAGGCGATGTGCTCCTCGAAGAAGCTGCGGATCTGATCAAGCATCGCGCGCTCACTCCTGGGCGGCTTCGGGACCGCCTTCGGTGGTTGTGGATGTGGCCCGGCCGATCCAGTCCAGGACCCGCTGCTCCTGATAGTCGTAAAACGGATTGTGGCGCAGACGCAGCAGCCATTGGCCGGGGATCTTCAGGACACCGCGCTCCCCGCGAATCGCGAGTTGGCCGAGGAACACCCTGCCCGGATCCGCGGGCGGATACCGCCCATAGAGTGGGTCGTCCGGGGGGAAGGGCAAGTCCACGTGGGACAGGGAGATGGCCTCGTCCGGCCAGGGCACCCCGAGGGACTCGACGCTGTCCGCCACCGCGGACAGGGGCGGCTTGCGGCGCGCCACCGCGAGCCGGCTCCCGGGCGACTCGTTGGTGATCAGCGTCAGCGCGAAGGGCAGGCCCGCGTCGCCCATCAGCCGACCGATGAGCGGACCCGGATCGCTCACGATCAGGGGCGAATTGAGCACAAAACGATTGATGTCGTAGAGCAGGAGCTCGTGATCACCCGGTGCCAGATGGGCTAGCAGGCTGTCGACCGCCGCATCGGGTGACACGGTGGCGTCCACCGCCGACAGGAGCACCAGGGTCGGCGGAAAGCCGACAATGGGGCCGGTCCCACTCAGGGACCGGATCCGCGCCGCCACCGAGCGCGTCATCCTGTGGACCTGGACGCTCGAGTTGGCCGCGAACGAGTTGAAGTTGAAGGGATCGAACTCGGGCAGGACGCTGGTCCAGCCAAGCTGCTCGAGACCCGGTAGATGGGAGAGGCGGTCCAGCCACGGGGTCAAGGCCGCCGCCCGGGTGATCCCGATGGCCGGCGACACCAGGACCAGACTGGCGGGACTCGGCCCGCTGCGCCCTTCCCGGGCGTCGAGGGCATAGTCGAGGGCCAGGGCGGCGCCCGTGGAGTAGCCGATGAGATGGACCGGACGCCCCCTAGGCCCGTCGGCCAGGTGCGCCACGCCCAGACGCACGGCCGCCGCCATGTCCTCCCAGGTAACGTCTCGCAGGCGCGGATGGGATGGTGCCGTGCCCCGGGAGCCGCAGCCCGAGCACCCGATAGCCCTGCCCCGCAAGGGCCTCGCCCAGCGCACGCAGGCTGTAGGGACCGTCGGACATCCCGTGCAGCAGCAGGACACCGGCCGGCGCGTCCGCCGGGCCGATCTCGAAGGTACGGTTCCAGTTCGGCACGCGATCGCGGGGGTCCGAGGCGCTGCCGGGACTGAAGCGCACCAAGGCCTGGTCCGGACCGGTCGGGGTGACCGCATAGACCTCGGCGTCCATCTCGGCGAACAGACGCTCCTCGACTCGCAGATAGCCCGCAAGATCGCGCACCTCGCCCGCCTGATCGGCCTTGAACTCCTCGTGCAGCACCTGGGTATGCCAGGGCTGCAAGGGGCGGGCCCGTGCGTGCCCACCAGACATAGACGATCAGCAGCCCGACCACGAAGCCGAGGGTGGCGATGGCGAGGTTGAGCCCGATCCGCCGGGCGATGGACTTGATGGACATCACGCCGCTCCCAGAGCCCGATCAGCGTCCGCGGGTGAGGACCGAGTAGGCCTTGCCCTCGGGGGTGAGCAGCTCGTAGCGCAACCGATTGCGGGGGATCTCCGCATTGGTGAGCCGCAGGAAGATGTCGTCGAAGAACTCCGGAACCTCGAGGCTGAAGTTGTGGAAGTTGCGGGTCCGATTCACGGGGGTGACATCCACCAGCTCGAGCCGGCGGTCACCCGGCTCCATGAGATCCAGGACGACCTCGACCTCCGCGATGGGCTCATCGCCCGGGTCCCCGCCCCAGCCGAGCCCGGACTCGGGACCGCCGACCGGCTTCGCGTCGGACTTGGAAAGGGTGCTCTGGCCGAGACGCGGGCCCCGGTTGATCACCCGACTGACCAGCAATGCGCGATCGTTCGCGGACACATAGACCGTGGTATTTCGGGCCACGGACCCCAGGCCCGCGCGGAAGGCCTCCTGGAATCGCTCCCGGTCCACGTCCGGCGCGGTCAGAACCAGCTCGTCGATGGCCAGCCCCGCGTCGTCGAGCTGCGGGTCCTGGCCCAGGGCGTGAAAGGCGTCCACCACCACCTCCGCACCCATGCTGTTGGCCATCAGCCAGAGACGCTCCGGTTGGACCTCGCGCACGACCAGCCTCAGGGCCGCGGCGAGCTCCGCCCCCGAGGCCTGCGCCGCCGCCTGCGCGCGTCGATAACCGCCAAGGGATTGGCCTTGGTTCCCCGGCCAGTCGAAGACCAGGATGGGGGCGTCCACGTCGAGGATATGGGCGAGAAAGGCGGTGGCCCGCAGGGCGAGGTCGAAGTCGGTGCGGAAGCCATGCACCATCATGAGCAGGGCACGGTGGGGCGATGCGGCCACCATGGCCCGCAGATCGGCGACGAAGTCGGCCTGCTCGAGTGGGCGCAGGTTCTGGATGCGGATCTCCTCGGCCAGGAGCCAGCGGCCCGCGTCGATCCACATCCCGAGTCCCAGACTCGGCGCGATCTCCGTGTCGAAGGAGCCCAGTGAGAGGCTCTCCGAGCGCACGGCGCCGAAGCGCTCCCCTAGGGGACCGTCGACGACCCCAGGCTCCCGGTTGGTGGCGAAGAAGAACCGATAGCTGTCCGTCTCGGGGACCCGCGCCACCTGCATGCGACGGAACTGGAACTCCTCGGCCCGGCGCAGGACCCGGTCGGTGGACAGGAAATAGACATAGGCGCCGAGCCCGACCAGGACCGTGAGCCCAACGACCAGGACCCAGAGCAGGCGCCGGCGCCCCACGGCCATCGCGACCGGCCCTTAGGGACGCGGCGGGGCGGCACCCGCCGGCGTCGGCAGGGGCACGGGCACCTGGTTGATGACCTCAGGCGCCCGATTGGGAACCGTCGGCGGCCCCTCATCCGGGTTGCGCAGACGGCTCGCCTCCCGGCGAGACGAGGGCGCATCGCCGGGAGACACGCGCTGCCGCGTGCCGTCGCGCTCGCTGGTCGGTCGCCCCCGGTCCCGACCGACCGTGTCCTCGGCGAGGACCGGCGCGCCGACGAGCGCCAGCGCGAGCACCACCGAGGCCCAGGGCAGTACAAGCGCGGCGGCGCGCATCCCCCGCCCCGGATCAGGCCGCTTCATCGCCGACCACCCCGTTCTGCGACGATTGGCCGACCCGGAACAGGAGCCAGAGGCCGATCACCATGGCCACCAGCTCCGCCACCAGGGTGAGCTGGAGGGCGAGCAGACTCAACATGTCGACGGCCGAGACCCAGCTTGCGCCCCCGCCGCCCGTGGTCTGGATCACGGGCACGCCGCCCTGGGGGGTGGAGAGGAAATAGAACAACAGGTGCGCGACCTCGATGATCATCACGATCAGGGAGGCGGCGACGCCCAACACGGTGACCACCAGTCCCGTCCACACGGTGCCGAGGAGCGAGGACCGGGGCGGCCGGGTATCGGGGTCGGCGATCACCGGGGCCAGCCGCGTATAGCGCCAGAACCAGAAGGTGGTGAAGATCAGGATCAGCAGGCTCGCCAGCGTCAGGTATTCGACGACGGGTAGCCCCGCCCGCGGTCCCGACGGCGACTGGGCGAAGGCGAAGTTGTAGCTCATCAGGATTACGGGGATGGATCCCAGCACCACCTGGAACCAGAAGCCTAGCCGGCCCGCCCGCTCGAAGGCGCGCGCCAGACCCTCACCGGTGGGATTCACGAGACCCGAGAGCAATTTGTTGAACATGTCGACTCCAGCCTAGTGGGTGGTTGGCAACTGATCGTTATTCTCCCCGGTCCGCAGGACAGGGGCGACTCGCTGGCGGCAATAGGCAGCCAAACTGGCTGCGATCGCGCGGCATCATCACCCCACGAACCCGATGGAGGCAAGCGTTGCAACCCGGGGAACGCGTCGGCGACTGGTCCCTTGTCGCGCCCGGACCTGACCTCTGGATGGCGGGTGACCGGGATGCCCTCGACCACGCGAGCGACGGCGCCTGTGTGGAGCCGTAGGCCCCAGCGTCTGCCCGCGATGGCGCCGGGCGCAGAGGACCTCGACGCATCCCGGCCTCGCCTACTTCCGCACCCCCCCTGGGTTCCTATAGACTCCGGCGCCATCCCGACGCGGGTTCCGCCTGTCGCGGGGGACCCCGACGGCAGGCAGGCATACCGGGTGGGTCCCCAAATCCGCCGCAGCCGCGGGGGTCGGACGTTCCACAGGCCGTCGGTCTTGGCACCCGGCCCGATCGACTCGACCAATAGTTCATTCGGCGATTCAGTCGTAACGCGGAAGCGAGGGCGGTCCAACCCATGTCCGAGCACGCACCTGCCGCCAGCGGCGGCCAAGGCCAGCCCCAACCGGTCACCATCGTCTTCTTCGGATTGGGGGCCGTAGGCTCCAGCCTGTTGATCTGCCTCGCCGAGATCGCCGAGCGGGACGGGGTGGAGGTGCGCTTCCGGGTCTACACCATTGACCCTGCCGGGGCGCGCGATGCCCTCTATCATGCCGAGCACCTGCTCGATCGGATCGACCTCATCGGCGTCCCCGGCTTCGATCCCCTGTTCGGCGGGGAGGCGCCCTATCTCGAACAGCTCCAAGACGCCGCGCTGCTCGTCAACGCCGCCCTCCCCTCCTTCAACCTGTCCATCATCGAGCTCGGGGTACGCCTGGGTGCCAACACCCTCGACCTCGCCTCCGACATGTACGACGCGCAGACCGAGCGCACCCTGACCTTCGCCCAGTACCGTTACGACGCCGCCCTGCGCGAGCGCGGGGTCGCCGCGCTGATCAACTTCGGCATCTCTCCGGGCATCACCAACTTCCTGATCGGCGAGCACATCCATCATCTGCGGGCCACCGGGCGCAAGGACCTCGCCATCGAGCGGATCGATCTCTACCTGCTCGAGGACATCGACGCCGACGCGGTCATCTTCTCCTGGGCGCCCACCATCGCCCTGGAAGAGCTCTCCCAGCATCCGCTGCAGCTCGAACAGGGACGGATGCGCAAGCTCCAACCCTTCGCCGGCGCACGGCTCTACGAGTTCCCCCATGAGCCCAAGCCCATCCGGCAATATCCCCTCTACCAGGAGGAGCTCCTGTCCCTGCACCGTTCCTTCCCGGAGATCCCGAGCATCGGTGTCTACACGGGCGGCTCGGAGGTGGACCTGGTCAAGGCGCTCTATCAGTTGAACCTATTGTCCCAGGAGGTCGTGGCCAACGGGGCGGGACTCACGGTCGAGGCGGTGGTGCGCGCCGTGCTGCCGGGGATGAAGAAACCGCGACGCATCGAGGAGTACCTGCGAAACGGGACCATCCACCGGACCCACTTCTGCGCCGCAGCGGAGATCCGGACCAGCGAGTCCGTGCGCAACGAGCGCCAGACCCTGATCGAGACCGTGGGCCTCAGCTATCGGCGTTATCGCGACTTGCTCGACACCCCGTACGCGGGGGCCACCTACATCTCCTATCCTACGGCCGTGGGCGCCGCCATCCTGGCCTGGCACACCCTGGAGCACAATCGCGAGCATCCGGGCGAAGTACTCGGGGTCGTGACCGGCGAGGACCTGGCGGGGCTGCTGCCGCGCCAGCGTATCGACGCCGTGCGTCGCGACCTGGCCGCCTGGGACATCGATCTGTTCGAGAGCGTGCGCGACGCATCCGGCGGCTGAATCCGTTCCGGGAGGCGACCGCCCGCTGGGCCGCCGAGATCCGGCGCACAACCGGCAACTATTGGACCCTGCCCGCGCACGACCCCAATCCACCGCAACTGCCTGCCTGGAGCCCCAGCATGATCTCACCGACCAGCTTCAGCCCCCCCGCCCGAGGGTTGATCATCGCCGGTTCCTTCGCACTGGTGGTGCTGCTCATGGAATCCGCCGCCCCGATCCTGGCGCCCCTGCTGCTCGCGGTCTTCATCGCCATCGTCTCCACCCCGGCCCTGCACTGGATGCGCGAGAAGGGCGTCCCCAAGTGGGGCGCCCTGGCTGTGATCGCCTTCATCCTGCTCGACATAGGCAGCCTGATCGCGCTCCTGGCGACCGGCGCCCTGGAGGGCTTCCGCGACAGCCTACCCTCCTACCAGGAGCGTTTCATGCTCCTGAGTGACGAGCTCGGCGGATGGCTGGAGGGCATCGGGATGGCCAACTCCCGGGAGGCGGTTCCAGACCTGCTCGACCCCTCCCATGTGAGCCGGGCGGTGAGCCTGGTCCTGTCGAACGCCAGCGGCATCTTCGCCACCGGCTTCCTGGTGCTGCTCGCGACCATCTTCATGCTGCTCGAGGCGCCCGCCATCCCCGCCAAGCTGGCAGCCGCCTTCCGGCTCACGGACGCGGGCAAGGCCAGGATCCAGCGGCTGCTCGACGCCATCAACCGCTACATGCGCATCAAGACCCTCACCAGCCTGGGCACCGCCGGCTGTGTGTGGCTGCTGCTCACCTGGATGGGGATCGACTTCGCCGTGCTGTGGGCGCTGCTGGCCTTCTTCTTGAACTTCGTGCCGGTGGTCGGAAACATCCTGATGATGATCCCGGCCGTCCTGCTGGCCCTGGTTCAAGGAGGCATCGGGACGGCGATCACCGTGGCCATTGGCTATCTGGTGATCAACACGGTGATCGGTAACGTCCTCGAGCCACGCATCATGGGCAAGGGGCTCGGGGTATCGACCCTGGCGGTGTTCGTCTCCCTGCTCTTCTGGGGCTGGCTATTCGGGACCGTGGGCATGTTCCTGGCCGTGCCGCTCACTGCAGCCGTGGTCATCGCGCTGGACGCGAGCCCCTACACCCGGCCCCTGGCGATCCTGCTCGGACCGGATATCACCGAGCCCGTGGCCCAGGCGCAACTGCCCCCTCAGCCTACAGGGGCCCTCTCGACGGACCCGCAACCGGCGAGACCCGATCCAGATACCGCGGCAGCCCCGCCAGCAGCCACGCCAGCCGCCCCGCTAGACGAACCGCCTCCGCCTCCCAAGACCGCGAGTCGGCAAGGTGCGGCACGCGCCAAGTCCAACGACGGCGCGGTGCCGAGGAAGGAGCCGCAACCGACGACCCCGGACCCAGACTCCGCGGCGGCCCCCTCGAAAGAGCCAACGCCCCCTCCCAAGACACCGCGTCGCCAACGGACGGCACGCCCCACGTCAAACGACGCAGCGGCGCTGACCAAGGCGCCAGCGCCGGCGGGCCCGGATCCAGACACCGCGGTGGCCCCGCCCGATCAATCGTCTCCGCCGCCCAAGACGCCACGTCGCCCACGGGCCGCACGCACCACCCCGAAAGACAAAGCAGTGCCGAAGAAGAAGCCCGAGTAGCCCTGGGCGGACCCTCGCCCGCCCAGGGATTCCCTATGTCTCTCGCCAGTGGGTCTTCGTAACGGTTGGGTCCAACACGCGGGCGGAAGCTCGCGGGGCGATCCGCCGTTTTGCCGTTTCCAACACCGTCCAGATGTCAAAGTAGTTCGATCTGCACCTTCTCGATCTCGCCGGTGAAGGCGAAGGGCGGCCTGTAGGTGTTGGAGACGGGCGAGCCGGTGTCCATGCCAACGCCGAAGGTATCGATGCCGAAGCGCGCGGGGACCGTCTTGTCGATGCGCCCCTCGCCGACCTGCTGGTCGTTGACGAACAGGGTGCCGGTGCCGCCGCTGCCCGGCTCGCCGCCGTCGTAGGCAAACTCGAACCGCACCCTGGATTCGCCCACCGGCAGGGGCTCGCTCGAGGTGATCAGGGTGCGCTCGTCATCGAACCAGTTGTATTCATAGACGAGCTTGCCGTCCTGCACATAGAGAGCGAATCCGGCCGAGCTTCCGCCCATGGCGAGGATCACCCCCTCGCCGCCCGCCTCGGGCATCAGGATGTCGGCGCTGATGGTATGGGATCGGTTCTTGGTGTTGGGCGCGGCGGTCTCCGCGAGACGCACGGCCCCGGCGTGATAGGTGAAGTGGGTGCGGTTGGGGTCGGAGCCGCCGGCGGATGGCTTGGGACTGATCAGCCGTCCGACACCCCGGTCATCGAGCGGATAGACGTGGTTCTTCGCCGCCTCTTCATCGAACAGCGCCTTCAGCTCCGCAAGCTTCTCCGGGTACTGCGCCGCCAGGTCGTTGGCCTCGCTGAAGTCCTCGTCGATGTTGTAGAGCTCCCACTGGTCGTTCTCCCAGTTGCCCGGGGCATAGTCCTGGCGCCACGGGAAGGTGTGCTGGGCGGTGGCGATCCAGCCCTTGTCGTAGATGGCACGGTTGCTGAAGACCTCGAAATACTGGCGCTCGCGCACCGGCTTGGCCTCGGGATCATCGAAGGTGGACAGGAAGGACACCCCGTCCATCGGTTTCTGCGCGACCCCATCCACCGTCTCGGGTGCCGGGATGCCAGATGCGTCGAGGATCGTGGGCACCACATCGATCACGTGGGTGAACTGGGTCCGAATGCCTCCCGTGTCCTTGATGCGCGCGGGCCAGGTCACGACCATCGGGTTGCGAGTCCCGCCGAAGTGCGAGGCGACCTGCTTGACCCACTGGAAGGGCGCATTGCCCGACCAGGCCCAGCCGACCGGATAGTGAGGCTCCGTGTTGGGGTCGCCAATCTCGTCGAGACGCTTGAGGTTCTCCTCCAACGGCGTCTGGATGCCGCTCAGGCTCTTGATCTCGTTGATGGTACCGTCGAAACCGCCCTCGGAGCTCGCGCCGTTGTCGCCGACGATGTAGAAGATGATGGTGTTGTCCGCGTCGGGCAATTGGTGGATGGCGTCGATGAATCGGCCGATCTCATGATCGGTAAAGGCGAGGAAGCCCGCGTAGTTCTCCATCAGTCGCGTGTAGAGCTTCTTTTGGTCCTCGGACAGGCTGTCCCAGGGCTCGACCCACTCGGGCCGCGGGGTCAGCTTGGTGTCCGGCGGGATCACGCCCAGCTTCAACTGGCGCTGGAAGGTCTCCTCGCGCACCTGCTCCCAGCCGGCATCGAACTGTCCCTTGAACTTGTCGCGCCATTCCTTGGGTGCATGGTGGGGGGCATGGGCGGCGCCGGGGGCCAAGTAGATGAACAGCGGCTTCTCGGGCGCGACCGACTTGCTGTATTGCATCTGCTCGATCGCGCGGTCGGTCATGTCTGTCATGAAGTGGTAGCCCTGCTCGGGCGTCTTGTCGGGCTCGACGGCGCGGGTGTTCTCGAACAGCACCGGGTAGTACTGATGGGTCTCACCGGCGATGAAGCCGTAGAAATAGTCGAAGCCCATCCCCGTGGGCCAGCGATCGAAGGGGCCGGCGACGCTGCTCTCCCAGTCCGGCGTGTTGTGGTTCTTGCCGAACCAGGAGGTCGCGTAGCCGTTGCCCTTCAGGGTGGCGCCAATGGTCGCCGTGCTGCGCGGAATCATGTTGTCGTAGCTGGGGAAGCCGGTCGCCCATTCGGCCAGGAACCCGGAGCCCGCATTGTGGTGGTTGCGCCCCGTAATCAGGGCGGCACGCGTCGGACCGCAGATCGCGGTGGTGTGGAAGCGGGTGTAGCGCAACCCTTGGGCCGCAAGCTTGTCCAGCTCCGGTGTCGGCACCGGACCGCCGAAGGTGCTGACCTGACCGAAGCCCACGTCGTCGAGCAGGATCACCACCACGTTGGGCGCGCCTGCCGGCGGCGCCGGCAGCTTGGGCCACGCCTCCTTGGAGTCCTTGTAGGTCTTGCCGACGACGCCCTCGAAAGGCGGCTCGGGCAGCGGGAGCTGGGTGCGGTCCAGCTCGGCGGCGATCACTCCGGCGGCCCCCAGGACGCAGGGCAGGGCGAGGATGAATCCTGTCTTCAAGGTCGTTTCTCCAATGGGGTCGCATCGGTTCCCACCGGGGGCGCCCGGTTTGCGGGGATGCTGATTCGTTGTGTCTTCCGGCCGGGCCGAGGATCGCCCGGCGCCTTCGAGGCCTTAGCCGGTTGAAAACGTAACGGTCCCAGAATCGGGCGTCTAGCACCGCGAGCCGATCCTACGCCAGGAAGGCAGGTGGAACCGCGGACCACTTGCGCGACGCGGACAACCTCGCCGGCCCCGCGGCGTCGCCGCCCAGGGCTTGCCCGAAACCGATAACCTTTCGCGGATAGTCGACGAACGTCGAGGCGTGACGCTGCGCGCGCTGCATGACCCGCGGGATGTCCCATTCGAAACGGGACTCCTTGGGGTCAATTCGGAGAATCCTCGCGACTCGCCACCAGATATTCGCCAATGTCAGGCCGATCCGGGTCAGTACTCCCGCTCGAAGGCGGCCCCGGCGCGGGTGCCACCGGTGGCGCCCACGTCGGCCTCAAGCCGCAGCCGGGGGGTGATCTCCATCCGCAGCACCCCCTGGGGCTCCCCGGATCGCGGGCCTTGGCGCGCGCCCAGGTAGAAGCCCCGGCCGATGTAGCGCCCGCCCTCGATGAGGCCGAGCCATTTGCCCCCGCCGAGGACCAGCCGATCCAGCCCGAGTCCCGAGCGCACCCGGTCCAGCACCCCGACGCCCTCGTCTCCCAGCCCGGCGAGTGATGCCGCGGCGATCCCCAGACGCGTGGCCTGGAGCGGCGAGAGCCGCCCGCCGGCGACCCCGAACAGGAGCCGCGACAGGACCTCGTCATCGGGCATCTCGGGCTCGCCGCGCAGGGCGATCCGGGGCGTGCTGGCGGTGCCCAGGACGTTGAGGATGGCGGTCCCGTCGGCGGTGCTGACCCGCGCCTCGAGGTCGATACTGGGGTCGATCCCGGCTGCACCGTCGAAACCGATGCGCCCGCGGGTGAACCTCAGGGTCTCGCTCGCCAGCAGGAACTCGCCCCGCCTCAGGTCGAACCCCCCGGTGATCTGGGGTCGAGCCAGGGTGCCGGCGAGGCGGACCTCGCCCCCCAGCTCGGCGTCGACCCCGCGTCCGCGCACCAGGACCCCGCGGGGGGCAGCGACCCGCAGATCCAGCCCGAGGTCGAGCCGGCCCTGCCCTGGCACGCCGACGGAGGCACCCGCGCTCGCCGGCAAGCGCCTGCGGGTGGGGACGCCCCGCTCGCTGACCTCGAGGGTGACGACACTCGCCGGCAGGCGCTCGGGCAGGCGGATGTCCACCTCCGTGAGACTGACCGCCCCGGCAAGCTGCGCGCGCTCGCGCAGCCGTCCCGAGAGTCTCAGGTCCGCGTCCCCCCGGACCTTCAAGAGGTCGAGATCGATGGGTCTGGCGTCACGGGCAGACAGCCGCAGATCGACCGGCATCCCCGACGCGAGGGGTGCGATCTGGCCCTCGAGGGTCAGGCTGCCGCCACCGGCGCTGGCGGTCAGGCGCGGCACCAGCACCCGCTCCCCGTCGAGCCTCAGGGTCCCGTCGATGCCGGTGAGGGAGAGCCCGAGGGTGCGATCGTTGAACGCGGCTCCCGCGACACCCAGGGTGCCGGAGAGCCGCGGAGCCGCGAGCGTGCCGCGCACACCGGCGGCAACCCTGACCTGGCCGCTGACCTGCTGCCCGCCCGCGGCGAGCAGCGGCGAGAGCAGCGCGAGGTCGATCGGCCCATCGGCACGCAGATCGAGGGCGGCGGCGCCGCCGGTGATCGCCTCCGGGAGCCGCCCATCGATGCGCCCGTTCAGGCGCAGGTCCGTCCCCGCCCCGGCCTGGGTGCGGGCGTCCAAGCGGGTGCCGGTGGTATCCAGGCTTGCGGAGAGACGCAGGTCGCCCGGCGGCAGGCCGCGGTAGAGACCTTGGGTGAGGCGCACGCCGATCAGCTCGGCATCGAGGGTGCCGGTCGGGGCGTCCAACGGACCGGCCAGCCGGGCCCGCGCGGAGAGGGTTCCGGCGAGGGGCAGATCGGGCGCGGCCAGTCGCACCAGGTCCAGGGACAGCCCCTCGATGACCGTCTCCAGATCGAGCCGCGGGGTGAGCCTGCCCGCGAGCTCGAGCCCGCCGCCCCCGATGGCCAGACGCAGCCGGTCCACGGTAAGCCCGTCGGCGAGATCCAACCGGGCCGGGGCCCGCAGGCTCAGGGTCTCGCCCCCGAGCGCGGCCTCCAGCCGCGCGAGGTCCAGGCGCCGGTCGGGTGCATCCACCCGCCCTGCCAGATCGAGGCTCGCCGGTCCGAGGGGTGTCCCGAGTGCGGCCTCGGCGGCCATCTCCAGGGCCGCACCAGGCCCGCTGGCGGACAGCCGCAGATCCCCGGTTAGACCCCCCGCCGCCCAGTCGCCCAGGGCCAGACTGGCCCGGGTCTCCGCGCGACCCAAGGGATCGCTGACCCGGGCATCGAGTGAGAGCACGCCGATCCGCGCGACGCCAGGCAGATCGAGCCCCTCACCCTGGGCGGCGACGGACAGCCGGCCCGCCTCGTCGATGGCGAGCAGGGCCCCCAGGCGCCCGGCCAAACCGGATGCCCCGTCCCCGAGGCTGCCGGGCCGGATGAGGGCGACCAGGGGGGCCGCCTCCGCGAGCCGAGGGATATCGAACGCCAGCTCGCCGCGCGGCAGGGCAGCCCCAGCGGGCAGGGCGAGGTCACCGGAGGCCGTGATCCCGGCGAACCGTCCCTCGGCGACGCTCACCCGCAGCTCGCCGTCTTGCGAGCGGCCCGCGGTGAGCCGCACCCCGAGGGGCTCACCGGACCAGTCGCCCGTCAGGTCAAGGCTGACGGCGGGCGGGTCGAGACGGGCGTCAACACGCCCCTGGGCGCGTCCGGCACCCGCCTGGCCATGGGCGGCCGCGATCTCGAGGTCGGCCGTCAGCTCGGGCGCGGCCGGGGTGCCGGACAGGTCTCCGTCGGCCGACATCCGACCCGACCAGGCCGGGTCCAGCGTGGCCAGGTCGGTCAGCCCCAGGGTCCAGCCCAGGTCGAGGCGGTCCGCACCGGCGAGGCCGGCGAGACTGGCGGCGAGACCCGGACCCTGGATGCGCGCGGACTCGATGCGCCAGGCGTCCCCCGCTTGCGCCGCGGAGAGTGCGACCTCCGCACGCGGGCCGAGCAGCCGGAGCAGCGGACCCGGTGCCGCATCGAGGGCGACCGCGCCGTTCACCGCGATGCGCGCGCCACCCTCGAGGGAGGCCGCCAGATCGAGACGCGCGCCGCCCCCGATGCCCGGGGACAGGGCGGCAAGATCCGGAAGGACGATCTGCCCCACTGCCAGCCGGCGGCCCAGCTCTCCGACCGACACCAGACCGACGAGGGCATGCTGGGCCGAGAGGGTGAACGGCAGCGGCGGTGCGTCGGGCCTGACCCAGGCCGAGAGGAACAGCGGCTCCCCGGCGACGGGCGGCAAGGCGTCGGGACCCCGTAGGCCGCGCGCCAGGGCCGCGAGGTCCAGGCCCCGGGCGCCGCCCCGGGCATCCAGGGTCAGGTCCGCGACCGCCCAGGCCGCGTCCCCATCCGGCGTCCCAGCGACCGACAGCCCGTCGATCCCGAGCCGGCCATCCACCCTGGGCGCCGTCCAGGACCCGCTCAGATCGGCGGCGAGGCCCATTGCCTGCCAGGTGATCTCCGGTCGGCCCCAGGGTTGCCCGGACATGGCCGGCAGCGAGCCGAGCACCCGCAGTCCGTCTGCGCGCCCCGATGCGGGATCGAGGGTGCCCCGGGCAGCGACGCGCAAGGGACCGGCCGCCAACCCGGCATCCAGGGTCAGGGCGTCCGCCGGACCGGCGGCGCTCAGGCGCAGGCGCGGGGCCGCCCACTCGGGGGGGATGCCGTTGGCGGCAGGACCGAGCAGGGCCACCGCGAGCCCGCCCGGATCCTCGGCCAGCTCCAGGTCCAGGCGCCAGCGCCCGTCCGCGTGGTCCATCTCCAGCCGATACTGGTCGGCCCGGCCGGGGGCGCTGGCGGTAAGGCTGGCGGAAAAGCGCTCAGGGCCCTGCGCTGAACCAACCCCGGCGACCTCGAGCACCGGGGCGCTGGGGATCACACCCGACAGGTCGAGCCTGGCGATGGCGAGCTGGCGGACCTCCAACGGCAGCGGCAGCCCGAGACCCCCGCCCTCCCCGCCGCCTGCGAGGGGGCGACTCAGCACCACGCGGCCGGCGCTGAGCCCATCGACGGCCAGGAGCCCGCCGAGCAGGGCCGCGGGATCCAGGTCCAGGGCGGCGTCCTCTACCAGGAGCCAGGGACCCTCCGCATCGCGGATCTCGAGCCGCTCCAGCCGGGGCGCGAAGGGCAACCGTCCGGACAGCCCCGACAGCACCACCCGATCCCCGCTCGCCTGCCCCACGCCCCAGACGATCAGGCGCCGCCCGGTGTCGGTGTGGGCGAGCCCCCAGAGGGCGAACAGCAACAGGCCCGCCGCCGCCGGGACCAGGATCAGGCCCCGGCCCAGGGAGCGCGCCGCCGATAGGAGGATGGAGCGGGCCATCAGAAGGCTTGACCGATGCCGATGTAGAGCTGGACGGGGGAGTCCCCGTCGCTCGGATCCAGCGGCGTCGCCAGGTCAAAGCGCACCGGACCCACGGGGGTGAACCAGCGCACCCCGGCTCCGACCCCGACCGCGAGCCCCTCGGACCCGAGCGCCCCCTGGTCCGACACCGAGCCGGCGTCCACGAAGACCACCCCGCCCCAGCGTTCACCGATGCGCTGACGCAGCTCCACGCTTGCCTCCAGGAGTGAGGTGCCCCCGGCCGGCGTGCCCGCGGCGGTCTCGGGGCCGATGGATTGGAAAGGATAGCCCCGCACCGAGCCCCCGCCGCCGGCGTAGAAGCGCCAGTCCGGCGGGACCTCGTCGGCGGTTGCCCCGAGGATCCGTCCCAGCACCAGGCGTCCGGCGAGCACCGACGCACCCCAGGGGCCGGACGGCGCCGGCACTGGCCCGAGGCCGTCAGGACCGCCCTGGTCCCCACCCGGATCGCGCCCCAACAGGGGATCTCCCGGCGGCCTCTGCGCGGCGGACGACCGGGGCGACAAGGCGCGGTAGTAGGACGCCGCCACCCGCGCCACGGCGAATCCACCGTCGTCGCCGGAGGCCACCCCGACCGGCTCGAGACGCGCCGCGAGCCGCAGACCGGCGCGCGGGTCCAGGGGATGGTCGCTGCCGTCGTAGACCAGGTTGAGGGGCAGGGAGAAGAGCCGATAGTCCTGCGCGATCCCGTCCTGGACGATCCGGGAGGCCTCGAGGGCGAGCCCGGCGCTGCCCGATATACGCTCGGAGAACCGCCGCTCCAGGGCCAGACCGCCGGTGAGGGCATCCCGGTCGTAGGCATCCAGGCTCTCGCTCACGGCGCCGAGGTCGAGTCTGAGGTCCAGGTCCCGCAGCCAGACATCGGGGAACCGCAGTCCAAGGCTCGCGAGATAGCTGAGTGAATCCAGGTCGCTATTGGCGATGCGCCCCACCTCCCCGCGCAGGTCCAGCCGCTCACCGCCGCCGAGTAGGTTGCGATGGGTCCAGGAGGCCGCCAGTGCCCCACCCTCGTCGCTCGACCAGGCCGCGGACCCGCTCACCACCCGCCGCGGCCGCTCCGCCACCTCCAGGGTCAGGGGCAGGCGGCCCAGGGCGTCGGGCACATCACCCGGGGTGAGCCGCGCCCAGGCAAGCACACCCCCGGCCAGCAGGTCCCGGCGGGCCGATTCGAGTCGGCTGGGGCTGTAGGGCTCACCGGGCTCGAGCCCCAGACGGCGCAGCACGGCGGCGCGTTCGAGCCGCTCCAGACCGATGATGGTGATCTCGCCCAGGGTGAGGCTGGGTCCCGCCTCGACCCAATAGGTGACATCCATGGTGTGGCGGTCATGATCGACCACCGCCTCGGGGGCCGAGACCACCGCCAGGGCGTGGCCCTCCTCCGCCAGCGCGGCACGGACCGCCTCTCCGGCGTCCAGGACCGCACGGGCCGCCGCCGGCGTCCCCGGCCGCAGGTCGAAGGCGGCCCGACCCGATTCGGGCAGGTTGCCCTCCAGCCGGACCGTTCCGATCCGATAGAGCGGGCCGGTCTCGATGTCCACCGCCACCGTCACCGGACGGCCAGACTCGCGGCTTTCCAGCAGCGACAGGAGTGCCGGATCCTCGGTGTCAAGACCGTCGATACGCACGGCGACCAGGGCGTCGTAGTAGCCGAAGGCGCGCAGGACCCGATCGATCCGCACGATGTCGGTCTCGGCACGGTTCAGCAGGGCGAAGGGCCCCACCGGGGCGCGCTCCCGCAGCCGGGCGAGCTGGGAGGCGTCGGTGATCGCCTGGTCCATCGCGGGGTTGCCCGTGGTGGCGATGCTGAGGACATAGGGGACCAATGTCGCACCGCTCGCGAGGCCCTGGCTGCCCAGTGCAAGGACACAGGTCGCCACCCAGACCCGTAGCGCCCGCGGCCAACCAACGCGGGCGCCCGCGGGTCGTTCAGGCACGCCGAACCTTCGCGCCCGGAGGCGCATCGCATGGTGGCAGCGGGTATCGGTCAAGGTCGCGTCTGGGATCCCGAGCTGGTCTGGGGTCACGGCAGCTCTCCAGGCCACCGCGGGGGGAAACGGCGGGCGGGAAATACCGGCTAAAGCTCGAAACAGGCCACCATCATGCAATAAAACGTATTGAACGCGCACATACTTCCCACCCGGACAGCACCTTGGTCGCCGCCCTGAGCGAATGCTACACTGCGGCCCGCTGCAACGCGCGGCACCGCTCCCCGGCCCGCCCCACCCCCCTTCAAGCCGGTTCCGTTTCCGGGTCCAGCAGTCAGCCGACAGTCCGTCGCCAAACCAAGGGGTACGTCCATCATGAAACGCCCGGCGTCCAGCCCCGAGGGCGATCCTTCGCAGGCATCGAATGAGATCCCGGTGGACCTGGCGCTCCAGGGCGGAGGCGCCCACGGGGCGTTCGCCTGGGGCGTGCTCGACCGGCTCCTGGACGCGCCCGGGCTGCGGATCGACGGTATCTCCGGCACCTCGGCGGGGGCCATGAACGCGGCGGTCCTGAGCAGCGGCTTCGCCGAGGGCGGTGCGGACGGCGCCCGGGCGGCGCTCGAGGGCTTCTGGCGGCGGGTCTCCGACGCGGCCCGCTTCAGCCCGCTCCAGCGCGGCCCATTGGATGTGCTTCTGGGGCGCTGGACCCTGGATCACTCCCCAGCCTACCTGGCGCTGGACCTGGCCTCGCGCATGTTCTCGCCCTACGACCTGAACCCGACGGATTTCAATCCGCTGCGCGAGATCCTCGTCGATTCCATCGACTTCGAGCGGCTGGCGCGATCGCCGATCTCCGTCTTCGTCACCGCAACCAACGTGCGGACCGGGCGCCCGCGGGTCTTTCGCAATGCCGATATGAGCCCCGACGCCTTGCTGGCGTCCGCCTGTCTGCCCACCATCTACAAGGCCGTTGAGATCGAGGGCGAGGCCTACTGGGACGGCGGATATTCGGGCAACCCGACGATCTCGCCCCTAGTGCGCGAGTGCAGCGCCCACGACACCATCCTGGTCCAGATCAACCCGGTCGAGCGCGCCGGCACCCCGCGCACGGCACAGGAGATTCAGAACCGGCTGAACGAGATCGCCTTCAACTCCCCGCTGCTGAAGGAGCTACGCATGATCGCCCTGCTGCGCCAGGTCGCCGATCCCGGCCACAGCGAGGGCGCCTTGTGGGCCGCGATGCGCATGCACCGAATCGCGAGCGACCTGATGGTGGAGCTCGGCGTCTCATCCAAGCTCAACGCGGAGTGGGCCTTCCTCCAGATGCTGCGAGACGAGGGGCGGCGCTGCGCCGGTGAGTTCATGGAGTCCCACGGCGACGACCTCGGACGGCGCGCGACCTACGACCTGGATTACCTACTGGAGGGGGTCTGAGCCATGGGTCTGGTCGGCATCCTGCTCGGGCTCGCGCTGCTGCTCGGGCTCTCGTATCGGGGCTGGAGCGTCTTGTTGTTGACCCCTGCGGCGGCACTGATCGCGGCCCTCTCCGCGGGCGAGCCGCTGCTGGCGTCCTGGACCCAGACCTTCATGGGCGGGGCAGCGGGCTTCATCGCCCAGTTCTTCCCGATCTTTCTGCTCGGCGCACTCTTCGGAAAGCTGATGGAGGACAGCGGCTCGGTCCAGGCCATCGCCCGCTTCATGAGCGAGCGCCTCGGGGCCGGTCATGCCATCCTCGCGGTGGTGCTCGCCGGGGCCATGGTGACCTATGGCGGGGTGAGCCTGTTCGTGGCCATCTTCGTGATCGTCCCCATGGCCCAGGCGCTGTTCCGGGAGGCGAACCTCCCCCGCCACCTGATGCCGGCCGCCATCGCGCTCGGCACCTTCACCTTCACCATGTCGGCCCTGCCGGGGACCCCGGCGGTGCAGAACGCCATCCCCATGCCCTTCTTCGGCACCACGCCCTTTGCCGCGCCGGGGCTGGGGATCATCGCGTCGCTGATCATGCTCGGGTTCGGACTCTGGTGGTTGGGCATCAGGGCGGCCTCGGCCCGGCGGGCCGGGCTGGGCTACAGCGGCGAGCCGCTCCAGACCCCGGACGAGGCGGCGCGTGACCCATTGGTTAGGGAGCGCGCCACGGTCGGCGGGGCCTTCGATCCGCCGGAGGTCAACCAGGGGCAGGTTAGCGCCGAGCTGCCGCCGGTGGCGGTGGCGATGCTCCCGCTAGTGGTCGTCGTGGCCGTGAATCTCACCATGACCCTGCTGGTCCTGCCCCGGATGGACCTGGGTTTCCTGACGGAGCCCTTCTGGGGCCCGACGACCCCGTCGGCGGTGAGCGGGGTCTGGTCAGTGATCGTGGCCCTGCTGGTCGCCATCCTGGTCCTCCTGGCCCTCAACTGGCCGCGGCTGCCGCGGCTGCGCGAGAGCGTGGACGCCGGGCTGAACGCGTCGGTCCTGCCGGCGGTCAGCGTGGCCAGCCTGGTGGGCTTCGGCTCGGTCGTCGCCGCCATGCCGGCTTTCGACCTGGTGCGGGACTGGGTGCTGGGGATCGAGGGCGGGCCACTGGTCTCGCTCGCCCTCTCCACCAACGTGCTGGCGGCCCTCACGGGCTCGGCCTCGGGCGGGCTCACCATTGCCCTGGAGGCCCTGGGGGCGACCTATCTGCAACTGGCGGGGGAGCTCGGCATCGATCCCGCCCTGATGCACCGGGTCGCGGTGATCGGCGCGGGGACATTGGACAGCCTGCCCCACAACGGCGCCGTGGTGACCCTGCTCGCCGTATGTGGCACCACCCACAAGGAGAGCTACCTGGATCTGGTGATGGTCGCCGTGATCGGGGCCATCATCGCCCTGGCGGCCGTCATCGTCCTGGGGACCCTCTTCGGGTCCTTCTGAGCATCCGCACCGCGGCGCCCGGGGCAGGCGTCAAACGCCTGGTCATCCCGAGGCACCGTTCGATCCTCCGAGACTCAATGCAAATGGACCACGCGACACCGCAATCCACCCTCGGTGCCCCTGCGGCACTCCTGCTCGGCCTTGGACTCGCCCTGATCGGCACCCCCCTGGAAGCGGCCCCGGGCGAGCCCGCAGACCCGGCCATGAACCCTTCTGCGATCGCAGGCTGTGCGGCGATCAGCGCCGATCGTGAGCGGCTCGCCTGTTACGATCGCCTGAGCGGACGGCCCCAGGCCGCGGCCCCCACGTCGGGGCCGACATCCGCCGATCGCACCGCCATGAGCGCGCCCCTGGCCCCGGATTCCGCGGCCCCGGAGTCCGCGCCGACGCCCGATGGGCGTGACGACTCGTTGATCGACTCCGCCTGGGGCTTCGACCCGGACTCCAGCCGCTATTCCATCGCCTTGTACCGGCCCAATTACCTGCAACTGGCGAGCTACTCCAGCCGACCCAATGACGCGCCTTTCGAGGTGCTCGTCAACGCACTGGAGAACCCGGACGCGGAGCTGAACTCCACCGAGGCGGAGTTCCAGCTGAGCTTCAAGACCCGTCTGTGGGCAACCGAGAATCGCCGCTTCGGCGTGTGGGCTGCCTACACCCAGCAGAGTCAGTGGCAGGTCTACAACGACGCGGTCTCGCGGCCCTTCCGCGAGACCAACTACCAGCCGGAGCTCCTGGTCAGCTACAACCCGGATCTCAGCTTCGCAGGCTTCCGATGGGGGCTCTTCAATTTCGGCTATAACCACCAATCCAATGGTCGCGCTGACCCCATCTCCCGCAGCTGGGACCGGCTGATCGCGGAGTTTGGCGTCGAGAAAGGCGACTTTGCCCTGCTGATCCGGCCCTGGATCGTCATCGACGACGGCGGAGACGACAACCCCGACATCACCGACTACTACGGCTACGGCGACATCACGGGCGTCTACAAGTGGCGCGGACACAGCTTCACCCTCATGGGTCGCGGCAACCTGAACACTGAGAAGGGTGCGGCCCGTTTCACCTGGTCCACGCCCCGGCTGCTCGGCCCGCTGCGCGGCTACGTGACCGCCTTCACCGGCTACGGGGCGACCATGATCGATTACGACTGGAAGCAAAACGTCTTCGGTATTGGCGTGACCATGAACGACCTCCTCGATCGCCCGGAGGCGCGCTAGTGGCCGATCGCCGGACAACAGGGGCTCCCTGGGCGCGCGCGGCCCTGTCACGGGGGCTGGTGCTGTTCGGCTGCTGGTTGCTGCTCACCGGACCGCGCGCGTTCCAGGCCCCATGGACGCCCGCCGATCTGGCCCCCGATCTGGCGGTCGGTCTATTGGCGACGGCCGCAGCACTCTGGGTCAGCCTGCGGCTCCTGCCGCCCTCCCCCCGGCGGATCCGTTACTGGCAGCTGATCCGTCTCGTCGCCCATGTGCTCTGGCAATCGATGGTCGCCGGGCTGGACGTGGCGCGGCGTGTCTTCGATCCCCGACTCCCCATCAAGCCCGGCTTCCTTGCCTATCCCGTGCGCATCCCCGAGGGACCGGCACGCTCCAGCTTCGGCGCCCTTACCGGCCTGGTGCCGGGGACGCTCCCGGTCGGGGTCGATGAGGACGATTCACTGGTCTACCACTGCCTGGACATGGAGCAGCCCATCACGGATGGACTGGCGCGCGACGAAGACCTCTTGCTCCGCATCCGCGGCGGGGGCGGCGAGCGTGACTGAGTTCCTGCTCGCGACCGCGGCCTTCGTGCTGGTCACCGTGGCCGTCGGGCTGGTGCGGATCTTATGGGGCCCTGGCGAGGCGGACCGAATGCTCGCGGCCCAGCTCCTCGGCACCGGCGGGGTCGCGGCACTCCTGCTGTTCGGGGTCGCCACCGGGGTGGCAGCCATCGCGGACATCGCCCTGGTGCTGGCCCTGCTTGCCGCCTTCGCCTCCGTGGCCTTCGTCGCGGGCGCCCCCCCGTCGGCACCCCCATCCGAGGTCCCGGGCGGCGGACTGCACCAACCGCGCGGAACGTCGGAGGATCGCGATTGAACCTCCTGATCGACAGTTACACCGTCATCATGGTGACCCTGGGGGCCCTGTTCTTCCTCGCCGGCACGGTCGGGCTCCTGCGCCTTCCCGACACCCTGACCCGTCTGCATGCCCTGACCAAGGCGGACAACCTGGGACTGGGCCTGGTGGTGCTGGGATTGCTGCCCCAGGTCTCAGCGCCCCTGGGATGGGTCGGGCTGATCGCGGTCTGGCTGCTGGCCCTGCTCTCGGGGGCCACGGTCGGCCAACTCCTGGCGGGCGCGGTACGACCTTCGAATTGGAGACAGGCCGCGTCCCGGGGTACCCGGGAGGACACTCGCCATGACTAGCGATCTGCTGGTCGATGGTACTCTGGTCCTGTTGGTCCTGGGCCTGTCGGTGTGGATCATGGCGGCCCGCACCGCCTATGGCGCCGCGGTGGGCTTCCTGGCTTACGGGCTGCTATTGGCCCTCGTGTGGGTGCGGCTTGCCGCGGTGGACGTGGCCTTGACGGAGGCCGCCCTGGGCACCGGACTCACGGGCCTACTGCTGCTCGGGGCGGCGGGGCGTCTGGCGCCATACGAGGCCACCGAGGCGGCCAGCCGTCCAGGTCTCGGGGCTCGGATCCTGATCGGCTCCCTGTGCGCGGCGGTCTCTGTCGGTCTTGCGGCCGTCGTGCTGCTGCTACCGGATCCCGCCCCGACCCTCGCCCCGGCGGTCGCGGCGAGCCTGCCCGCCACGGGAATCGGTAATCCGGTGACGGCCGTCCTCATGGTCCAGCGCGCCATCGACACCTTGCTGGAGACCGTGGTGCTGCTGCCGGCATTGATCGCGATCTGGTCCCTGGCCAGGGACGATGCCTGGGGCGGGCGCCCAGGCTCCCTGCCATCCGCGAGCGCCAGCAGCCCCCTGACCTTGCTCGCCCAGGTCCTGCCCCCGCTCGGCATCCTGGTGGGTGTGCACCTCGTCTGGGTCGGGGCCGACGACCCGGGGGGCAAGTTCCAGGGAGCGGCCGTGCTCGCCGCCATGTGGGTGCTGGTCCTGGTGGCCGGCCTGCGGAGGCCGCCCGGGGTGACCAACCGCCCGCTGCGCCTGCTCCTGGTGGTCGGGCCCGTTACCTTCATCGCCATCGGGATCGGCGGGATCTGGCTGGCCGGTGACTTCCTGGCCTATCCAGAGGGTCAGGCCAAGCCTCTGATCCTCGCCATCGAGGCCGCCCTGACCCTCTCCGTGGCCACGGTCCTGGGGATGCTGCTCGCCGGTCCCCCGGCGACCGGCGAGCCATCGAGGCCGCGTCCATGAACGGCGCGACCCTGTTCGGACTCTGCGCCGCCGCCCTGGTGGGCATCGGGCTCTACGGCCTGATCTGCCAGCCGGGTCCCCTGCGCAAGATCCTCGCCTTCAATCTCGTCGGCAGCGGGATCTTCCTGCTCTTCGGGTCGATCGCCAAGCGGGGCGGTGGCGCACTCGCCGCCGCGGGTCTGGGGGCAGATGGCGACCCGGTCCCCCAGGCCCTGGTCATCACCGGCTTGGTGGTCGCCTTCGCGGCCACCGCCATCGCCATCGCGCTCATGGGTCGTCTCGCGGAGTCGAGCGGTCAGACCAACTTTGACACCGATGGAACCCAAGCGCGCCCAGAGTCCGGTGCATCCGCGGACGAGGCCAGGCCCTGATGGACGCACCCGCGATCCTCGCCAACTCACTCGCGGCGCTGGCGGAGCTTGGCGGCATCCTCCTCGTGGCGCCCCTCATGCTGCCGGTGGCCGGCCTCGTCCTGGCCTTGCCCCTCGGGGGCCGTTACCTGGGCCGCGTCGCGCTGGCGGTGATGATCCTGGGGCTCGCGGCAAGCCTGGCCATTGCCGCGGTCGTCTTCACCAACGGCGATCCCCTGGTCTACGAGCTGGGGGGCTGGACCCCGCCCATGGGGGTGGCACTGAAGGCGGACGGACTCTCCGCCACCCTGCTGCTTACCTCCGCGGTGGTGATCCTGGCCGTCGGGGTCTATGCCCAACGCGACTATCGGCCCGGGCCGGACAGCCGCGAGAGCCGGGGGTCACTGGCCTTCTGGGCGCTCCTGATGGGCGTATGGGCCGGGCTCAATACGGTCGCCCTCGCCCAGGACCTCTTTACCCTGTTCGTCGCCCTGGAGCTCCTGACCTTCTCGGCGGTGCCGCTGGTCAGCCTCGACGGACGTGCCGAGACGCTGGCGGCCGCCCTGCGCTATCTGCTCTTCGCACTCCTGGGCTCGGCCCTCTATCTGCTGGGCGCGGTGCTCCTCTATGGCGGCTTCGGGACCCTGGACATCGCCCTGCTCGCGGAAAGGCTCGGTGGGGGTCTGGCAGGCCCCAACCCGGCGCCTGCCCTAGTCGCGGTGGCCCTGATGACCGTGGGACTCATGGCCAAGACCGCGTTGGTGCCCCTGCACCTCTGGCTACCGCCGGCCCACGCCGGCGCGCCGCCCGCCGCCAGCGCGGTCCTCTCGGCCCTGGTCGTGAAGGGCTCCTTCTTCCTCATCCTACGGATCTGGTTCGACCTGATGCCCGGGCTGCTCGCCTTGCCGGTTGCCCAGCTCCTGGGGCTCCTGGGGGCCTCGGCCATCCTTCTCGGCAACCTGATGGCACTCCAGCAGGCCCGGCTCAAGCTGCTGGTCGCCTACTCCACCGTGGCCCAGATCGGCTACCTGTTCCTCATCTTTCCCCTGGCCACGGCCGGCCAGGGGCCGACCTGGGCCCTGGCCAGCGGCACCCTGCAGGTGGTCTCCCACGCCCTGGCCAAGGGAGCGATGTTCCTCGCGGCCGGGCTGGTCTATGCCGCCCTGGGGCATGACCGGATCCGCGGCCTGAACGGGATCGCGCGGGTCCTGCCCCTTCCGGTCCTGGCATTCGCGCTCGGGGGGTTGTCGCTGGTGGGGATCCAGCCGAGCGGGGGCTATCTGGTCAAGGCCGTGCTCCAGGGGTCTGTAGCGGATTCGGGGGCCTGGTGGTGGGGCCTGGTGCTGGACGCCGGAGGACTGCTGACCGCCGCCTATCTCACCTGGGTCCTGGGGCATGCCCTTTCGGGCCCCCGGGAGAGGGTGTCCCTGGTACGGGTCCCGAGGCGCTCCCAGGAGCTGGCGGTGCTCGCCTTGGCACTGGGCTCCCTGCTCCTGGGCCTGCTCCCCGCCGGGGTCTTCGACCTCATCACCATCGGGCGCACCCCCCCGCTCGAGCCCATCGCCACCGCCTGGGCCGGGGCATTGACCTGGACCAAACTGGCCTCGGGACTGGGGCCGGTGCTCTTGATCGCAGCGCTGGTCCTCCTTTTCGGGCCCTGGGGTGCGAGAAGGGATCCTGGACCCCTCGGCTGGCCGGCTCGCGGTGCGGCCGCCCTGGGCCGCGCCATCGATGGGCTGGACGCCTCCCTGAGGCGCTGGACGGTCGCTGGATTCTCCGCGTTGGTACTGTTGCTTGGCCTGGGGTCCGCGCTCGTTGCCGGCTCATGACCCCGTCACCGCCATCGGGCGGTTGTGGGAGTCCCTGGAAACCTGTACGCACGGCAGATTCCTCACGCGTCGCGGAAAAGGCCGCGTCAATCAGCCGCGGTCACGCGGTACCGTCATCGGTGCGCCTGCTAGAGGGGGCCGCGGGTTGGCGCACCGACGGTTCGGCCGGCGCCCTTCCAGATTGGATCGCGACGATGATCGGGACCAGGACAGCCGCGACGATTCCCGCCGCAAAGCCGTTGTTGTAAAGGTTCAGGCCGCCGTGCACGGCGCCGACGCTGAGCGCCGCGGACGAGTGTATGAAACCGGCCACCACGCCCCAATGCCAGCCGAAGTGTCCGGCGATCGGAGCGAGGTTGGTGCCGAAGAGTGCGGCGAGCAGGATCGCCGGGTCGGCCGCCCCCCAGGGCTTCGCGAGTGAGCCGAGAAACACGCCGAGGATGATCGGTACAAGATTCCTGGGGTGCTTGCCGAAGGCGGCGAACCCCATGACCGACAGCAGTGCACCGATGACCGGGCCATTCAGCTCACCGCCGACGGCCAGCACATAGCTCAACCCGATCGCCCCCGTCAGCGCCATGTTGACCAGCGTCGCTGCGAACCCGCCGGTGGCGATGAAATCGCTCGGCGCCTGGCCGGATTCGCGCATGATCCGCCGCAGTCCGGAAAGGGCCTTGCGATCGAGCGCGAATCCGATCGCCAGCATCGTCGCCAATACGATCCCGAGGAAGCCTCCGAGGAGAAGATTGTTCCCGGTCGTCCAGACGAATACCGGGTCGGGTACGAATCCATAAGACTTGTACAGGGCCACGATCAAGGTCCCGACCAGACCGGCGGTAAACCCCATGTTATACAGGGCGAATCCCATATGGGCCTTGAAGAGCTGCGCCGCGGCCGGCGGCAGGATGAACCCGATCAGAAGCCCGGTGCCGATCCCGAGGGGCACCGCGACCTCGACGGGCAATGCGGAGCTGAAGAGGATCTCGGAGGTGATGGGCGAGAGGGCGACGCCAAAGAAGGCCGTATTGATGTTGCTTGCGAATGGTTGACCCTTGAATCGCGAGTACAGCGCCACGCCGAGTACGATGGGCCAGACATTGAGCAGATTCTTGCCGAACAGACCAAACCCGAGCACCAGCATGAGCGCGGCCACTGCCGCACCGTTGATCCTGGCTCCGACGAGGGCATAGACCAGACAGGCGCTCAGGGCCAGCAACCCCGCGTTGACGAAGGCGGCGCCGATCCCTCCGATACCGAAATAATCCGTCAGCAAGGTGTCGCGCGACGTCGTGATCGCCACCAATCCCTCGGCGATCTCTCTCGGACTGGACACCAGAAGGCCGAAAACGACGAACAACACGGCATAGCCGGCAATGATGAGCAGGATCATCCGCTCCGGAACCCGCCGCGGCGAGGGAGCGGCTGTACTCGTGGCGCTCTTGGAGACCTCTGTCGATGACATCGCGATAACCGTACAGTGACTCTTGGATGACGACCAACCTACCGTAAAGGACCAAACAGTTAACGGAGGCGATGATGGGACAGATGCTGAATCGGTGGGAGAGCCTGACCGGCCGCTCGGGGGCGCTTCGCTTCGTGGACATTAATCTGCGCGGGATCGGGCAGGTGATGTTCCAGGATCATCCACTCTCCGGACTCCTGTTCCTGGTTGCGATCGGTTGGGGATCCTACACGGCCGGGACCCCTCAGGTGGTCATCGGCGGGCTGCTCGGTGTGGTCGTGGCGACGCTGACCGCCCAGTGGCTGCGGGTGGACGATGCGGGGCTGCGATCAGGGCTCTTTGGCTACAACGCCTTCCTGGTGGGCATCGCTCTGCCGACCTTCCTGGCCGCCTCGCCGCTGCTCTGGGTGTATATCGTACTCGGCGCGGCCGTGTCGGTGATCGCGATGCGCGCCACCGCGAACGTGATGGGGACCTGGGGCGTTTCGGCATTGACGGCCCCGTTCGTGCTCCTCACCTGGCTGTTGCTGCTCTCGGTCAACGCCTTCATCGGGATCGAAAGCGGCGCCCTGCCCGCGAGCAGCCTGATCGTGCCGATCGGTCCGGAGGCCAGCGACCCGCTTCAGATCGGTGACTTCCTGGCTGGCATCCTGACCAGCATCTCCCAGGTCTTCGTCAAAGGCGATGCACCTCTGGCCCTGCTCATCCTCGCCGGTCTCGCCGTCGGCTCCTGGGCGGCCGCGGGATTTGCGCTCGCCGCGGCCGGGCTATCGGTTGTGGTCGCCCACCTGCTCGGCGCGGAGAGTCAGCTCATCACCGGCGGACTGCACGGGTTCAACCCGGTGTTGACCGCGATCGCGCTGGGCACCGTGCTCTATCGACCGGGCCTGCGGGTCGCACTCTTCGCACTGCTCGGCGCGGTGTTCACGATCCTCGTCCAGGGCGCCATGATCGCCGCCATGACGCCCTTCGCGATCCCGACCTTGACCGCCTCCTTCGTGCTCGTCACCTGGCTGTTTGCGCTTGCCCGATTCCGTTGGGACTGAGCCGACTGCAGTTAGGCCGTCGAACAGGCCGCTAGGCCAGGCGCGGATCCAAGCCGAAGGGCTCGCTCGCGGCGCCCCCGGCGATGGCGGCAAAGTCGGGGTGGGCGGGAGAGACCAGCAGGTTGTGCTCCCTTGGGATGATGACGCTGGGCACCAGGAGCGCAAGTGATCGCCCGGAGGCGGCCCAGCCATCGCCAAGTCGAGCGGTGCTCGCCGGGAGCGGATCGGCGCGCCAGTCCAAGGGCAGGTCGGATGCGTCAAGGCGACGCACCGACGCGTCGGGGATGCCCAGGGTGAACAGCCGGTAGCTCCCGAGGACCTGGCCGCGACCCAGGTGCACCAGAAGCTCCAAGGCGGCAAGCGCGATGCTTTCTTGACGCAGAGAGGGTGGCGGCGCAAAGCGTTGTTTCCAATAGTATTTCGCCACGAACTTCTAGAATTCGCCCACCTCGCCACCGGCTGTCTATCCCACAAAGGGGCACCGCCCAAAGGGCGTTCGCAGGGTCACTGATCGAACCACAGCGTTCGCTCACTGCCCAGACCACAGCGGCAGGTCTGGACGCAGAGCCGCCACCCGAAAGGCCTCGGCTGAGCGGCAGGTGAGGACGCAATGCCGTCACTATCCGCCGAAGCGACGATCCGGAAGTTTCAGGAAAGCGGACGCCGCGCGGCAGCCGCATGCAGGGGCGAGTTGGGCGCAAGCACGCCATGGTCGCGATGGCGGTGCCGCCGGGGTGGAGGGGTCAGCGCCGCGAGATGGTCGATGAGCTGCGGCGGGGAGAGCGTAAACGCCGTGGTGCCATCGCGCTGGGGCTTGGGTGAGCGATAGACGACGCGTTCGGCGTCAAGGGCCCAGACGTTCGAGCGCGAACAGCTGGCGAAAAAACTAGCCTAGCAGCGCCTCCAGGCCGGCGCGATCGTGCGAGGCGACCTGCAGTGACTAGCCGACTCCATGCCCCGGGCGAGCAGGACCGAATCCAGGTCCCGGCCTTGTACCTGGGCTTGGGCACCACCACTCCGCGCCTTGAGGCCGGAGCCAAACTGGGCTTAGGCACGCTGCCCGGAGGATAGCCATGTCAGAGAAGAAGATCATCGCGGTGCTGGGGGCCACGGGCGCCCAGGGTGGGGGATTGGTGCGCGCCATTCTTAGCGATCCGAGCGGCGGTTTCGCAGCTCGTGCCATTACTCGGGATCCAAGCTCCGAGAAGGCCCGGGAGCTGGCGACCCTGGGGGCGGAGGTGGTGGCGGCGGATATCGATGACAGCGGCAGCCTGGAGCGCGCGCTCGCCGGGGCCCACGGGGCCTACTTCGTCACCTTCTTCTGGGCCCATTTCTCGCCCGAGCGGGAGAAGGCGGAGGCCGCAAGCATGGCCGCCGCCGCCAAGGCGACGGGCCTCCAACACGCCATCTGGTCGACCCTGGAGGATACCCGCCGCTCTATCCCACTCTCGGACGAGCGCATGCCAACCCTTATGGCTCACTACAAGGTTCCCCACTTCGACGCCAAGGGGGAGTCCAACGCGTTCTTCATCGATGAGGGGGTCCCGACCACCTTCCTGCTCACGTCCTTCTACTGGGACAACCTGATCCATTTCGGGATGGGACCCCGTCGCGGCGAGGACGGGCGGTTGATCTTCGCCCTACCCATGGCGGACAAGAAGCTTCCGGGCATCGCCGCCGAGGACATCGGCCGCTGCGCCTACGGCATCTTCAAGGGTGGCGGCACCTACATCGACAAGACGGTGGGGATCGCGGGGGAGCATCTCACCGGAGCCCAGATGGCCGAGGAGCTGGGCCGGGCCCTGGGAGAGGAGGTGGTCTACCATGCCATAAGCCCTGCGGACTACCGTGCCCTGGGCTTCCCCGGTGCGGAGGACCTGGGCAACATGTTTCAGTTCAAGCAGGAGTTCGAGGCCGATTTCTGCGGCGCGCGGGACCCCGCTGTGGCTCGCGCGCTGAACCCGGGGCTTCAGGACTTCCGGACTTGGCTGGCCGCGAACAAGGAGAGCATCCCAATCGGCTAGCCGTGGCGCTGCGGTCAGGGCCCGGGTGACCGCTATCGTCCGTCGGTTGTCGAGTCGAGGCGTATCTGTCCGTACTGGAAGTGATGATGGAGGTCACGCCCCGAATCCAGATCCGGGAGTCGTCGCTCACCGCGTGCCCTATCCCGTGACCGCGCCCCGGGGGAAACAAGGTCAACAAGCTGAGGATTGGAAATACCAAAGAGATCCAGGCGGCCCTGCGAGTCCAGGGCGGCCTGAGGTAGGAGGTAAAGGAGGGCCAGAGAGTCGGTCAATGCTCAAGCGGGGTCGGGCTCGGGCCTCCCGCAATCTGCGAGAGCGAAGGTCGGCGGGTCGTGGGCGAGGTGTCGTCACCCCGAGACACGAGGCGGCGGCGCCGTCGATCGCAGACGCCGGCGGTTGCCAGGAGATGCGCTCGTCAAACGCGAAGCCAGGGTCCGGTTGGGCGACGAGTTCCCCGTCCGGCATCGGCTCGGGATCATCACCCCAGGCGGCTGGTCCGCGGGCAGGAGCGATCGGAAATGGCGCGGTGGGCTCGCCGACCTTGGCGAGGATCCGCTGCACCGGGGCGGCCTCGGTCACGAATGCCATTATGCGCATATGCGCCCCGCAGCCAGGACACGCGAGCAGCGCAACCCGATTCTGCCCATCGGTAGTCCGGAGAGCCGGTGAATGTCCGGTGCCCGTCAGTTTGCGGCCGGTGAGATCCGGGGGAGAAGCGGCAGGTCAGGAC
>CAVQQM010000037.1:0-66270 GCA_963714915.1 uncultured Gammaproteobacteria bacterium
ACCGACGACGAGCGGCGCTATTTCGCCGATCCCTGGGAGTACGAGAGCGATTATCTGTTCCCGGTGCAGAAGGTGGTGCGCATCGACACCGAGATCGGGGAGGTGGTGGTGCGCCAGATCTCGAGCATCTGGGCGCGCCGCATCGAGACCTTCGTCAAGCCCGGGGAGCAGGTGGTCGCGGGTCAGCGCCTGGGCCACATCTTCCTGGGCAGCACGGTGGTGCTCGAGCTGCCCATGGCGGCGCGAGTCGTCGTGGAGTCGCAGCTCAACGGGCAGCCGCGCAAACGCCACCACAAGGCGATCCAAGGAGGCGAGACCATGGTCGCCCGCTTCTGACGACGGCGGCCGCGGCGGGACCGGGCGTAAGGAACGAGGGTGATAGACGGGCCTTGATCCTGCCCTATGGCCCGGCGTGCTCAGTCAGCCGAGTGACTGAAGATGGCGCGCATCGGAGATCAGGCCCGCGATGCGCGCGGATCAAACGCCGGGCAGGCGTTCGATCCGCATCGCCCGAGTTGGCTCAGTAGCCGCCCTTGCGGTGCACCTCTGGCAGGCCCGCAATCTTGGTCCCCTGTTTGGTCGGGGCCTTGGGGAAGAGGGTGTAGAGGTCCTTGCTGGAGGGCTTGGAGCCCCACTTCTTGCCCATGTCCTTGAGCACGACCCGCTCCATCGGCTGGTTCTGGCCGTTGTTGACGTACTCGTCGCGCAGGTAGTTGATCACGTCCCAATGCTTCTCGGTGAGCTCGATTCCCTCGCCGTCCGCCAGGGCCTGCGCCACGTCCTCGTCCCACTCCAAGTAGTTGACCAGAAAACCGCTGTCGGTCGTCTCGATGCTCTTGCCATTGACTTCGATAGGCATCTTGTCGTTCCTCATCGTTCATCTAAAGGGCGAGCGCGGGGATCCCGCGCCCCGGTCAAAGCTGAAGAATTTTATGATTTTCTTCTGCGCTCGTCACCGGTTGGTGTGACGCGCAGTGGTCGGCGGGATCGCGGGGCGGTGACGGGGCGCTAGGGAAACGCTGACTAAAGCGTTTCCCGTGTGGGCCAAGGATGGCCCACCATTTTCATCGGCGCTAAGCCGTTGAAAATGGAGCGCCCCACGAGTCGCGCCTCGGGGGGCGCGAGCTGATTCAAGCCAGGGATGGCTTTAATCAGCATCTCCCTAGGGGCACCCCGAGCCGGCCGCTTGGCTACTGGGGTTTGACGGCCTCGATGCCCTTGTGCGGGATGAAGATCCCGCACCCCATCAGACGCAAGGGGCCGATGCCCACCTCTTGAAGCCGGAAGGACGACTCATGATCCAGGTCGGCCAGCATCAGGCTGCGGGTGTGGACCGGACCGTCCGGCGTGGCCAGTAGGATGGACTTGCCGCACACCGCCTTGCGCAGGGTGATCCCCATCTCCGCGAGCGTGCGCGACACCCCGGCGAGGAACTCGGACTCGTCGAGCTCGCCCTGGAGGGCGACGTAGCGGGAGAACAGGGTGGTCTCCTTGCTGAGCGGACGCTCACGGCCGGTGCCGATGATCAATGGGCATCCGTCGACCTCGACGTGGGTGCCGGGCAGGTCCTGCATGATCCGCGCGAGGCCCTCGCGGGGCGCGCGGATGACCAATCGGGTGCGGCGGGACAGTTGGATCCGGCTCCCGGGCTCGTGGGCGGGGCGTTCCCAGCCGTTCTGGGATCCGGCCACGTGCACGCTGTGCACCGCCACGCCCGGGATCGACTCCAGCCAGGGCTGGGCCTCACATAGGGCACGGCTCAGGGCGAAGGCGTGGTCCACCGGCAACTGGCGGCACTCGATGGAGAACACGGCGTCCGCCACGTGCTCCGGGGCATGTAAGGGCTTTTCGGGGGCGTCGTCTGTCCAGTACATCTCAACACTACTTCTTTGAGGGCGGGGGCCGACTCTAGCCGAGCAGGCGATCCTGGAGGGCGTCGCGGTCGAACCACCATTCGTCCTGCACCAGGACGTCCACGACGTTGCGCAGGCGCACCAGGAACTTCTCCGGCTCCTTCAGCTCCAGCCGGTCCATCCAGGCATCGAGCTCTTCCGGGGTGGAGATGCCACCGTGGCGCCGAGCGACGGTTCCCAGGAGCTGGGTCGCGAAGAACATCAGGTCCTCGCGATGCTTCCCTTGGGCGCGGACATCGGCCAGGAAGAGGGCCGTGGTGGCGGCGACCGCCGCGCCGTCGGCGTCGTCGGGGGTCTCATCGATCACGTGATTGAGCAGCTCGATGGTCAGCTCCGGGTCGATGGGGCAGGTCACCGCGAGCCAGATCCCCTGGCCGAGTGCCGCGATGGACTCGGGCTGCTCGCATTGGAAGAGGACCTCGCAGGCGTCGGCCGCCGACTCGAAGTCGTCGTGCTGCAGGAAGATGTCGAAGGCACCGCGTCCCACGGGCCAGGCCTCCGTGCCCCGTTCGAGGCCCACCAGGGTGCGGGCGAGCTGGAGCCGGGTGTCGGCGAGCTGGCGGTCGGCCCGAGGGGTGCCTTCCAGGGCGCGGAGCTTGCCGCGCAGGGTCTCGAGATGGACCTCCAGGGCGGCGTGCTCCGAGGCGCGGTTGAGGACTGAGTCGGCGGCCGTGTCGGCGAGTCGCGAGGAGAGCAGGTCGAAGGACTTCATCGGCGCCGGAACCCCTGCTGGCTGATTCAACGGATGGGACCGCTGAACGCGGCCTCGAGACGGTCTTCCCAGTTCTCCGGGGTGTCCGGGTAGGGCGGCTTCACATCGCTGCGGAAGAACCGCTCTCCCGCCTGGGCCGCGCCCTTCACGACCGGGATGATCTCCTCGAAGGATTCGAACTCAGGATGTCCGACCAAGATGTCGCTCAACTTCAGCATGGGTGTCACTGCTCTCTCTCGAGTCGTCCGTGCCGACGACGTTGGGTGTTCATGCAACCGGGGGCGCGTGGCCTTCGTCTTGGCTCGGCAAGACACCGCCCGGCGGGTCGTCAGGGGATCACAGGATCACGGTAGCGGACGCGATACAGGAGGCGTGCTGGACCGGCCTGGGTCTCCCCGTCGAAGCTGGAGCGGTCATGCAGGATGTTGTGGGTGATCAGACCCTGACCGGGCTCCAGCCGCAGTCGAAACATGAAGCTACCGGCATCGGAAAACAAGCGAGTCAGGGCGGCGCGGGCCGCCTCGGTGGGGGCGTCGCTGCGCCAGGTCGCGTGCCGCGGGCGCGCCGAGAAGCGCATGTGCAGGCGCGACCCGATCAGGGAGAAGACCGGTCCGATGCTCTGCGCTCGCAGCACGCGCCCGCCCTGGCGGTTGGCGGGGATGACGAGGGCCTGGGGATGGCTCAGGGCGCGGATGTGGTCGATGGATTCGTCGCGGAGCAGGGCATAGGCCACCTCATGATCGAGAAGCCCGTTGACGCCCCCGGAGCTCGACTGGTGACGGCAGAACAGGGTCCAGGCGCGGACCTGGCGGTCCGGCGGGTTGTAGTAGCCGTCGGTGTGCCAGTTGAGCGCCCTCGTGGTGTAGGGGGCGTACTCCCCGCGGGCGCTGTCGCCGCCCGGGGTGATCGCGCTGACTGCCTGCTCGTCGGCGAACAGGTTGGAGTCGGTGCGCGTCAGCCCGAGGGCTGCACCGAAGGCGATCACCGAGCCGGGCTCGACCTGCGTCGGCGCGGTCGCCACGAGCGCCGCGTTGTAGCGGGAGAGGCGCTCACGGATAGCCTCGCGCTCGGCGGGGGTCGGCGCCGCGAGGTCGCGCACCTCGACCCCGAGGTCATCGCGGCTCGCCGGATAGACGGCGAGCCGGGCATCCCGCCAGGCGCGAAAATCGGCATCATTCGTCAGATCGAAAGGGTGGGACACGGTTGTTCTCGCTGCGTGAGGAAGTGCTTATATTAGAAACCGTTGACTGACGCGTCACCCGCGCGTAACATCCCGCCCCACTTGAAAACGCGGGCCTACCGCCCTATCGGGCGAGCCCCCGGCGGCGTCCTGATTTGTCCATATCCCCGATGGGATAGAGGATCCCCGTCAGGCCCTCCCGACGGTGGAATGGGACTCATCGGACGCCGGGGATAAAGTAGCCCGCGACGCCGAAGGCCGACCTCGAACGCCTCGGCAGCGACGATTTGCAACCTTGCGCGGCCCCGCCGCCCTCCCGTGAAGGGGAGCGACGGGCCGTCTCAATTCGGACCAACCTTACCTTCTGCCGATCTCAGAGATAGGAGAGACACCCCAATGGCGATCGACAAGTACAGCACCCCGATGCTCGATCAGCTGGAGACCGGCCCCTGGCCGAGCTTCGTCTCCGGTATCAAGCGTCTGCGTGACGAGCACCCCGACGAGCGCATCAACAAGGTGACCAACAGCCTGCTCGGGCAGTTGGAGCACTCCTATGAGACCCGGAAGGGCTACTGGAAGGGCGGCACCGTGTCCGTCTTCGGCTACGGCGGCGGCATCATCCCGCGCTTCTCCGAGGTCGGTAAGGCCTTCCCCGAGTCCAAGGAATTCCACACCCTGCGTGTGCAGCCGCCGGCCGGCAACCATTACAGCACCGCCATGCTGCGCCAGTTGGCCGATAGCTGGGAGAAATACGGCTCCGGGCTGGTGACCTTCCATGGTCAGACCGGCAACATCATGTTCATCGGGACCGACACCCATAACACCCAGCACTTCTTCGACGAGATCAACGAGTACGGCTGGGACCTCGGCGGCGCCGGCCCCTGCGTGCGTACCGCCATGTCCTGCGTCGGCGCGGCCCGTTGCGAGATGTCCTGCACCAACGAGCTGAAGGCCCACCGCCTGTTGGTGAACAACTTCACCGACGACGTGCACCGTCCGGCACTGCCCTACAAGTTCAAGTTCAAGGTCTCCGGCTGCGCCAACGACTGCCAGAACGCCATCGAGCGGGCGGACTTCGCCGTGCTCGGCACCTGGCGCGACGACATGAAGGTCGATCAGGACGAGGTGAAGAAGTACGTCGCCGAGAAGGGACGTCAGTACTACATCGACAACGTCATCACCCGCTGCCCGACCCAGGCCCTGTCGCTCAACGATGACGACACCCTGGCGGTGAACAACCGCGACTGCGTGCGCTGCATGCACTGCCTCAACGTGATGCCCAAGGCCCTGCACCCCGGCGACGACAAGGGCGTCACCATCCTCATCGGCGGCAAGCGCACCCTCAAGATCGGCGATCTGATGGGCACCGTGGTGGTCCCCTTCAAGAAGCTCGAGACCGAGGAAGACTACGAGTCGATGGTCGAGCTGGCCGAGACCATCATCGACTTCTGGGCGGAGAACGGCCTCGAGCACGAGCGTTGCGGCGAGATGATCGAGCGCATTGGGCTGGCCAACTTCCTCGACGGCATCGGCATCG
This sequence comes from uncultured Gammaproteobacteria bacterium, assembly GCA_963714915.1. Taxonomy (GTDB): domain Bacteria; phylum Pseudomonadota; class Gammaproteobacteria; order Chromatiales; family Chromatiaceae; genus Thiodictyon. The sequence continues at coordinate 5,343 of CAVQQM010000037.1, forward strand.
AGCCCGACCCGAACATGCTCGCCCATCCGCGGCAGTCCTCCTACATCCGCATGGATGACTGGGACGAGGCCGCCGAGGCTTGGTTCGAGCGTCAGGCCGAGGCCGCCAGCTGAGCTTAGCGACGACTCAAAGGCGCCGGGGTGGCTCCACCCCGGCGGCCGCCCCATCCGATTGCGTTATCTGATTTCTTGGAGGACTGACGATGGCTGACATGCGCGAGCCGATCGAATCCGGCTGCCCCGATCCGTGGCAGTACCTGCATCCGGTGATGCGGAAGAACTTCGGTCAGTGGAAGTATCACGAGCACCCGCGCCCCGGCGTGCTGCGTCACGTCGCCTACAGCGGCGACGAGATCTGGACCGTCAAGGTCGGGACCCAGCGTATCCTCGACGTCTTCACCCTGCGCAAGCTGTGTGACATCGGTGATCAGTTCGCCGATGGTTTCGTGCACTTCACCCTGCGCTCCAACCTGGAGTACATGGTGTCGGACCCGTCCAAGGTCGAGCCCCTGATCCAGGCGGTCGAGGACGCCGGCTTCATCGTCGGCGGCACCCAGAACTCCGTGGCCATGATCTCCCATACCCAGGGCTGGCTGCACTGCGACATCCCGGGCACCGACGCCTCGGGCGTTGTGAAGTCGATGATGGATGAGCTCATCGACGAGTTCAAAAACGCCAACATGCCTAACCGGGTGCATATCACCACCTCCTGCTGCCAGATCAACTGCGGCGGCCAGGGCGATATCGCCATCAATATCCAGCACACTAAGCCGCCGAAGATCAACCATGATCTGGTGGCCAACGTCTGCGAGCGCCCCTCCGTTGTGGCGCGTTGCCCGGTGGCGGCCATCCGCCCGGCCATGGTCAACGGCAAGCCCTCGCTGGAGGTCGATGAGCGCAAGTGCATCTGCTGCGGCGCCTGCTTCCCGCCGTGCCCGCCCATGCAGATCAACGACGCCGAGCACTCCAAGCTGGCGATCTGGGTCGGTGGCAATCACTCCAACGCCCGCGGCAAGCCGACCTTCCAGAAGCTGGTCGCGGCCGGCATCCCCAACAATCCGCCGCGCTGGCCCGAGGCCACCGCCATCGTCAAGCGCATCCTCAAGGCCTACAAGGAAGGCGCCCGGGATTGGGAGCGCGTGAACGAGTGGATCGAGCGTATCGGTTGGCCGCGGTTCTTCGAGGAGGTCGAGCTGCCGTTCACCAAGTATCACATCGATACCTGGCGCGGTGCTCGCGCGAGCTTCAACGCGTCCTCGTACATCCGCTTCTGAGCACGCGGCGCCCCTGCTGGTGCGGGGGCGCCAGAGCGCGCGTTTCAGGGCGCTCCCCGGGCAGGGCAGTCAGAACCCAACACCCATAAGCGCATTCGAGGTCGACATGAAGTTCGCACTTCAGATCAACGAGGGGCCCTATCAGCATCAGGCGTCCGACACGGCGTACATGTTCGCCAAGGCGGCCCTGGAGAAGGGGCACGAGATCTTCCGGGTCTTCTTCTATCACGACGGGGTCAACAACTCGACCCGCCTGACCACCCCGCCCCAGGACGACCGCCACATCGTCAATCGCTGGGCGGAGCTCGCCGAGCAGTATGACCTCGACATGGTCGTCTGCGTCGCCGCCGCCCAGCGCCGCGGCATCGTCGACGAGGGCGAGGCGAGCCGTAACGGGAAGGACGCCACCAACATCCATCCCCGCTTCCGGATCTCCGGACTGGGGCAGCTCGTCGAGGCGGCCATCCAGTCCGAGCGTCTCATGGTCTTTGGCGATTGAGGGTTGAGTCATGTCGGAAATCGTGAAGAAATTCATGTACCTGAATCGCCGTGCTCCCTACGGTACCATCTATGCGTGGGAGTCTCTGGAGGTGGTGCTCATCGGGGCCGCGTTCGATCAGGAGGTGAGCCTCATGTTCCTGGACGACGGCGTCTACCAGCTCACCAAGGGCCAGGACACCAAGGGGATCGGGATGAAGAACTTCTCCCCGACCTACCGCACCCTGGGCGACTACGAGGTCAAGAACATCTACGTCGACCAGGATTCGCTGCAGGCGCGCGGGCTGACCCAGGACGACCTGGTCGCCATCGCCTGGGAAGACTTCGAGACGGAAGAGGAAGTCGAGAACATCGTCGAGGTGGTCGATTCCGCTCGCGTGCGCGAGCTGATGGAAGAGGCCGACGTGGTCTTCAGCTTCTGAGGGGCAATCGATGAGCATTCTGCATACCGTCAACAAGTCTCCCTTCGAGCGGGATTCCCTGGACTCCTGTCTCAAATTCACGCAGGACGGGGCCTCGCTGCTGCTCCTGGAAGACGGCGTCTACGCCGCACTCTCGGGCACCAGCGTCGAGGCCAAGGTGAAGGGCGCCCTGGACCGCGTGAAGGTCTACGTGCTCGGCCCCGACCTCAAGGCGCGTGGCTTCGGTGAAGACCGGATCATCAGCGGCGTCGGTGTCGTGGACTACGCAGGCTTCGTGGATCTCGCCGCGGAGCATGCCAAGGTCCAGGCCTGGCTCTAACTTCAATCCTCAACACAGACGGAGTTTCCAAATGGCAGACACGATCGAAGTCGACGGCAAGCAGTTCGAGGTCGACGAAGAGGGCTACCTCGCGAACCTGAACGACTGGGTCCCGGGCGTCGCGAGCGTGATGGCGAAGCAGGATGGTCTGGAGCTCACCGACGAGCACTGGGACATCATCAACTTCCTGCGCGAGTACTACGAGGAGTATCAGATCGCTCCCGCGGTGCGCGTTCTGACCAAGGCGGTCGGCAAGAAGATGGGCAAGGACAAGGGCAACAGCAAGTATCTCTACAGCCTGTTCCCCTACGGCCCCGCCAAGCAGGCGTGCCGTTTCGCCGGGCTCCCCAAGCCGACCGGCTGCGTCTGACCCAGGTCCGCGCGCCCCGGCGCGCGGCGACCCGGCTCCGGCCTTGGCGGCCGGGCCCGGGCTCTAAGAAACGATCCACTGAGGTATCGGAAACATGTCGTTTCTGACAGGTCTCTACGCCTTCCTGTTCTACTTCGCCGCGCTGGTGGCAGTGGCGGGTCTCACCTTCAAGGTGGTCCAGTACGCCCGCACCCCGGCGCCGCTCAAGATCCCAACCACCCCGGCACCGACGACCCAGGGCGGCGTGGCCCTGCGGATGGCCCGCGAGGTGGTGCTGTTCGAGAGCCTGTTCCGCGGCAACAAGTGGACCTGGATCTTCGGCTGGATGTTTCACTTCGGACTCTTCCTGGTGACCCTGCGCCACCTGCGCTACTTCATCGAGCCCCTGCCCCTGCCGCTGCAGGTGATCCAGCCCTTCGGGATCTATGCTGGCTTCGCCATGGTGGCTGGCCTGGTCGGACTCTGGGCCCGGCGTCTCCTGGTGGACCGCGTGCGCTATATCTCCGCACCGTCCGACCACCTGATCCTCGCTCTGCTGATCCTGATCGGGGTCACTGGACTCGGCATGAGCTTCCTCGTCCACACCGACGTCGTCGCGGTGAAGTCTTTCTTCCTCGGCCTCTATACCTTCAACCTGCAGCCACTGCCGGCCGACCCGCTGCTGCTCGCTCACCTTCTGATGGTGGCGGGGCTGATGATCATCTTCCCCTACAGCAAGCTGCTTCATGCCCCCGGGCTCTTCTTCAGCCCCACGCGCAACCAGGCGGACAATCCCCGCGAGCGGCGCCACATCGCCCCATGGGCGCGCCAGCTCGAGCAGCAGTGATGCGTGCGTCGCCGCGCGCAACCAGTCGGACTATGAGGTTGACCCATGGCTAAGGCCGCTTTCGACGTCCCCGAGCTCAGCCAGTACACCGAGGTGCCACCCGTCACCCCGGACACCATGGCCCACAGCGCGCCCTTCATCGCGAAGGCGGAGTTCCAGGGTCCCCTGGGTTTTCCCGGCGATCTGGTGGACGACTGGCAGGCGAAGGCCCTGGATAAGATGGGGGACCTGCTCGGTAAGTACCGTTCCCTGCGGGTGTACCTCGACTCCTGCGTGAAATGCGGCTCCTGTACCGACAAGTGCCATTACTACCTAGGTACCCAGGATCCCAAGAACATGCCGGTTGGCCGCCAGGACCTGATGCGCAAGGTCTATCGGCGCTATTTCACCCTGGCGGGCAAGTTCTTCCCCAAGCTGGTGGGCGCTGAGGACCTGACCAAGGAGGTCCTGGACGAGTGGTACAGCTACTTCCACCAGTGCTCCCAGTGCCGGCGCTGCTCGGTGTTCTGCCCCTACGGCATCGACACCGCCGAGATCTCCATGGCCGCGCGCGAGATCATGGATTCCATCGGCGTGGGGCAGAAGTACTGCAACGAGATCATCGGTAAGGTCTACAAGATCGGCAACAATCTGGGCCTGCCCGGTCCTGCCCTCGAAGACACTCTGGAGGGACTCGAGGAGGACGTCTACGACGACACCGGGGTCAAGGTCCGGTACCCGCTGGACGAGGAGGGTGCCGAGATCCTGCTGGTCACCCCCTCGGCAGACTTCTTCGCCGAGCCCCATGTGGATGGCCTGATCGGCTACGGCAAGGTGTTCCACGAGGCGGGCGTCACCTGGACCCTGTCCTCCCACGCCTCCGAGGCCGCCAATTTCGGCATGTTCATCGGCTCGTACGAGAACATGCGCCGGGTCGCCCAGCGTATCCGTGAGGCGGCGCTCGCGCTCAAGGTGAAGCGCATCGTGTTCGGTGAGTGCGGTCACGCCTGGCGCGTGGCCTACAGCTTCCTGAACACCCTGGCAGGCCCGTGGGACTTCCTCGATCCCCGCTATCCGGTGCCTCAGCACATCTGCGAGTTCACCTACGACCTCATCCAGCAGGGCAAGCTTACCTTCGACAAGGGCGAGAACGACGACAAGGTCCTGACCTATCACGACTCTTGCAACGTGGCGCGCGCCTCGCGCATGGGCGATACCCCCGGCGGCCAGTTCGAGATCCCGCGGGCCATCATCAAAGCGGTGTGCAACCACTACTACGACATGGACGAGGAGACCATCCGCGACCGCACCTTCTGTTGCGGCGGCGGCGGCGGTCTGCTCACCGATGATCTGATGGAGCTGCGGGTCAAGGGCGCCAAGCCCCGCGTCGAGGCCCTGAACAACGTTATTCAGGAGAAGGGCGTGACGCACATGGCCGCCATCTGCGCCATCTGCAAGAGCCAGTTCACCAAGGTCCTGCCCTATTACGGCATGGAGATGGACCAGATCGTGAGCGTTCACCAACTGGTGTCGAACGCCATCGTCCTGACCCCGGGTCCGGACGACGAGGAATCCGACGACGACGAGGACACGGGCGACGAGGATTGATCGACCCCTTCGATACATTTTCCGGCGGGCTCGCTCCGGGACCCGCCGGTGCTCGAACTGATACGAACCCAAGGTTCAACTGGTAAGGAGAGTGATCCGATGGCAACTCCCGCAAACGAGATGAAGACCAAGCCCTCCTGGCGCCGTTTCGAGGACGGTGACCAGACCTGGGAGTCCTTGACCGAGAAGATCTTCGTCCAGGACACCTCGCACAAGTGTCCGACCTACGTGCACAAGACCCCACCGTGCCAGGGTAGCTGTCCCTCCGGTGAGGATATCCGCGGGTGGTTGCAGATCGTCCGGCAGATGGAGAAGCCACCGGAGGGCATGGAGTGGCAGGAGTACGCCTTCCGCCGCTCCACCGATGCCAACCCGTTCCCCTCGATGATGGGACGGGTGTGCCCCGCGCCCTGCCAGGACGGCTGTAACCGCAACGAGCTCGAGGACTTCGTCGGGATCAACGCCGTCGAGCAGTTCATCGGTGACACGGCCATCGAGAAGGGCTTCAAGTTCGACCCCGCGCCGGCTGACACCGGCAAGCGTGTCGCCATCATCGGCGGTGGTCCGGCCGGTCTCGCCGCCGCCTACCAGCTGCGCCGCAAGGGCCACGCCTGCACCATCTTCGAGGCGAACGAGACCCTCGGCGGCATGTTCAAGTACGGCATCCCCGGCTATCGGGTGCCGCGCGACAAGCTCGATGCCGAGATCCAGCGCATCCTGGACCTTGGTGTCGAGGTCCGCTTCAAGATCAGGGTGGGCGTGGACGTCCAGGTCGCCGATCTGGAAAAGGACTTCGACGCCATCCTGTGGGCGATCGGCTGCCAGAGCGGTCGCGGCCTGCCTGTCTCCGGGTGGCAGGACACCCCCAACTGCGTCTCCGGCGTCGCCTTCCTCAAGGCCTTCAACGAGGGCCGTATGAAGGTCACCGCGGACAAGGTGGTTTGCGTGGGTGGCGGCGATACCTCCATCGACGTGGTCTCGGTGGCCCGCCGTCTGGGTCATATCACCAACACCGGCAACAGCGAGCTGCCCGAGGCCGTGGTCCACGACGGCTATGTGGCGCACGATACGGCCATGGCCGCCGCCGCCCAGGGTGCCGAGGTGACCCTGACCTCGCTGTTCACCCGCGACAAGATGACCGCCGCCGAGCACGAGGTCCACGATGCCACTGTACGAGGGCGTGACCATCCTCGACGGCGTCATGCCTCTGGAGGTCATCAAGGGCGCGAACGGCCGAGCCACCGGCCTGCGGGTCGCCGACTGCAAGATGGAGGACGGCCGTCCCACGCCTGTCGAGGGCACCGAGCGCGTCCTGGAGGCAGACCTGATCGTCTCGGCCATCGGCCAGGGCGGTGATCTGACCGGACTCACCGACTTCGACAACGGCCGCGGCCTGATGAACAGCGACAAGTTCTACCAGGTGCCGAACAAGCCCGGTCACTTCGTCGCCGGCGACATCATCCGCCCGCACCTGCTCACCACCGCCATCGGTCAGGCCTCGATCGCTGCGGACTCCATCGACGACTACTCTGAAGCAGGAGGAGCATCGCCGCCGGCCCAAGGTCGACGTCCACCACTTCAACCTGCTGGCCAAGATGACCGAGGCCCACCTGGCTCCCGAGGTCTTCGACGCGTCCGAACGGGGCGACATGCGCGGCACCGCCGACGGCAACTGGGCGATCCACAACTATGAGGACCGTTCCGGCGCCGAGGTCATCCCCCACGACGAGCTGTTCCTCGGTCACTTCAACTTCCACGCGCGCAACCTGCGCAAGGAAGAGGTGCCGAGCTCCGAGGAGGTGCTGGGTCACTTCAAGGAGCGCGTCATCGGGCTGTCCGAGGCCGAGGCCATCGACGAGGCCAAGCGCTGCATGTCCTGCGGCATGTGCTTCGAGTGCGACAACTGCGTGATCTTCTGTCCCCAGGACGCGGTCTTCCGCGTGGACAAGTCCGAGCGCACCACCGGTCGCTATGTGGCCACCGACTATGCCAAGTGCATCGGCTGCCACATCTGCGCCGACGTGTGCCCCACGGGCTACATCAAGATGGGGCTGGGTGAGTAATACGTTGACTGTGAAGGAGGCGTCGATGCCGACAGCCGCAGTGAGAGCTGGCCTCGTCGTCCTTGGCCTGGTCTGGGCGCTGGGCGCCCAGACCGTCCTGGCGGGCGAGTTGGGTTCCTACGTCACGGAGGGCTCCAAGGCCGCCGGGCTCGACGCCTGTGTCGAGCCAACCGACTACATGCGTCGCAACCACATGGAGCTGATCAAGCACCAGCGCGACGAGACCGTCCACGGGGGTATCCGCGCCACCACGCACAGCCTGGCGGGCTGCGTGGACTGCCACGTCAGCGCGGGGCCCGAGGGAGAGGCGCGCCCGATCCAGGAAGCGGATCAGTTCTGCGGTGCCTGCCATGCCTTCGCGGCGGTGGACATGAACTGTTTCGGATGTCACGCGAGCGTTCGCAGGGGCGGCGCGGTCAGTGAGGCCGCCATGGCCGCACACCAGGCCGCGGGCGTGGTGGTGACCCAGACGGAGGCAGATGCCTCGGGTCGGGGGGAAGGGCAGTGACCATGAACGAACAAGACCGACAGACCGACCAGGGACGCCGTGGCTTCATCGGCGTCGCAGCCGGCCTCACGGCCGCCGCGGTGGTCCCCGGGGTGGTGCTGCATACGGTGGCCGCGCAACCCCGCTCGGAGGCCGTCACGGACGCCGTGCGCTGGGGATTGCTGATCGATACCACCAGGTGCGCCGATGGCTGCACCGCCTGCGTGGATGCCTGTGACCAGGAGAACGGGCTCGATCTGCAGACCCGCCCGGAGTCCCAGAGCCAGGCGGATTGGGACCTCCAGAAGGCGGTCTGGATTCGCAAGGTGAAGCTCCAGGACAACCTGACCGGTCGGGTAACGAGCCTGCCGCTCATGTGCCAGCATTGCGAGCATCCGCCCTGCGTGGACGTCTGCCCGACCGGCGCGTCCTTCAAGCGCGCGGATGGCATCGTAATGGTCGATCGTCACACCTGCATCGGCTGTCGCTACTGCATGATGGCCTGCCCCTACAAGGCGCGCAGCTTCATCCACGAGGCCATGGACGACCAGCTCACCCGGGTCCCGCGCGGCAAGGGTTGTGTGGAGAGCTGCAACCTGTGCGTCAGCCGACGCGATTACGGGCTCGCCTCCACCGCCTGTGTCGATGCATGTGCCGCCCAGGGGCATCACGCCCTGGTGTTCGGTGACCTGAACGATCCCGCGAGCCCCCTCAGGCAGGCCCTCGAGGCCATTCCGAGCCGGCAGATCCGCGAGGATCTGGCGCTCAACACCGGCGTGCGGTATTCCGGCGTCTAGCCGCCGCGAGGGCATGACATGATGAAGCGAATCGTCTATCGCGAATGGCGGATCCCGCCCGCGCGCTTTTGGGCCCATCTCGGGGTGCTCGCCGTGGTCATCGGCATCGGTGGCCTGGCGGCGCTGTACATGGAGCACGAGGGCCATTGGGTCACGGGCATGAACAACGCGGTGGTGTGGGGCACCCCCCATATCTTCGCCGTGTTCCTGATCGTGGCCGCGTCCGGCGCCCTCAACGTGGCCTCCATCGGCACGGTCTTCGGCAAGCCCGCCTACAAGTCGCTGGGGCGTCTGTCCGGCCTGCTGGCGGTGGCCCTGCTCCTGGGCGGCCTGCTGGTCCTGGTGCTCGACCTCGGGCGTCCCGAGCGTCTCCTGGTCGCCATGACCCACTACAATTTCCGGTCGATCTTCGCCTGGAACATCTTCCTCTACACGGGCTTCATGGTCATCGTCATCGCCTATCTGTGGACGATGGCAGACCGCATGGCCGGTCCGTACAACAAGCCCGTCGGTGTGCTGGCCTTCGTTTGGCGCCTGGCGCTCACCACCGGCACGGGGTCCATCTTCGGGTTCATCGTGGCCCGCCAGGCCTTCGATACGGCATTCCTGGCCCCGATGTTCGTGATCATGTCCTTCGCCTATGGTCTGGCCATCTTCATGCTGGTGCTGATGTACAGCTTCGCCGAGGAGGGCAGGGCGCTGGGTGACCGTCTCCTGCTGCGCCTGAAGAACCTGCTCGGGGTCTTCGTTGCGGCCATCCTGTACTTCACCGTGGTCTATTTTCTGACCAAGCTCTACGGGGCGAAGAACTACGATCTGGTCGGCTGGGTCCTGCTCCACGGGGGGGTCTACACGGCCGTCTTCTGGATCGGCTGGATGCTCATCGGCACATTGATTCCCCTCGGGATCATCTACCACCCGGTCCTCGGTCGGGACCGCAACTGGATCGCGGCGGCCTGCGCCCTCGTGATCCTCGGCGGGCTCGCGACCCTGTATGTGATCATTATCGGCGGCCAGGCCTACCCGCTGCAGATCTTCCCCGGGCAGACCATCCTGGAAGCGGGTGCCATGGCGGGCGTCCAAGGCGAGGCGGCACCCTACAGCCCGAGCCTCCCCGAGCTGCTACTGGGTCTGGGTGGTGTGGCCGTTGCCCTGCTGATCACCGCGGTGGGCGTCAGGGTCCTCCAGTTCCTGCCTGAATCACTCGCCGACGATGTGCTGCCGACGGACGAGGGGGCCCAGGCCACCCTCGCCGAGGCCTGATCGCGGATCGGCATGTCCGCCCGGGGCCGCGCCGGCGGATGCCGTCGCGGCCCCTGCCTTTTGGGCCCCTGTTGAGCGCTCTTTCTCGGCCCCCTTGTGAGCCCAGGTTGAACGCCATCGTCGGGTGGTCTTGATCCCATGGGCCACCTCTACCTCTCCGCAGCCCATAAGTCATCCGGCAAGACCACCCTCGCCATCGGTCTGTGTCGCGCCCTGCGCGAGCGGGGACTGCGGGTTCAGCCGTTCAAGAAGGGGCCCGACTACATCGATCCCATGTGGACCGGTCAGGCGGCGGGTCGGCCCTGCTTCAACCTCGACTTCAACACCACCAGCCGCGCCGAGATCCTGGCCGCATTCGCCCGGGAGCTGTGGGGGGCCGATGTTGGCCTCGTCGAGGGCAATGTCGGGCTGTACGACAGCACCGATCTCGAGGGCAAGAACAGCAACGCCGAGATGGCCAAGCTGCTCGGGTCACCCGTGGTCCTGGTGCTCGATTGCCAGGGTATGGCCCGGGGCGTGGCCCCCCTGCTGCTCGGCTACCAGGCCTTCGACCCGGCCCTGCGCATCGGCGGCGTGATCCTCAACAAGGTGGGCGGACGGCGCCACGAGGAGAACCTCGTGCGCACGGTGGAGCATTACACCGACATCCCTGTCCTGGGCAGCGTGCGGCGGGATCCCGATCTGGCCATCGCCGAGCGCCATCTGGGCCTGATGCCGAGCAACGAGGCGGAGGGCTCTGAGCAGTGGATCGAGCGGATCCGGACCCTGGTCGAGGCCCAGGTGGACCTCGATCGTTTTCTTGCCCTCGCCGAAGAGACTGGCCCGATGCCGAGGGGTCCTGGCCCGGCGCGCGTGGCGGCAACCGGCGACACGCTGCGCATCGGGATCGCCAAGGACGCCGCATTCGGCTTCTATTACCCGGATGACCTGCGCGCCCTCGCCGAGGGCGGGGCGGAGCTGGTGCCCTTCAGTCCGATCAGCGACCCCGAGTTGCCCCGGGTCGACGGCGTCTTCCTGGGCGGCGGCTTCCCCGAATGCCGCATGACGGAGCTGGCGGGGAACCGATCCATGCGCGAGTCGCTGGCAGGCTTCCTCCGCGCCGGCGGACCGGCCTACGCCGAGTGCGGCGGGCTCATGTATCTCTGCCGCTCGATCCGCTGGGGCGACCGGCAAGCGGAGATGGTCGGGGTCTTGGACGCGGATGTCCTGATGCACCCCCGCCCCCAGGGCCGGGGCTACGTGAGGCTCAGGGAGACGGGGGACTTTCCCTGGCCGCGCATCCGAGGGCGTCGCCGCGCCGGACCGCGAGATCAGCGCCCATGAGTTCCACCATTCCGCGATCGTCGTGCCGGACCCCGACTGGGTCTATGCCTATGAGGTCTTGCGGGGCACCGGGATCGACGGCGCCCATGACGGGATCGTCCAGGGCAATCTCTTGGCAAGCTACAGCCACCTGCGTGATCCCTTGGGCCAAGGCTGGACGGCTCGCTTCCTCGCCCATGTGCGGCGTTGCCGCGCCGGGCGCTGATTCATTCGACCCTGCCGCGGGGTTAAACTGTCGCGTCACGCGAGACGCTTCAACCACGGATCACAGATGTTAAAACTCACTTCAGCCGCGGTCGGGCAGGTGTTGGCCGCCGCCAAGCAGAGCGGGACCGAGGGGATGTCGCTGCGGCTTGCCGCCCACCGCAAGCCCGATGGGGCCATCGACTATCGCATGGGCTTCGACGACGTGGGCGAGGACGACATCCGACTCAACTGCGACGGGGTCGATGTGGTCATGGCCCCCGAGTCGGTGCCCTTGCTGGATCAGGCGGTCATGGACTATGTCGAGATCGAGCCGGGACAGTTCCACTTCATCTTCATGAACCCCAAGGACCCGGCCTACCAGCCGCCCACACAGGCCTGACCCGGCCGCCGTTTCTCCCGCCCGTCGGCGGCCGCCATCGCCACGGCGGTCGCATGGGTAGGCCGCTCGCCATCCCGGACCACGCCATTGGAGCTCAGCAGCGAAGACAGCTTCCGCCTCAACGTCTTGCTTGCGAGCAAGCCCGAGGCGATCCGCGTCGATGAGGGCAAGATGACCGTGCACGGGCTCGGCCCGAAGGGTGAGTCCACGGTCAGGCTGCATCCCTCGGGACGCCCGGAGCAGTACGTGCGGTTGGTCAGGGAGCTGATCTCGGGCCATGTCCTCGGCTCACCCGGGGGCTATCCGGTCTATCTGCGCCGCTGGACCCGCATGGGACAGATGCGCGACGAGAGCCTGGCCCAGCTGCTGTTGCTGGGGGAGCCGGAGGCCGTGGTCGCCGCGGTGTGTTCGCCGGGTCTCACGGACGAGCTGGCGCGACGGGCCTGGTGGGCCATGGAGGACGCGGAGAACGCGCGGCGCATGCTGTGCAATCCCGCGATCGTCCGGGGTGAGATGGGGCCGATCCTCGCCGCCTATCTCATCGACTATCTGCCCTTCGAGACCGAGGCGGAGCGGATCATGGAGTCGATCCGGCTGATCCTCCAGCCGGGGCTGGTCAGCGCTGCCCAACGCGAAGAGCTGTGGCGGAAATCCGCCCGCAAGCAGACCTACCTGGTGGGCTTCCTTCAGGGCCTCCCCGATGGGATCCCCGAGGTCGAGGCGCCGTTGGAGCGGGAGCCCCGGGAGACGGCCGTCCTCGAGACCCTCGCGGGCGACGGGAACCCGTGCGCCCAGCTACTGCTGCGGATCGGATCAGGGCCGGGCCAGGCCTGGCTCAAGACCGTCTCCACCGTGCTGGCGAAGCCGCCGAACCAGGAGGTGGTAACGACCACCTTCGACTGTCTGCGGGAGTATCTGGTGCCGTTGCGGCCGGAGGGCGACCCCAACCAGGGTCTGTCCGGCGCTGGAGGAGGAGGCCGCGGCCTTCGCGACAGTCGGGCTCCCCGGATCCGGCGACAGGGGCCTGTCTGTCCGCGCTCCCCGCGCTCGCCGATCGGGTCGCCGCGATGAGGCTGCTCTCCGGGCTGGGCTACGGGGTGATCCGCCCCGTGCTGCCGGATCCCTCCACCCAAGGGACCCTGATGCGGCGCAAGCTCGCGCCGGTGATCGAGCCGGTGCTCGAGCGACTGTCCCTGCTGCGCGGCGGGAGGACCTGATCCCGGCAGCCCTCGCGCCGGGGCTGGGTCAGGCCACCACGCGGGACGCACTCTGGGGGGCGTCTAACTGCCGTTTCTAGGCTCAAGGGTGCTGGGACGTCCAGGAGGCGCGTTTCCTGGCGGAGGAGGCGAGGATCCTCGCCCGGACCGGGACGCCCGACCCCGAGCCATGCGAGGGCATCCCCTGCCAAGGGATCCACTGACGGCCCCGCCGCCGGGTTGGGGTTGTGCCCGGGACGACGCGTGGCCGGATTCCGAGATGGCAACCCGGGGTCGGGACTCAGAATCCCTCGGTTGAGGTGAAGAGCCCCACGCGCAGGTCCTTGGCGGTGTAGATGGTGCGCCCGTCCACCTGGACCACGCCGTCGCCGATCCCGAGGACCAGCTTGCGGCTGATCACCCGCTTCATGTCGATGTGGTAGGTGACCTTCGTGGCCGTGGGCAGGACCTGGCCGGTGAATTTGACCTCGCCCACGCCGAGCGCCCGGCCATGCCCCGGGTTGCCGATCCAGGCGAGATAGAAGCCCACCAGTTGCCAGAGCGCGTCCAGCCCCAGACAGCCGGGCATGACCGGGTCGCCCGGGAAATGGCACTGGAAGAACCACAGCTCCGGGCGGATGTCGAGCTCCGCGACGATCTCGCCCTTGCCGTTGGCCCCGCCGAAGCTCGCGATGCGCACCACCCGGTCCATCATCAGCATGTTGGGGGTTGGCAGCTGGGCGTTGCCCGGGCCGAACATCTCGCCGTGGCCGCAGGCCAGGAGTTGATCCCGGTCGAAGGATTCTTCTTTATGCATCTGATTCAATAGATGTCCGCTGGGTCAGGGGTGATGTGCAAAGGGGACCGCGGGCCGGCGGTCAGGTGGGCGTTGGTGCCACTGGCCTGCATCAGGCGGGACGCAAGAGCCCCTTCACGAAGCTGACGACCTGATCGATGGGGATCAATTGCATCTCGGCATCGCGCCGGCCCTTGTACTCCACCACCCCGTCGTCGAGCCCCTTGTCGCCGACCACGATGCGATGGGGGATCCCGATCAGCTCCATGTCCGCGAACATGAAGCCCGGGCGGGCGTCGCGGTCGTCGAGCAGGACCTCGAGCCCGGCCGCCTGGAGATCCGCGTAGAGCTGTTCGGTCGCCTCGCGGACCCGGTAGCTCTTGCCGAGCTTCATGGGCAGCAGGGCGACCTGGAAGGGGGCGATCGGCGCGGGCCAGCAGATACCCCGATCATCGTGGTTCTGCTCGATGGCGGCCGCGACCACCCGCGAGACCCCGATGCCATAGCAGCCCATGGTCATGGTGATGGCCCGGCCGTCCTCGCCGAGGACCGTGGCCTTCATGGCCTCGGAGTATTTGCGTCCGAGCTTGAAGATGTGCCCCACCTCGATCCCGCGGGCGATGGTGAGGGTGCCGCTGCCGTCCGGGCTCGGGTCGCCCTCCACCACGTTGCGCAGGTCGGCCACCTCTGGGAGTGGCAGGTCCCGGCCCCAGTTGAGGCCGAACCAATGCTTGCCGTCCTGGTTGGCACCCGCGCTGAAGTCGGCGGTCACCGCGACCGTGCGGTCGACCACGCAGGGGATGGCCAGGTCCTTCGGCCCCAATGAGCCCGGACCGGCGCCGATGGCCGCGCGGATCTCGGCCTCGCTGGCCATGCGCAGGGGGCTTGCCACCTGGGGCAGCTTCTCCGCCTTGACCGGGTTCAGCTCGTGGTCGCCGCGCACCAGGAGCGCCACCAGGGGCGCGGGCCCGCCCTCGGCCGCCGCCACCACCAGGGTCTTGACCGTGCGCTCGATGGGCTGGTCGAACTGTTCGACCAGGTCGGCGATGGTGCGCGCATCGGGGGTATCCACCAGGCGCGCCTCCTCCGACGGTGCCGCCGCCGCGTCGGCCAAGGCCAGGGCCTCGGCCAGCTCCACATTGGCGGCGTAGTCTCCCTGATCGGAGAAGGCGATGGCATCCTCGCCCGAGGACGCCAGCACATGGAACTCGTGGGAGGCGTTGCCGCCGATGCTGCCGGTGTCGGCCTGCACCGGGCGGAAATCGAGCCCGCAGCGGGTGAAGATGCGCGAATAGGTCTCGTGCATCACCCGATAGGTCGCGTCCAGGGAGTCGTCGTCGGCGTGGAAGGAGTAGGCGTCCTTCATCAGGAACTCGCGCGCCCGCATCACCCCGAAGCGCGGCCGGATCTCGTCGCGGAACTTGGTCTGGATCTGGTAGAAATTGACGGGGAGCTGCTTGTAGCTGCGCAGCTCCGCGCGGGCCAGCTCGGTGATGATCTCCTCGTGGGTCGGCCCGAAACAGAACTCACGCTGGTGGCGGTCCTTCAGGCGCAGGAGCTCGGGGCCGTAACGGTCCCAGCGTCCGGACTCCTGCCACAGCTCGGCGGGCTGCACCGCGGGCATGAGGAGCTCGAGCGCCCCCGCCCGATCCATCTCCTCCCGCACGATGCGCTCCACCTTGCGCAGCACCCGCAGCCCGAGCGGCAGCCAGGTATAGAGCCCGGCGGCGAGCTTGCGGATCAGGCCTGCACGCAGCATCAGCTGATGGCTGACGACCTCGGCGTCGGCCGGGGTCTCCTTCAGGGTCTGGAGTGGAAACTGCGAGGTGCGCATGGGCCCGTCTGGATTGGGTAAAAGGTCGCTAGTGTATGGCCCGGGCCGGAAGCGAACAATGCGGCCGGCCGACCACGGAGCGCGGGCTCAGTCGCAGCTCTCCTTGATCCGCGCCTGGGCCTGGGCGCGGTGCTCCTCGCGCTCCGACTCGGAGAGGAAGCGATATTCCCCATCGGGCATGCGCACGCGCCGGGCGCCGAGGGTGTCGATGGTCTCCAGGTTCTTGCGGGCGATCTCGCAGTTGGCGCGCCGCGCGGCCACCACCTCCTGCTCCTTGGCGGTCTCCTCGGCCTGGCGCGCGGCGTCTTCGCGACGGTCGAAGTCCTCCGTGTTGATGGCATTCACCCGGTCGACGGCGCGTTGCGTCTCGGTCGGGCTCGGGGCGGCATCGGGCCGGATGGGGGTCGCCGGGGCATCGGGCGGTGGATGCTGGGAATAGACCGTGACGCCGTCGGGGTCCACCCAGCGGTACATCTCGGCGCAGAGATCGCCGGCTGGGCCGATGGTGAGACCGAGGGTCAGAGCGATAGTCAGGGCCAGGGGGAGGGTCCTGGTGGCGGCCGCCACCGCTCCGCTGTTTCGGGTCATCCGGGACATGGGCTGCGGCTCCTCTTGCGAGACGGGGGGATGACCCGATTATCGCCCGGCCGGGTAGTCGATGACGACTCGCCCCGACCGACTCCGGTCGGCGGCTCGTCGCCTTGACCATGGTCCATCGACTCCTGTAACTTCGAGCCCTTTTTCAACATCTTCTTATGCGCCGCTGAGCCGGGGGAAGCGCCCCGGCCTGCCAACATCGCACCGCCCCCGATCGACGCGCCCCGGCGGCGTTCGATCGGCATGGACGGGGGCCGTCGGCAGTGGCGCTCACGCGGAGGTCGCCAACGTGGATCCGACACGAATGGAGCTCTCGGGGGCCGAGATCGTGGTCCAGGCCCTGCTGGACGAGGGCGTCGAGTTCGTCTTCGGCTACCCGGGCGGGGCCGTGTTGCACATCTACGACGCCCTGTTCAAGCAGGAGCGGGTGAAGCACATCCTGGTCCGTCACGAGCAGGGCGCCACCCATGCGGCGGATGGCTACGCCCGGGCGACCGGCAAGTGCGGGGTGTGCCTGGTGACCTCGGGCCCCGGGGCCACGAATGCCGTGACAGGTATCGCGACCGCGTACATGGACTCCATCCCGATGGTGATCCTGACCGGCCAGGTGCCCACGCCCGTGATCGGCTCGGACGCCTTCCAGGAGGTGGATACGGTTGGGATCACGCGTCCCTGCGTGAAGCACAACTTCCTGGTCAAGGACGTCGCGCTGCTCGCCGAGACCATCCGCAAGGCCTTCTATATCGCCACCACCGGGCGGCCGGGGCCGGTGGTGGTCGACATCCCCAAGGATGTGACCGACCCCAACATTAAGATCCCCTATCACTATCCGCGCGAGATCCGCATGCGCTCCTACAACCCCACGGAGAAGGGGCACTCGGGGCAGATCCGGCGCGCGGTCGATCTCATGCGCGAGGCCAAGCGCCCGGTGATCTACACCGGCGGCGGGGTGGTGCTGGGCGAGGCCTCGGCGCAGCTCACCGATCTGGTGCGCCTCACCGGTTTCCCCATCACCAGCACCCTCATGGGTCTCGGCGCCTTCCCCATGACCGACCCCCAGTTCCTGGGGATGCTCGGCATGCATGGCACCTACGAGGCCAACATGGCCATGCACGAGACGGACGTGCTGATCGCTATCGGGGCCCGCTTCGACGATCGGGTGACCGGCAAGATCGAGCACTTCTGTCCACATGCCCGGATCATCCACGTGGACGTGGACCCGGCGAGCATCTCCAAGACGGTGCGGGTGGACGTGCCCATCGTCGGTCAGGTGGCGAGTGTGCTCGAGGACATGCTGAAGCTCCTGCGCGACCGCCCGCCTGCTGTCGCCGGCGAGCGCCCGGTGGCCGAGTGGTGGCAGCAGATCGACGCCTGGCGTGGCATGAACTGCCTGCGCTACGAACAGGGCCCCGACAAGATCAAGCCCCAGTTCGCGGTCGAGACCCTCTACAAGGTCACCAACGGGGAGCTCTATCTCACCTCCGACGTGGGCCAGCATCAGATGTTCGCGGCCCAGTTCTATCCCTTCGACAAGCCGCGGCGCTGGATCAACTCCGGGGGGCTCGGCACCATGGGCTTCGGTCTGCCGGCCGCCATGGGGGTCAAGCTCGCCTTCCCCGATGCCGAGGTGGCCTGTATCTCGGGCGAGGCCAGCATCCTCATGTGCATCCAGGAGATGGCCACCTGCCTGCAATACAACCTGCCGGTGAAGGTCATCCTGCTCAACAACGGCTACATGGGCATGGTCCGCCAGTGGCAGGAATTCTTCTATGAGAGCCGCTATTCGCACTCCTATGTGGATGCCCTGCCTGACTTCGTGAAGCTGGCCGAGAGCTTCGGCCATGTCGGGATGCGGGTGGAGCGTCCGGAGGAGCTCGAGGCGGCCATGCGCGAGGCCTTCGCCATGAAGGACCGCTTCGTCTTCATGGATGTCGTCGTCGACCCGACCGAGAACGTCTACCCCATGATCGTCGCCGGCAAGGGCCAGCACGAGATGCACCTCGCCCCCAGCCAGTCCGACCGGGAGCTCGCCTAGATGGACATGCAGACCCCAGCCGCCAATCAGGTCCACGGCCCCATGCGGCACATCATCTCCGTGCTGTTGGAGAACGAGGCGGGTGCACTCTCCCGGGTGGCCGGGCTGTTCTCCGCCCGCGGCTACAACATCGAGTCCTTGACCGTCGCGCCCACCAACGACCCGACCCTCTCGCGGATGACCCTGGTCACCTGCGGCAGCGACGAGATCGTCCAGCAGATCAAGAAGCAGCTGAACAAGCTCATCGACACCGTCAAGCTGGTCGATCTCACCGAGGGTGTCCACATCGAGCGCGAGATGATGATGATCAAGGTGCGTGCCGAGCGGGGTGACCGCGAGGAGCTGATGCGCCTGGTGGAGATCTTCCGCGCCAAGATCATCGATGTAACCGACACCAGCTATGTGGTCGAGATCACCGGGGCGTCGAAGAAGCTCGATGCCTTCATCGACGCCGTGCCCGAGGGACTGATCGTCGAGGTGGTGCGCTCCGGACCCACCGGCATCGCCCGCGGCGACAAGGGGCTGACCCTCTAGCCGGTCGAGTCCGCGAATGAACGCAAATGAACGCGAATAAAGAAGGGTGTTCAGTCGCGTTCTGCTTGTCGTGCGTTAAACAGCAATCCAGCGCAAAGAGATCGTTTTTCGGGCCGTGGGCGGGAGTGGCCTGCGGCCGGCGAATCTGATTCGCGCGCAATTTCATTCTTTGCGTTCATTCGCGTTCATTTGCGGACACTCTCTTTTCTAATGCCAAGGCAATGACAATGAGCATCAACGTTTACTACGACAAAGACACCGACCTCTCTCTCATCCAGGGCAAGCAGGTGGCCATCATCGGCTACGGCTCCCAGGGCCATGCCCATGCCAACAATCTGAAGGAGTCGGGTGTCTCCGTGGTGGTGGGGCTGCGCCCGGGCTCCGCCTCCGCCGCCAAGGCCCAGAACGCCGGTCTCACCGTCAAGCCCATCGAGGAGGCCGTGGCCGGCGCGGACGTGGTCATGGTCCTGGCGCCCGACGAGCACCAGGCGCGACTCTACCGCGAACAGATTGCGCCCAATATCAAGGAAGGCGCGGCCTTGGCCTTCGCCCACGGCTTCAACATCCACTTCGGGCAGATCGAGCCGCGCGAGGATCTGGACGTGATCATGGTGGCCCCCAAGGGCCCCGGCCATCTGGTGCGCTCCACCTACACCCAGGGGGGCGGGGTGCCGAGCCTGATCGCCGTGTATCAGGACGCCACCGGCACGGCCCGCGATGTCGCGCTCGCCTACGCCTCGGCCAATGGCGGCGGACGTGCCGGGATCATCGAGACGAGCTTCCGCGAGGAGTGCGAGACCGATCTGTTCGGCGAGCAGGTGGTGCTGTGCGGCGGTCTGACCTCTCTGATCCAGAAGGGCTTCGAGACCCTGGTGGAGGCCGGATACGCACCGGAGATGGCCTATTTCGAGTGTCTGCACGAGGTCAAGCTGATCGTCGACCTGATCTACGAGGGCGGCATCGCCAACATGCGCTACTCGATCTCCAACACCGCCGAGTACGGTGACCTCACCCGCGGTCCGCGCATCGTCACCGACGAGACCAAGGCCGAGATGAAGCGCATCCTCGCCGAGATCCAGTCCGGCGCCTTCGCCAAGGAGTTCATCCTGGAGAACCAGGCCGGCGCGGCCAACATGAAGGCCATGCGCCGTCTGGGCGAGGAGCACCCCATCGAAGAGGTGGGCGAGAGGCTCCGCGAGATGATGCCCTGGATCCGGGAGAAGAAGCTGGTCGACAAGAGCCGCAACTGATCCTCGCCTGGCTGGCCCCTGAGGCGACCCCTCGAGGGGCGGGCCCTTCTTTCGGCGCGCGCTCGACAAGCCGGAACGATGGACGGGGTAGGTACGCTGTCGCGGGAACCCGGGCGAGGGTATCCTCCGCCCTCACGCGGAACCCTGGATACCGAACCGCAGGCCCATGAGATTCCTGCTCGTCTCCGACCT
This sequence comes from uncultured Gammaproteobacteria bacterium, assembly GCA_963714915.1. Classification (GTDB taxonomy): domain Bacteria; phylum Pseudomonadota; class Gammaproteobacteria; order Chromatiales; family Chromatiaceae; genus Thiodictyon. The sequence goes on from CAVQQM010000037.1 coordinate 25,591, forward strand.
GCACTACGCACTCAAGCAATTCGACTGGGTCCATCGGGTCGCCAGCCGCTTCGACTTGGTGGTGATCGCCGGCGACCACCTGGACATCGCGGGGACGGCCGACCTGCGGGCTCAGGTCTCGGTGATGGTCGCGTATTTTCGCCGCCTGAAGGCGAAGACCCGCCTGATCCTGTGCTCCGGGAATCACGATCTGGATGCCGGCAACGCCCTCGGTGAGAAGACCGCCCGCTGGATCGATACCAAGGTGCGCCGCCTGGGGATCCCGACGGATTGGGACTCATGCCCCGTCGACGGCGTCCTCTTCACCATCTGCCCCTGGTGGGACGGACCCAAGACCCAGGCGCTGGTCGGCGCGCAGTTGGCGCGCGACGCGCAGCAGGAGAAGGACGCCTGGGTGTGGGTCTACCACGCCCCTCCGGACGCCTCGCCCACCAGCCGGGTCGGCGCCAAGGACTTCGGGGATCCGGCCTTGCGGGGATGGATCGGCCAGTACCGGCCCGACCTGGTGCTCTGTGGCCACATCCACCAATCGCCCTTTCGCCAGGACGGGTCCTGGGTGGATCGCATCGGTTCGACCTGGGTCTTCAACGCCGGCCGCCAGATCGGCGACTATCCAACCCACGTGATCTGCGACACCGATGAGCGGATGGCCGTGTGGTTCTCCATCGCGGGGGTCGAGGCGATCCACCTCGACGAGCCCCTCAGCCGCCCCGTGCCGGAGCTGACCGAGCTGCCGGCGTGGCTCACATAGCGTCGTCGGGCTCGCGAGCGGAGCCTGGCGAGCATTCTTCGATCTGCTGGTGCATCAATCCGTGCAGGACCTCGTCGACCATTCCGAGGTGGTCGTCCGCGTCCTTGAACTGTTGCTTCAGGTCGGCGAGATAGGTCGTGATGGTGTTGAGCCGCTGGGCAAGCAGCCGCGCGAGCTGATAGGTCACGATGCTGTTTCCGCCCAGGAAGTCGTTGGCCCCCTCGATGACATGGGCCCGGCAGGGGGTCAGCGCCCGCACCTCCGCCGTGTGGGGCAGATCGAGCAGGGCCGAGAGCTCGCCGAAGATCGATCCCGGCTCGGTGACGGTCGGGATCTCGACGTCCTGCTTGCGCACCTCGACCTCGCCCTCGATGAGTATAAAGAGCTTGCCTGAGCGTTCGCCCTCGGTGAGCAGGGCGTCGCCGGGCGAGAAGGTCTGAACGGGTAGGTCGCGGCAGAATTCCAGGAGACCGGTCATCGTCTAACCCCCAGGTAGCTCCCGATGGGGAGCGGTAGCCGACTCGGGACGGGCTGCCCGGGAGGTTAGACCGGGACCGGGGTGACCGGCAAGACGGGCTCGCGGAGGTGGCGCCCAGCCCAGGCGTCGAGCCTTGCCCTCGACGTCCTGGGGTGGGACCCAGACGCGCCGAAAGGCGATCCTCAGTCCGCTTGGCCCGACCCACCGCCGAGGGTCTCGGAGTAGCCCTTCGGCGGGGGCGTCCAGCCGCGCTCGGTGCGGTCGTGGAGCTGGAGCCGATCCGTTTCGAGCAGATCCTTGAGGGTCTCCCCGTGGGCGCGGGCTCGCTCGAGCAGGGCGCGGTTCTTGGCGACGTCCGGGTTCTGGTCCCACAGCTCGTAGAGCTGGTCCAGGCCGTCCCGGTCGTGGCGGCGGAAGGCCTGGGTCATCCTGGCGACCTTGAAGGGGTGCACGCCCAGGACTCTGAGGACCTCCTCGCCCAGGGCCAGCGAGCCGTCGAAGACCTCCCGCACCGCCAGGTGGGCGCCCGCCTTCTGAAGCAGATAGAGGTGATCGACGTCGTAGGCCCGGGCCAGGATTCGCACCCCGGGGTGGTGGCGGCGCACGTACTCCACCATCTGCACCGCCCGGTCGCGGTCGTCGATGGCGATCACCAGTGCGCGGGCGCCCTCGATGCCCGCGGCTTGCAGCAGATCCGGGCGCGAGGCATCCCCGAAGTAGCTCTTCACCCCGAACTTGCGCAGCAGGTCGATCATGCGGGCCTCGTGGTCCAGCACCACGGTGCGCACGCCGCTCGCCACCAGCAGCCGATTGACGATCTGACCGAAGCGCCCGCTGCCGGCGATGATCACGGTGCCGGGCTCGTCGATGGGGTCCGGCGCCTGGCCCTTCCCCGCGGCCAGGCGGGGCAGGATCAGCCGCTCGTAGAGGATGAAGAGGGCCGGGGTCAGGAGCATGGAGAGCGCGACCACCAGGGACAGGGTCTTCACCAGCTCGGCCGGGATCACGCTCGTCTGTACCGCGAAGGCCAGCAGCACGAAGGCGAACTCGCCCGCCTGGGCGAGACCCAGGGTCAGCAGCCAGGCGTCCGCCGAGGTGATCCGGAAGAGCCGCGCGAGGCCGAAGAGCACGAGCCCCTTGAGCGCCAGCAAGCCAAGGGTGAGCCCGAGGATGCTGCCGAGATCTCCGAAGAGGATGCCGAAGTCGATCCCGGCGCCGACCGTGATGAAGAACAGCCCCAGCAGCAGTCCCTTGAAGGGCTCGATGTCGGATTCGAGCTCGTGGCGGAACTCGCTGTTGGCCAGCACCACCCCGGCAAGGAAGGTGCCGAGGGCGGGGGAGAGCTCCACCAGGGTCATCAAGAGCGCGATGCCCACCACCATGAGCAGGGCGGCGGCGGTGAAGATCTCCCGCAGCCGCGAGGCGGCGATGAAGCGGAACAAGGGACGCGAGAGGAAGTGCCCGCCGAGCAGCACCGCCGCGACCGCGCCCAGCACCACGAGGGCGTGGGCCCAGCCGGGGAGATCGGAGACCAGGCTGAGGTTCGCCCCGTGGCCGCCGGCGCCGTGCCCGTCCCCGGCGCCCGCGCCGGTCAGCTCGGGCAGGGCGAGGAGCGGCATCAGGGCGAGCATCGGGATCACGGCGATGTCCTGGAACAAGAGCACCGAGAAGCTCGCCCGTCCGCCCTCGGTCTTCATCAAACCCTTCTCGCTCAGGGTCTGGAGCACGATGGCCGTGGAGGACAGGGAGAAGATCAGCCCGACCGCCAGGGCGATCCGCCAATCCGCCCCCAGGGCGATGCCGCAGGCGGCAAGGAGGACGGCCGATAGGGTCACCTGCAGGCCGCCGAGCCCGAGCAGACGTGCGCGCATCTCCCACAGGAGTCGCGGCTCCAGCTCCAGGCCCACCAGGAACAGCATCATCACCACGCCAAACTCGGCGAAGTGCTGGATCTCCTGGGTCTCCGCGCCCACCAGTCCCAGCGTGGGGCCGATGATGATCCCTGCGATGAGATACCCGAGCACCGAGCCGAGTCCCAGGCGCTTGGCGATGGGCACGGCGATCACCGCGGCGCACAGATAGACGAAGCCGTGGAGGAGGATGCCGTCCATTGCCTAGGCTTTCCAGATCAGGCGCTCGAGGTCGCCGTTCAGCTTGGGCAGGCCACTCGCCGCGTCGAGGTCGAACCGGCCGTCGCGCAGGGCCTCGAGCACTCGCACCCAGTCACGCACGTGATCGTTCACGCGACCCTCGTCCACCGCGGTGCGGGCGGAGAACAGGGCGAAAGGCGGCAGATAGCGCATGCCGCACAAGAGCGCCGTCTGCTCCAGCGGGCGCAGCAGCTCGCGAATGCTGAAGTGGTTGTAGCCCGCGGCACAGTAAGCGGCCTCGGCGCCGCCGGCGGTGATGGCGTTGAAGAAGACCTTGCCGTGCAGGGCCGTGCCTTCCGATCCGTAGGCGAATCCGTGCTCCAGGACGAGATCCTGCCATTCCTTCAGGATCGCCGGCGTCGAGTACCAGTAGAGCGGGTGCATGAAGCACACGACCTGGTGCGCCAAGAGCCGGGACTGCTCGCGGTCGATGTCGATCTGGAGGTCCGGATACTCGGCGTAAAGGTCCACCAGGGTCACCCCATCCACCCCGGCAGTGGCGCGCGCCAGCGGCCGGTTGACCTCGGAGCGATCCGGCGAGGGATGGGCGAAAAGCACCAAGATACGGATCTGGCTCAAGGCTGACTCCCAATGGCGGGTGACGAGCGCGCGTTGCACCTGGCATCTGGGCAGCCCGGGAATCGACGGCGTCGTGGCACGATAAGTGGGGCAGCGACGCGCAGCCGCAATGGCGCTTGTGCGTTACGGGAGCGCGCTGAGCGGGGAGCGGAAGGCGGGGCGCCCCTGCGGTCATCCCTGAACGGGCTGGTCCCGAGCGGCGCGGGCGGGGTTATCCTTGGGCGACGTCGGAGCCGCCCCGGAGCCATCCCATGCCATGTCTGCACTCGCCGAGGACCTCGGCACGCCATCTCTGTCCATGCGACCTCGGTCCACGCCACCTCGGCCCACACCAGGGCGCCGCCCCGAGGGTCCTGTTGGCGATGCTGGCCCTGTGCGTGATTGCCGCGGCGCACACCGCGGCCGCCCAGGTCGCCACCGTCCAGGTCGTCACCATCAACCCCACCAGCGAGGACAGCACAGTGGATGGGATCCAGACCCCCGAGCAGCGGATCGACGACAGCGCCCAGGAGTCCGTGGCCGTCACGATCTACAACACGGACCTGGCCCTGGTGAAGGACCTGCGCCGGGTCAGTCTTGCCGCCGGCGAGAATCGTCTCGCCTGGCGCAACGTCTCCCAGCACATCCGCCCGGAGACGGCGCTGCTCACCGAGACCGCCGGCGGTCCGGGGATCAGACTCGTCGAGCAGAACTTCGACTTCGACCTGCTCACCCCGGAGAGCCTGCTCAAGAAATATGTCGGCCGCACCGTGCAGGTCATCCGCACCAACGAAGACGGGGATCGCACGGTCGAGGAGGCCAGCGTACTCGCGGCCAACCAGGGCACGGTGCTGCGTTACGCCGATCGCATCGAGACCGGCGTGGTCGGCCACCTGGCCTTCCCCGACGTGCCCGAGACCCTGCGTGACCGGCCCACCCTGGTGCTCCATCTTGAGAGCGCCGGGGCCGGGGAGGGGGCCCTGGAGCTCTCGTATCTCAGCGGCGGCATGGGCTGGAAGGCGGACTATGTGGCCAACCTCTCCGGGGACGGCTCCAGCATGGACCTCAACGGCTGGGTGACCCTGACCAACGAGAGCGGCGTGAGCTATCGACAGGCCCAGGTCCAACTGGTGGCGGGTGAGCTGAACAGGGTGCGGGAGGCGTATCCGCCCCCGCCCATGGCCCGGGCCGCGATGATGGCCGATGCCGCGCCTATGCCCGAGCAGGAGGCCCTGGACGAGTACCATCTCTACACCCTGCCGCGTCCCACGGACGTGCTCGACAACCAGACCAAACAGGTGGCCCTGCTCGCCGCGCCCGCGGTGCCCATCGCCCGCGAGCTGGTGGTGGAGGGCCAGTCCTATGCCTATCGCGGGCAGGCCGGAGACGGCTGGACCCGGCTCGATGTCTCCTCCCGGCTGCGTTTCGAGAACCGCGACGGCAGCCTGGGCGTGCCCCTACCCGCTGGCGTGGTGCGCGTGTACGCCAAGGACAGCAAGGGCAACGCCCAGTTCGTGGGCGAGGACCGCATCGACCACACCCCGAAGAACGAGTCCGTCGAGCTGACCCTGGGCAAGAGTTTCGATGTGACCGCCCGACGCAAGCAGACCAGCTTCCGCAAGCTCTCGGGCAGCGGCGCCTATGACTATGCCTACGAGGCCGGGTTCGAGCTGGAGCTGAAGAACGCCAAGCCCGAGCCGGTCAAGGTCAAGGTCCTCGAGCCGATCGGCGCCGACTGGCGGATGGTGAGCGAGAGCGCGCCTCACACCAAGCTCTCCGCGACCCTCGCGGCCTGGACCCTGGAGGTGCCGGCCGAGGGCTCGGTGAACCTGACCTGGCTGGTCCAGGTGCGGCGCTGACAACAATCAAGGGGAGATCTGCCATGTGTCGTTCCAGCCAGGTCCCGGCCTTGCCCGACCACCGATCGACCGTGAGCATCGGGTGGCCGATGCTCGCCGTCGCGGCCCTGCTCCTTTGGGGCCCGGCGGTCCGCTCGGCCACGCCCATCGCCGATGCCCATCTGCACTACAAATGGAACCAGGCGGAGGTGACCAGCCCCGAGGAGGCGGTGGCCTCCCTGCGCGCCAACGCCGTCGAGCTGGCGGTGGTGGCCGGCACCCCGCCCGAGCGCGCCCTGGAGCTCTACCGCCTCGCTCCCGAGATCGTGGTGCCCATCTACGGGCCCTATCGCACCAACGGGGACTGGTACCGCTGGCAGTCCAAGGCCGAGCTGGTGGACCAGGCCCGCGCGGCCGTGCGCGACGGGCCCTACCGCGGGATCGGCGAGCTGCACCTGATCCCGGGCTTCGCCGCCCGCTGGTCCCAGAGCCCGGTGCTGATGGGGCTCTTGGAGGTGGGGCGCGAATACGATGTGCCGCTCCTGGTCCACATGGAGTTCTCGCGCGCCGACCCGACGCTGGCGCTGTGCCAAGGCAACCCGGAGAACCGCATCCTGCTCGCCCACGCGGGCGCGGCCCTGCCGCCGGCGGAGGTCGAGCGCATCCTGGTCGCCTGTCCGAACGTCTGGATGGACCTGGCCGCCCGTGACCCCTGGCGCTTTCTGCGCTTCCCCCTCTCCGATGCGGATGGTTCCCTGCTGCCGGCGTGGAGCGACCTGATCGTGCGTTACCCGAACCGCTTCATGATCGGGTCGGATGCCGTGTGGCCGGTGGAGCGGCTCGATGCCTGGGATCAGCCCGATACCGGCTGGGAGCGCATCGGCGAGTTCCTGGACTTCCACCGCGGCTGGGCGGCAAACCTGCCGCCCGAGATCCGCGAGCGGGTGCTGCGTGAGAATGCCCGCACGCTCTTTAGGCCCGCGGGCGATGTCTCGGCCCAGTAATCCAGCCGTCCTCTCGGCGGTTGGACCAGCGTGGGCCGGTCGGTCATCGACGGCGTTCCTGGCCCTTGTCCTGTCCCTGTCGCCCATTGGGGCCGTAGCCCTCGATCTCGCGACCATCGGGGTCGGCGGTCAGCGTCTGACCGTCGAGGTCGCTCGGACATCGCAGGATCGCGCCCGCGGCCTCATGGGTCGCGCGTCGCTGGCGCCTGACCGGGGCATGTTCTTCGACTTCGGGGGCTGGGGCCGGCATCCCATCTGGATGAAGAACACCCTGATCCCGCTCGATATCCTGTGGCTCGACGGCGGGGGGACCGTGATCTACATCCGGGCCTCGGCCGAGCCCTGCCGCGCCGATCCCTGCCCGATCTACCAGCCCGACCGGGCGGCGCGTTTCGTCCTGGAGCTATCTGGGGGCGGGGCCGGTCGCTTGGGCGTGGCCGTCGGCGATCGGCTCGATCTGGAATGACCGACTCGCGGGGCCGTCCCGGCGCTCATGCCGAGAGGGGAGTCAGGCGACGATCCGCCGCCAGTAGGTCGCGCGCCAGTAATAGAGCACGGTGGTGTCCGGCCAGGGATAGGAGTCCGCGTAGGCGGTGCCGCGCCGCGGTTGCTCGATGTTGTCGCGCGACGGGTCGATGGGCCGCCAGCCTTCCTCCTTCGGCTCCTCCTCGAACGGCTCCCGCGTCTGCCCCTGGGTGCGTCTCTCGGAGGCACCGTAATCCGCGAAGTTCTGTTGCGCCTCGGCGAGGGAGACGGTGTTGCTGCTGCCCGGCATCAATGGAAACCGCAGTTGGGAGAGGTCGTCCTCCCAGCCGCAGATCGGACAGGTCTGATGGAATCCGGGCTCGCGCTCGTGGACCAGATGACCGCAGCAGGGGCAGGGGAAGCGTTCGATATGGAACATGGTGCGGGGCGGGGCGCCAGCGGATGGGTGTCTCGGGTCGTCGCCGTCGGGCCGACTATACCGCGAACCCGGCGCCTTGCCCCCGGCGATGCCCGCGTTACGGACGTTGTTTCTGGCCCCCGCCGCGCCGCTTTGCCCGACGGGGATGCTGATCAAACGCTGCAAACAGCCGCAAACAGCATTTCCCTGAACCTGAGCATGCCGCATCATGCGCGCCCCGGACCTGACCGGTCCGGGCAACGCCCACGCATCGCCAGAGCCAGCCGTCTGCCATGTCCGAGACCCCAGTCTTCACCCCCGAGGGGGTCGAGCGCCAGCCACTGAAGGATTTCACCGAGAAGGCGTACCTGGACTATTCCATGTACGTCATCCTCGATCGGGCCCTGCCCAATGTGGGCGATGGGCTCAAGCCCGTGCAGCGGCGCATCCTCTACGCCATGTCCGAGCTCGGGCTCTCGGCCGCCGCCAAGTTCAAGAAGTCGGCCCGCACCGTGGGCGACGTGCTGGGCAAGTTCCATCCCCACGGCGACACGGCATGCTACGAGGCCATGGTGCTCATGGCCCAGCCGTTCAGCTACCGGTATCCGCTGGTCGACGGTCAGGGCAACTGGGGCTCACCGGACAACCCCAAGTCCTTCGCGGCCATGCGCTACACCGAGTCGCGCCTGACGCCCTACGCGGATCTCCTGCTCTCCGAGCTCGATCAGGGCACCGTCGACTGGCAGCCCAACTTTGACGGCACCCTGGACGAGCCCAAGGTCCTGCCCGCGCGCCTGCCGAACCTGCTGCTCAACGGCGCCACCGGCATCGCCGTGGGCATGGCCACGGACATCCCCTCCCACAACCTGCGCGAGGTGGCCCGGGCCTGCATCCATCTGCTCGATCACCCCGATACCACGCTCGAGGAGCTGACCGCCTACATCCCCGGGCCCGACTTTCCCACCGCGGGCGAGATCGTCACCCCGGCCGAGGATCTGCTGCGCATCTATCGCACGGGCGGTGGCAGCCTCAAGCAACGCGCCCGCTACGAGCTCGAGCAGGGCGAGATCGTGATCACCGCGCTGCCCTATCAGGTGTCCGGCGAGCGGGTCATGGAGCAGCTCGCGGCCCAGTTCAACGCCAAGAAGCTGCCCATGGTGGAGGACTTCCGGGATGAGTCCGACCACGAGTTCCCGACCCGCCTGGTGATCGTGCCGCGCTCCAACCGGGTGGACGTGGACCGGCTCATGTCCCACCTGTTCGCGACCACCGACCTCGAGCGCAGCTACCGGGTCAACCTCAACCTGATCGCCCTCGACGGTCGCCCGCGGGTGATGAACCTGCGCGAGATCCTGCTGGAGTGGCTGGCCTTCCGCACCGCCACCGTGCGGCGGCGCCTCGAGCATCGCCTCGGCAAGGTGCTCGACCGGCTGCACCTGTTGGAAGGCCTGCTGATCGCCTATCTCAACATCGACGAGGTGATTCGCATCATCCGCACCGAGGACGAGCCCAAGCCCGTCCTCATGGCCCGCTTCGGGCTCAGTGACGCCCAGGCCGAGTATGTCCTCAACACCCGGCTGCGGCAGCTCGCCCGGCTCGAGGAGATGAAGATCCGCGGCGAGCAGGAGGCCCTGGCCGAGGAGCGTGACCGCATCCAGGGGATCCTGGGCGACCCCGGGAGTCTCCGCCGGCTGATCCAGGACGAGATCGCCGCGGATGCCGAGAAGTACGGCGATGACCGGCGCTCGCCCCTGGTGGAGCGGGCCGCCGCCGCGGCGCTGGGCGAGACCGAGGTGGCCCCCAGCGAGCCGGTCACCGTGGTCCTCTCGGAGAAGGGCTGGGTGCGCTCCGCCAAGGGCCACGAGATCGACGCGACGGGGCTGAGCTACCGGGCGGGCGATCGCTGCCTGGCCGCGGCCCGCCTTCGCAGCAATCAGACCGTGGTCTTCCTCGACTCCAGTGGCCGCAGCTATTCGCTCCCCGCGCACACCCTGCCGTCCGCCCGCGGTCAGGGCGAGCCGCTCACCGGTCGGCTCGATCCGCCCAAGGGGGCGGCCTTCGTGGCCGTGCTGGGCGAGACCCCGGACACCCGGATCCTGCTCGCGAGCGACGCGGGCTACGGGTTCGTCGCCCGCATGGAGGACCTTTACGCCAAGCCCAAGGCCGGCAAGGCTGTGCTGACCCTGCCCGCGGGGGCCGCCGTTCTGCCGCCGGTGCCGGTCGGGGCGGGGGAGGGGGCGCGGCTCGCTGCTGCCACCACCAGCGGGCATCTTCTGGTTTTTCCGCTCTCCGACCTACCGGAGATGCCGCGGGGCAAGGGCAACAAGATCATCGCTATCCCCAGCGCCAAGGCCGCCGCCCGCGAGGAGCTGCTCGCCGCCGTGGCCGTGGTGGGGGAGGGCGCGGGCCTCACCATCCTCTCCGGCAAGCGCACCTTCACCCTCAAGCCAGCCGACCTCGATCTCTATGCCGGTGAGCGTGGCCGTCGCGGTCGGCTGCTCCCGCGCGGCTTCCAGCGGGTGGACGGACTGCAGCCGGCCTGAGCCGGTGAGTTGCGCCGCCGTTCTTGCGGGCAGCGCGGACGATCGCCACCGCTTGAGAGCTTGTGAAGAAATTCGCCGCCTACTGCGGGCGCCCCCGGACGCACCCCGCTGCGCTGCGAAAAGCGGAAAATCGAGTCACTTAGGCCCACTATGCTCCCCGATTTCCGACTTCCCGCGCCTTGCCCTGGCCTTAATGAGGCACGCCCGGGAACGCCCTCGCTACGGCCGACAAATTTTTCACAAGCTCTGAGCTACAGTGAATTCAGGGGTACCGGGCGGCTTCGGGGCTCTATCCGTGGCGCCCGGGCCCGATGTCGAGCTGCTGAGGAGGCGCACCATGAAGACCTGGGTTGCGGTGGCGAGTGGGGCACGTGCCCGTCTGTTCGAATCATCCGCGCGTCGGGATCCCCTGCGCGAGGTCGCGGACCTGGTGAATCCCGAGGAGCCGCTGCCGGCGAGGGCCTTGAAGAGCGACCGCCCCGGCCGCTCGGTCGATGCCCGCGGCGGGCGCGGTCATGCCATGCAGACGCGTGTCGGCCCCAAGGAGCAGGTCGCCCGACGCTTCGCCAAGCGCGTGACCGCCGAGCTCGCGCGCGGGTTCAACCGGCACGCCTTCGACCGACTCCTGCTGGTGGCCCCGCCCCACTTCCTCGGCCTGCTGCGTGGTGAGATGGCGCCCGCCCTGGCGCGCAGCGTAAGCGCTGAGCTGCCCAAGGACCTCACCCGAGAGCGGGTGGCCCGCATCCAGCTCCAGACGCGGATGCTCGCCTGACCCGGCACGGCGCCCAGCGGCCCCTCGGGCGAGGGGCCGGACCCTCCCCCGACCCGCCCGCTGAACCACGGCGGGCGGCCTGTCTTTGAGCCTCGACCCATGGATGTCTTCTCCGCCGCCATCCTGCTGGTCATCATCATGGACCCGCTGGGGAACATCCCGGTCTTCCATGCCCTGGTCAGCGGCTACCCGCGCCCGCGGCGCCTGCGCATCATCGCGCGCGAGCTGCTGGCCGCCTATCTGGTGCTCCTGACCTTCCTGCTCGCAGGGGCCCAGATCCTCGACTGGCTGGGGCTGGAGCAGCCCGCACTCGGGGTCGCCGGCGGAGTGGTGCTCTTGATCATCGCCCTGCGCATGGTCTTCCCGCCGGTTGATGGTCCGGCACTCGGTGAGTCCGCCCCCCTCGAGGAGGAGCCCTTCATCGTCCCCCTGGCGGTGCCCATGATCGCCGGACCGTCCGCGGTCTCGGCACTGCTGCTATTGGTGAGCCGGGACCCCGAGCGTCTGGGCACCTGGCTCGCCGCGCTGACCCTGGCCTGGGGGCTGAGTGCCGTCATCCTGCTCGCCTCGGGGCTGCTGATGGAGATGCTCGGACCGCGCACCCTGAAGGCCCTGGTGCGCCTGACCGGGATGCTCCTGATCATGATCGCCGTCCAGATGCTCCTCGACGGCATCGCGAGCTATGTGGCCGAGCTGCCGAGCCGGGCGACCGGCGTGTCCTGGATGCCGGGCGGATGGGCGGGGTGTCTCGCCGGCTGAATGGGGTGTCCGGGCGCCGGGGCTTGGCCGGGGCGGTCTCGAGCGCGGGGGTCGCTTCGTCGCCCGCGGTTGTGTCGCGCGGCACCAAATGGGACCATAGGCCACTGAATTAGCGTGAACTCCCAGGCTCAAGTGCCCCGAATGCAAACTGAATTTACCCGCACCGCCGCGATTCGGCGGGTTTCCCCGTTCGCCTCCCGATGCCCCTCCACCGCGTCTCGGAACGCCCGGTCCTGACCCGTGGGCGCCGATCGATCCGACCCCCGAAATAGCCGCCGACCGCCGCCGCGTCCGCGCCGCGGTCTCGGCGGAATCCTGCTGCGCTGGTTCTTGCTACTGGCCATCGGCGTAGGACTCGCCGGCATCCTCTACGGCATCCACCTCGATCGCGTGGTGCGCGGCAAGTTCGAGGGCAAGCGCTGGGCCCTGCCGGCGCGGGTCTACGCCCGCCCCCTGGAGCTCTACCAGGGCCGCCCCCTGACTGGCGAGCAGCTCCAGGCCGAGCTGACCCGGCTCGGTTACCGGGCGGTCAAGTCACCCGTGGAGCCCGGGAGCTTTGCCCAGGGGGATGGGCGCTTCCTGATCCGCAGCCGGGCCTTCCGTTTCTGGGACGGCGAGGAGCCGGCGCGCTTCATGGAGGTCAGCATCGCTGACGGCCAGGTCTCGGGCCTCGAGGACGCGGCGGGCGGGGTCGACCCGGCCCTTGCGCGGCTCGATCCGGTCTTGATCGCCAGCATCTACCCGGCCCACAACGAGGACCGGGTGCTGGTGCGCCGCAAGGACATGCCCGACCTCCTGGTCCAGGGGCTCCTGGCGGTGGAGGACCGCAGCTTCTTCAGCCACGCCGGGGTCGATCCCCGCGGCATCGCCCGTGCGGCCTTGAGCAACCTGCGCGCCGGTGAGGTGGTCGAGGGGGCGAGCACCCTGACCCAGCAGTTGGTGAAGAACTTCTATCTCTCCTCGGAACGGACCTTCACCCGCAAGCTCAATGAGGCCTACATGGCCTTGCTGCTGGAGCGGCGCTACGAGAAGGACGACATCCTCGAGGCCTATGCCAACGAGATCTATCTGGGACAGGACGGCAGCCGGGGCATCCACGGTTTCGGACTGGCCAGCAGCTTCTATTTCAACCGTACCTTGAAGGAGCTGGGGATTCCGGAGATCGCCCTGCTCGTGGGCATCGTCCAGGCCCCGGCCAAGTACGATCCCCGGCGCAAGCCCGAGGCGGCCCTGGAGCGCCGCAACCTGGTCCTCGACCTGATGGTCCGCGACCGGGTGATCGACGAGGCCCAGGCCGAGCGCGCCAAGGCCGCGCCCCTCGGGCTGCGCGAGGGCGGCGGGCGCCCGGCGGGGGAGTATCCGGATTTCATCACCCTGGTGCGGCGCCAGTTGCAACGCGACTACAAGGACGAGGATCTGCGCTCCGAGGGGCTGCGGGTCTTCACCACCCTCGACCCCTTGGTGCAGGAGAGCGTCGAGCGCTCCCTGCCCAAGCGGCTGGCGGCGATCGAGAAGTCGCGCCGCATGGGCGCCGGGAGCCTGGAGACGGCCGCCGTGGTGACCTCCGTCGCCCAGGGCGAGGTGCTGGCACTCGCCGGCGCGCGGGAGGCGGGCTACGCGGGCTTCAACCGCGCCCTGGATTCCACACGGTCCATCGGCTCACTGGTCAAACCGGCGATCTATCTGGCGGCTCTCTCCGAGCCCAATCGCTTCAGCCTCACCACGTCGATTCAGGATGCGCCCTACAGCATGCGGGTCGGCGGTGAGCTGTGGTCGCCGAAGAACTACGACCATCGAGTCTACGGATCGGTGCCGCTCTATCGGGCCCTGGCGAGCTCGCTGAACCTGGCGACGGTGCATCTCGGTATGGCGGTGGGGCTCGACAAGGTCTCCGAGACCCTCTACCGGCTCGGCGCCCAGCGGCGCGTCCAGAAGGTTCCGGCCATGCTGCTGGGGGCCGTCGCCCTCTCGCCCCTCGAGGTGGCCCAGATGTATCAGACCATCGCGGCCGGGGGCTATCGGGCGCCGTTACGCGCCATCCGCGAGGTGGTCGATCAGAATGGCCGGCCGCTGAACCGGTATCCCCTGGACGTCAAGGCCGCCGTCGATCCCCGCGCCGCCTACCTCACCACCTGGGCCATGCGCCGGGTGGTGACCGAGGGGACCGCCAAATGGCTCGGTGGCCGTCTGCCCAAGGACATGAGCATGGCCGGCAAGACGGGCACCACCGACGACAAACGCGATAGCTGGTTCGCCGGGTTCAGCGGCGACAAGGTGGCGGTGGTCTGGGTCGGGCGTGACGACTACAAGCCCATGGGGCTCGCCGGCGGGCAGGGGGCCTTGCCCGTGTGGGCCGAGTTCATGCTCGATCTACCCAACGAGCCCCTGGTGAGCGATCCCCCCGAGGGCGTGGTCCTGGCCGGTTGCGGGACCCGGGGGATCCCCTATGTCGCGAGCGGGTCCAGCGTGTCCTGCGGTGGCGGAGAGGACGGCGGCGAGTCCAAGGGGCCGGCCAAGGCGCGGCCCGCGGCGCCTGAATCTGCCGATCCCGCTGAGGCCCTGGCCCAGGCCGCGCCCAAACCCCGCGAGGCCCCGGAGCCGGCGCCCAAGCCCGCGCCGAAACCCGAGCGCAAACAAGAGAACTTCTTCCTAGACCTTTGAATCACCGGCTCCCCGAGCGCCCAATTCAGCCCATGTTTCAGCGACCGAAGTATCCGTCCCCCTCGCTCTTCATCTGCGCGGCCTTGCTGGCCTTCGCCTTGGCGGGCTGCGCGAGCAAACCACGGGAGGGTCCTCCGGCGCCCGTGGTGAACGTCACCCCTCGTCAGCCCGCGGTGATCGAGCAGTCCCCTGAGCCCAAGGAGACGGTCGAGTCTGCGGCCAAGCCCAAGCCGGCCGTGCCGGCCAAGCAGTCGACCACGACCTACGCCTATCGCGAGCCCGGAACGGAGCCGCCGCCCGCCCCGGCATCGGCCCCTGCAGCGGCACCTGCACCAGATGCGCAGGGCGTGGCGGCAGCGAAGCCCCCTGCCGTCAAGCCCGCGCCGGCCCAGACCCCGGCGCCCAAGCCGGCGAGCCCCGCTCCCAAGCCTGCGGCGCCACCGGTCGCGGCCGCCAAGCCGGCCCAGCCGAGCACCCCCGCGAAGCCCGCGGCTCCGGCGGTCGCTGCGACCCCGGCACCGCCGGCTGCGCCGCCCCCAGCCCAACCGGTCACCCCGCCGGCCGCGCCACAGGTCGCCGTGGCGACGCCCCCGGCGGCCGCACCGCCAGCACCGCCGCCACCGCCATCTCCCGAGTCACGGGCCGCCGACAAGCCGCTCGCCCCGGGCCTTCCGCCGGCCGCTGATACCCTGGCCCGCCAGGCGGATCAGCAGCGCCAGCAGGGCGACTACGCCGGTGCGGCGGCCACCCTGGAGCGGTCGCTGCGCATCGCACCGCGCGAGGCCTACCTCTGGAACCGTCTCGCACGCGTGCGTATGGAGCAGGGTCTGGCGGCCCAGGCGGGCCAGCTCGCCGCCCGTTCCAACGACCTCGCCTCCGGCGAATCGACCCTCAAGCAGGACAACTGGCGGATCATCGCCGAGTCCAAGCGGCGCGCCGGTGACACCGCGGGCGCCACCGAGGCAGAGCAGCGGGCCGACGGTGGCTGAGGGGCCGAGGGGACGTCGTGGCGACCAGCCCCGGATCTCATCCCAATAGCCGAGGGCCCGGCGGGGTGAACGACGCGAGACATGTGCGGGCAGGGCGAGCCGTGGAGGCGCAGGCGACCCGCCCATCGAAGGGTGCGGCAGATCCCTTCATGACCCCCAGGCGCGCTTGATGATGGATCTCGGCGAGGTCTTCGGCCCGGACGGCAGGCTGGCGGCGCGCCTCCCGGGCTTCAGCCACCGGGCCCAGCAGGAGGCGATGGCCGAGCGGGTCGCCGACGTCCTGGGCGCGGGCGGCGTCTTGGTGTGCGAGGCGGGAACGGGTACGGGGAAGACCTTCGCCTATCTGGTCCCGGCCCTGCTCTCGGGACGCAAGGTCCTGATCTCCACCGGCACCAAGAACCTCCAGGACCAGCTCTTCGACCGCGATCTCCCGTTGGTGCGCGAGGCCCTCGGGGTGCCCGTGCGGGTGGCCCTGCTCAAGGGCCGCGCCAACTATCTCTGTCTGCACCGGCTCGAGGTCGCCGGGGCCGAGTCGGTCGGGCCCGACCCGGAGCTGCGCCGCCAGCTCGAGCGGGTCCAGGCGTGGTCCAAGTCCACCCGGCGCGGCGACATCGCGGAGCTCGCCATCCCGGAGGACGCGCCCGTGTGGCCCCTGGTCACCTCCACCAGTGACAACTGTCTCGGGCAGGGCTGTGCCCATTGGCAGGATTGTCATCTGGTGAGTGCCCGGCGCGCTGCCCAGGCGGCCGAGCTGGTGGTGGTGAATCATCATCTGCTGTGCGCCGACCTCGCCTTGAAGGACGAGGGCTTCGGCGAGATCCTCCCGGGTGCCGATTGTTTCGTGATCGACGAGGCCCATCAGCTCCCCGAGATCGCCTCCGGCTTCTTCGGCGTGGCCCTCTCCGGGCGTCAGCTCCTCGACCTGGCCCGGGACACCGAGCTGGAGTACCGCCGCGAGGCGGGCGACGCCCCCGAGCTGCTGACCCAAACGGCCGGGTTGCGGCGCGCGACCCAGGATCTGCGCCTGGCGCTGGGTCAGGACGACCGGCGCGGGCCCTGGCGGGAGATCATGGGCGATGCGCGCGTGACCGAGGCGCTGGCGACCCTCGCCCGCCGGCTCGGTCGGCTCGGCGAGGGGCTGGGTGCGCTGGCCGGACGGGGTAAGGGGCTCGACGCCTGTCTCGGTCGCGCGCGCGACCTCGCCGCCCGTCTCGCCGTCCTCGAGGGCGAGGAGACCGCCGATCAGGTGCGCTGGTTCGAGCTCCACGGGCGAGGCTTTCGTTTCCACCAGACCCCGCTCTCGGTGGCGGATGTCTTTCGCGACCAATTCTCCCGACAGCGCGCCGCCTGGGTCTTCACCTCGGCGACACTGGCGGTGGGCGCCGACTTTGGGCACTTCACCAACCAGTTGGGCATCGAAGGGGCGCAGACCCAGTGCTGGGAGAGCCCCTTCGATTATGCCCGCCAGGCCCTCTGGTTCGTCCCGCGGGGTCTGCCCGAGCCCTCGGATCCCGCCTACAACCCGCGGGTGTGCGAGCTTGCCAGGGAGCTGATCGGTTACAGTCGCGGCCGGGCCTTCCTGCTCTTCACCAGTCATCGGGCGTTGCGCGAGGTGGCCGAGGGGCTCACTGGATCCATCGCCTATCCGATCCTGGTCCAGGGGAGCGCCCCGCGCGCCGAGCTGTTGGAGCGCTTCCGCACCCTCGGCAACGCGGTGCTGCTTGGGACCTCGAGCTTCTGGGAGGGCGTGGACGTGCGCGGCGACGCCCTCTCTTGCGTGGTGATCGACCGCCTGCCGTTCGCCTCGCCTGGCGATCCGGTGCTGGCCGCGCGCATCGATGCCATCCGCCGCCGGGGCGGGAGCCCGTTCCGCGATCTCCAGCTGCCCCAGGCGGTGATCGCCCTGAAACAGGGGGCGGGCAGGCTGATCCGGGGCGCGGCTGATCGGGGGGTGCTCGCCGTGTGCGACCCCCGCCTGCTGGGGCGCTCCTACGGTCACAGCTTCCTCGCGAGCCTGCCCCCAATGGCGCGCAGCCGCGAGATGGACGACGTCAGGGCCTTCTTCGACGGCGCACCCGCGGCGCGGGCCGACGAGCCAGTGGGTGCCACGGGGTGAGCCCGATGGCTGGATGGGGCCGGTGATGCCGGGCCAAGCCCGCCGCTGTTAACCGATTCGAGGAGACCACGGACCATGTCCCTTCTGAGTGCGACCCTGGAGACCTGTTACGAGCCGCTTCCGGCACCCGACGACCCGGCGGCGCGTGAGTTCGCACCCGAGCTGTTCGAGCGTTGGGTGGCCCTGGTTGCCGAACGGGGTGCCGGCGGGATGCTGACTGCCCTGGTGCTGAAGCTCGAGCGTCTGGCGCGGACCCGGCTCGACCTGCGCTCGCGGCTGTGGGTGCTGATGCGTCTTCTACCCGCCGTCCACGACCTCGCGGACGCCCTGCCGGCGCCGAGCGCCACCGCCCACGGGGCCGGGGATCGTCACGGGCTGTCCCTCGAGCAGCGGCTCTGGTGCCTGGTCTACCGGATCCTCGCCCAGATGCTGGAGTGGGTCGACGGCCCCGATGGGGGTGACCTCAGGGACCGCGATCTGGTTCGGCTGTGGCTGGTGAGCGGGCTGTTCGATGCCCTCGGGCGGCTGATGGATCTCGGCCGAGGGGTGGAGACACCTCCCGGCTCCTGGCAGCAGGCGCACGACCTCTATGTCTACTATCTGGGCCGCGTGCAAGGGTCGTCGGAGGGGCTTCTGCCGGACGTTCAGCTGCTCCAGGCGCTCGACCCCCGCGCCTTGCCGCCGGACGCCGCCTACAGACGCCTGCTGCTCTACGCGATGATCCGCGCCGTGGGCCGACAGGACCTCATCGGTCTCGGCCTGCGGGACCCCGCGCTCGCCGCCTGGGCCGGCGAGGCGGAGTTGCACGACCCCGGGTCCTATTTCGGCGTGCTCGGGACCTATCTGGTGGAGCTCTCCGCCGACGCACCCCCGCGCCGCGTCGCCGGGGCACTCGGCGAGGTCAGCCGGTCGCTGGTGCTGGAGCCGCCGGCCGATCTGCTCGAGCGCATCAGGGCAAGATACGGCCCAGACTCCTGATCCAACCAGCCTCGCGCCTCGGCCCGATCCCGCAGTCCCCCAGCGCGACAAGGTCGCCCGGTCCGGCACTGAGACCCGGTTCGCGCCCTGGATCAATCCCCCCTCATCGCCCGCGGGAATGTCGATCGCGCCCCAACCCGCGATCACCGCGGGCTGTAAGGTCATCACGAACCAATAGGGAGGAGGCCCCGGCGGCATCGCGCCCCTGGCCCCGAATCGGGACGGAGACCCGCGACGAACAGGCCCGGTGATCGTCCAGAGTGGCCGCGGACCGCGGGTCCGAATCATTTGTCTGGTGTGCCGTCATGATCCTCGAAAGCTCGCTTGCCACCTCGTCCATCCCGTGGATGGACCTCGCCGATACACCCCTGGACACGGGTGGGGATTCACTCACCGATTGGGTCGAGGGCCTGCGCAAGGGCGGGGTGCGACAAGCCGCCCCTGCCTTGATCCTCGCCCTGGACCAGCTCCGGGTGGCGGACCTCTCGCCGTCCCGGCGGATCGCGACCCTGCGTCTGCTCAAGGCCCCCATCCTCAAGACCTGCGCCGGGTTGCCCAAGCCCTGGAAGACCGCGGCCAAGGGTCGCCTGCTCCAGGCGCCGACCCTGGAGCAACGTCTCTTCCGCTCCACGTTCCAGAACCTCAAGCAGGCCTTACACCAGCTCGATCGCTGCTACTTCCTGCTCAACGCCAGGCAGTCCCGCAGACGGGAGTGGGTGGTACGGAACCTCTTGCGCTTCGTCGAGCGCCAGCTCCGCTATGCGGCCCTGTGGAGCGCACCCGTCCCCGAGGGCACCTGGCGTGACCTCCACGACCTGCATGTCTATCTCATGGTCCGCCGCAGCCCGGCGCCGAAGGACGCACCCGATACCCTTGGCGATCGCCGCGACGTCGATCCCGAGCTGGAGTACAAGCAGTTCCTGCTCTTCGGCCTGGCCGCGGCCTGCGCCGGACGCGAGGTCCTCAACGGGGAGCTCATGGATCGACTGCCCCATTGGGCCGTCGACACCCTGCTCGAGGATCCCCACGGGGCCCATGGGGATACGGACGTCCTGGTGGTCGAGCTCTCCGAGGACAGTCCGCCGAGACGTCATCTGGGGACCCTCAGCACCGAGTTTCGCGGCTGGATCCTGATCCCGCCGGCGGAGTTCCTGGCCCGGATCGAGCCCCAGGGCCAGTCGCGGCCCGGGGGCTCGGGCGCGCGCCCATTCGTCGTCTGACCCGTCGCTCGCCCGCGGCACCGGCCGTGGGTGTCGACCCCGATCGCCCAGCGCTTTCCTGGTCCCCGGATTGAGTCCGCGCGCCCAAGGGCCGACAATCGCGGTCCCTTGGCCCGCCAGGAAGTGCCCGTGATCGAGCTCGGAATCGACCGCCTCATCGCCAATGCCGAGCTGCGCAAGCCCCTGTGGGGTCGGCGCGTCGCCCTGCTCGCACATCCCGCCTCCCTGACCCGCGACGGCCGCCACGCACTCGATGCCCTGATGGCCCTGGATGATCTGCGGGTCAGCGCGGCCTTCGGTCCTCAGCATGGGATGCGTGGCGACAAGCAGGACAACATGATCGAGTCCCCGGACTACCGCGACCCGGTCTGGGGGATCCCTGTCTTCAGCCTCTACGGCGAGGTGCGCTTCCCGACCGACGAGATGCTGGAGACCTTCGACGTCCTGCTGGTCGACCTCCAGGATATCGGCACCCGGATCTATACCTACGTGACCACCCTGGCCTATCTCCTGGACGCCTGCGCGAAGGCGGGCAAGGCCCTGTGGGTGCTCGATCGGCCGAACCCGGCGGGGCGTCCCATCGAGGGCAGCATCCTGCGACCCGGATGGGAGAGCTTCGTGGGGGCCGGTCCCCTGATCATGCGCCACGGCCTGACCCTCGCGGAGCTTGCCAAGTGGTTCGTCCGCGAGCGCGGGCTCGACCTCGAGCTGCATCTGGTCCCCATGAACGGCTACGCGCCCCGAGACCCGCCCGGTTACGGCTGGCCGCTGGGTGAGCTGCCCTGGGTGAACCCGAGCCCGAACGCGGCGAGCCTCAACATGGCGCGCTGCTTCGCGGGTACGGTGCTGCTGGAGGGGACCACCCTCTCCGAGGGTCGCGGGACCACGGTCGCCCTCGAGGTGGTGGGCGCACCGGATGTCGACTTCGCCCGTGTCCTGCGGCGCATGGAGGCCTTGCACGCCCCCTGGACCCAAGGGGTCTTGATCCGACCCTGCTGGTTCGAGCCCACCTTCCACAAGCATGCCGGGCAGCTCTGCTCGGGGCTCCAGCTGCACACCGACGGGCCCCAGTACGGACACGAGGAATTCAGGCCCTATCGGTTGATGGCCCTGTTGCTGAAGGCCCTGCGACTCGAGTATCCCGACTATCCCATCTGGCGTGAGTTCGCCTACGAGTACGAGACCGAGCGTCTCGCCATCGACCTCCTGGCGGGTGGCAGCGGACTGCGTGAGTGGGTGGACGACCCGGCCGCCATGCCGGGCGATCTCGAGCGCTCGCTGGCCGCCGACGAGGCCCTCTGGCGCGAGTCGAGCCGCGCCCTCCAGCTCTATCCCTGAGTCCGTCGCCCCGTGGTCAGGGACCGCTTCCGCCATCAGCCCTTCTATTGCGAGGAGAACGCCTGGTGGCTGTGCGCCGAGCCCGCCCTGGGTCCGGGGCGGTCCGACGCGGTCTTCCTCACCGCCCCGGCCGGTTGCTGCCCCATGTTGCGTCAGCGCGCGGCCCCGCCGGGCGGATGGATCGCCTGGGATTATCACGCGGTGGTGGTGGATGGACGCGGCCGGGTGTGGGACCTCGACAGCCGCCTGCCCCTGCCGACCCCAGGCCTGGTCTGGCTCGAGGAGAGCTTCGCACTCGCCAGCCGATTGCCGCCGGCCTACCGGCCACGGTTCCGGGTGGTGCCCTGCGCGCGTTTCCGTCGGGAGTTTGCGAGCGATCGCTCCCATATGCGCAACGCGAGCGGTGGCTGGCTGCGTCCGCCGCCGCCCTGGCCGCCCATCGGGCGAGGGCATCGGCTCCCACGCTTCCTGGATGGCACCAGGCCGGCACCGGGCCAGTTGATGTCGTTCGCCGCCTTCCGGGATTGGCTGGGCACTCGGGCTGACGAGGCGCGGCGGTGGGGCGCGCCCGCCGTTTCGATGGCCGAACCTGCGATCCGTCAGGGTGCGAGGCCGGGTCGGGACGACGGCTCATCATGAGCCCGCGCGCCGCCCGCGGCAGCGCCGCCGCCGTGCCCACCCGCGAGGCCATCGCGACCTCGCCGCTCGCCCGCTACCGCCGGATCATCGACGACTGGGACGCCTTCGCCGAGGCCCTGCGCCGGCCGCTCGCCCCCTGTGTCTGGGCCAACCCGACCCGTGTGGACGCCCGCGCCCTGGCCGATCTACTGGCGTCCGAGGGTATCCAGGCGGGGCCCATCCCCTGGCTTCCCGGTGCCCTGCGCCTGCCGCTCGAGGTGAGGGCCGGTCAAAACTGGTGGTATTGCGCCGGTCTCGCCCACGCCCAGGAGGAGGTCTCCCAACTGCCGGTGAGGCTCCTGGACCTCTCGCCCGGCCGACGGGTGCTGGACCTGTGCGCCGCGCCGGGCGGAAAGACGGCCCAGATGGCCTTCGCGCTCGCCAACCGCGGGACCCTGATGGCGAACGACATCTCCCATCACCGCATCAAGTCATTGCAGGGGAATCTCGACCGGCTCGGGGTCGTGAACGTCACCACCGTCTGCTCCGATGGCGCGAACTGGCCGGCCGCCTCCGGTGCCTTCGACCGCATCCTGGTCGACGCCCCCTGTTCCAGCGAGGGGACCCTGAGACGCAACCCCTCGCTGCTCGGGCGTCTCGACCCCGAGAGCCCCGCGCGGCTGGCACCGCGTCAACGCGCCCTGCTGCGCAAGGGCGTCCAACTGCTGGCGCCGGGCGGACGCCTGGTCTACTCCACCTGCACCTTCGCCCCCGAGGAGAACGAGCTGGTGGTCGCGGACTGTCTGGCGCACTCGGCAGGGCGGGTCCGTCTGGTGGATGCCACCCTGCCAGGTCTGGTGACCGCGCCGGGTCTCACCGCTTGGGACGGCCACGCCCTCGACCCCGAACTGGCGCGTTGTCTGCGTCTGTGGCCGCATCACAACGACACGGGGGGATTCTTCATGGCCGTGCTGGAACGCTTACCCGACGGGGATGAGGCCACACCATCGGCCGCCCCGGCCCCCCTCGATCCCGCGGATGGGGACGGGTGGCTGGATGGCCTCGCCAGCAAATACGGGCTGCCGGCAGAGGTCTGGTCGGGCCTGCGGGCCCACCGACAGACCCGCCGGGGACTGCATCTGGTGGCCGAGGACCATCGACCGCCCGCCCAACCGAAGGGGGAGGGCAGCGGTCTGTTCTTTCATCGCACGAACGTGCGACCTCCCAAGCCGACCACGGCGGGGGCCATGCTCCTCGGGCGCCTGGCGACCCGCTCGCGTCTGGAGTTGACCCGCGAGCAGCGCGACCGTTACCTGCGCCGCGAGACCTTCGCACCGACACCGGAGCAGGCCGCCGAGTGTCCGCTCGGACAGGTGTTCGTGACCTATCTGGGGCATGTTCTGGGGGTCGCGGTCCTGCATCGATCGGGGGTCATCGAGAGCCTCTTCCCCAGCCGCTGGAGCGGCTGCACCGCGGGCGTGACGGCGCCCGAATAGACCGCCCGTGATGCGCCGCTCGACCCGATTCGGTGGTTGACGGTTACACTGGGTCGCGCCAGCGATCACCCCTGCGGCCTTGCGCCCTGCAACCGACCGGAGCCCCGGATGTCGGAGACGTTCCACTCGTTCGATGAGGCCTTTGCCGCCCTCGCAGACCCGGCGAGCCCGCGTTGGGTGGCGGCCTTCGCCTATCTGTCGTCGCGACCCGAGACCGCCGCCCTGATCCTGGAGACCTTCTGCGAGACCCTGGAGCACATGGGCGTCGCGCCCTCGGGTCTGGACCCCGCGACTGGTGAGCCGGCCTACGCCGTCACCGACGTGGCCGAGGCCATGGGCGTGCCCCTCGCGGACCTGGAGGCCGCCAGCCAGGCCGCCTCCATGACCGGCGGCGAGGGCGGGGCCTGATCCCGGCGCCGACTCGGGACCCTTGCGCAGCGGCCTGGCCCATCGCCGCCGCTGGCCGTCGCGGGCACCAGCCGGGGCGCACCTTGAACACCAACGTACCTCCCACCGGACACCACTGGAGGACCTATGTCGAACTACGACCAACTCACCCTGCGCAACTCGGGCTATGTCAGCGCGCCGATCCAGCAGGCGGTCCGCGATTGCCGCGTGCTCATCGCGGGCTGCGGGATCGGGAGCACCATCGCCGAGGCGGCGGTGCGCATCGGATTCGAACGCTTCGTCCTGGCCGACGCGGACCGGGTGGAGCGACACAACCTCAACCGCCAGGCCTATGCAGCGGCGGACGTGGGTGAGCTCAAGGCCGAGGCCCTCGGGCGCCGGCTGCTCGCCATCAATCCCGAGGCCGAGGTGACCGTGGTCAGCGAGTTCATCGGGCCGGAGAACGCCTCGGGTATCGTGGCCGCTTGCGATCTGGTTTTTGACACGGTCGATTTTCTCGATCTCAACGGGATCGCGAGCCTTCACGACCAGGCCAACGCCCAGGGCAAGCCCCTGATCAGCGCCGTCTCGGCGGGGTGGGGCGCGGCCCTGATGTACTTCCCGCCTGATCCATCCGGTCCTGCACTGTTCCGGCGCATCTTCGGGCTACCCGAGACCGGGCCCGTGGCCAACGCCTCCTATGTGGAACATTTCGCGGTGCTCTTTCAGGCCCTGTCCGCGCGACTGAGCCCGGAGATCGTCCAGGCCATGGCCCGGGCGCTCACGGTCATGGAGGACGGCACGCCCTGTCCCGCGCCCCATGTCTCGCCCGGCTCCTACAGCGTGGCGGCCCTGGCCGTGAGCTGCGCGGTGCGCCTGCTCGCCGGCGAGTCCGTGACCCCGGCCCCCGACCTGATCCTGGTGGACCTGCTCGCCGAGCTGACGCGGCCCGGGGTGGGCGTCCTCGAGTCTCGGGGTTGAGCCGGGACAGTTGGTTCGGGACGGATGGGGCGGGACGAACGGGCCGGGCAAAAAAAACCCCGCATGCGCGGGGCGAATCACCACTGAGGAGGTCAGAGAACGGAAACGGCAGAGCGATTGATCCGTCTCGATGATCAAGGATGCAGAAGACGTGCCAGAACGTTCTGCCCCGCACGGGATCAGAGTGTTCAATCGGTTGAGTGCCTAGCCCGGACCTTTACTGTGTCTTTTTTGTATCAAGGCCGCACGCATAAGGTACGGTTTCCGACGATCCGCACCGCGATTGTGCGAATGGAACAGGTGCTTGCCTGGCGCTGTATGATTTTCGCAACGATCGCGTGCCTGGGTGCTCCGTCGGTCGTGCTCGGGGAGACGGGGGCCGCTTCGGCGGCACGGGCGACGGGGGAGCAACGGCAGGAGGCCGCTGCGGGCTGGCTGCGTCTCGATCGCCAACAGTCCGAGGCGCGGGTGGCAGCGCCCCGAACCCCGGAGGCCTCGCGATCCCTCGGGACCATCCAACGGGCGGAGCGGCTTCGCTACCGGGGGTTACTCGATAGGCAGCGCGACGAGCTGGCCGCCGAGCGGCGCGCCTCCCGACGGGATTCGGCCGTGAACGGTGGCACGCCATCTCCCGCGGCGGACGCTCGGCTCAGGGGCCGCCTGATGGATCAGCGCCGCCAACAGGAGGCCTTGCGATTGCGGATGCGCACCGAGCGCCGCATCGGACCCATGCCCTGATATCGGCTCCCGGCGGACGATCGGGTGTGAAGGTTTGCGAGCTACTAGCCCCTGACGCGAGCTTCCTTGGCTGGCGGCTCGGTTGCGCCGGTCTCTGAGTCCTCAGCGACGTTGGGTTGACGGCCCCCAGCTCGACCTCACGCTCGACGAACAGATAATCCGGGTCGCCGCCGGCATAGCGCTCGCGCGGTCCGGTCGCGAGCACGGCGCTGTCCTGGATGCCGAGGGCGGCGAGGCGTCCCGGGATGGCGTCGGGATAGACCACATGGCCTGACCCGGCCAGCAGCACCAGCCGGGTATCCGGATGCGCCACGAGATAATCTCGGGCGGTCGCGGCCATGTGGGCGTCCCAGAGGCTCTGCACGGCGACGAACCGGGCGAGACGCGAGTCGTCGGCTTTCGCGTGTGCGTGACCGTGGGCGGCGAAGATCGGCCGTAGACGCTGCTCGAGTGCCTCGTCGAGGGGGGAGGCCGCGAGTGGCAGGCGCTCGCGCTCGCCCTCCGGGAGCGCATCCAGCCCGCCCGCGGAGACCTCGGCCACCGTCTCCGAGGAGGGGTTCAGGGCCACCAACGGGATGCGGTTCTCGCGGGCGTACGCGAGGATGTCCCGGTAGAGCCTGAAGTCGAAGCGCCAGCGGTCGTACCACTGGGTGCGCCGCAGCATGGTCTCCTCATCGATCTCCCCGGCCACATAGTCATCCAGGTGCTCCTGGAAGGGTCGTTGAAAGAACTCCATGCCGATGGCGACCGGGACGCCGCGCTCGTGCAGGCCGCGAATCACCGCCAGTTGGTTGAGATGGTGGTCGTAGCGGTCATGGGTCTCGCCGACCAGGATGACCCGCTTGTCGGCGACCTGGTCGATCATGGCGTCGAACCCGGCCCGGTCGGCGGGGTCGAGCAGACCGACGGGCGTCGGGCTGGCAGTCGCTCATATCACCTCGGGTGTTGGCCGCGTCGCCACTACAGGCGGCGACGAGGGCGGCGGAGACGACCCCGGCCAGGGTGCCGGAGACGAGCATGCGGGTTTCGTGGCTGAACATGGATCTTGGTCCTCGGGGCGCGACGATCTCGGGGGGCTCGGGGACCCGGCCAAGATCCGAATGACTCGCAAATACCGCCAAGGCCCGGGACTTCAAGTCCGGGCGCCCAACTTTTGTCAAGTAGCAGGGTCGACACTTGTGCTGATCCCAAGGTCCCCCGGGCCACCCTCGCCTGGCCTTGATCCGGACGCGGGTGGACCGAATCCAGGCGAGCTCCGCCTGACCGTGCCGATCCCCTTGCCTTACCAGGAGCGCCGCCATGAACCCTGCCGATACCTTCGAAAAGGCTTCCCCGAGCCCGAGCCCGAGCCCGAGCGAGTCCGCTCCAGCCGAGATCCCGTCCGAGACCTGCTTCGGTCTCATCGTGATCGGCGATGAGGTCCTGAACGGCGGTCGCAGCGACAAGCACCTGGCCGCGTTCAAGGGCATGCTGGCCGGGCGCGGGCTGGCACTCGCCTGGCATTGGGTGCTGCCGGACGACCCCGAGGTCCTCACCAAGCATCTCGGATTCGCGAGGGCGCTCGGAGGGCCTGCGTTCGTGTGCGGTGGCATCGGGGCCACCCCAGATGACCATACCCGAGCCTGTGCGGCGGCCGCGGCAGGGGTCCCGCTCGTTCGCCATCCCGAGGCCAGGGCACTGCTCGAGGCGAGATTCGGCGAGTCCGCCTACCCCTATCGCATCCTCATGGCGGACCTGCCGGCGGGCAGCACCCTGATCCCCAACCCGGTCAATCAGATCCCCGGGTTCGGTCTGGATGGACACTGGTACCTCCCGGGCTTCCCCCAGATGGCCTGGCCGATGGCCGAGTGGGTGCTCGATCGGCATTACGGGGTCGGCACCC
This sequence comes from uncultured Gammaproteobacteria bacterium, assembly GCA_963714915.1. GTDB lineage: Bacteria > Pseudomonadota > Gammaproteobacteria > Chromatiales > Chromatiaceae > Thiodictyon. The sequence continues at coordinate 52,731 of CAVQQM010000037.1, forward strand.
CATCCCAGGAGGACGCTCTGCGGGTGCTCGAGGCGCCTGAGAGCCAGTTGATCCCGATCATGGAGTCCGTCGGGCCCCGTTTCGCGCAGCTCAAGATGTTCAGCCTCCCCCATCTCGGGGCGGATCCCCACGTCTTGCTGGGGTTTCGCGGGTCCGGGCCGCTCGAGGAGGCGATGCGGGCATTGCGCGTGGCGCTGACCGAGCGTGGGATCCGATTCGAGGGCTCACCATCCCACCCCGAGACCCCCGCGCCTTGAACCTGGGCCGAGCGGCTACCACTGAGGCGGCATGGGATCACTCGGCCACCTCCAATTCACCAACAGCTTCGCCGGGCTGCCGCCCGGGTTCCACTCGCGGGTGCGGCCTACGCCCCTCGCTCGGCCCGAGCTGATCGCCGCGAGCCCGGCGGCGCTGGGGCTCATCGGACTGGATCCCGACGCGGCCCGGGACGCGGACTTCCTCGCGGTCTTCTCGGGCGAGACCCTCCTGCCCGGCATGGACCCGGTCGCCGCGCTCTATGCCGGTCACCAGTTCGGACACTGGGTGCCCCAACTCGGCGACGGCCGGGCCATCCTGCTCGGCGAGGTGCAGAACCCGTCGGGTGAGCGTTGGGAGCTCCAGCTCAAGGGCGCGGGCCTCACACCCTATTCCCGCGACGGGGATGGCCGCGCGGTGCTGCGATCCTCCATCCGCGAGTATCTCTGCTCCGAGGCCATGGCCGCGCTGGGGGTGCCCACGACCCGCGCACTCTGTCTCATCGGCAGCCCGGAGGAGGTCTACCGGGAGCGCATCGAGACCGGGGCGATGCTGGTGCGGATGGCACCGAGCCATGTGCGGTTCGGGTCGTTCGAGGTCTTCTTCCACCGCGGTCAGTACGACCGACTGGAGGACCTGGCGAGCTATCTGATTCGCCATCACTTCACCGATCTCCAGGATGCCGCCGATCCCCACGCGGAGCTGTTGCGCGTCGCGGTGCGGCGGACGGCGGAGCTGGTTGCCCGCTGGCAGCTGCTCGGGTTCGCCCACGGGGTGATGAACACCGACAACATGTCCATGCTCGGACTCACCCTGGACTATGGCCCCTTCGCCTTCATGGACGCCTACGAGCCGGGCCTCGTGTGCAACCACTCGGACCGCTGGGGCCGCTATGCCTTCGACCGTCAGCCCGCCATCGCCTACTGGAACCTGAGCTGTCTCGCCCAGGCCATGTTGCCCCTGCTCACCCCGCCGGGGCGGCCCGATGACGGCGATGCGGCCGCCGAGCGCGCCATCGCCATCCTCGCCGAGTATCAGGGCGCCTTCGATGCAGCCTACGGCGCCGGGCTGCGTGCCAAGCTCGGGCTCGCCGCGGCCCGCGAGGGTGATCTCGCACTCGCCGAGCGGCTGCTGGCCCTGATGGCGGCCAACCGGGTCGACTACACCAACCTGTTCCGTGCCCTCGGCCGTGTCTCGGCGACCAGCCCGGCGCACGATGCCGCCGCGCGCGACCTCTTCCTGGATCGCTCGGCCTTCGACGCCTGGGCGGCGGACTATCGGCAACGACTGCGCGCCGAGGCCGTCGCCGACGCGGAGCGCCGCCACGCCATGGATCGGGTCAACCCGCGTTACGTCCTGCGCAACTATCTCGCCCAACAGGCCATCGAGGCCGCCGAGGGGGGCGACTTCGCCGAGCTGCACACTCTCGCCGAGGTCCTGTCCGATCCCTACCATGAGCAGCCGGGCCGGGAGCGATTCGCCGCCGAGCCCCCGGATTGGGGCCGCTCCCTGGCCGTGAGCTGCTCCTCCTGAGCGGTCCGAGCCCGGGCGTTCGGGGCCCGGGCTCGAAGGGTGCCGGAGACGCGATCCATTCAGTACAACCCGCAGGTTGACCCATGCCCAAGTGTCCCTTCGCCGCCGCGCTCGTCACCGGGGTCGCCGCCTGCCGACATGCCGAGCAGGTGGTGAGACGGGGTGGGGCAGAGATCGATTGCCGATCCGACGATGAGCATCCCCGGTGCCAGGCCGTATTCGAGGGTCTGAAGGCCCGCGCGCTGACCGCCCTCGGGGTCGAGGATGATCTGACCACCATGCCCCATAGCGTGCTGGTCAAGGCCCAGTGCGGCGGGCTCCAGGGCCTGAGTCTGCTCGGGGGCGAGCCGGAGGGTCCGATCGCGGACGTCGCCGAGCTACGAGCGCGGGTCGCCGACGGGTTCGATGTGCTCGACGACCCGCGGCTGCTGGATGCCATGACCGGCTTTCGCGTCGAGCGCCGGGCTCGGCGCCGCACCTGAGCATCTCGCGAGCGTCCCGGGCGACCGTTTCGTAGCGGGGTGGTCGCCGTTACCCTCATCAAGCTGGTCCCGAGCCACGTCAGTCTTCCGCTTGCTCCAGGACCGAGTCGCAGGCCCGCCGAGGGTTGCTCGCGACTCGCCGCTCGCTACTCGCAACTGTCAGGTATATAAGCCGGGGGGGCTTGGCAGCGCCGACCCGCCGACCCGGCCGAGAGGACCTTCCAACGTGAACCGACGAATGCTCCTGCAACTGGCTCCCCTGCTCGCACTGCCTGGGTTCGGGGGCGCCCGCGCCGGCGCGACGGTCGCCGTCAGCGGGCCGCTGGCGGGCAGCCTCTATTTCACCCGCGACCAGCCTGGCATCTGGGCCGGCGAGGCGGCGCGCCATCTCCCCAGGATCGAGACCGCGGCAGCGCCCGGCGAGACCATCAGCGTCACCATCACCACCCCGCACCCCATGGAGGGCTGCAAGCACTACATCCTGCGCCACAAGCTCTTGGACGGACGGTTTCGGCTACTCAGCCAGAAGACCTTCGATCCGGAGCGCGACCAGCCGGTCTCCCGCCATGCCCTGGCGGCGGGATATCTCGGCCCGGTCTATGCCGTGAGCATCTGCAACCTCCACGACGCCTGGATCGAGGGTGTGGTGATCGGCGGCGATGGCTACGGGCCCGCGTTGTAGACGCTGCCGCACACGGATTCCCGAGGATCATCGATGCGAACCCAAGGCCTGACCATCCACTGCCAATGTCCCCCGGACTGGTCGGGGACCCTGTTCGTCCACTGGTGGGACTGCGTGCCACCGCGGACGGCGACCGACTGGCCGGGCACGGCGATGATCCCCGATCCCGGGCGCCCCGGTTGGCATCGGCTGCACCTGAAGGGAACCCGTTCGGCCTGGTTCGTGGTGAGCGATGCCCTGGGCCATCAGACCCCGGACTGCTTCCGTGACCGCGACGGTTGGCTCGATGCCCAGGGACGCTGGCACGACAGCGCCCCCCATGCGGACGCCGATCCCGCTGGCGGCGGGGAGGGCGACCCGCGGCCCCCCGTCGCTGACGCGCCCGCGCCCAGGCCCCAGGCCGAGAGCGCGCCGCGGGCCATCCACGAGCGTCACGACTTCCGCGAGGAGACCATCTATTTCCTGATCACCACCCGTTTCTACGACGGGGACCCGAGCAACAACTTCTTCTGTCGCGACCGCATCCGCTTCGATGCCGACGGCAAGGCCATCGACCCCCACTGGCGCGGCGACTTCAAGGGACTGATGGAGCGACTGGACTACATCGCCGATCTCGGCTTCACCGCCATCTGGATCACGCCCCCGGTGGAGAACCGCTCCGGGCTCGACTACCACGGCTACCATCCCTACGACTGGACCCGCGTCGACCCACGCCTGGAGTCGCCCGGGGCGACCTACCAGGATCTCATCGACGCCGCCCACGCCAAGGGGATCAAGATCATCCAGGACGTGGTGATCAACCATTCGTGCCAGTTCGGGATCCGCGGCCAGGTGCATGTCGATCACCTGCCGATCAAGTACTACGTGCCCCAGGGCTCGGAGCAGGGACGGGTTGACCACGGCCCCTATCAGGGCAACCTCGGCAACTACGCCTGGCCCAACCGCGACGACATCGACAATCCGGTGGCGCCCCAATGGTGGCGGGAGCGTCACGCCCGTGACCCGGAGGGCCGCGAGCCGCTCGTGGATCCCCTGACCGGCGAACAGGTCCCGAGCCCGGGTTATCGACCAGGGCGGTTCTTCGGGATCGACGCGGGGGCGCTCGACCCCGATTGGTATCACCAGGAAGGCTTCATCTGCGGGGGCGACTGGGAGAGCGCCCACCCGCTCCAGCACAAGCACATCGCGGGCGACTGTATCGACCTCGCCACCGAGCGGGCGAACGTCAAGGACTACCTCATCGGCGCCACCAACCGCTACCTGGACATGGGCGTGGACGCCCTGCGCATCGACACCGTCAAGCATCTCGAGCGCGACAACCTGCTCGAGTACGTCAACGCCTGGAAGGCCCACAAGCCGGGTCTCTTCGTCTTCGGCGAGAACCTGGTCAAGGGCTACGGCTGGGGGGACCTTGGGGGAGGGGACAACGGTCCGAGCGAGATCCGACCCTGGTGGTATACCCGCCTCGGTCACGATCCCCGCGACCCGGCCTCGGGCGGCGATTCGGGCTTCTCGGTGCTCGACTTCGGACTCTTCTCCACCTTCAGGGACACGGTCAGTAAGGGCACCTATGGCGGAACCGGGCAGATCCTCTCCATGGACTGGATCTATGGGGACGTGACGCGTCTGGTCACCTTCCTGCAGAACCACGACGTCGGCCCCGACAACGACTTCAAATACCGCTTCAAGGGCGACGACGCCATGGCCGCGGCCGCCTACAACCTGCTCTGGACCGCCCGCGGGATTCCCTGTCTGTACTACGGGGAGGAGATCGCCTTCATGCGCGGCGCGCCCCAGGACGTGGAGGGGGAGCGCGACACCCTGGACCAGACCGGCCGCGCCTATTTCGGCGACCATCTCACCGATGAGCGGATCGGCGAGACCCAGTCCCACCCGCTCTACCGGCACCTCCAGCGTCTGAACGCCATCCGCCGCGCCGTGCCCGCACTCCAGAAGGCCCCCATGACCCGGGTCTCCGAATGGGGGAGCGGCATGTCCTTCGTGCGCGACCTCTCCGCCGAGGGCAGCTACGCCGTCATCGGGCTCGCCATCGGACGTGACGAGCAGATCACCCTGGACGGGCTCCCCGCCGGCGTCTACCGCGACGCGGTCAGCGGCACCGAGATCCGGGTGAGCGACGGCCGCATGAGCTTGCAGGTCCGCGCCAGCTCAGCGGGCATCTATGTCCTCAATGGCCCCGGAAAGATCGGTACCGACGGGGTCTATCTGCGGTGACGTGCCTCCTTTGGCCCCGCCCCAACGGCGCCGACCGGGGCCCGGCCGATCCACCGGGCTTATAATCGCCACATACCAGCGCCCCGGATCCGACCATGGACGACAGCCCCGATCACGATTCCTCTGAGCCGCTGCCGCCCGTGCGCCGGCGCGCCCGCGGCATCTATCTGCTGCCCAACCTGTTCACGACCGCGGCCCTGTTCGCCGGGTTCTACGCCGTGTTGGCCGCGGCCGCCGGGCGTTTCGAGGCGGCCGCGATCGCGGTCTTCGCCGCCATGCTCCTGGATGGCTTCGACGGGCGGGTGGCGCGCATGACCCACACCCAGACCGCCTTCGGGGCCGAATACGACAGCCTCTCGGACATGGTCGCCTTCGGGGTCGCGCCGGCCCTGGTCGCCTATCACTGGGCGCTCGGCGGGCTCGGCAAGCTGGGCTGGCTCGCCGCCTTCATCTATACGGCGGCGGCGGCGCTGCGGCTCGCCCGTTTCAACACCCAGGTGAGCACCGCCGACAAGAACTATTTCCAGGGCCTCGCGAGCCCCTCGGCGGCGGCCATCGTGGCCGGCTCGGTGTGGATCGGGGCGGACCAGGGGATCGATCCGCAGACCATCGCCTGGGCGGTCGCCCTCCTCACCGTGGCGTCGGGGCTCCTCATGGTCAGCAACTTTCGTTATCTGAGCTTCAAGCAGCTGAACCTCCAAGGACGGGTGCCCTTCGTGTTGGTGGTCGCCGGGATGCTCGGCGTCGCGCTGATCGTCATCCATCCCCCCGTGATCCTGTTCCTCGGCTTCCTGGCCTATGCCATCTCGGGTCCGGTCCTGACCCTGGTGCGCCTGCGCGACCGGCGCAAGGCGCGCCGTCTGGGTCGCCGGGGCGATGGGTCCAGGGGGCGCGGCGGGTGAGACGCGGGATGGGGATCTGGGTCTTCCTCGCCGTGGCGGCCGTGATCGTTGTGGCGGCCGTCTATGTGGAGACCCAGCGGCGCGATGCCCTGGCCCGGGTCGCGTCGGACCTGGGCTTCAGCTTCACCCGCGGTCAGCACGCCCTGCCTGTGCATCTGGACCGGGCTGGGTTCTATCTCTTCACCCAGGGCCAGCCCCTGATCCTCAATCGCATGGACGGCGAGCGGGCCGGCTACCAGGTCTCCATCTTTGGGTTCGGGTATGACGCGGGCCAGGGGGAGGAGGGCAGTCGGGCACTGCCGACCGCGGACGACGGGCAGATCGAGCGCCGGCTCCAGACGGTGGTCTGGCTCCGGCGACCCGGGCAGACCCTGCCCGATTTCGACCTTAGCCCGACGCGCCAGCCCTTGCGACGGCTCGATCCCAAGCTCGGTCTGCGCCCGGTCACCTTCGACGGCTCCGAGGCCTTCCGTGACCGCTACCTCCTGTTCGGGCGCGACGCGGTCGCGCTGCGCCAGGTCTTCACCCGGCCGGTAATCGATGCCTGGGTTGCGGACCCGGGCTGGTTCGTCGAGGGCCGCGGCGACCAGTGGCTGTTCTATCGCCTAGAGGAGCGGGCGGCCCCCGAGGACATCCCCGCGCTCCTCGATCGAGCGATCGGACTCATCGACCGGCTCGCCCAGCGCTGACCAACCCTCGCCCCGAGGCCCCGTCATCCGCGTGCTGATTGATCCAACTCAGCGCGGCACGGGCGCTTTTCCGTTTTACTTCCGACTCGTGGCCAGCCCGGACGGCCCACCGAGAGCATCAATGAGGGTCGCGGAGGGCGGGATGCCCGGGACGGCCCCATTGGTTGGGCCGTGTCCGTGCCCGCATACCGCCATCCGAAGGAGGCTGATCCGTGAATCGACTCCGTTTTCTCGAGTCCTGGCCGCTCCTGCTCGTCGCCCTCTGGATCGCAACCGGCGACACCCGAGCGGAGGTCGCGGTCGAGACCTCGACCGCCGACCACAGTAAGTTCGAGGAGCTGGCCGGTCCCTTCGCCACCGGGCCAGACGTGACCAAGGCCTGCCTCGGTTGTCACACCGAGGCGGCCAAGCAGGTCCACAAGAGCATCCACTGGACCTGGGAGCTGAACCAGCCCCAGACAGGCCAGCGGCTGGGCAAGAAATGGGTGGTGAACAACTACTGCCTGAGCCTGACGGCGAACTACGCGCGCTGCACCAGCTGCCACGTGGGCTACGGCTGGAAGGACGCGAGCTTCGACTTCAGCTCGGAGACGAACGTCGACTGCCTGGCCTGTCACGACACCACCGGGACCTATGTGAAGTTCCCCACGGGCGCCGGCCACCCGCCCTACGAGGACACCCCGTTCCAGGGCAAGATCATCAAGGCCCCCGATCTCGCCAAGGTCGCCCAGTCCGTGGGCAAGACCAGCCGCGCGACCTGCGGCAGCTGCCACTTCAAGGGCGGCGGCGGCGAGGCGGTCAAGCACGGCGACATGGACAGCTCGCTCACGGCCCCGCCGAAGACCTTGGACGTTCACATGTCCCCCGAGGGGCTCGGATACACCTGCTCCACCTGCCACGAGTTCGATTCGCCACGATCAGGAGGGCAGCCGCTATCTGATGAAGGCCAAGGTCGAGGGCGGGGTGAGTCTACCCGGCCAGAAGAGCGATCGGCCGGCCTGCGAGTCCTGCCACGGTCAGGCCCCTCACACGGCCGAGATCGGCAACAAGCTGAACTCCCATGTGGACAAGGTCGCCTGCCAGACCTGCCATATCCCCGCCTTCGCGCGCGGCGGACACGCCACCAAGGTCTATTGGGACTGGTCCACTGCCGGACGCCTGGATGAGAAGGGCAAGCCGATCAAGGAGGTCAAGGATGGCCTGGTGACCTACGACGGCATGAAGGGCAGCTTCGAGTGGGCCGAGAACGTCACCCCGGAGTATTTCTGGTTCGACGGCAGCGTCCGCCACACCCTGCTCGGCGACCGCATCGACTCCGGCGAGACCACCGAGCTCAACCAGATCGCCGGCGGCTACGCCGACACCAAGGCACGCATCTGGCCGTTCAAGGTGATGCGCGGACGCCAGCCCTACGACAAGGGCAACGACATCCTGGTGGTGAGCCATCTGTTCGGCAAGGATGGGGACGCCTTCTGGAAGAGCTTCGACTGGGACAAGGCCCTGCGCGCCGGCATGGAGGAGGCCAAGCGGGTGGGTCAGACCACCATGGACTACAGCGGCGAGTACGGATTTACCGACACCCTGATGTACTGGCCCATTACCCACATGGTCGCCCCGGCCGATCAGGCCTTGGGCTGCGCGGACTGCCATGCGCGTGACGGGCGCCTGGCCACCCTCACCGGGTTCTACATGCCGGGACGTGACCGCAATCCCTGGATCGACCGTATCGGCTGGATCCTGGTGGCCGCCACCTTGGCCGGCGTGCTGCTGCACGGTCTGGTCCGTGTCGTCTCCCGCAAGAAGACCGCCTGAGGAGCACCCGTCATGAGCCAAGTCAAGATCTTCACCGGCTTCGAGCGCTTCTGGCATTGGTCCCAGATGGCGCTCATCTTCGGGCTCCTGTTCACCGGCTTCGAGGTCCACGGCACCTACACGGTGCTCGGGTTCGAGCAGGCGTACGAGGTCCACCGCATCCTGGCGTGGACCCTCATCGGGCTCTGGGTCCTGGCCATCTTCTGGCATCTCACCACCGGTGAGTGGCGCCAGTACGTGCCGACCACCAAGGGCCTGCTGCCCATGGTCCTGTATTACGCCTACGGCATCTTCTCCGGCGAGGCCAAGCCCTACGCGACGACCCGGGCCGCCAAGCACAACCCACTCCAGCGTCTCGCCTACCTGGGCTTCAAGCTGGTGATCGCCCCCGCCCTGTGGATCTCCGGCCTGCTCTTGATGTTCTACACGAGCTGGAAGGACGGCCCGCTGGGCGGCCTGCTGAGCCTGGAGGCGATCGCCTGGGTGCATGTGGCGGCCGCCTTCGGACTGATGATCTTCGTCATCGGCCACGTCTACATGGCCGCCACCACCGGTCACCCCTGGTATGCCTATCTCAAGGCCATGGTGACCGGCTACGAGGACCTCGAGGAGCCGGGGCGGCCCGCAAAGAGGGCCTGAGGCGCTTCGCTATCCGGTTCCTGATCCCCTTCCTGAGCTTCCCCGAATAGCGGCGGGGATGGTTGTATCGGACTAAAGTCCGACCCACGCCCATGCTGTGGGTCGGGCTTCAGCCCGACATGGCCGCCGACGCCGCCTTGACCCCGGTCAACGACCGACCCGTCCCGCGCCCGCACCATTCCGGGCCATGAGACACCTCGCACTCACCGCCTATACGGACATCCTGGAGTCGCTGCGCGCCAAGTGGTTCCTGGTCTATACGGGCGTATTCGGCGGGCTGTTGGTGCTGCTCTTCCTGTTCGGGATCACCGAGTCCCGGGTCATGGGGTTCACCGGGCTCTCGCGCCTGCTGGTGACCTATATCCAGCTCTCCATGGCGATCCTGCCGGTCTTCGTCCTGGTGACCACCGTGCGATCCGTGGCGGGGGACCGCGAGGCGGGGGTCTTCGAGTATCTGCTCGCCCTGCCGATCGGACTGGGTGCCTGGTACTGGGGCAAGCTGCTCGGGCGATTCGCCGTGGTCTTCCTGCCCGTGGTCCTCGCGATGTTCGGCGGGGTCGCCTGGGGTGCCTTGCGGGGGGCCGAGGTGCCCTGGTCCCTGCTCCTGTACTACACGGGCCTGCTCATGGCCCTGGCCTGGTGTTTCCTCGGGATCGGCATGCTGATCTCGACCCTCGCCCGCAGCGCGGACGTGGCCCAGGGGGCCGCCTTCGTCACCTGGCTGACCCTGCTGCTCTTCCTCGACCTGATCCTGCTCGGCGTCATGATCCGCGGTGCCCTGCCGCCCGAGGCGGCGGTGGCTATCGCCCTGGCGAACCCCCTACAGGTCTTCCGCACCGCCGCGATGATGCTCTTCGACCACCAATTGGTCCTGCTGGGGCCCTCGGCCTATGTGATCCTCGATCATTTCGGCAACCTGGGGTACATGGTCTACGCGCTGGTCTATCCGATCGCGCTCGGCACCCTGTGCGCCTGGCTGGGTTACCGCTCCTTTACGCGCTCCGACCTTCCCTGAGGTTAGAAAGAGGAGCTCCGCCGCGAACAAACGCAAAAAGACGCGAATAAACAAGGGCGTGGGATCGGCAGCTGGGTCACGCTGCGGTGCCCTTCGAGCGTCTCCTAAGCTACTGATTCATTTGCGTTAATTTGCGTAATTTGCGGCCGAATTGCTTTCTCCAGGCCAATAGGTTCAAGGGCACGGCGCACACGGGCCTCGGCGGTCTTGGGCACGGTAGAGGAGACGCACCTTTGGCCGTCCTTCGATTGCCCCTTGTCCGGATACTGGGATCGCCGGGCCATCGGCCCCGGATGCAGGCCCGCGCTCACCCCCAGGAGGCGTCATCCCGCGGCAGCCGGGCGAAGTCGTCCACCACCCTGGCCTGGCAGGGTGCCTTGTCTGTCCAGGTCCACAGAACCAGGTTGCGATCCCCCGAGCCGCGCCCGGGCGCGAACGACGGGACCAGGGCCCCCTGGCAGCCGCCGGCGATCAGGTCCTCCGCCAGGTCCCAGGTCGGCGGCACCTGGCCGCGGGCGGCGATATCCTCCCAGGGGCAGGCTAGGGTCGCCGGCTCCATGCCCAGCGCGGCCGTCACCGCCGGGTCGGTCAGGTCGATGACGGCCGCGCAGTCGATGCGGTAGGCGACCAGGGTCATGGGCTGGGCCTTGAAGGGAAACCCCTGCTGGGCCTCCATCCAGGCGGTGGTTGGGTCGAGGGACGTGTACAGGGCTTGCCGGCCCGGGCGGTTGAAGCGCCCCCCAAAACGGGCCGCACCCTCCCCGGAGGTCGGGGCATAGGCCCAACGCGGGTGATGGGCGCGGAAGACGGTCCCGGCGAAGGGTCGCGCCAGGGCCGCCCGGCTCACGCGTAGCCGCCCTCGGCGATGCGCGCCAGGTAGTCCTTCACGGCCTGGGCCCGGCCCTCCTTGACCAGGTCCTCGGCGGTCTTGTCGCCGAAGGACGGTAGGGGCTCGGAGCGGAACCAGGCAAAGGCGCGCCCGACCGAGCCAGACCAGCGGGTGACCCGGTTGATGATCTCGGTGGTGTCGCGCAGGCGGGTCTGGGTCGCCCGGCTCGCGGCGCGCGCCCGCTTCGAGACGGCATCCCGCGACAGGCCGGTGGCGGCGGCCAGCTCGGCCTTGGAGATGTGCAGGACGCCGGCAAGGCGGTCGGTGAGCACCTGCCCATCGGCGTCGATGACGGTCTCGAGGAGCTCGGGTTGGGCGGCCATGGTCGTGCCTCCTAAAATGACCTCAATCATGGCCAAATTATGAGGCATCGCCCCGGTGTTGCAAGGCGATCAGGCCCAGTCGCTCGGACGACGACCGCTAGGGCCTTGCGGCCTCGCGTCGAGGGGCATCCGCCCGCCGCAGGTCGCCGAAGCGCAGGTAGAGTGCCGGCACCACCAGCATGTTGAGGGCGGTCGAGGACAGGAGCCCCCAGAGGATGACGATCGCCATCGGGGTCTGGATCTCGCTGCCGGGCTCCCCACCTGCCAGGGCGAGCGGGACCAGGGCCAGACCCGCCGAGAGCGCGGTCATGAGGATGGGCGACAGCCGCTCCATCGCCCCCCGGCGCACCGCCTCGGCGAAATCCGTGACGCCCTCCTCCTCGATCAGGTGGCGGATGTGGGCGATCAGCATCACCCCGTTGCGGGTGGCGATGCCGAACAGGGCGATGAAGCCCACCAGGGAGGCCACCGACAGGGTGCCGCCGGCGGCGAAGACGCCCGCCACCCCGCCGATCAGGGCGAGGGGAAGGTTGAGCATCACCAGGGCCGCGTCCCGCGCCGATCTGAACGCGACGTAGAGCAGCAGGAAGATGCCGGCCACCACCCCGGCGCCGAGGATCAGGAGCCGCTCACCCGCCTCCTGGGCGCTCTCGAGCTGCCCCCCGTACTCCACCCGGTAGCCGCCCGGGAGGCTGACCCCGGCGGCGACGGCCGCGCGGATCTCGTCCACCACCGAGCCCAGGTCGCGCCCGGCCACGTTGGCGGAGACCACGATCTTGCGCTGGACGTCCTCCCGGCTGACGGTGTTGGGGCCACGGTCGCGTCGCACATCCGCCAGGGCATGCAGGGGCAGGCGCGCCCCGGCGGGGGTGGTCACCAGGGTCTCGCGGATGGCCTCCAGGTCCTCGCGCACGGCGTCCGGGTAGCGCAGCACGAGGTCGAAGCTGGTCTGCCCCTCGAGCACCCGGGAGACGGCGCGGCCGTAGAAGGCGGTCTCGATGGCCAGGGCCAGGTCGCGCACCCGCAGCCCGTGCCGGGCGAGGGCGTCGCGGCGCAGGGCGACGGTGACGAAGGGGATGTCGGCCTGCTGCTCCACCATCAGATCGACGACCCCGGGCACGCCGGCCATCGCGGTCTCGACCTCCCGGGCCAGGCGCCGCAGCTCGTAGAGGTCATCGCCGAAGAGCTTGACCGCGATGCCGGACCGGGTGCCCGAGAGCATGTGATCGATGCGGTGGGAGATGGGCTGGCCGAGGGTGATGGACACCCCGGGGACGCCCGCGAGGTTCGCCCGCAGCTCGGCGAGCAGGGCCTCCGAGATTTCGCCCGGGGCCACTGTCGAGGTCCAAGGTCACCTCGATCTCGGTGCTGTTGACCTCCTGGGTGTGCTCGGCGAGCTCCGAGCGCCCGGTGCGCCGGGCGGTGCCCACCACCTCGGGCTCGGCGAGGAGTACATCCTCGATCTGGCGGGCGAGGGCGTCGGACTGGGCGAGCGAGGTCCCCGGCGGGGTGTTGGCCAGCACCGTGAGGCTGCCCTCGTTGAACGGGGGCAGGAAGGTCTGTCCCGTTTGGTAGAGGGCCGCGAGGGCAACGACCAACAGGACCGCCGAGGCCCCGGTGAGGGCCCGCCAACGCGGCAGGGCGCGGGCGAGCAGCGGCGCATAGAGCCCCTTGAGGACCCGCACCAGGCGCGGCTCCCGCCCCGAGCGGATCGCTGGGGAGCGCGGCAGCAGATAGTAGGAGAGCACGGGTGTCACCGTGATCGCCACCAGCAGGGAGGCGGCCAGGGCCACCACGTAGGCGAGCCCCAGCGGCGCGAGCAGCCGCCCCTCGACCCCGGAGAGGAAGAACAGGGGCAGGAAGACCAGGATGATGATCAGGGTGGCGAAGACGATGGACGACTGGATCTCGTGGGTCGCCGCGAGCACGACCTGGAAGGCACCGCGCCGCTCCTCGGGTGGCCGGGCCGCGTCCTCCCGCAGCCGCCGGGCGCTGTTCTCCACGCCGATGATGGCGTCGTCCACCAGTGCACCGACGGCGATGGCCATGCCGCCCAGGGTCATGGTGTTGATGCTCGCCCCCAG
>CAVQQM010000038.1:0-18660 GCA_963714915.1 uncultured Gammaproteobacteria bacterium
GAGGCGGATGGCGATCCGGCCCCCCACGCCAGCCCTCCCCCACGAGGGTGGAGGGGGCATCAACCTCGGGGGGAGGCGGGCGTTACCAGCGTTTCGGCTCGAATCCCGGCGGGTTCTGGACGTCCATGAACTGGTCGCCCACCGCCAGCACGAGGAAGCCTTGCTTCTCTGCGTAGGCGAGGACCCTGTCCTCGACGGCGAGGCTTGCCAGGATCCCCACCACGGGGAGGGCGCCGTACTCGGGGAAGAACTCTCGGAATACGTCGATATCGGTGACGAAGCTGTCGACGTCGGCGCTCCGGAGACTGGCCTTGGTGCTGTTGAGGCAGACCAGGTTCGAGGTGACGGCGATGCCGTCGAACTCCTTCACGCGACCGTCCTGCAAGCGGCGCTCACGCCGGGGCATGAGGTCGAGCACGATCTCGCCGAGCTGCTCCTCGACGATGCGGGAGAGGCTGGGGGCGACGAGATCCTCGACCATGGTCCCGAGTTTGTTGGCCATGTCGCCCCACTTGCGATTCATGTCCCGATTCTGCTGACGCATCTCGTCCTTGAAGGCGCGGAGTTCGGCCTCCGTGCGCATCTGGGAGTTGTAGAGCTTGTTGAACTCGATGCCGACACTGGTCACGAAGTCTTGGATCGCCTGCTCGAGGCGATCGACGCGTTCTACGACGGCGGCCATGGTCCAATCCTTAAGAAGCGGCGGTGGGCATGCCCCCAAAAGTAGCCGCGCGGGCGGGCCGCTTCAAGAAGCAGGGGGTTCGGCGAAGACTCGAGAGAGGACCGCGCTGGGTTTGGGGTCGATTTCACCCCCCGAATCCGACAGGCAGCTCATCGCGACCTTCAGTCGCGGGCGACGTCAGACGAGCAAGGCGCTTTCGAGCGCAGCCAGGTCCACGAGCCAGGCCGCGCGTCCGTTGACGCTGAGCGGGTGGTCGAGGAAAGGCGCGGCGGCGGGCGCGGCCTCGGCATCCTCGCCGATCATCCCCTTGGGACCCACGCGCTCGAGTCGCGGCAGCCCCGGGCACTCGATGGCGATGAAGGGCAGGCGCGAGTCCGCGCCGGGGGCGAAGCACACCACCGCATGGGTGCGGCCAGGGGCGTCCCCGGTCACCGGCGACAGGCGTACCAGGGGCACCTCGAGCCCCCGCCAGCCCAGCCGGGCGAGCAGCCAATCGGGCCCGCTGGCCGGGCTTCGGGCGAGGTCATCGGGGCGCACGATCTCCGCCACCGCGCCGCCGGGGAGCAGGAGCTCGCGGTCCGCCCCGGGCAGGAGCAGCACGCGCAGCTCCTCCGGAAGGTCTTGGGCCAGATCGGGCGCCGCGTTGCTCACAGGTCCTGCTCCGCCAGCAGCGAGTTGATCTCCAGGAGCAGCTCGGATTCCTGGTAGGGCTTGCCGAGGTAGCGGTTCACGCCCAGGGAGAAGGCGTGCTCGCGATGCTTCTCGCCCGCGCGTGAGGTGATCATGATGATGGGCAGATCCTTGAGTCGCTCGGAGCGGCGGACATGACGGGTGAGCTCATAGCCGTCCATGCGTGGCATCTCGATGTCGAGCAGCATGAGGTCGGGGCGGCGCTCGTCGAGCAGGGTGAGTGCCTCCACCCCGTCCTTGGCCGTCAGCACCTCCATGTTCTGCCGCCGCAGCAGCCTGGCGGTGACGCGCCGCACGGTCAGTGAGTCGTCGACCACCATGACACAGGTAGCCGCCGCACTGGCGCCCTTGGCGGCGACCTCCGGGGGCAGATAGTCCTGGATCGCACCCGAGCGCAGCAGCGCGAGCGCATCCAGGATCAGGGCCACGCGCCCGTCCGGGAGGATGGTGCCGCCGGAGAGCCAGCGCACGCCGGCAAGCTGCGGCCCCAGCGGCTTCACCACGATCCGGCTGCTCTCGATCAGGGTATCTACGTGCAGGGCCACCCGCAGGTCTCCGACCCGGGTGAGCAGCAGTGGCAGCCAGCGGCGCTCGCTCAGCACGGGCTCCTGGCGATGGTCGAGCACACCGCCGAGGTAGACCACCCGGTAGGCGTGTCCGCGGTACTCGAAGTCGTGACCCTTGCCACGGTAGACGGCCGCCAGATCATCGCGGGAGATACGCGCCGCACCCTCGACGGTGGTGTGGGGAACGGCGTAGATGTTGTCTCCCGCGCCAACCAGGAAGGCCTCGATGATCGCCAAGGTCAACGGCAGGCGGATGGTGAATCGGGTGCCTCGCCCGGGGGACGAGCTCAGGCCGATGGTGCCATTGGCCGCCCGGATCTCGGAGCCCACCACGTCGAGCCCGACCCCGCGCCCGGAGATCTGGGTGACCCGGCTCGCGGTGGTGAAACCGGGCTCGAAGACGAACTGGGTGAGGGCCGAATCCGCCAGGGGGGCATCCGGGGCCAGCAGTCCGCGGGCAATGGCCCGGGCGCGGATGGCGCTCAGGTTGAGCCCGCGCCCATCGTCCTTGAGCTCGATCACCACGTCGTTGCCCTCGCGGCTCAACCTCAGGGTGATCACGCCGACGGCGGCCTTGCCGGCCTCCTCGCGTCCCTCAGGGTTCTCCAGCCCGTGGTCGACGGCGTTGCGCAACAGATGCTCGAGGGGGGCCACCAGGCGGTCGAGGATGGAGCGGTCGAGCTCAACCTCCGGGCCGATGACCTCGAGCCGCGCCGACTTGCCGAGGTTGTCCGCGGTCTGGCGGACCAGCCGGTGCAGGCGCGGCACCACCTGAACGAAGGGCACCATGCGCGTGCGCAGGAGCCCGTCCTGGAGATCGTCCGCAAGGCGTGCCTGCTGGGTGAGCAGATCGGCGGATTCGCGCTGGTAGCCGCCGAGCAGCTCCTTGAGGCTCACCAGGTCGTTGACCGTCTCGGCCAGGGCGCGGGAGAGTTGCTGGAGGGTCGAGAAGCGGTCGAGCTCCAGGGGATCGAAGCCGACCCCGTCGTCGCCCCGTCCGCCCTCGCGCTCGAAGCGGTTCAGGATCTGCGTCTCGGTCTCGATCTCCAGCAGGCGCAATTGCTCGCGCAGCCGCGCCACGGTCTGATCCAGCTCGCCCAGGCCGAAGCCGAGCATGCCGTTGCGTTGGGAGAGCCGGGCGCGGTAGAGCCCGATCTCGCCCGAGTTGTCCACCAGCCGGTTGAGCAGGTCGGCGCGAACCCGGATCTGCGGGGCGCCGGGTGCCGGTGCGCCGCCCTCGCGCTCGCCCACCAGGGCCGCGAAGCCGGGTGCCGGTGCAGCCGTTGTCGGCGCCGGGCCGGACTCGGGGGTCTCGACTGGAGCCGGCTCGGGCTCCTGGGCCGAGCGCATGATCGCCAGATCGGGCACCGCGCCCGCAGCGCCGCCAATCGTCTCGGGCGGTCGGTCGAGGGCCTCGACCAGGGCGCTCGCCCGCGGGATGGGCGCACCCTGCTCGAGTGCGTCGATCTGGATGGAGAGCGTATCCGCCGTCTTCTGGGCAAGCTCGAGGGTGGTGTCGTCGACCCCGCCCATGCCCCGCACCGCGATCAGGCGTGTCTCCAGGGCATGGCTCAGGTTGCCGATGGCCGGGATGCCGGTGAGCCGCGCGCTGCCCTTGAGGGTGTGCAGCATCCGATTGATGTCTTCCAGGATGCCGACTTCCTGGGGTGCGAACTGCCACTCGCGGATGCGCGCATCGATGCCGTCGAGCAGGTCGCGGGCGTCCTCGAGGAACAGGGTGCGCAGCTCCGGATCCTCGGGGGCCTGATCCCAGTCGTCGGGCGCCGGGGCGACCGGCGGCTCGGCCGCGATCGGCTCGCTGGTCCGGATCGGCTCGACTGGGGCCGGCTCGGGCATCTCGGCCTGGGCCTCGTCGGCGGTCGGTTCGGATGCCGCTTCGGGTGCCGGCGGGGGGGCGGCGATGCCTCTCGGGCGATGCCTCTGCCAGGGTCGGCTCCGCGGGTGTCGGGATGGGTTCCTCTACAGCTTCCAGGACCGGTTCGGCGGACGGCTCGGTCTCGCCTGAGGCCTCTGTCTCTGGCACCTGCGGTTCCGGCAGACCCGACGGCCCCAGCTCGGACTCTGGCAGCTCGGGCTCCAGCGCCGACAGCGGTTCCTCGTCGGCGGCGAAGGCCGCCGCGGTGGGCTCGTCCTCCGAGGCCTCCACGACCTCCGCGGATTCGACGACGACGCTCGTCTCGTCCTCGCCAACAGGCCCGTGCTCTGGTGTGGCCTCGAGGACGGCGCGCTCGAGCATATCGTCGGGTAGTCCGGCAGCGGGCGTGACCTCCGCTGCCAGATCCATCGACGCGGGCTCGGCCTCGTGGGATGCGAGGTCGGATTCCATGGATGCCAGATCGAGCGAGCCGAGGTCGCCCGAGTCGGCGGATTCCGGAGTCTCTGCGGTCTCCGGGGCCTCGGCCTTGGCTGAAGGCAGGCTGACGGATACGGTATCCGGGGTCTCGCTGCGCGGTGTCGCGGAGGTTTCCTCCTCGATAGGCGGCGGGGCTAGCTCCTGTGCCAGGGCCACCAAGGCGGCGGCCCCGGGGCCGACCGCCGGGATCTCCTCCGCGCGTGCACTGATCCCGGTGGCCGCGCGACGCAACATCCCAAGCAGTTCGGGAGAGATGGGCTCGGCGGCGGCCTGCGCCTCGCGCAGGCGAAGCTCGAGTGGCTTGGTCACCTCGGCGATGGAGTCGACACCCGACATGCGGGCGCTCCCGGTGAGGGTATGCAACGCCCGCACCACGGGATCGTCGGGGTCGACATCCGCGGCGGAGGCCCGCGCGATGAAGTCGTTCAGGGTGTCGAGATGCTCCTGGGTCTCGGCGCGGAAGATCTCGAGAAGCTCCGAGTCGGCGGCGAACAGACTGGCGTGGTCGGAGACCAGGGTCGGCGCGGCCGTTGGCTCGGCCTGGATCGTTGGGGGGATGGCCGCGGGGGCGTCACGCCAGTCGTCCAACCACTCGCTGTCCGAGGACGCGCTCTCGCCTGCGGGCTGCCCGAGGGCGTCGGGAGCGAACCCGTCGGGCAGAACTTGGGAGTCCAGGTCCACCAGCTGGGACGTCTCGTCGGCCAGCTCGGAACTAGGCTCCGGCACCTCCGGCGCGGCCTCCGATCCCAGCGCGTCCGCGCGCGCGATCAGGGCGTTGACGTCCAGTGGTCGGCCTGCGGCCTCGGCGCTCACCAGATCGGGCAGGACGAGTGCGGCGTCGCGAACCAGGTCGATCACCGCCGCGTGCGGTGCCGGGATCCCATCCATCACCCGATCGAGCAGTCTCTCGACCGCCTGGCCGAGATCGCCGACCCGGGCGGCGCCCACCAGGCGCCCGCTGCCCTTCAGGGTATGGAAGGAGCGTCTCAGGACGGCGACCGGCTCCCGGTTCCCGGGCTCGGCCCGCCAGGACTCGAGCGCGCCCGCGATCCGGTGGATCTCCTCATCGAATTCCTCGAGGAAGATTTCGAACAGGTCCGTCGAGATCCCCGCTCCCGTCTCGGTCGCGGACGGCGACTCGGTGGCTGGGGCCTCAGCCGATGCTTGGGCGGGCGGCGAGGGCGGCGCGGCCTCGGCAGGCCGAAGGTCTTGGAGCAAAGACTCGAGCCGGCGCAGCGAGGTATCGGCCTCGTCGAAGAGCGTCTCGTCGGTGGGCTCCTGCTCGGCGAGCCGTTCGATATGCAGCTCGAGGGCGGCGAGCGCCCCGGCGAGATGGGGCAGTTCGTCACGGGTCGGCCAACGTTGGGCCTTGGGATAGCCGCGACGCATCAGCTCCGCGATGTCGTCCGCCAGGCCAGCGGGGGCATCGTGCCCGAGAATCTGCAGGGCGCCGGACACGCTCGCCAGGCGCCCGGGCACTTGGTGGAAGTCGGCGGGCCGGGCCTGGGGCGTGGCACAGGCCTGAACCGCCTCTTTGATGCGGGTGAGCTCACCCTGGGCCTCGCGAAGGGTGGCGACCGAGAGCTCTCCCGCTGGCAGTCCGGCGTCGGCCGCCGTGACCGCGGTCGGCGAGCGATGATCCGCGTAGGCCTCGAGCATCGCCTCCAGGGAGAGCAGCTCTGCTGCAAGGGGCTCCAGGCGCTGGACGTCCTCGGCCGCGTCGGCCATCGCCAGGTCGCCGAAGCCGTCCGCCAGATCTCGCAGGCGCTCGGGAAGGCGGCCGGTGTCGGCGACGTCCAGGGTCTGGGCCAGGGTGCGCAGGCTGACCCGCAGCTCATCCAGTGGGGTGCGGTCATCGCGTGCCCCGCGCACGAAGCGATCAAGCTCCTCCTTGGCCGCCCCGATCTCCTGGAGCATGGCCGTGGCGAGACCCGCTACCGCCTCGGCCCCGGCCGGGCTGAGCTCGATACCGGCGGTCTGACCGTATCTCGTCTGAAGCTCGGTGACCGCGGGCGTGCTGATCCCCGCGTTGGCCAGGGCGTTGAGAAACTCGTCGATCAGGGCGAGGGCATCCCCATGGGGCCACTCGGTCGGGATCGCGGCGAGCGGCTTGAGCACCCGGTCGAGGTGGGAGATCAGGGCGCGGGCGTTCGCGTCCGGGGTGATTTCGCCGGCCTGGAGTGCGGCCGCATAGGCCTCGGCGAGCCGGAAGAGGTCGGCCAGGGTGCCGTCCTTCAGATAGCGATGGACCTGATGGAGCAGGGCCGCGAGTCTCGCCAACCCTTCGTCCCGGGTCGCGGGCCGGTACCAATCCACGAGGTTGCGGTGGAAATGGGGTCGCACCTTGCGGAAGGTGGCACCCAGGGCCTCCAGGGCTTCGTGCGGCACGTCCTCGTCGGAGTCCTCGGCCAGCACCGAGGCCGGCACCAAGAGCTCGGCCTCGCTCAGGGGCGGGGCGCCGCGGGAGGCGCGCAGGTCGTTGATGGTCGGCCACAGCGCCAGGGGCCAGATCTCCGCCCCGGCCTCGAGACGGTCGAGATAGTTCGGAAGCTGGATCAGGGCCAGCATCATGGCCTCAGCGGATTCGACGGGCGAGCGCACCCGGCCCTCGAGCATGGCGTCGGTGAGCCGCTGCATCTCCTCCACCAGCCTGGCGGGCTGATGGATCTGCAGGGCGATCAGCACCCCGCGCACCTCGAGCAGGGCCTCCATGGCCTCGTTCAGGCGCGCGGTCTCTCCGCTCGACCCATAGACCTCGATCCGGTCACGGACCCGGCGCAGGGTCGCGGCGATCTCGCCCTTGACCCACTTGAGTCCCCCGACGACCTGTTCTGCCATCAGCCCTTCACTCGCGGCAATCCGTCACTCATGGGTGCGCCCATCGGCAAGCCTCAGCCGGGGAGGCGGAAGCCGGCGACGGACCGCTGCAACTCGGTGGCGAGGTTGACCAACTCGTCCACCGAGGCGGCGGCGCGCTGGGTTCCCGTGGCGTTCTCCTCGGTGATGGCGCGAATCGACTGGACGCGCTCGTTGATCTCGCCCGACTGGCGGGACTGATCCTGGGAGGAGTCGGCGATCCGTTTGGTGATGTCGGCGATGTAGGCGGAGACGTTCTCGATCTCGCGCAGGGCATCGCCGGCGTTCTCCGCCAGGTTTGCCCCCTCCACCACGCCGGAGGTGCTCGCCTCCATGGAGCTGACCGCCTCGTTGGTATCCGCCTGGATGGTGCGCACCAGCACCTCGATCTGCTTGGTGGCGTTACGCGAACGTTCGGCGAGTCGCTGGACCTCGTCGGCGACCACCGCGAAACCGCGGCCGGCCTCGCCAGCCATCGCGGCCTGCATGGCGGCGTTCAGGGCGAGGATGTTGGTCTGGTCGGCGATGTCGTCGATCAGCTCCACGATCTCGCCGATCTCCTGGGAGGATTCGCCGAGACGCTTGATGCGCTTGGAGGTCTCCTGGATCTGCTCGCGGATCGCGTCCATGCCTAGGATGGTGTCGCGTACCGTCTGGGCACCGCGTCCGGCGACCTCCACCGAGCGCGAGGCGACCTCGGCCGATTCGCTGGCGTTCTTGGACACCTCGTCGATCTGGGTCGTCAGGGACTGTACCGAGCCAGAGACCAGGGCGATCTGATCGGACTGCACGGCGCTCGCCTCCGCCAGGCGCTGGGCGATGGAGCGGCTCACCTGGGCGGATTGGGTGACCTTCTCCGAGGTCCCGTTGATGGTCTCGACCAGGCCGCGCAGGGCCTCGATGGCATAGTTGATGGAGTCCGCGATGGCGCCGGTCTTGTCCTCGGTCACCGTTGCCTCGACCGTGAGATCGCCGTCGGCGAGGTCGCCCATCTCGTCGAGCAGCCGCAGGATCGCCTGCTCGTCACGCTCGGTCTGGCCGCGGGAGAGAGCCTCGCGGCGTTGGGCGTCGCGCACCTCGCGCAGCGCCAGCAGGATCAGGGCGATGGCCGCGAGCGCCCCGAACAGGGGTACCGCCCAGGGGCCCAGGGTGATGGGACCGATCCGCGTCTCGCGCGGGGCCTCGCGGTAGGCCGCGGCGAGCGCGTCCAGCGAGCGGTCGAGCTTGACGCCCGCGGCATCGAGGCCGGGCAGGGCCTCGATGGCCGGGCGCGCCTTGGAGACCGACTCCAGGACCTGATCGATACCCTCGCTCAATCCGGCGAACAGGCTCGCGGTCTTGGTCAGGGCCGGAGCCGCCTCGGAGCCCAGGCGTTGGCTGGCCTCGGTCGTCAGATTCTTCAGGGTGCGATCGAAATCGGCCGCCGCGCGTAGGTCCGCGTCGAGGGTCTCGGGGATGGCATTCACCCCGCCGAGCAGGCCGCTCAGGGCGGCCTGGATAGACGCCAGCCGGGCGAGCTGGCGTCCCGCGTCCAGTGCCTCGCCCGGGGTCGCGTCCGTCTCGGTCGCGATCAGTTGGGCGGCCCGCGTCATGGCCTGGGTCAGCTCCGGAAGCCGGACGCTGGCGGCCGTCGCCAGCTCACGGGTCTGGAGCACGCCCTCGCGGGCATCGAGGATGCGATCGATCTCGCCACGGTATGCGCCCCAGGCGCTCTCGGCCGCGTTGAGGTCAGGCTCGGCGAAGGCGGGGCTGGGCGGGATCCCCTGCGCCGGCGCGCCTTCCTTTAGGGTGGTCATCCCCGTCTCGAAGCGATCCCGCTCCGTCTTCAACCGGTTGAAGGCGGCCGGGTCCCCCCCGACGGCCGCGCGCGCGGTGTTGCGCATCTGCTGGGCGAGGGCCTGCTGGGCCGCGGCGGCCAGCGAAAGATTCGCGCTCTGGGTGTCGACGTTGCGGGTGAGGATGTAGGCCCCAAGGGCGAGCGCGGCGAATACCGCCGCCAGCAGCGTCAGCCCGATGGCCATGCCGCCCGAGCCCTGCGTGTTGTGTTCTACCGCCTTGACTTTGGTTCGCTTCGCCATCTCGTACCGACTCCAGGTGCCGTTTCCAGTTTTTCGGGATTCGCTGTCGGGCGCCATCCTGGCCGCCCGTCAGCTCGCGATTCTCGTTACAGTCCGTGAGGCATCCGAGCCTCGACCGCCGTACCGCCACGCCTTGCGCGCCGGGCTTCGACGACTGGGCGCCTCAGGTTGCCCCGGCGTTCAGCAAGGGGGCGGCGATCAGGCGGTCCAATGCGAGCACCGGGACCATGGCGCCATCGAGCGGGAACGCGGCCTCCACAAAGGGCTCCAGCGCGCCCTCCGCGAGCGAGAACCCGGGCGCGATTCGGCTGGCGGCCTCGAAATGACGGATGCCCACGGCCTCGCTCACCACCAGGCCGCAGGGCAGATCGCTCTGTCGGACGGCTAGCACCCGATCGCTGTCGTGGCGGGTCGGGACCCCACCGAGGACCAGCGCGGGCAGGTGGAACAGGGGCAGCAGGGTGCCGCGGTTGTTGGCCACGCCGAGGACCCAGGGTTTGATTCCGGGCAGCGCGGTCACCTCGGCGGGTACCTCCAGGACCTCGGCGATCTGATCCAGCGGCGCGAGGAAGGGGCGTTGGCCGAGCTTGAACAGGACGCCGGCCCAGATCTCGGTTGGCGGCGCCTCGTCCGGCAGACGGGTCGCGAGCGAGCGGAAGTGCGCGTCGAGCTCGACGACCCGACGGTACATCCCGTTGAGGGGCGTCGCGCCGCCGGCCGCATCGGATTCCCGTGCCAGGGCCATCGCCCTCAGCCCCCGAGCACCGCGTTGACGCGTTCCACCAGGGCCGTCGGGTCGACAGGCTTCACGAGATAGTCGGAGGCACCCTGGCGCAGACCCCAGGTGCGGTCCGTGGGCTGGTCCTTGGTGGTCACCATGATCACGGGGATGTGTGCCGTGGCCTCGTCGCGGTGCAGGATGCGCGTGGCCTGGAAGCCGTTGAGGACCGGCATGATCACGTCCATCAGGATCAGGTCGGGCAGCAGGCGGCGCGCCAGCTCCACCCCCTGCTCACCATCGCTCGCCGTCTCCACCCGGAAGCCGGCGCGCACCAAAGCGGTGACGAAGATCCGGGTCTCGGTGGGCGAATCATCCACCACGAGGACGGTCCCGCGGGGCGCGTCGACTTGGCCCGTCTGGCCCTCTGCGGGCTCCTGTTTGCGAAAGAAGCGTTTCATGTGTGGTGCGCGCGTCTGTCGATTCCTGGACCTTCGGTTTGCTCTGGGCGCCCGCGGCCGCTGGCCTTCGGCGCCGCCCTTGCGTATCCCCTGCTAGGCCGCGGGCAGCGGCGTCTGCCGGAGGTGCCGCCGCACGGCATCGAGCAGCTCCTCGCCCGTGAAGGGTTTGGAGAGATACAGCTCCGCGCCCACCAGCCTGCCCTTGGCCCGGTCGAACAGCCCGTCCTTGCTCGACAACATCACCACCGGGGTGGACTTGAGCATGGGGTTCCGCTTGATCAGGGCGCAGGTGTGGTAGCCATCCAGGCGCGGCATCATGATGTCGACGAACACCAGGTTCGGCTTGAAGCTGACGATCTTGCCCAGGGCCTCGAACCCGTCCTCCGCGGTCATCACCTCATAGCCCGCCTTCGCCAACAAGGTCTCGGCCGTACGCCGGATGGTCTTGCTGTCGTCGATGACGAGCACGCGCCCCTCGTCACGTGCGCCAGGCTCGAGTGCCCCGTTCATGCATGGGCTCCGTCGCTGCCCGGGTATGCGTCGCCGGAGATCGAGATGATCCGGGCCGCCGCTGCGGGCTTGACCTGACCCGTGACGAGAGACGCCGCCTCGAGGCGAAGGGCGGCGGGGCTCATCCTGGGGCCAGCGCGGAATCTGGGCATCGGTGAAGTCTCGGCTCCTGGTCTTCAACGGATCGATCGACTCCGAGTCCCCGGATCGGTGGTACGGGGTCGGGGATCGGGGGCACCGCGCCTGCCCTGGCCGGTTCTCCGAATCAAGCTCCGTGCGCGAATGGTCTACTCGGCGTTGTCCCGGATGCGCCTGCCTAGCGCTCGAATCGGGTCATTCTTGTACCACGTCAGGGAGGGGCTCCCGTTGAGAACGGCGTCACCGTCCGGAGCGACACACCGTGCCCGTGGCCAACTTTTTGCCCTGGACGTGGTCCACTCCGCGCGCTCCCGCGCCAACCGAACGCCTGCCCCGACGCGCCGAGACGCGCCTCGTCGCCCGGCGCATCCGGCCAGGTGATGACGACTCGGCGGGCGCGCTCAGGGAAGGGCGGATCGCGGCCGGCTCTCGGTTACACTGGTGCCATGACGACCTCGATCGACACCATCGACCTGGGCGTGGTGATGGACCCCATCGCCACCATCAACATCAAGAAGGACAGCACCTTCGCCATGATGCTCGCCGCCCAGCGCAGGGGCTGGCGGGTATGGATCATGGAGCTCGGCGACCTGTTCGTTCGCGACGACATCGTCCAGGCGCGCCTGCGCTCCGTGCGACTGCGCGACGATCCGGCGGACTGGTTCACGGTGACGGGGGAGGAGACCCGATCCCTCGCCGGCCTCGACGCCGTCCTGATGCGCAAGGACCCGCCCTTCGACATGGAGTATGTCTTCGCCACCTATCTGCTCGAGCACGCCCAGCGCGCGGGCACCTGGGTGATCAACGATCCCCGCGCCCTGCGCGATGCCAACGAGAAGGTCTTCACCCTGACCTTCCCCCAGTGCACCCCGCCGACCCTGATCAGCCGCCGCAAGTCGGACTTCGCGGGCTTCCGACGCGAGCAGGGCGAGATCATCGTCAAGCCCCTCGACGGCATGGGCGGGGCCTCGGTGTTCCGGGTGCGCCCGGACGACCCGAACCTGAACGTGATCGTCGAGTCGCTCACCGACCATGGCCGGCGCTACTGCATGGCCCAGCGGTTCGTGCCCGAGATCCGTGACGGCGACAAGCGTGTCCTGATGATCGATGGCGAGCCGGTGCCCTATTGTCTGGCGCGCATCCCCGCCCCCGGTGAGACCCGCGGCAACCTGGCCGCCGGGGCCTCCGCCGAGGGCCGGCCGCTGACCGATCGGGATCGGGCGATCGCCGCCGCGGTGGGGCCCGAGCTTAGGGCCCGCGGCATCCTGTTCGCGGGGCTCGACGTCATCGGCGACGTCCTCACCGAGATCAATGTCACCAGCCCGACCTGTATCCGCGAGCTGGATGCCCAGTTCGGTCTCGACATCGCGGGTGACCTGATGGACGTGATCGCCGCCCGATTGAGCGCCCGCGCCATCCCCGGCGGCTGATCCGCCGCCCATGCCATCCCCAACCAAACCATCACCGGCAACGCGCGCCGCGCGTGCCCCCAAGCCGCGGAGTCGTCCCATGTGGTATCCGGGTCGCCGCCTCGCCGTCCCGTCCAGGGTCGGTGTATCCCGTTGGATCCTGCCCGTCGTCCTGGTCGCCGGTGCCCTGATGACCTCGGGCTGCGGGCAGGAGACACCGGTGTTGACCTCCCGATTCGAGGCCTTTGGGAGTCAGGTGGACCTGAGCCTGGTGCGGGTCGACGTGCGTCTTGCCCGCGAGGCCGCCGCCGCCGTCGAGCGGGACTTCATGTTGATGCAGGAGGCATGGAACGCCTGGCAGCCGGGACCCATGGGTCGGGTCAATCTGTTGCTGCCCAAGGGGGAGCCCTTCGTGGCGCCGCCCTCTGTGCTGCCCCTG
This sequence comes from uncultured Gammaproteobacteria bacterium, assembly GCA_963714915.1. Lineage (GTDB taxonomy): Bacteria > Pseudomonadota > Gammaproteobacteria > Chromatiales > Chromatiaceae > Thiodictyon. Next base: position 12,922 of record CAVQQM010000038.1, read on the forward strand.
GTGCGCCTCAGCCAGCGCTATTTCGACGAGAGCGGGGGGCTGTTCAATCCCGCCATGGGCAATCTGATCGAGCTCTGGGGGTTTCAGCAGGAGACGCCCGAGTGTAATCCGCCCCCGAGCGACCGCTCCATCGAGCGCCTGGTGAAGGCCGCACCCAAGATGTCGGATATCGAGATGCGGGGGCTCGAGCTGCGCGGCAACAACCCGGCGCTCAAGCTCGATTTCGGCGATCTCGCCAAGGGCCATGCCATCGATCTGGCGATCGAGCACCTGCGTGAGCTCGGGGTGCGCCATGCCCTGGTCCAGGTCGGCACCGATCTGCGGGCCATCGGAGACCGCAGCGGTCAGCCCTGGCGCATCGCCATCCGCCGCCCGAGCGGCTCGGGCGTGCTGGCCATCCTCCCGGTGCGCGGCGACGAGAGCGTCGCCACCACGGCGGCCTATGACCGCAACTTTCTCTACGGCGGGGTCACCTATCACAACGTCCTCGATCCGCGCACCGGGCGGCCGGCGGGCGAGACCTTGGCGGTCACCGTCGCCCATGGAGACGCGACGACCGCCGAGGCCGCGGCAACCGCCCTATTCATCGCCGGTCCGACCGAATGGCCCAACGTGGCGCGGGCGATGGGTGTCCGCTATGTGATGCTGGTGGACAGCCGCGGGACGGTCCACCTCAACCCGGCCATGCACGAGCGCATCGAGATGGTCGACGAGGACGCGGTGCTCGCCGTGACCCCGCCGCTGGAGATGGCGGGGGATCCCCCGGCGGATTGACTGCCGTGACGTCGACCCGGGACCTGTCCCTGCCCCCCGGCCTGGCCCCGCCGGAGCCGGGAGGCTCGCCGCTCAGCCTGGCGCTCGCCGGGCTGGGCGCGGTCCTGCTGCATCTCTTCCTGATCCTCGCGGTGTCGTTCGAGATGCCGGAGCCGAGTCCACGGGCGACCCCGGATGCGGCCCTCGAGATCCTGGTGTTCAAGGAGGTCGGCAACCTCACGGAGGCCCCGGCGCCGGACGCCGCCCTGTCGCGCTATTCGCGCTCCGGCGACGCGCCCGACGGCGATGCCGTGATCCGCACGCCCGAGTCCGACCTCGAGGCCCCCCCCGAGGAGAGCGCCGAGCCGCTCGCGCCGGATGCCACCGCTCCCGAGGCCGAGGCCGAGCCCGAGGCCACCACTGAACCGGCCGAGCCGGCGGTCCAGCCCGAGCCCGAGCCCATGCCCCAGCCAGAACCAGAGCCGGAACCTGAGCCACAGCCAGAAACCGAGATCCTCGAGGCTGAGCTGCCGCCTGCCGATCCCCTGACCGCGCCGCCCCCGATGGACGCGGCGCAGATCTTCGGGGCCCGCGACGCGACCATCGCGCGTCTCAACGCGAGCAGCGCCCGTCGGCCACCAAGGGTGGGCGCCTGCGCCGCCGATCGGTGAGCGCCGCGACCCGTGAGTTCCGCTACGCGAGCTACATGTCCGCCTGGGCGAGCAAGGTGGAGCGTATCGGCAACCTCAATTACCCCCAGGCGGCCAAGGAGCAGCGGCTGCACGGCAACCTGATCCTCAACGTGGCGGTGCGCAAGGATGGCAGCGTGGAGAGCATCCGGGTGGTGCGCTCCTCCGGCGAGCCCCTGCTCGACGAGGCGGCCATCAAGATCGTGGAGTTGGCCGCGCCCTTCTCCCCGTTCCCGCCCGACATCGCCGCCGAGACCGACGTGCTCGACATCATGCGCACCTGGCGCTTCCTCAAGAGCGGCGGGCTCGACTGGTAGGCCGTCGCCGGGGCGAGCCCGGCCACGCCGATGCGCGTCCACCCGCCCGCGCGGGCCATCCCGCGATGAGCGTGGGACCCCCTGCTCCGGCAGCCCCGCTCAGCGCGTGCTTGCCACCCCAGTGGGCGATCGGGATACTAGCCCCATGAGCTTTGCCACCTCACTCGCCAATCATTTCCTGATCGCGATGCCGGGTCTTCAGGACCCGAACTTCTCGCGCACGGTCACCTATCTGTGCGAGCACACCGACCAGGGCGCCATGGGGATCGTTATCAACCGCCCGACGGACATCACCCTCGGCGACCTGCTCGGCCAGTTGGAGATCACCACCCGCCTGGACTGGGTGCGCGACACCCCGGTCTATCAGGGCGGCCCGGTGCAAACCGACCGCGGTTTCGTGCTCCACTCGGCGGGCGTGGACTTCGACTCCACCCTGAACGTCACGTCCGATATCAGTGTCACCACCTCCCGCGATGTCCTCGAGGCCATCGCCGGCGGCGAGGGGCCAGAGCGCACCCTGATCGCCCTGGGGTACGCCGGTTGGGGCGGGGGGCAGTTGGAGCAGGAGATGAGCGCCAACTCCTGGCTGAGCGGCCCGGCCGACAGTGAGATCATCTTCCGCCTGGACTCGGAGGCGCGCTGGCTGGCAGCCGCGCGCCTGCTTGGGGTCGATCTCAACCTCCTGAGCGGCGAGGCGGGGCACGCCTGATATCCGGCCGCGCCCCGAGTCCGACCGCCCGCTCGCCGATGACGACCCTGCTCGGGTTCGACTACGGACCCCGCAAGATCGGGGTGGCGGTCGGCCAGTCCGTGACCGGCTCGGCCTCGCCCTTGGTCACCCTGCGCGGGCGCGACGAGCGGCCGGATTGGCCCGGGATCGAGGCCCTGATCCGGGAATGGCAGCCGGTCGCCCTGGTGGTCGGGATGCCCTATCAGATGGACGACACCGAGGCCCCGTGGTCGGCGCGCGTGCACCGCTTCGCCCGCCAATTGAACGGGCGCTTCGGGCTCCCGGTGCACCTGGTCGATGAGCGTCTCACCTCGGTCGAGGCGCGACGTGAGCTGAAATCCCGCCCCGGCCCCAGATCCACGGACAGGCTCCGGGAGGATGCGGTGGCCGCGGCCCTGATCCTGGAAACCTGGCTCTGTGAGCAATCCCCAAAACCCCCAAGTCCCTGACACCCAACCGACGACCCGGCCCTGGAAGGACGCGGGCGAGATCGATGCCGCGATCGCGCGCATGGCCGAGGAGCTCAAGGCGCGCATGGCCGAGCGCGGCGTGCGCGCCCCCCTGCTGATCGGCATTCATACGGGCGGCGTCTGGGTCGCGGAGCGTCTCCAGGGGCTGCTCGGTATCGGGGAGGCCCTCGGCACGCTGGACATCTCCTTCTACCGGGACGACTTCACCCGCATCGGCATGCATCCCCAGGTGAGGCCCTCGCATCTGCCGGTGCCGGTGGAAGACCGTCATCTCATCCTGGTCGACGATGTGCTCCAGACCGGACGCACCATTCGCGCGGCCCTCAATGTCCTGTTCGACTACGGACGTCCCAAGTCGGTCACCCTGGCCGCCCTGGCCGAGCGCGACGGCCGCCAACTGCCCATCGAGCCGAACGTGGTGGGATTCCACGCCCGACTCGGTCAGACCCAGCAGATCAAGCTGACCGGACCCGACCCCCTGACCATGGTCGCCGTCGATGTCCCGCCGAAGGACAAGCGCACGGCCGGGGGCGCCCCGTGAGCACGCCGAATCCCCAGCTCGACGGCCAGGGCAATCTCAAGCACTTCCTCACCATCGAGGGCCTGGACGCGGGGCTCCTCACCGAGATCCTCGACCAGGCCGAGGGCTTCCTCGGGGTCGCCCAGCAGGCCGTGAAGAAGGTCCCCCTGTGCCGGGGCAAGGTGGTCGCCAACCTCTTCTTCGAGACCAGCACGCGGACCCGCACCACCTTCGAGCTGGCGGCCAAGCGCCTGTCGGCGGACGTGCTGAACCTCAACATCGCGACCTCGGCGACCAGCAAGGGCGAGACCCTGCTCGACACCCTGCGCAACCTCGAGGCCATGCATGTGGACATGTTCGTGGTGCGTCACGCGGCGAGCGGGGCGGCCCATTTCATCGCCGCCCATGCGGACCCCCACGTGAGCGTGATCAACGCCGGGGACGGGCGGCATTCGCACCCCACTCAGGGGATGCTCGACATGTTCACCATCCGCCGCCACAAGGGGGCGTTCGAGCCCCTGTGTGTGGCCATCGTGGGCGACATCCTGCACTCGCGGGTGGCGCGCTCCCAGATCGCCGCCCTCAACGCCCTGGGCGCGGGGGAGGTGCGGGTGATCGCGCCGCGCACCCTGATCCCCGCCGAGGCCGAGTCCCTGGGGGTGCGGGTCTTCAACGACCTCCGGGAGGGGGTCCGCGATGCGGACGTGGTGATCATGCTCAGGCTCCAGCGTGAGCGTATGAGCGGGGCCATGCTGCCCAGCGCCCACGAGTACTACCAGCTCTTCGGGCTCACCGAGGAGCGTCTGTCCACGGCCAAACCCGATGCCATCGTGATGCACCCCGGCCCCATCAACCGGGGCGTGGAGATGGACTCGGCCGTGGCCGACGGGCCGCGCTCGGTGATCCTGGAGCAGGTGAGCAACGGCATCGCCATCCGCATGGCCGTGATGTCCATGTGCATCGGCACCCAGAACCTGCGCGCCCAGTCCCTCAACCAATCAGGCGCCCAGTCGGCGGACGGCCCCGAGCCGGGGGTGTCCCATGCCTAGGGCGCACAAGCTCAGCATCCGCAACGGCCGTTTGATCGATCCCGCGAGCGGCACCGATCAGGAGGCGGATCTGCATGTCGCCGATGGGCGCATCCTGGCCGTGGGCGCGGCACCCGCCGGGTTCTTGCCCGACCGCACCCTGGACGCCCGGGGACTCGTGGTCTGCCCTGGATTCGTGGACCTCGCCGCGCGGCTGCGCGAGCCCGGCCATGAGCAGAAGGCCACCATCGCGAGCGAGACGCGGGCCGCCGCGGCCGCCGGCATCACCACCCTGTGCTGCCCGCCCGATACGGTGCCGATCATCGATACCCCGGCGGTCGCCCAGCTCGTGCACCAGACCGCCGAGCGCCACGGGTTCGCGCGGGTGCTGCCCACGGGCGCCATCACCCAGGGCCTCGAGGGCAAACAGATCACCGAGATGGCCGCGCTCAAGCAGGCCGGCTGCCCGGTGCTGAGCCAGGCCGACCGGCCCATCCGCAACACCCAGGTGCTGCGCCGGGCGCTGGAGTATGCCTCCACCTTCGGGATCACCCTGTTCCTTCAGCCGCTCGACCCCGATCTCGCCGAGGGCGGCTGCGCCCACGAGGGCCGGGTCGCCACCCGCCTGGGCCTGCCGGGCATCCCCGAGGCAGCGGAGACTGTGGCCGTCGCCCGCGCCCTGGCGCTCGCCGAGCAGACCGGGGCGCGGATCCATTTCCGGGGTCTATCGAGCGCGCGGGGCGCCGAGATGCTCGCCGATGCGCGCCGTCGGGGCGTCCCGGCGAGCGCGGATGTGGCCATGCATCAGCTCTTCCTCACCGAGGACGACCTCGACGGCTTCCGCTCCGACTGCCACGTGATCCCGCCCCTCCGCACCCTCGCCGACCGCAACGCCCTGCGCATCGCCGTCGCCGAGGGGGCCGTCTCCGCGGTCTGCTCGGATCACCAGCCCCACGACGCCGACGCCAAGGAGGCGCCCTTCCCCGAGACCGCCCCCGGCATCTCCGCCCTGGAGACCCTGCTGCCGCTCGGGCTGCGCCTGGTCGCCGAGGGTGTGCTGGACCTGCCCACCTTGATCGCCCGGCTCACGGTCGGCCCTGCCGAGATCCTCGGCCATCCCCCCGGGCGAGACCTGGGCTGCATCCGTCCCGGCCGACCGGCCGATGTCTGCGTCTTCGATCCCGCGGAACCCTGGGTCGCAAGCACCGAGACCCTGTGGAGCCACGGCGACA
>CAVQQM010000039.1:0-23584 GCA_963714915.1 uncultured Gammaproteobacteria bacterium
GGCCCGGGACATCAACCGTCTGCTGGGCGAGCTGCTGGCGCCCGACGAGGACGAGGAGACCCGCCAACCCTCGCGAGCCGCTGGACGCCCTGCGCACGGACACAGCCGCCGCGGGGTTTTCCGACCCCATCGGACCGGAGTTGATCGAGACCCTGGTCGCCGAGTGTCTCGACGCGGCCGGCCCCGGCCCAGCGCTTCCTCCAGGGTCGGGTGACCTTCTGCAACATGGTCCCCATGCGCAGCATCCCAGCTCGGGTGGTGTGCCTGCTGGGGATGGGCGACGGGGCCTTCCCGCGTCAGCAGCACCCGCCCGGGTTCGATCTCATGACCGCGCATCCGCGCCGCGGCGACCGCAACCGGCGCGAGGACGACCGCCTCCTGTTCCTCGAGACCCTGCTCGCGGCACGCGACCGGCTGCTGATCTTCTACGTGGGCCAGGATGCCCGCGACAACGCCCTCAAGGTGCCCTCGGTGCTCCTGACCGAGCTCTTGAGCTATTGCAGCGCCGCCTACCGCACAGCGGACGGCCGCGACCCGGTCGTCCAGATCCTGGCCCACCATCCGCTCCAGCCCTTCTCCAGGCGCTGCTTCGACGGCTCCGACCCGCGGCTCGCGAGCTACCGGTCGGACTGGTGCCGCGCGGCCGCCGCGGTACGCGAGCCGGGCGCGGACCGCTTCGCCCCCGAGCCCCTACCCACGCCCCGGCCGGAGGGGCCAGCCGGGAGCCAACCGGGGAACCGGCCGCCATCGACCTCGACGATCTGATCGGATTCTGGCGCTCGCCCTCCGCCTGGCTCTTGGATCGGGTGGTCGGACTCGGGCGTGTGGGGCAGGACGGTCGGCTCGCCGAGTCGGAGCCCTTCGTCGCCACGACCCTCGAGGGCTGGAAGATCCGCGATCGGGTCTTTCGCCTGCTGGACAGGGACCCCGGCGCCACGCCTGTCACCACACCGGACCAGGGCGACCGCGAGCGGGCCCTGGGGACCCTACGGGCGGAGGGGCTGCTCCCCCACGGGACCGCCGGAGAGATCACCCTCGACACCGGGCTGACCGTGGTCGAGGCCCTGCGCGAGCGGCTCGCGCCCCATCGGATCGATCCCCGTCCGCCGTTGGAGCTGGACCTGGATCTCGGTACACGCCGTGTCACGGGCTGGCTCGACGGTCTGACCGGGGCGGGCCTACTGGACCATCGGGTGGGCAAGACCCGGCCCACCGACCGGCTGCGGCTCTGGATCCGTCACCTGGCCCTGAACCTGGCCCGTCCCGCGGGGATCCCGTGCCGATCGATCCTGATCACCGAGACCGACAGCCTGGAGCTCGAACCGGTGGCGGACGCGCGCGATCTCCTGCTGGACCTGATCGCGCTCTTCGAGCAAGGCCAGCGGGAGCCCATGCCCTTCTTCGCCAGCACCTCGTTCGATCTCGCCAGCGGGAAAGACGACCAGGCCCGCAAGACCTGGTACGGCGACCGGCAGCGCGCCGGCGAGTGCGATGAGCCGGCGAATCGGACCTGCTTCCGCGGGCGTGCCCCCCTCGCCGGTGCGGAGATCGCCCTGACCGTGGGGCTGGCCGGGCGAGTCTATGGCCCGCTGCTCTGGGCCCTGGAGGGGCAGGACGAGGCGGAAGCGCGATGAGCGGACGGATCAGCCAGGACCCGCTTGCCCTGGACCTGGGGGGGCTGCACCTGATCGAGGCCAGCGCCGGCACGGGCAAGACCTACACCATCGCCCATCTGGTGCTGCGCCTCGTGGAGGCCGGGCTGGAGATGAGCCAGATCCTGGTCCTCACCTTCACCGAGGCCGCCACCCAGGAGCTTCGCGACCGCATCGCCCGGCGTCTGCGGGAGGCCCTGAACCTGCTCGACGGGCACGGGTCCAAGGACCCGGTCCTCGTCGCCTGGGCGGCCGCACTGGCCGAGCGGGACCTGGCGCACGCCCGCGTCAAGCAGGCCATCGCCGACCTAGATCGCTCGGCCATCTACACCATCCACGGGTTCTGCCAAAGGGTCCTGCGTGACTATGCCTTCGAGAGCGGCACGCCCTTCGACGCCGAGCTGATCCAGGACGAGTCCGAGCTGCGACAGACCGCCGCCCAGGACTTCTGGCGCCGGCGCCTCGGCCGGTCGGACGCCGCCGAGGCGGCCTGGCTGCTCGGCCAATTCAAGGACGGCCCGGCCAGCCTGCTGGCCCTGCTGGAGCGCCAACTGCGCGGCCCGTCGCCCGAGGTGCTGGGCCCAGACCCCGAACGGCTGCGCGCCGAGCTGGCCCAACTGGACGCCCTGGCCCGCGACCTGGCCGCGGCCTGGCCCGGGGCACGGGAGGCGGTCTGTACGATCCTGCGGAACGACCTCGCGCTCAAGCGCAACATCTATAGCGCCCGGTCCGTCGAGCCCGCCATCGCCGGGATGGACCGACTCGCCGACGACCCCGGCATCTTGAGCAGAGGCGGCCTCGGGAATCTCCACCTCTTCACGGCAACCAAGCTCGCCACCTCCATCAAGCGCAACCACGCGACGCCTGTGCATCCCTTCTTCGACCTCTGCGACGGGCTCGCGGGGCTCGATCTGGAGACCCTCGGCGACCAGCGCCGTGCCGCCCTGCTGGCGGAGGCACTCACCGCCATCCGCGAGGGCCTGGCGCGGGCGAAGCGGGAGCTGCGGGTGACCTTCTTCGACGATCTCCTGAGCCAGACCGCCGAGGCCCTGGAGGGCGCCCATGGACCGGCCCTTGCCGTGCGTCTGAGCACCCAGTATCCCCACGCCCTGATCGACGAGTTCCAGGACACCGACGACCTGCAGTACCGCATCTTCCAGCGGATCTACGGGGGGCGGACGCCGCGACGCCGGGTCGGGCTGTACCTGATCGGCGACCCCAAGCAGGCCATCTACGCCTTCCGCGGCGCCGACTCTTACACCTACCTGCACGCCCGCCGCGCATGCCCGGCCGAGGCTCCATCCACACGCTGGGACCGACAACCAGCGCTCGGCGGCGCCGCTGGTGAAGGCCGTGAACGCGATCTTCGGCGCCCCGCGCGGCCCTTCATGCTGCGATCGGACATCGCCTACCAGCCCGGTGCGGGCCGGGTCCGGGCCGACGACGAGCCCCTGACGCATCGGGCGGCGAGCCCGCCGCGGGCCCCTGGTCATCCGCTGGTGCCGCTGGTCGGACGGCATGCCGTCAGCCGCGACGGCCGCCGGCCACCGCCGACGCGCGCCCGGGCACTGGCCGCCGCAGACTCGCCCGCCAGATCGCCGGCCTGCTCGGGCGGCGGCCCGGCTGGGCGATGCCGGCCCTGGCCGGCCGGCGACATCGCCGTGCTGGTGCGCAGCCACAAGGACGGCGGCCAGGTGCGGCGGGCCCTGTCGGCGCTGGCGTGGCCAGCGTCGAGCTCGCGGCCGGCAGCGTGTTCGACAGCGACGAGGCCGAGGACCTGCCGCCATCCTGCCGCCCTGCGAGCCGGGCGCCGGCGGATCCGGCCGTGCGCACCGCCCTGGCCACCGCACCGCTGGGCTGGACGCCGCCGACCGACTGGCGCCGCAGTGACGGACACCGACGGCCGCACTGGGCGCGCGGTGCATCGCGGCGTTTGCCGGCTACCGACGCGACCGTGGCGCGGCGCGGGCGTGGCCGCGATGCTGCGCCAGCTGGATGCCCGCGAAGGCGTGCCCCGCTCGGCTGCTGCCGCGGCGCCGACGGCGAGCGCCGGCTGACCAACCTGCTGCAGCTGGCCGAGCTGGCCCAGGCAGGCCGGCCGCGAAGCACCCGTGCGCCCGAGGCGCTGTTGCGCTGGCTGGCAGACCGTCGCGGCCGAGGGCCGCGCCGCCGACGACGCGGCCCAGCTGCGTCTGGAGACCGACCGGAACCTGGTGCAGGTGGTCACCTTCCACAAGAGCCAAGGGGCTCGAGTACCCGGTGGTCTTTATCCCCATGCCCTGGGGCGGTCCCCGGCGGGCGGGGCCCAGGGACCCGGTGGTCTTCCATGACCGTGAGACCCTCCAGGTCTATCTCGATCTGGGATCGCCCGATCACCCCGATCATCGGGGGCTGGCCGACGAGGAGACCCTGGCCGAGGGGCTGCGGCTCCTCTATGTCGCCCTCACCCGGGCACGCAAGCGCTGCGTGATCCACTGGGGGCCGGTGAACGAGGCGGAGGGCTCGGCCGGGGCCTGGCTGCTCCATCAAGGCCCGGAGGGTCCGCCCGTCAAGAACCGCGTGAAGGCAATGGACGCGGCCGCACTACGGGCGGATCTCGAGGCCCTGGCGGACTCAGCGCCCGGATGCGTCGCGCTCGAGGAGTCGGCGACCGACACCGGCGAGGCCGAGGCGGCGGACCGGGCGGAGACCCCGGATCTGCGCGCCGCGCTCTTCCAGGGCCGGGTGTCGGACCGCTGGCGGCTACTGAGCTTCTCGGCACTCACGGGCGGACACACCGACGAGCGCCCGGACCATGATCCCCTGACCCGCACCGACGCACCGGACGCCGAGGCGCCGATCGAGCCGGACGAGCGCGCGGCGACGCCCCCCGATCCCATCTATCGCTTCCCGCGCGGGGTGCGGGCCGGGCACTGCCTGCATGGTCTATTCGAGACCCTCGACTTCCGCGCCACCGATTTGGAGGTCCTGCGCGCGGCGGCCCGGGACGCCCTCGCCCGCCACGGGATCGGGCCCGAGTGGTCCGAGACCCTGGCCGTGCTGGCGCGCCGGGTGCTGGACACCCCCCTCACGCCCGAGGGGCTGCGGCTGGCGGGGGTCGGACCTGCGGATCGGCGCAACGAGCTCGAGTTCCACTTCGCGATCGACGGCTTCGAGCCAACAGAACTCGCGGGCGTGCTGCGCCGGCACGGGATGCACGACGCCGACGGCATCGCCGGCGATCCCGTCGACGGGCTGGTGAAGGGGTTCGTGGACCTGGTCCTGCGGGCGGACGGCCGGTTCTATGTGGTCGACTACAAGTCAAACCACCTGGGCGACCACCCGGACGACTACGCCGCCGCGGGCCTCACGCGGGCGATGGTCCAGCATCGCTACCGCATCCAGCTCCTCATCTACACCCTGGCGCTGCACCGTTGGCTCGCCGCCCGACTGCCCGGGTACGACTACGACACCCACCAGGGCGGGTCCCTGTACCTCTTCCTGCGCGGCATGCGCCCGGAGCTGGGTTTCACGCGCGGGGTCTACCACGAGCGGCCCAGCCGGGCCCTGATCGAGGACCTGGACCGGGTGTTCGGCAAACCGATGCCCGTCGCACTCGGTTCTCCCCCCGAAGGATCCGATCCGGATTGATGCGGCACGGGCGGGTTCCCGCCCCGCTCACGGGGCCTTGGGGCTCGAGGGATCCGCCGACCGCGGGCGCGTGCTCAGATACTTGGCGTCGTCGTTGACATAGGCGTAATAGAGCCCGATGAGCAGGCCGCCGCCGATGAAGTTGCCGACGAGGGCGATGGCGACATTGCCTGCCGCCAGGCCGAGATCGATGCCTTCTTTGAGACCGACGATGGTGAAGAGCACGGTGTTGGCGACGGAGTGCTCGAACCCCAGGAAGGCGAAGATGAAGACCGACACGATCATGACCAGGCTCTTGGTCAGGTCATCCTTGATCAGCCCGTTGTAGACGAGCAGAACGGCCAGGTTGATCATGAAGTTGCAGAGGATCGCGCGGACGAAGAGATCACCCCAGCCGGCGGCCCCGTCGCTGATATAGGCCAGCTTGACCGCGACTGAATGGAGCATCTCCGCCTGGACCTGCCCCTCGGTCAGGGTGCTGAACCGAAACAAGGCGGCCATGAACAGCCCGCCCAGGAAGTTGCCGAGATAACAGAGCGAGAGCAGGCGCAACGCCTTCGGCCATCCGATGCGGCGGTGATAGGCGCCGATCGAGACGATCATCATGTTCGAGGTGAGCAGCTCGGACTTCGAATAGTGGATGAACACCAGGGCCCACCCGAAGGCCAGGGCGCCGGCGATCCTGCCCAGGGTGTGGAGCGTCGTCTCACCCACCGGCACCGCATCGAAGGCCGCGATGATGGCGAAGTTGGTCGCATAGAAGAGCCCGATGATGACCCCGGCCATGGCGGCGCGCTGGAGATACCGCCGGGTGAGCTCGCCGGACATCGCGGTCTTGGTCTCGAGCGCCTCGAGCACCGTGCCGATGAAGTGCTTCCCCGGGAACAGGGGATTGGTGATGACACTCATGAGGCTCGCTGCTCCAGTGGTCGCCGACCGACGTCGCGGGCCGCCCAAAGGATCCAGGACTCACGCCCGGTTGCGCCTCGCGACGGCCTCCAGCTCATAGCTCGAGCGCGCCCAGGAACCCCTTGAGGGTCTCGGCCGAGGTTACCAGGGCCTCGCGCTCGGTGTCCTCCAGGGGGATGGGCACCCGTCCGCCCGCGCCATGGATCCCGACCGCGACAGGGATGCTCAGACAGACATCATCGATCCCGTATTCGCCGTGGAGCCGCACGCTGATGGGCAGCACGCTACCCTGGTCCTCCTGAATGGTGCGCACCAGATGAGCCAGCACCAGACCGATGGCCCAGTTGGTGTAGCCCTTGCGGGCGATGATCTCGTAGGCGGCGCGGCGCACCTGGGTCAGGATGGACTCCAGCAGGGCCGGATCGTAGGGCTTGCCGAGGATGGTGTTGTGACGGATGGGCGTCCCGCCGATGTTGGCCCCGCTCCAGACCGCGATCTCCGAGTCCCCATGCTCACCCAGGATCAGGGCATGGACCGAACGTGGGTCCACCTGATAGTGCTCCGCGAGCAGGCTGCGCAGGCGCGTGGTGTCGAGCATGGTCCCGGTGCCGATCACCTTCTCATGGGGCCGGGCCGAGAGCCCCTGCATCACATAGGTGAGGATGTCCACCGGGTTGGACGCGATCAGCAGGATGGCATCGGGGGCATGGCGGTCCAGCTGCTCGGCGATGGAGCGGAAGACCGCGGCATTGCGGTTGAGCAGCGACAGGCGATCCTCCCCGGGCCGCTGCCCCACCCCCGCAGTGACGATCACGATCTGGGCACCGCCCAGGTCCGCATAGTCCCCGGCCCGCACCCGGCGTCGCCCCACGTACCCCTGGGCGTGCATCAGATCCATGGCCTCGCCCTCGGCCCGATTGCGGTCGAGATCGATCAGTATCAGCTCGTTGGCGATTCGCTGTTGGAACAGCGCGTTGGCTGCCGCCATGCCGACCTGGCCGGTACCGATGATGCCGATGGTGTGTCGATGCAACATGGTCTTGTCTCCTGGGCTGCGCCGAACCGCCGATCATGCATGGATATCGGTTCCAGTCACTTGGGCGCAAGTCTGACGGACGGAGCGGGCCTTGACTCCTCGAAGGATGGCTTGAGGATCAGCAGGGCCTCGGCGGTGATCGCCGTGCCGACGACGATGGCCAGGGCATACCGTGCCCGGTGGCTGACGGCATCCGGAATGGCGAGGACGAAGACACCACCGTGGGGCGCACGCAGTCCCACGCTGAAGTGCATGAACAGGGCACCGGGCGTGGCCGAGCCGAGGATGGCGGCCGGGATGACCCACAGCGGGTCCTTGGCGGCGAAGGCGATGGCCCCCTCGGTGACAGAGTACAGCCCCAGCACACCGGCCGCCTTGCCGGCCTCGCGCTCGGCGTGAAGGTGAAGCGATATCGTTGCGCGCCGCCCGTGCTGTTCCGCCGAGAACATGCTCGGAAGTGTAGAGGACACCTCAGAACCGGACGGCCGAGTCCCTCTAACCTTGTGTTACCGACGTGGGGAAGTCGGCCGATCTCCTCAGTGGTGGTAACCTCCCGCCCCGGAACCCGGGGCGGCTTTTTTTTCGCGTTCCTTGACGACCACGACCATCGGGTCGACTCCTCGTCCTACGAATCTTCGCCCACCTGAAGGTCCACAAGCCGAGCTCAACCGGCTCTCAGGCTCCGAGATTGGAGCATGCGCCTAGGTGCCTGTGGTCACGCGGGCGCCCGTCGTCCCTAAGCCCCATTGCCAGTCTCGAGAGCGAATCAGATACTTGGTTGTCCGAGTCGCGTGCGCGATTGAATCTACAATCGTCGAGTTCATCTGCGCATCCGCCTTTCAAGCGTGGAGCTTCGGGCGAGCCTGAACCTATACGGTCCGGTCTTGGAGTTCTCAATGGAGGAAACACTGAGGGTGGTCGAGTAGCTGCTGCGCGACTACGGCCATGTCTTTCAGGCCAATCTGGCCATGATCGCCCGCGATCAGTTCGCCCGTTCGGCGCTGGATGGATGCCGGACGCTGAACGACGACGCCTGGTGGGGCGGGCGCGACTCCATCGCTGCAATCGATCTCGCCGTGGAGGGGGGCTACAGCGACGAGGCCCGCCGCGACGCCAAACGACTTCGGGTCGCGTTGATCGAAATCTACACGGTGATGAAGGACGTCGGTGAGATCAACGAGCGCGCGGAGATAGCGACATCCCAGTCCATCAAGTGGGTGGTTTCCGGGATCTGACACCAACCCCCTGGGATGGGCCCGCTTCCGTGTAGGCCGCGAATGGATCGGGCACAGGCGTGATCCAAGCTGGCGGAAGAACGGATATATTCACTCAGACCCCTTTGCCGTCAATCCTGTGGATGATGTCCGCCTTGCGCTGCGGACGCCGAACAGGGCACGATGTGGCCGCATGGTGGCGTGTCCGATTCCGAACCTGGATGTCCATGAGTCCCGATCCAAGATGCCCGAAAGGGGGTGCGAATGCTCGACAGACTTGTGTATGCCGATAGCCCCGCGACATCGACGGGCCTCCGGTCGCCGGTATTCTGGCGTTGGCGGCGTTTGTCGGCGCTGGGGTGTATCGCCTTGCTCGCAGGGTTGTTCGTGTCCGGTTGCGCCAGCCTGACCGATTTTGCCTCCTCCCGACAAACACCAATCCGCGGCGATCGCTTCGTTCTCCCGGATGAAGACACCGATGTGGTCGGGGCTGTTCAGGTGGTCGTCGCGCGCGACGAGGACACGCTTCCGGACTTCGCCCGCCGTTACGGCCTCGGCCACGACGAGATCGTCGCGGCCAACCCCGGGATAGACCCCTGGTTGCCGGGGCGCGGAACGCGTGTGGTGCTGCCGACGCAGTTCGTGCTCCCCGACGCCCCGCGAGAGGGGATCGTCGTAAACCTCGCCTCCCTGCGCCTGTTCTACTTTCCAGAGCGCCAGGAAGGGGAGCCGCAGGTCGTCGTGACCCACCCGCTAGGAATTGGACGTGAGGGTTGGCGGACCCCTACCGGACGGATGCGGATCACCTCGAAGATCGAGAACCCGACCTGGACGCCGCCCGCGTCCGTGCGCCGGGAACACGCCCGTCAGGGCGACGTTCTGCCGGCCGTGGTCAAGGCGGGGCCCGACAACCCGCTCGGCCTGCACGCCATGCGCCTGAGCCGTCCCAGCTATCTGTTCCACGGAACCAACAAGCCGTATGGCGTCGGCATGCGCGTCAGCCATGGTTGCATCCGGCTCTACCCGGAGGATATAGCCGAGCTGTTTGAAGAGGTCCCGGTGGGAACCAAGGTCAACATCGTCAACCAGCCCTATCTCGCGGGATGGAAGAACGGCGAGCTCTTTCTCGAGGCTCACGCGCCCCTGGCCGAGGACGCAAAACGACTGAAGGGGAGTCTGAAGCCGATGGTCCTTGTGGTGGAGGCGCAGATCGGGGACGACCCTGCGGCCGTTGACTGGACGCGGGCGGAGTTCGTAGCCCGTGACGTCCGAGGTATCCCGGTGCCTGTTTCGCCAGGAAGCCCCGACCTCGAAGAGGTGGTGGCACGCTCGCGACGTGTCCCGAGAGTCCCTCCCTGGGAGGAGGAGATCGGGAGGCAAGACGGTTGAGGGCCGGCGTCACGCCTGCCGCCGCGTGATCCGGCCACGCGGGTCAGGCCAGCGGTCGACACAGGGTCGATTGCCGGGCGATCGGCATTCGGGAGGCGGCCGTCGTCCCGCTCCCTGTCACCGGATTGTGAGATCGCGTATCCAGGGATAGAGCAGGAGCACGCCGGTCACCGCGGCGGTACCGAGGAACATGACCCGCAGGAAGCGGTTGCCCCGCTTGATCCCGACACTAGCGCCGGCATAGCTGCCGAGCAGGGCGCCCAGGATCAGCCCGGGCGCCAGAGGCCAGATCACATGCCCCATGGCGACATGGGCCACCGCCCCCACGCCGTTCCAGAAGATCCCGTTGGCCGATAGGGTCATGACCGTGGCATGGAGCTGGTCGTAGCGCAGCAGCCACAGATAGATGAAGGTGGTGAAGACCCCGGCGCCGGCCGAGATCCAGCCCGAATAGAAGGCCGCGGGCGCCAGGGCGATGGATCCGATCAGGAGCAGTCGGGGCGACAACCGCTCCGGCTGGAAGACCCCCGGCGCCGCTCGCCTCGCCAGGGAGATCAACACCATGGCGATGATCATCCCGCCCACCAGGGGTCTCATGACCTCGCCCGGGACCGCCGCCGCGAAGCGGGTGCCGAGCACCACGAAGGGGAGACCGACCAGGGCGGTCCACCAGAAGACCCGCCAGTCGATCAGGTCCTCGCGCACATAGCGGATGGTCGAGCCGATGCCGATGAAGCCCACCGCGAGCTTATGGCTGGCCAGGGCGTTGATGAAGGGCAGACCGGTGAACAGGAGCACCGGCAGCAGGATCAGCCCCGCCCCGCCGCCCGACAGGCTGGAAAAGAAACAGGCCGCGAAGCTGGCGGCGAAGGTCACCAGGACCAGGGTCAGGCTGATGTCTTGGAGCGGATCCATGGGGTCGATGCGATGAGGTGATCAGCAAACGCCGGGCGACGGGGATCGGACCGAGGGACATCGCGTCATGAGACCTGAGCCCGCCACGCTCATGCCGGATCCTCGTTGACCCGCAGCAGGGCCGCCGTCAGCCATTGGAAGCCCACCCGCTCCTGCTCCAGCCGCAGACCCACCCGGATGCGATTGTCCCGCAGGTCATCGAACAGGGTCTGCTCCTCGGTGGTGAGACGGGGCAGATCGTGGATCACCGGATCGGGCTCCTCGCCCCACTGGGCCTGGTGGGCGTCCAGGGTCGCCCGGTCCATGAGGAAGGACTGCACCGCGGGGAGCCGACCGCGGAGCTGATCCAGGATCGCGAAGCCGTGGGTATCGATGTCACCCCAGTAGTGGACCATACAGCGCTCGAGCCAGCGTGCCTGGGCCAAGGCCTCCCAGCCGTAACCGGCCCCGAAGATCACGACCGCATCGGCGGCCCTGGGGAAGGCCAGGAAGTTGGTCTCGTTCTCGGTGATGAAGACGCGCCGCACCGGCAGGTCCAGACCGGCGAAGCTGTCCGCATCCAGGGTGATGTCGGGAAGATGGGCGCGAGGCACCAGCGGGATCCGTTCGTCCAACACGCGGAATCGGATGCGGACTGGCTTGCTCAGGAACCCATAGCGCTGGTTGAATCGGGTGACGCCCGTGCAATCGGCCTGGATGGCATCCGCGGGCAGCGCCAGATCCAGCAGCTCCGAGAGGACGGCGCGGTGGGTCTCGATGAACTTGCTGTGCACCCCGGGAACATCCACCTGGCGCGGATAGACCCCGGGGCGGGGATGCGCGATCAGCCAGCCCACCAGGTCCAGGAGTCGCGGCCATTCATCCGCCAGCGCTAACGCCTGCAAGGGCCGGCGCTCGAGCCAGGACAGAACCGCGGGCGTCCTGGCCCGTGCCAGCCCCACCAGCCCCGAGAACCGTTCGGCGTCGCGTCGCCTGCCGAGCAGGGCGAACGCGTCGTTCAGGCCATCGACCCAGACCTGGCCGGGCAGCCGCTGGAGCCCCTGGACCCGGTGGCGGACCTCCCGCCAGACGATGCGCAGGTGCGGCATCGCCGCCAGCTCGGTGGACCACAGGCGCACCGCCTCGAAGCGGTCGGCGAGATCCGCCGAGCTCGGCCCCTTCAGGGCGAGGCGAAGCGGGAACCCGTCCTCGCCCGTGACCGCGGGGCGCAGCAGCTCGCCGCGCTCCCAGAGCCGGGCGAGCTGGGCCCTGAGGTCGGCCGGCCGGGTCCAGCTCAAGGCGCCTCACCGATCGATTGCGCGGGTGTAGCCGAGCCCGTCGCGTGAGAGGCCTTCTGGGCCCGGTATTCCTCGATGGTCAGGTTGCGCAGCCGCGACTCCCGCCCACCCTCGTTGTGCACGAACCCCACCGCGGACACGAAGGGCTCGATGATGTGGATCTTCTGCAGGGGGGTGACGATCAGGAGCTGGAGATTGAGCTGCCGGAAGAGCTCGAGCCCGTACTGGGCCGACTCGTCGGAGCCGCGCCCGAAGGCCTCGTCGATGACCACGAAGCGGAAGGTGCGCGAGCGCACTGCGCCCCATTCCAGGCCGAACTGATAGGCGAGGCTGGCGGCCAGGATGGTGTAGGCCAGCTTCTCCTTCTGCCCGCCCGACTTGCCGCCGGAATCCGAATAGTGCTCGTGCTCGGCGTGGTCCTCGCGCCAGCGCTCGCTGGCGGCGAACAGGAACCAGTTGCGCACGTCGGTGACCTTGGCGGTCCAGCGCCTGTCCTGATCGGACAGCCCCTCGCGACCGCGAAAACGGTCGATGATGGCCTTCACCTGGAGGAACTTGGCCTCGGAGTACTGGGCGTCCTCGGACCCGGTCACAGCGCCCTCGGTGCAGGCCCGAAGCTCGCCCTGGAAGTCGCGGATCTCCGCGTCCGGGCTGATCTGGGATTCCAGGCGGATGTAACGGCCGGGGTTGTAGTCGATCTGGGTCAGGGACTCGTTGATGCGCCCGATGCGCTCCTTGATGGTCTCGCGCTCGCGGGCGAGCTGGGCGTTGAAGTTGGCGATCTCGTTGATGGTGTTGACGTTGAGCAGCTCCTTGAAGCGGGCGACGAAACGCGGCAGGTCGTCGCGATTGATCTGCTCGAGGAGCTGCTCGTACTCGAACGCGGCCGCGAGGCTCGCATCGATCTCCGCCGTCTCCAGCTTGAACTCGTCCTTGAAGGCGGACATGGCCTTGATGATCCGCTCGGCGAGACGCGCCAGCCTCCTGTCATCGGCGTCGATGCGCGCCTGGAGCCAGGCCCGGACGTCCTGCTCGCGGTTGTCGCAGGACTCCACCGTGAGATGGTGCTCGCCGAGGGCCTCGGCGCGCAGCGCCTCCAGGCGCTCGGAGAGGGTCTCGTCCGGCGGCGTCTCCCGCAGCAGGTCCAGGTTCTGCGTCCGCAGGTCTCGCGTATCGCTGCGCCGCTGCTCCACCTTGGAGCGCTTGTCCCGGGCCGCCTCCAGCTCGGTCTCGACCGCAGCCCGCGCGGCCATGGCCTCGCGCAGCCGCTCGCCCAACTGGGCGAGCACATCCGAGGCGGCCGCCAGGCGCTCACGCTCGTCCGTCAGGGCCGCCACCTCGGCGGCGACGCTCCCCCAATCCAGCTCCGAGAAATCGACAAACTCCTCCAGCCGGGTCAGGGCCTCCAACCGGCCCTTGAGGCCCTCTCGCTGCCGCTGGATCTCGGCGATCTGGCCACCGATCCCGCGAGACGCGCCTCCAACTGGCCCCGCCTGGACTCCAGGGCGGCAATCTTGGCGGCGTTGGTCCAGCCCAGGACGTAGCGGCCGCGGTCGTCGATCCGGTGTCGGTCGTCCTTCTCGTGGCGCCCGCTCGGATCCTTGATCTGGCCGGCGCGGGTGATCGCCCGGGTCTCACGGCGGAACTGCTCCTGGGTGGCGCAGCAGGCGAGGTCGAAGCGATGGGCCAGCTCGCGCTCGAGCCAGTCGTAGAAGGGCGAATCGGGCTTGACCTGGAGCTTGCGCACCAGGGAGTCGGCGTGCAGCCCCGGCAAGTCCGCCCGGCGGCGCGGACGCACATGGAAATAGACCAGGCGCCCGCGCAGCTGGGTGCGGTCCACCCAGTCGGCCACCGCCCGGTAGTGATCGTCCGGCACCAACAGGGACAGGCCGAAGTTGCGCAGCAGGCGCTCAGCGGCACCTTCCCAGTCGCGCTCGTCATCGCGAACCTGGAGCAGCTCGCCGGCGAAGGGCATCGCGTCCTCGTCGAGCCCGAGTGACCCGCACAGGGCGGCGCGGATGCGGATCTGCTGATCGTCGATGTTGCTGCGCCGGCGCTTGAGGCTGTCGATCTCGCCGCTCAGGGCGTCGTGCTCCTGGCGACCCTGGCGCAGGGTCACCGAGTGCTCGGTCAGCGCATTCTGAAGATCCGCATCCTGTCCCCGCAGGTCCTCGCGGAGGGTCCGGAAGCGGTCCTGCTGGGCACGGAAGCCATCGAGGTCGCCGGCGGGGGGCTCATCGAGCACCGCGGTCAGCTCGGCGTAGCGCTGGGCCTTTGCGTGGCGGGCATCGCGCAGGGCCTCACGCTGACGGATCTCCGCCGCCAGGCGCTCCAGCCGGTCGCCGCCGTTGTCCCGGATCGCGCGCTCCAGCTCGGTCACGGCGAGGGCCTCGGCATCCCGCCGCTCGAGGAGTCGCGCGACCTGACCGTCGAGCCGAGCCCAGTCCTCATCCAATAGGGCTAGACGCCGGTCCAGCAGGGCCAGCTTCAGGCTGGCGAAGTGTGCGCGCAGCGAGTCGCGGCAGCGGCGCTGCCCCTGGAGGTCGCCGGCCAGGGCCGCGTGGCCCGCGCAGTCCGCCACCAGGGGTTCCAGCAGCTCGGCCTGGCGACGCGCCTTGAGGACCGCCTGATGGGCGCGGTCGAGATCGTCGAAGTGGGTGATCAGGGCGCGGATGCGCGGCGCGACCTCGAAGGGCTCCAGCATGTGGCCGCGGACGAACTCGGTGAGGTTACCGACCGACTTCATCGACACGGTCTGATGGAAGAGCTCCAGGGCCTGGTCGTTCTCGATCCCGAAGCGTCGCCGGAACCAGGCACCGTAGGCCGGAAAGCTGTCCTCGACGGTCGCCCCAGCGGCCCGCAATCGCTTGCGCAGCCGCGTGATCTCGGAGCCGAACTGGGCGAAGTCCGTGCTGATGGAGAGGTCGCGCTCCGCGCCGACGAAGAAGCGCGCCGGCTGGCCCTGGGTGTCCTTCATCCAGAAGACCTGGGCCAGGGTCACGGTCTGGTCGTAGCCCGCGTTGTGAAAGACGCCGAGGATCACCGAGTAGCTGCCGGGGTCGCGCAGGCTCACGGGCCGGGAGCTGCCGGTGACCTCGCTGCGCTCGGACTTGTAGTGCCCGAGCACATAGGAGCGCAGGGTGCGCTCCTTGCTGTCCGCCCCGGCCGCCTTGTTGTAGGCCACCCGCTGGGCCGGTACCAGCAGGGTGGTGATGGCATCCACCAGGGTGGACTTGCCGGAGCCGATGTCGCCGGTGAGCAGCCCGTTGCGCCCGTCCAGGGTCAGGGTCCAGACGTGGCCGTCGAAGGTGCCCCAGTTGAAGACCTCCAGGCGCCGCAGGCGAAAACCGGACAAGGCATCGTCCGCGACGAAGCTGAGCTCCAGGGTCAGGGGCTCATTCATGGTCGGCTCGCGGTGCGCTCAGATCGCCATTCAGATGCGCCCGATAGGCCGCGAGCCGGGCATCGAGATCGGCCAGCCACTGGGCATCGACGAAGGCCTTGAGGATGCGCCGGACCTCATAGCTGGGCGGCGCCGCGGCCGCGCCACCGGCGGGCTTCAGGCGCCGCAGGAAGCCGAGATCGATCACCTTGTTGATGTGGGTCTCGATCTGGTCGATCAGGCGCGCCTCGTTGCTGGTGTCGGGCAGGAAGACCCGGATCAGCTCCACCAGGTCGTCGCGGGTGAGCACCAGGCGGGTGTCGCCGCCCCCGGCATCGAGCTCGGCGAGCTTCTTGCGCAGCAGGGCGAGCAGCAGGCTGACCGGGAACGACAGGGGGCGGCGCGCGATCAGGCGCGGCAGGCCGGTCTGGCCCTCGTCCTCGGGCCCAGACGGGCGGCTCTTCAGGAAGGCATACCCCTCCGCCTCGTCCAGCACCAGCTCGAGCCCGAGCACCGCCATATAGTCGCGCACGCGCGCCTGGAGGCGCAGCAAGGCCCCCCACAGTCGCTCGTCGCCCTCGCGATAGATGACACCCTTGAGCAGCATGATGGCCAGGGTCGAGAGATCGCTGCCCTGGGCGATCCCGTCGGGCGTCTCGGCGGCGATGTCGGATGCGGATGCTGTTTCCAGGATCACTGTCTCACGAAGATGACGCGGGGCAGGCGCGCCCGCCTGCGCACGGGCTCGGCGCCCTCGCCGAGGGACTCCCAGGTGATCACATCCGTGGTGCCCTCGTCGACCACCGCCTGGAAGGACTCGGCGCCGAGCTGTAGGTAGGCGATCAGCTCGGCCAGGCCATGATCAAGCGGCCGGCGTCGATCAGCTCCCGCAGCGTCACCTGAGCACGCCCCTGCAAGGCCTGGCGGATGTTACGGGCGAGCCGCGCCTTGTCCACCACCACCTGCTGGAACAAGGCCGACGGGTCGAGATCCTCATCCCCGTCCTGCAACCGGATGTCCGCGATCAGGGGCGTGCGCGAGGGGGCATACAGGGGGCGCTCCATCGGCAGCTCGACGCTGGCCGCGGGCCCGGCGATGGTCATGATCTCGCCCACCGGCGGCTCCCCGCGCAGGGCCACGGCCTTGGCCTCGATGCCGTGCAGGATGTCCATGATGCGGCGGTTCTCGAGCCAGGCCTGGTCGTCCAGGAATCGCCGCAGTTGTTGGGAGAGCTGGGCCACCGTGCGCTGGGTATGCTCGCCGGCCTCCAGCCAGTCGTAGTGCACCCGTCGGGTGCGCGCGTCGGGATGGAGCTCGGCCACGGGCGGCAGCGCCAGGACGCGGTCGAGCAGCTCGGTCAGCTCCTCCTGACGTCGGCTCGACATCAAGAGATCCCAGAAGGCGCGAAAGCTTCGGCCCTGGTCCGAGTCGCTGATGGCATCGCGCTCGCCCATGATCTCCTCGAGCAGCTCGCCCTTGCCGCCCTCCCACAGGGCGATGCGCTCGCGCACCTTGCGGTCCAGTTGGCGGAAGTTGTACTCCACCTCCCGGAAGTCCGTGAGCAGCTCACGAGCCAGCTGCAGGAACTGCAGGAAGCGCTCCTTGATGGCCGTGTCGTCCAGGAGCGGGATGTCGCCGGAGCGGATGCGCTCCATCTCGTCGTCCAGCTCCGCGCGCCGCCGCTCCAGCTCCGCGATGCGTTTGGCGGGGTCGGACTCGCTGCCCTCGCCCATCTGCTTCAGGAGCTCGAACAGCGTCAGCAGGCGCGACTCCGTCCCCACAAAGACCCGCTCGGAGAGCTGTCCCAGCCAGGCGATGGCCTTCTCGGTGGACGGCATCAGATCGAACTGGGGCTCGTCCGTCCCGGGCCGGTAGAACTTGCGCAGCCAGCCCTTGTCCGGCGCCGCCCATTCGTTCAGATAGGTCAGGGCGGGATGGGGAAAGGCGCCGCTACCGAGCTGCTGGCGCAGGGCATAGAGCTCGTCCTCCAGGGCCTCGGCGAGATCCGCGGCCGACATCACCCGCACGTTGGGCGCGACGAAGACCCGGTGCAGGAAGCTCGCCACCAGGGGCGCATGAGGCGACGCCAGGAGCCGCCACGCCGGGTGATGATCGCGGAGAGCCGCGAGGGTGGCGAAGTCCAGACTCATGGGATCAGTCTCATCGGCTTGATTGCGGTGGCGGGGGCGAACTGAACCGGCGGCGGCACATCCATCTGCGCTGCATCCGAGACCATCCGACAACCGTCTCTCCGTCCGCCTGGGCACATCCGATGTGCGACAGCATGGGCCATGGGGGGCTCATTTGCTGAGTCTGGTCGTGACCATGGGGTATGGAACGACCGCGCAACCCTCGAACAAACGGCGCTGAAGCGAAGAGCAAAGGCCCAGACAGGATCCGAGCCCTTGGGGTTGCTGAAGGGCGGTTGGCTGCCCGGAACCTCGCTGTACCCCTGAGTAATAGCTCAGGAGCGCACGGAGAGGATGGGTTAGGCGCTGAGAAGCCGCCGAGCCAAAGCGGACTGCATATCTCGGCGACCATCTACGATCAGGTAGACGAAGACTTGGTGGCCCATGAGACGGTAGATCAGGCGGTAGGGCTTGAACACGGTTTGGCGGTACTCCTTGATGCCGAGTGCCACCAGCTTATTCAGGTAGCTGCCTCGCTCGGGAAACTGCGCCAGTTCTCTCACGACCTCCATCAACTGGTCGAGCACGCGGTCCGCGTTCGCCACGCAATCGCACTCGGCGATGTAGTCATGGATGGATTCCAGGTCCTGTTCCGCACCCCGGGTGAGCAGGACCTCGTATGGGGCCGGTCCGCCGGCCATCAGGCTTGACGGTCACTGCCCGCCCGCTTGGCTCGAAGGCGCGCCACCACGTCGGCCACCGGCCTGACCCGGCCGGCTTCCACGTCCTGCTGACCAAGCGCCAGGACCTTGAGCAAGGCCAGCGTCTCTTGGGTTTCCTCAAAGGAAGCCACGTCCTGCAACACGGCCTTGGCTTCCCCGTTCTGGGTGATGACCAGAGGCTCGCGCTCCTCGGCCAGACGCCCAAGCACCTCGGCGGCGTTGGCCTTGAGGTAGCTGAAGGGTTTGACTTGAGATGAGTAGCGCATGGTCCTGCCTGCCCGAGTCGGCGGCGACCGAATATAGTCTGAATATGGGCTTGCTACAAAGCATCCAGGCAGATCGCATCGATCCGATACCCCATCGCCCGATAGCCAAGCCTCCGCTTGTCCCACATCCGCAGCAGTGCTGGGTGAGCGGTGTCCACGATGTCGATGATCCGCACGTCGGTCTTGCCGGCGTGCTTCCCTTCGGCGCAGCCGATGCCCCGCGGCTGATCCCTTACGGACATCCGCATCGCCTGGTTTGGGCCTCGTCCAGTAGCACGCGCCGAAACGAACTGACATCGCTCGGGTACGAACGGGGCTGATGATCTTAGGCCCATCCCCAGGACGGTTCCGCCGCAGTCGTCCACTGATCGTGCTTGCCACCGATATTTATCGGGCGTAGCCTTCGCTCCCGCACTCGTGAACTGATCGTCTTGGTTCCCCGTGCGCATGCAAGGTCTTGTCGCATCCATCGTCGCCGCGTTCGCCGTTCATCCCGGCGGTGCGCGGCGTGCTGTCTGGATGGAGGCAATATCCTGGGTTCCGTGGGGCGCCGTCAGGGTGTGCAAACGCCTGCACGGCACCCGGACCGCCGACTTGTGGCGCTATCGGCGCCCACACCTCGGCTTTAGGACGCCCGACACCATCTGATCGTCTGACCGGCAACCCCGTCAGTCGATCTGGCGGGGCAACACGAGAACCGGCCACTCCCCTCCGGCCATCCGTCCCCCCGCCGTCCCGGCACGGCTCGCCGCGCCCGATTTTGGCAGGCCCTGTCGCGAACATGAGACGGCCCTGGAGACAACCGTGCCCATCAAGCAAGTCATCAGCGAGGGTGAACGCCCGGTCAAGGTCTGGACCGATGACCTGGAGGCGTCCGCGCGGGCGCAGCTCGTGAACCTTTCGAAGCTGCCCTTCATCCACCGTCACGTCGCGGCCATGCCCGATGTGCATGGCGGGATCGGTGCCACCATCGGCAGCGTGATCGCCACCCACAAGGCGATCATCCCGGCCGCGGTGGGGGTGGACATCGGCTGCGGGATGGCGGCGGTGCGCACCTCCCTCGACGCCAACGCAATTGACGAGCGCTCCTTGAAGCAGGTCTTCGATCAGATCAGCCGCGACGTGCCGGTCGGCCGCGCCCAGCACAAGGATGAGCGCGCCCTGACCGCGGCCGCCCGGCCCTTCGATGCCCGGCTCGAGGCGATGACCGAGCGCCACCCGCAACTGCTCAAGACCTTTGGACGCTTCTCCAACTGGGTGAACCAGATGGGCACCCTGGGCGGGGGCAACCACTTCATCGAGGTGTGCCTGGACGAGGCCGATCGGGTCTGGGTGATGCTGCACTCGGGCAGCCGGGGCATCGGCAACGCCATCGGCCAGTACTTCATCGAGTTGGCCCGCCGCGACATGGAGCGCTGGTTCATCCAGCTGCCGGATCGGGATCTCGCCTACTTCCCAGAGGGCAGCGAGCACTTCGAGGACTACGTGGCGGCGGTCTCCTGGGCACAGGCCTACGCGCGGGAGAACCGCGACCAGATGATGCGCCTGGCCCTCGCCGCCCTGGCTCGGCACCTGCCCGCCTTCCAGACCGAGATGGCCGTGGTCAACTGTCACCACAACTACGTGGAGCGGGAGCACCACTTCGGCGCGAACGTCTGGGTGACCCGCAAGGGAGCCATCCGGGCCCGCGAGGGCGATCTCGGGATCATCCCCGGCAGCATGGGGGCACGCAGCTATATCGTGCGCGGCCGGGGCAACCCGGAGAGCTTCCACTCCTGCGCCCACGGGGCGGGCCGGCGCATGAGCCGCACGGCCGCCGAGCGGCAGTACAGCGTCGCCGACCTGGTCGCGCAGACCGACGGCGTCATCTGCCGCAAGGACAAAGGCGTGATCGACGAGATCCCGGGGGCCTACAAGGACATCGACCAGGTCATGGCCAACCAATCGGACCTGGTCGAGGTGGTGCACACCCTCAAGCAGGTGGTCTGCGTAAAAGGGTGAGGGGAGGCTCAGTCTCTGAGCGTCTCCCCCGGCCAGGGTGACGCCGAGACTATCCGGGAGAAGGACAGCGGCCGGGCCAGCATGTTGGCGATCATCGCCCTGGACATCGAGGGGGCCTCATGAGGGGTCGGTAGGAAGCTCCCGCGGCCATACCGGGACACGATTCGGCGAAACCCGGCGCAGAGGGACGAATTCCACGAGCTCGAAGGCGAGGGCACCGCGCACGACGCTCACGAGCCTGGGAAGGCGGTCGTCGATCCAGAGGATCGCGGGGTCGGGATGAAGCACGCGGGCGATGGGCGGGAGCGCCGCGACCGCGGAGGTCTCCGCAATTCCATCGGTCCCGGCCAGGGTGCGCACCAGAACGCGGGGGGTTGGTAATTCCCCAGTCGCGGCCCGATTTGGCAGGGGCTATCCCTTTGCAACCGAGGCCCTGCCCCATGTCCAACACCGATGTGCTGTTCACTCCCGTCCAGGTGGGTGAGCTGACCCTGCCTAACCGTATCGTCCTCGCCCCCCTCACCCGCTCGCGCGCCGGCCAGCCGGGCAACGTGCCGACGCCTTTGATGGCGGAGTACTACACCCAGCGCGCTGGCGCGGGGCTGATCATCTCGGAGGCGACCAACATCTCCCAGATCGCCATGGGCTATGCGCTCACCCCGGGGATCTTCACCCGGGAGCAGACCGACGGTTGGCGTCGCGTGACCGAGTCGGTCCACGCGGCGGGAGGACGTATGTTCCTGCAGCTGTGGCACTGCGGGCGCATGTCCCATGAGTCTCTCCATCCGGGCGAGGCGCCGGTGGCGCCTTCGGCCATCCATTGCGACGAGTGCCAGGTGTTCGTGGTGGACGCTGACGGCAGGGGTGGCCCGTCTGCGGTGTCCCCGCCCCGGGAGCTGTCGGTGGATGAGATCCGCGCGACGGTGCAGGACTACGCGAGCGCTACCCGCAATGCTCTGGACGCGGGCTTCGATGGGGTGGAGGTGCACGCGGCCAATGGCTATCTCATCCACCAGTTCCTGGCGAGCAACACCAACCAGCGCTCGGACCAATACGGTGGCAGCCTGGAGAACCGTTGCCGCTTTCTGTTCGAGGTGATGGAGGCGGTGCTGGGCGAGATCCCCGCCGGGAGGGTGGGGATACGTCTGGCGCCCCTGTTCGGCCTCAATGGCATCGCCGACGCGGACCCGGCGGAGACCCAGGGCTACGTGGCGGCGCGCCTGAATGATCTCGGCATCGCCTATCTCCACGCGGCGGACACGGACGTGATGCGCGGGAGCGCGCCCCAGATGGAGGCGATCCTGCCCTTCATCCGCCCGCGCTTCCGCGGCCCTCTGATGCTCAACGGGGCCTACGACCCGCAGCGCGCCGCGGCGGAGATCACCAGGGGCGACGCCGAGCTGGTGGCCTTCGGCCGGCTCTATCTGGCCAACCCCGATCTGCCCGAGCGCATCCGTGCGGGCGGCCCCTTCAACAGCCCCGATCCGGCGACCTTCTACGGCGGCGGTGCCGAGGGCTATACGGACTACCCGACGCTGGGGGGCTGAGCACCGGCCCGCGCCGGAGTCTCCTCCCGAGAGACCCCGGCGGGCCAGTGGGTCTTCCACTCCAGGTTTTCCCGCGAAGCCCCACTCATTCCTGGCTTGAGATCAGGTGCGAACCGCGAACCTCGGTTTGGACCCTCAGGTGACGACCAATCGTGCGGGTTGCTGCGGGCTTGCGGGCACTCGTCATCGGGTAAGCAGCTCCACATAAGCCTGGTAGCTGTAGATCCGGTTCTTCTTCTGCCCGGTGAGCTCGGCGACGATGCCGAGATCTTCCAGCAGATTGACGGCCGCGCTGGCCGTGGGGAAGGTCGTGTCCAGTCGCTGGCGAACGTGCTCGACGCTGAAGCGCGGCATCGTCGGCAGCAGCTCGAACAATCGGTAACTGATCGGCCCCGCCTTGGGAGATTCAAGCAGGCGCCTGCGGTCGGCCGCGATCAGGCTGGCCACGTCGATGATGCTTCGTTCCGCATCCGCCGCCGCCACGGCGACGCCTTCCAGGAAGAAGGACACCCAGCCCTCCCAGTCGCCCTCGCTGCGGATGGCCGACAAGCGCCGGTAGTACTCGGCCTGATGCTGCTTGAGGTAGCCGCTCAAGTACACCAGCGGCTCCTTCAACAGACCCCAGTGTTCCAACAACGTAGCGATCAACAGCCGTCCGATGCGACCATTGCCATCCAGAAAGGGGTGGATGGTCTCGAACTGGGCGTGGATCAGCGCCACCCTGACCAGGGGCGGCAGGTCGGGCGCGGCATCGTGGATGAAGCGCTCCAGGTCCGTCAGCAGATCGACCACCTGCTGTGGCGGGGGCGGCACGAACGCAGCGTTGCCCGGCCTCGTCCCGCCGATCCAGTTCTGCGAACGGCGCAGTTCGCCTGGCTGCTTGCCGGCGCCGCGCGCACCATCGAGCAGCAAGCCGTGCGCCTCGCACAGCAGGCGAACGCTGATCGGCAGACCCTGCGCGTCGCGCAACTGCCCCTGCACCCAGCGGAAGGCGCACAGGTAGTTGGTGACCTCCTCGACATCGTCGGTGTTGCTGACCCTGATGCCGGCTTCTTCGTCGAACAGGTCGGTCAATGTGGCTTGGGTGCCCTCGATCTGCGAGGTGAGCAATGCTTCCTTGCGGATGGCACTGTAGAGCAGCCAGTCCACCGACGGGACCAGCCCTGACACCCCTGCCAGGCGCGCCAAGGCCAGTTCCGCCTGCCGGTTCAGATCGACGAAGCAGGTCGGCGCCAGACGAGGGTCGGCCGGGGGCAGCGGCCGGGGCACGAAGGCAGGGATCGACTCACCCAGCGTGGTCGAGGTGGCGTAGGTGCCGGTGGTTCTGGGCATTGAAAGTCTGCTTCGATTTCTGGCTCTAGATTAAAGCGCTGCTTTAATTTGGGATTCCAGTATCAAAGCATGCTTTCGTATGAGGTGCTGGCGAGGGCAGTCCCGTCGTGATCCGGGGCAGGCGGCCACCCCCGCAGCCTCTCTGGCATCACTCAATCGCCGGGAGCGCCCGCATCGATCCGA
>CAVQQM010000040.1:0-38516 GCA_963714915.1 uncultured Gammaproteobacteria bacterium
AGCAGCACGCGACCATCGCCCTGAACCTTGCCTCACTCCTTCGCGCCCATGTCCGGGGCCGTCCCTGTCGCGTCTATATGGCTGACATGAAGCTCCGGGTCGAGCGGGCCGACGCCTTCTTCTATCCCGATTGCTTCGTCACCTGTGATCCGGCGGACGCCGATCAGGTGACCGCCAAGCGCAACGCGACCGTCGTCATCGAGGTCCTCTCCGACTCCACCGAGGCCTACGATCGCGGCGCCAAGTTCGCCGCCTACCGGAAGCTGCCGGCACTCGAGGAATATGTGCTCATCGACTCGCGGGCGCGCTCGGTCGAGGTCTTTCGCCGCCACCCGGAGGGCTGGATCCTCCATCCGCTCTCCGAGGGCGAACCCCTGCGGATCGACTCCCTGGACTTCGAGTGCGACCAGAACGCCGTCTACGAGGACGTCCGATTCCCCGATCCGGGAGAGGCGGCGGCTCGGGAGTCCGTCGCCCCCGATTGACCCGCCCGGCAGTCGCCGCGATCGGGACCAAGTCCGGGATACCACGACTCGCGGTTGCACCCGCCCAGCGCGGGCGCGTCCCTATCAACCACCTGGCGGCTTTGCCGCTGACTGGTCATGACCCACTTACTCCTGCTCGCGCTCGGCCTCGTGATCCTGACAGCCGGCGCCGAGGCGCTGGTCCGCGGTGCCTCGGGCATCGCGGCCCGTCTCGGCATTGCGCCCCTGGTTATCGGTCTCACCGTGGTCGCCTTCGGCACCAGCGCCCCCGAGCTCGCCGTCAGTGTCGCGGCGGCCCTCTCCGGCCAGGGGGATATCGCGGTCGGCAACGTGGTGGGGAGCAACATCTTCAATGTGCTCTTCATACTGGGGCTCTCGGCCCTCATCGTGCCGCTCGCCGTGGCGAGCCAGCTCATCCGGGTGGACGTACCGGTGATGATCGGCGTGTCGGTGCTGGTCCTGCTGCTTGCCCTCGACGGCGAGATCAGCCGCGCCGAGGGTGGGCTACTGTTCGCCGGGCTGCTGGTCTACATCGGCTTCCAGGTGGTGCAGGCGCGTCGCGAGCGTCCCGCGAGGGGCTCAGGGCCGGCCGCGGTCGTGGGGTCGCCGCTGTGGCGGAACGCCCTCTTGCTGGTCGTCGGGCTGGCCGCCTTGGTGCTCGGCTCGCGCCTCTTGGTGACCAGCGCCGTGGCCATCGCCAAGGCGATGGGGATGAGCGAGCTGGTCGTCGGGCTGACCATCGTCGCCGCTGGGACCTCGCTGCCCGAGGTCGCGACCTCGGTCGTCGCGAGCATCAAGGGCGAGCGGGACATCGCCGTCGACAACGTGGTGGGGAGCAATGTGTTCAACCTGCTGGGCGTCGAGGGACACGGAAGCCCGTCGGCGCACTGCTTGCGCAAGCTCTCGAGTTCCCTTAACCCGGTCCCGCGAGGAGGCTGCGGTGTCGGGAATACAGCCAAAAGATCGCGATTCCTAGGCCGAGCCAGAGCGCGAACCTGAGCCAGGTGACCCAAGGCAGGTTCAGAGCCAGGTACAGGCAGGCAGCCGCGCCGAGCAGGGGGATCAGCGGCGAGAATGGGGTGCGGAACGGGCGCGGCAGCTCGGGGTGCGTATGGCGCAGCCTGATGACCCCTACGCAAACGAGGAAAAAGGCCGCGAGAGTGCCAATGTTAACCAACTCGGCGACCTGGCCGATTGGGGTTAAGCCGGCCACTGCCGCCATCGCAAGACCCGCGGCGACGATCACCATCATGGGCGTACGGGTACGCGGATGGACCCGCGCAAAAACCGGGGGTAGCAAACCGTCGCGCGCCATGGCTAGAAAGATCCGGGTGAGCCCGTAGTACAGCACCAGCATCACGGTCGTGAGGCCGGCAATGGCGCCTGCGGCGACCAGGCCGGCGGCCCAAGGACGGCCGAGCCGCAGCAGGACGTCTGCGACCGGTGAGCCGACATTCAAGGTCGCGTACGGCACGGCTCCGGTCAGTGCCCCGGCCACAAGTATGTAGATGACGGTGCAGACAGCCAGCGAGACGAGGATGCCGATGGGTAGGTCCCGCCTGGGGTTACGGGCCTCTTCCGCTGCGGTAGAGACTGCGTCGAACCCAATGTAGGCGAAGAAGATTAGTGCCGCGCCGCCCATGACGCCGTTCCACCCGAAGGGAACGAACGGGCTCCAGTTCGCCGGGTCTATGTTGCCGACGGCGACACCGAGGAAGACCGCGATGGCGAGGAGCTTGATCAATACCATCGCGGTGTTGACCCGCGCGCTCGCGCGAATCCCGATTGAGAGCAGCGCCGCGAGAACCAAAACGATCGCCGTGGCAGGCAGATTCAGGATGCCTCCCTCTGCGGGCGACTTGAGGAACTCCCCTGGCAACCCGAGACCGAGCGCTTCTAGGGCGTTGTTGGCATATCCCGACCAACCAATGGCGACCGCCGCAACCGCAACGCCGTATTCGAGGATCAGGTCCCACCCGATGATCCAGGCGACGATCTCTCCGATGCCCGCGTAAGCATAGCCGTAGGCGCTGCCGCAGCCGCCGATGGCTGCCGCGAGCTCCGCATAGGCCAGTGCGGAGAACGCACAGGCGGTGCCCGCGACCACGTACGAGAGCATGATCGCCGGGCCCGCCTTGGTCGCCGCTGCGACCCCGGTCAGCACGAAGATACCCGCCCCGATGATGGCCCCAATACCCAATAGGGTCAGGTCCAGTGGACCCAGGACCCGGTGCAGGCCTGTGTCGACCAGATGATGGTTGGCATTGATGGGCTTGGTGCGGAACAGATTCGACACTGCGCCTCCCGGGATGCAGGCCGTTACCCGCGCTGATGTCCCCGGGCTTGACTGGCTGGCCCCGCCCGGCCGGCGACGAGACACTCTATCCCGCTTGTCCGCGCGCTGCTAGCATCGCTGCATCGGGTGTCGCGCCCCGCCTGCGCGACCTTACCTTCACCGAGGCCGTCGCCATGGGCATCTCCGGCATCAGCTTCTGGGAGATCCTCCTGATTCTGCTCGTCCTGCTTCTGGTGTTCGGATCCAAGAGGCTTCCGGGTATCGCAGCCGACCTCGGATCGGCCATTCGCGACTTTCGCCGGTCGGTTTCCGGCGAAGCGGTCTCCGGGGCGCCGGACGAGCCCCCTGGAATCGGCGCAGACAAAGGTCCCAAACTGCCGCCGCAAACCTGACGTTTGTGTCTGTAGGGGCAACAAAGGCCACTATTTGCGCCAGAACGCGGGCGTGAACAGGATCAACAGCGAGAAGACCTCGAGGCGCCCGAGCAACATGGTGAAGCTCAGGACCCAGGTCTCGTAGTCGCTCAAACCTGAGTAATTGGCTGCTGGCCCGACCGCTCCGAGCCCGGGGCCCATGTTGTTGATGCAAGCGATCACCGCCGAGAAGGCCGAGACGAAATCGAGCCCGCCGAGGATGAGTAACAGGGTCAGCCCGATGACGCTCATGGAGTAGAGGAACATAAACCCCAGGATCGCGAACACGATGCCGTTGGGGATCTGTGCCCCCCCTACGGTGACGGGTGCCGCGAGCGTGGGGTGGATCAGGCGCGTTAGCTCGCGCTGGCTCTGGCGGGTCAGGATCAGGGTGCGGATCATCTTGATGCCGCCCCCTGTCGAGCCCGAGCTTGCGGTGACGCAGGAGAGGAAGAGCATCCAATAGGGAACGAACAAGGGCCAGGTGGCGTAATCGGTGCTGACGAATCCGCAGTCGGTGGCCACTGAGACCAGGTTGAAGCTAACGTGCCGCAGCGCCGTCCATGGGTCGGAGTAGGTGCCTTTCCACCAAACGAACAGGGTGCATCCGAGAACGCTCGTTAGGATCACGAACAATACGCCGCGCGCCTCAGCGTCGCGCCAGTAGCAGCCGAGGGCGCGGCTGCGCCACGCCAGGTAATGGGTGGCGAAGTTCAGCGCGGCGATCACCATGAACAGGGTAAGCACCGCCTCGATCCGCGGGGAGTCGAAGGCGCCGATGCTCGCGTCCCGAGTCGAAAAGCCGCCGAGGGAAAGGGCGGCGAACGCATGGCAGACGGCATCGAACCAACCCATACCTGCGACTTTCAAAGCCAGGACGCACGCGATCGTGATGCCGAGGTAGACGGTCCAGAGTATGGCTGCGGTGTCTTGGATACGGGCAGTGAGTCGAGTGTCCTTGATCGGTCCGGGGACCTCGGCGCGCAAGAGCTGCAGACCGCCGACGCCCAGGAGCGGCAGGATGGCGACCGCGAGCACGATGATCCCCATCCCCCCGAGCCAGTTCAGCGTATGTCGCCAGAGGTTGACTGATGGTGCCAGCGAATCCAACCCGACCATGACCGTGGCCCCGGTGGTCGTGAGCCCGGACATGGTCTCGAAGAAGGCGTCGGTGAAGGTCATCGGGTGACCCAGCGCCTCCGGCTCATGCAGCATCAGCGGGACGGCCGCAATGGCCGCTGTGAGGCTCCAGGCGAGCACCACCAGCGAGAAGCCGTCACGCGCCTTGAGCTCAGTGCGGAATCGCCTCGTGGATCGCTCTAGGACGAGCCCGGCCGTCAGGCACGCAGCCAGGCTCACCACGAAAGTAATCAGGGTCCCGTCTCGGAAATAGAGCGCACTGGCGATCGGCGCCAGATAGGTCAGACTGAAGACCATGAGCAGCCGACCCAGGACATTGGCGACCGACCAAAGGGGGCGCATCAGAAGAAGCCGAGGCCAACCTGGAAGTAACGCTCGACCCGCGGAACCAATGATTTGTTGACCAGAAACAGGATCACGTGGTCTTCGGCCTCGATACGGGTGTCGCGATGCGCGATCAGTACGCGCGGTCTTTCGTCCGCGCCGGGGGCGCGTGTCATTCCACGCACGATGGCCCCGATGCCCACCCCGTTGGGCAAGTCGAGCTCATCGACCCGTCGCCCGATGACACGGGAGCTGGCTGAGTCCCCGTGAACCACGAGCTCCAATGCCTCGGCCGCGCCGCGGCGCAAGCTATGAACGGCCGCTACATCCCCTCGCCGAACATGCGCCAGCAAGGCGCCGAGAGAAACCTGCGCGGGGGAGATGGCGATGTCGATTCGGTCCGCCTGCACGAGGTCCACGTAGGCGCGGCGGTTGATCAAGGCGAGCACGCGGCGTGCGCCAAGGCTTTTCGCCAG
Source organism: uncultured Gammaproteobacteria bacterium (assembly GCA_963714915.1). Taxonomy (GTDB): domain Bacteria; phylum Pseudomonadota; class Gammaproteobacteria; order Chromatiales; family Chromatiaceae; genus Thiodictyon. The sequence continues at coordinate 5,135 of CAVQQM010000040.1, forward strand.
CAGGGCCGCCAGGATGTTGTTCTCGTCATCGTTGGTCAGGGCAAGAAAGAAATCCATCTCCTCGATTCCCTCCTCGTGCAGCAGGGCCTCGTCCGTTGCCTCTCCGATGAGCACCAGTGAGGCGCGCAGGCGCGCGCCCAGGTCCTTCGCCCGAGCCTCATCGATCTCAATCACCTTGACCCGGACCCGTCCCTGGATGGCGGTTGCGACTCGCTCCCCGATGTTGCCGCCGCCCGCGATCATGACCCGTCGCGTGGGGCGGTCGCGCCGGCTCAGTTCGCTCATCACCTGACGTATATCGCAGGTGGCGGCCAGGCAGAAGACCTCGTCGCCCGCCTCGATACGCGTGGATCCGTCTGGGATGATGCCCTGATCGGCCCGGTAAATGGCAGCGATGCGTGCATCCAGATCGGGCAGGTGCCGGCGCAAATCGGAAACCGGATGCCCCACCAGAGGGTCGCCGGATTTGGTCCTGACCGCGATGAGGCTCACCAAACCGCCGCCGAGCTCCATGACCTGAAGCGCCTCGGGGAAATCGATCAGCCGGACGATGGTATCGGTGACAACCTGTTCGGGGCAGATGCTGTAATCGACCGCGAAGTTGTGTTCGTCGAGGAGCTTTGGGTGCCTCGAATAGTCTGGGGAGCGCAGGCGGGCGATCTTAGTGGGGGTGTGGAAGAGCGTCTCGGCGGTTCTGCAGGCGCACAGGTTCGTCTGATCGCTTTGGGTGACCGCGATCAGTAGGTCCGCATCGTCCGCGCCTGCCCGGCTGAGGACTGATGGGAGGGCTGCGTTTCCGACCACGACACGAAGGTCGAGGTGGCCCTGCAAGCGATTGAGACGCGCGGGATCCAGATCGACCACCGTGATCTCGTTGTCTTCCGAGACTAGGCTCTCGGCCACCGAGGCCCCGACCTGACCAGCACCCAGGATCACGATCTTCATGACGTCGCGTAACCTCACGAGGGAACGGCGTCGACAGCCCGCGCCCCATCCCGGCGGGGACGCCGCCGCCGCGGCAACTTGCGGACCGGCGGGGATCGCGTCGTTTGGGCGCGGCGAGTATCGTGCGCCGCTTCGTCGTGGTCGTCCACAGTTCCCGCAGTCTGCCGACCAGGGCACGGGGGCTGACCGCTGACCCTCATCCCCAACCCACCAACTACCTCGCTCAGCGCTCGGGAATATCCATGTCACAGTTACTCTTGCTCGCGTTGGGTCTCATCATCCTCACCGCTGGTGCCGAAGCGCTGGTGCGGGGGGCCTCGGGCATTGCGGCCCGGCTCGGCATTGCTCCCCTGGTGATCGGCCTCACCGTGGTCGCCTTTGGCACCAGCGCCCCGGAGCTCGCCGTCAGTGTGGCTGCGGCCCTCTCCGGCCAGGGGGACATCGCGCTCGGCAACGTCGTGGGGAGCAACATCTTCAATGTGCTCTTCATCCTCGGGCTCTCGGCCCTCATCGTGCCGCTCGCTGTGGCGAGCCAGCTCATCCGGGTGGACGTTCCGGTGATGATCGGGGTGTCGGTGCTGGTCCTGCTGCTTGCCCTCGACGGCGAGATCAGCCGCTTGGAGGGTGGGCTCTTGTTCGCCGGGCTGCTGGTCTATGTCGGCTTCCAGGTGTTGCAGGCACGCCGCGAGCGCAACGCGGCGAACGGCGCACCCGCCAGCGGTGGCGGCTCGCCCGTATGGTTGAATGTCGTCTTCGTGGTGGTCGGTCTGGCCGCACTGGTCCTTGGCTCGCGCCTCCTGGTGACCAGCGCGGTCGCCATCGCAAAGGCGCTCGGCATGAGCGAGCTCGTGGTCGGTCTGACCATCGTCGCCGCTGGCACCTCGCTCCCCGAGGTCGCGACCTCGGTGGTCGCGAGCATCAAGGGCGAGCGCGACATCGCCGTTGGCAATGTCGTGGGGAGCAATGTGTTCAACCTGCTGGGTGTGCTCGGGCTGGCCGGTGCCCTGTCCCCGGACGGGGTGGCGGTGGCGGCCCAGGCCCTGCGGCTGGATCTGCCGGTGATGCTGGCTGCCGCCTTCGCCTGTCTGCCTATCTTCGTCACCGGGCGGGAGATCGCTCGCTGGGAGGGCGGACTATTCCTCGCGTACTACTGCGCCTACACCCTGTACCTGATCCTCGCCGCGACCGGCAACGGAGCCTTGGCGGCCTACGAGACTGCCATGCTCGGCTTCGTGCTGCCTCTCACCGCCCTGACCCTGGCCGTGCTCTTCGTCCGCCACGCCCGCGCCGGCTCGAAGCCCTAGACGATGGCGGAGTCCGGCTTCACCCGCGCCCTCGGCGGTCGCATCACGCTGGCGGTGTTCCTGGCCGGGCTGTTGTTCCTGAGCTATCGCGTCCTGCATTTGTTCCTGGTGCCGGTCGCCTGGGGCCTGATCCTCGCCTACGTGACCTGGCCCCTGCACCGGCGGCTCAGGGCAATGCTCGATCCCTACCCCGGGCTGAGCGCGGTTCTCATGACCCTGGCACTGGCGCTGCTGTTCGCGCTGCCCGCCCTATGGGTCATCGTCATGCTGCGGGCGGAGCTACCATCCGTGTACAACAACGCGGTCATGCTGATGACCCAGGGGCCGGACATCCTACCGGCTGCGCTCCGGCGCCTGCCCTGGCTTGGTCCGGAGCTCGAGCGGATCCTGTCGATGGCGGCCGAAGACCCCGCGGCCTTGCGCAGCCAGGGCCTCAACTGGCTGAAACCGCTCCTAGATGACTCGGTCAAGCTCTTGGGCGACATCGGTGCCACGGCGTTCAAGTTCGCCTTTGCCCTGCTCAGCGCCTACTTCTTCTATCGCGACGGCGATCGACTCCTTGAGCAGACCCGGGGATTACTGTTGGGCCTGATCGGGGCGCGCGCGGAGTCCTATCTGGCGGCCATGGGCGACACGGCGCGGGGGGTGCTCTACGGGTTGGTGCTCACTGCTCTGCTGCAGGGCACCCTCGCAGGTGCGGGCTACTGGGCCGCCGGACTCACAACCCCGATCCTCCTCGGGGTGGTCACGGCAGTCTTTGCCCTGGTGCCATTCGGTACGCCTTTGGTTTGGGGTCTGGCCAGCCTGTGGCTCTTCCTCTCGGGCGAGACCTGGGCGGCGGCCGGGCTCGCCGCCTGGGGCGCACTGGTCGTGAGCCAGATCGACAACCTGTTCCGTCCGCTGGTAATCAGCAGCGCGGCGCGCATCCCCTACATCCTGGTGCTCTTCGCCGTGTTCGGCGGGATCGCGGCCTTCGGACTAGTCGGGCTTTTCATCGGGCCCATTGTCATCGCCGTGCTGCTTGCCGTATGGCGAGAGTGGATTGCCGAGCACATTCCTGACGACACGCGCGATCGGACGGAGGGTTCCAACAAGCTAGGTTGAGGCTCGCGGCGGGGCGACGGAATGCCGGTCCGGCCTGCCCCTTTTCCTTTGTTCCCTGGTGTTCACCAGGCTATCAGGCCGACCTGCCATGTCGTCAGGATCAAGATTCCAAAGGCGATGCGGTACCACGCGAAGCCAACAAAGGAGTGGTTGCTCACGAAGCGGAGCAAGGCCCGGACGGTCAGCAGGGCAGCGACGAAGGCTGCGGCGAAACCGACCGCAAACACGGCCAGATCATCGGCGGCGAGCAGCTCCCGGCTCTTGTAGAGGTCGTAAACTGTCGCCGCAAGCATGGTCGGGATTGCGAGGAAGAACGAGAGCTCCGTTGCCGCACGGCGCGAGAGACCGAATACCAGGCCGCCCATAATGGTGGCGCCGGCGCGCGATACGCCGGGGAACATGGCGAGCGTCTGCGCGAGTCCCACCTTTAGGGCCTCTCGCCAGGAGATGTCGTCGACCGTCGTAAACCGTGGGCGAAACCGGCGGCCCTCGATGTAAAGGATTGCCGCGCCGCCGACCACCAGCGCAGCGGCGACCGTGAGCGGACTGAACAGGTACGCCTTGATGGTGCCGTGCAGCAGCACGCCTAGCACCAAGGCGGGCAGAAACGCGATAAAAATGTTGGCGGCGAAGCGCCGTTGCATAGGTTCGCTCGGTAACCCTACGACGACTTGGGCGATACGCGCGCGGTATTCCCAGCACACGGCGAGGATCGCGCCGAACTGGATGACGATCTTGAACACCTTGCTTTGTTCGTCGGTGTAGCCGAGCAGGCTGCCGACGACGATCAGGTGACCGGTCGAGGAGATCGGCAGGAACTCCGTCAATCCCTCGACGATACCCAGGATCAGCGCTTTCAACAGGATCGGAAGGTCCACGGGGGATGACTCCTCGCGCAAGGCGATGACGATCGCAGGCGCAGATGGCGCGCGGGGCCGGCATCTTCTCACGGCGCGACGAAGGCTCCTATGGATCTCCTCCGGTTCGCCCGAGGGAGCGATGCGACTGGGATAAGCGGGGGTGGGCAGCGGGACGTCCTTGCGCGGTAGTCATCAGCCGCGACCTTACTTTCGACCGAGACCCGGCACTGGACAATTTCAAAAGACGCCGATTCTTCGCGCGCGGCGCGCTCCCCGCGGGGTCGCTCTCGCTCATGCTTTGCATCGGCCCGGGCGTGTCGGCCGCGAGCGGCGACGAGGCCGAGTTGGCCCGGCAGCTCCGGCTCCAGGGCGTGATCCTCCCGCTGGAGGATCTGCTGCGCCGCGCCCAGTCGTTGCGACCCGGCACCCTGATCGATGCCCGGCTGCATCGCGAACGCGAGCACGACACCTACGTCTACGAGATCCATATGCTCGACGGGAACGGGGTCCTTTGGGAGGTGGAGTTCGACGCGCGAAGCGGGGAGATGCTGGAGCTGGAGCTGGAGGACCCCTGACATGAGGCTACTGCTGATCGAAGACGATCCGGACCTCGGTCGCGGCCTGCGCCGGGACCTGGCCGCTGCCGGGTACGCGGTCGACTGGGTCCGCGACGGCCGCGAGGGTGGGTTTCTGGGGGCCGATCGGCCCTATGAGCTGATCGTCCTCGATCTTGGCCTGCCGGGACGACCCGGCCTGGAGTGTCTGCGGGGATGGCGTGGCGAGGGGATCCACACCCCCGTGCTCATCCTCACCGCGCGCGACGCCTGGCACGAGCGGGTCGATGGGCTCAAGGCCGGGGCGGACGACTATCTTGGAAAACCATTTCATCTCGAGGAGCTGCTCGCCCGGCTCCAGGCCCTGAGCCGACGTGCCGCCGGCCAGGCCAGCCCCAGCCTGCGGGTGGCGGGTCTGGAGCTCGACGAGGAGCGTCAGTGCGTGCGCCTGCCCGACGGTGCCGAGGCCGGGCTCACCGGCACCGAGTTCCGGCTGTTGCGCACCTTCATGCGCCACCCCGACAAGCTCCTGTCGAAGGAGCGGCTGATCGAGCACGTCTACGATCAGCACGCCGAGCACGGCAGCAACTTGATCGAGGTGTACGTGCGGCGTCTGCGCGAGAAGATCGGGCGCGATCGCCTGCGCACCCATCGGGGGCAGGGCTACCTCTTTCCTTCGCGGTCCTGAGCCCCGGGATGCATGGAAGGTGCAATCGCTCGAAGGCCGGCTGCATCTCGGCCTGACCCTGAGCCTCGCTCTCCTGATCGGGGCGTCCTGGTGGCTCGGTCACGACACCCTGCATCGCAGCACCGAGGCCTATGTCCTCTCGCGCCTGCAACACGATGCGGAGGCCCTGCTCGGAACCCTGCGCGACGCCCCCGACGTCCTCGGTGATACCGCTGGCGAGGGCATGATGCCGATCTACCGCCAGCCACTCTCCGGCCACTACTTCAAGGTATTGATAGGGGATCGGGTGCTGCGCTCGCGCTCGCTCTGGGACCAGGACATCGCGCTCGACCCCCTGGCGCCCGGCGCCGTCTCCCATTGGCGGGCACGCGGACCGAACGGCCGTGAGCTGCTGGTGCGCGCCGCGGGCTACAGCGTCGGCGGGGAGACCGCCACCGTCGCGGTCGCGGAGGACCTCAGCCCCCTGCACGCGGTCCTGCGCCGGTTCGAACGCGCGGTGGCGGCGATCGCCCTGGGCGGCCTGGCCCTGATGGTGCTGGTCCAGCGCACGATCGTGCGCCGCACCTTCCGCCGGTTGCGGCCGGTCTATCGGGACATCGAGGCCCTGGAGCAGGGTGCCAAGAGCCGCCTGACGGAGCGGGTTCCGCGCGAGATCGCGCCCCTGGTGCGTAAGCTCAACGGGCTGCTCAGCGTCTACGGAAAGCGTCTGGAGCGTTCACGCGGCGCCGCGGGTAATCTGGCCCATGCGATCAAGGGACCGCTCAACCTGATGGTTCAGCAGTTGGAGCGAGGGACCGGAGCCCTCGACGGGGAGGGCCGGCGCATCTGCCGCGAGCAGGTCGAGCGGGTGCGGGTCCTGCTCGACCGTGAGCTGAAACGCGCGCGCATCGCCGGCGGGGCACGCCCGGGCTCCCTGTTCGATCCGGCTGCCGAGCTACCCCCGCTCACCGACCTTCTGCTGAGGATGCATCCCGACAAGGGTCTCGATCTCGAGTGCGCGATCGAGCCCGGGCTCACCCTCGCGGCCGACCGCGAGGACATGCTCGAGCTCATCGGCACCCTGCTCGACAATGCCTGCAAGTGGGCCGAGCACCGGGTGCGCTGCGCGATCGGCCGGGGCCGGGCCGAGGGCTGCGTCCGGCGTGACCCTCAGCATCGAGGACGACGGTCCCGGCTGTGACGAGGCGGACCTGGGGGCCATCGCGGCGCGTGGCGCGCGCCTGGATGAGTCCGTCGCCGGTCACGGGCTCGGCCTCTCCATCGCTCGAGAGGTCGTGGAGTCCTACGGGGGGCGGCTGAGACTCGGCCGATCCGCCGCGCTCGGTGGCTTCCGGGCCGAGGTATGGCTTCCCGCGCCACCCATGGCAGCGGGGCCTCACCGCGGCGATGGCCTGGGCGGGGGCGTTCGTTGACACCTGTATCAGGTCGATCCGCGCGCGAAGGCGGCGGCCCTCTCGATCAGCGCGGCATCGGGGCGCTGGCCCGTGTAGAGCACGAACTGCTCGACCGCCTGCAGCACGATGATCTGGGCGCCGGTGATGGTCGGCCTGCCCAGCGCGACGGCCTGGCGGATCAGCGGGGTCTCGGAGGGCAGGGCGACCACGTCGACCACCAGGCGGGCCGCGCGGATCATGGCCTCCGGGAAGGCCAGTTGGTCGGACTCGGGGCCCCCCGCCATGCCGATGGGCGTGGCGTTGATCAAGAGCCCTGGCCCTGCCTCGCCCAGCTCGGCCGTCCAGGCGTATCCGTAGGCCTGGGCGAGGGCGGCGCCAGTGGCTGGGTTCCTCGCGACGATGGTGCCCCTGGCGAACCCCGCGTCATGGAGCGCCCGTGCGACGGCCTTCGCCATGCCGCCGCTGCCGCGGAGGGTGAACGGCATGTCCGTGGGCACCGAGCCCGACCGGAGCAGTGCGAGCACGGCGATATGGTCGGTGTTGTAGCCCGTGAGGCGGCCGTCCGTGTTGACGATGGTGTTGACGGAGCCGATCGCCTCGGCGGCGGGATCGATCTCGTCGAGATAGGGGATGCAGGCCTCCTTGAAGGGCATGGAGAGCGCGCACCCGCGGATGCCGAGCGCCCGGATGCCGCCGATCGCGGCGGGCAGGTCACGGGTGGTGAAGGCCTTGTAGACGAAGTCCAGGCCCAGGGCGCCGTAGAGGTAGTTCTGGAAGCGGGTCCCGAAGTGGCCCGGCCGGGCCGACAGCGAGATGCACATCTGCGTGTCCCGGCTGATGGTCTCGGCGTTAGGGCCTGGTCTCTGAACGCGGGGGCGATCGGGGCTCATGACGATGTCTCCAGGGGTTCACACGCCCGGCGTGCGCGCCGCATCCGCCTCGCGCCGGTTGGTCGAAGGAGGACGGCGGCCAGAATGCCACCGCGAGGCGTGGGGCTTTAAGTCGACTGTAACCACCAACAACTTGGGGATCGGGCACCATCATCACGACGATCCAGGCGGAAGATCCGCCCGAAGGTGCCCATTCTGACCTCGGAGATCCGATGAACCAGCCTCGCCGACCGGCCATCGTCGTTCCGCCATACCAGGCCGCAAGCACAACCCAGGCGCCCGAGGATCGACCCTTGGTGCCGCCGCGTCCGAGTCTCGGCACCCGCGTGCTGGGCTGGGCCCTGCTCGGCGCGAGCGTCGGGCTGGTCTCCTGTCAGTCGCTCTTCAGCCTCTGAGGTCTGATGGGATGAGCACCCAATCCCGGGACAAGGGCCGCGACCAACCGCTGGACGTGGCCGCGATTCTCGCCCGCGCGCGGGCGATGGGTCCGGTGGTCGATCCGGCGCCCGAGACCAGCACCCCGGCGCGTCCGCCGCGCCTGGTTCTGCTGTGGCTGCTGTCCGCGCCCCTGGCGCTCGCGGCCGTCAGCGCGCTCGCGCGCCGGACAGCTCGCGGGCTTCCTCGGCGACAGCCTGGGCTGGGCCCTGATAGCGGCGGCGATCGTCCTCACGCGGCGCAGCCTCGCCGACCAAGGCAAGACGCGGGAGCGGCGTTTCTCGCCGCGGTTCTCGCGTTATTGGCGCCTGCCGCTGAAGAACCTGGCGGCCGCGGCACTCGGGCTCGGTACCGCCGTGGCCGCCGCGGTCGGGGCCGGGCATGGGTTGGCGGTCGGCATCGCCTTCGGGGCCATCGCCGTGCTCGGGTACCATCTGGTCTTCCGACTGGAGCCCATGCGCGTCGGCGAGCGTCTCGCCGCCGGCGACAAGGAGGCCCGCGCGGTGGCCGAGGCACTCTGGCCGAGGCCGAGGGCCGGCTGATCAACATCGAGCGCGCCGCGGCGGCCATCGGCAACCCGGAGCTGCGCCTGCGGCTCGGCCGCATCGCCGGCCAGGGCCGTGGCATGCTGGAGCAGATCGCCGAGCGGCCGTCCGACCTGCGCCGCGCCCGGCGCTTCCTCACCGTCTTTCTCGAGGGTGCCGAGCAGGTCAGCGACGGCTATGTCCGCACCCATCGTCATGCGGATTCGCCCGAGCTGGAGCAGAATTTCCGCAACGTCCTGGTCAGCATCGAGGATCAGTTCGCGCGCCAGCGCGAGCGGCTACGCCAGGCCGACGTCCTTGATCTCGACGTGCAGATCGAGGTCCTGAAGAAGCAGTTGGAGCAGGAGGGGTTCCGATGACCGACTCATACGTCAAACCGGCCCTGGATCAGGCGCCGTCCGGCGGGGAGATGCAGGCCGTCTCCCCGGCCGGGTTGCCGGAGCAGGCCGAGGTCAAGGCCCTGCTGGCCGAGCTCGACCTCACCGACAGCAGCTCCATCATGCACTTCGGCGCGGGCGCCCAGCAGCAGCTCACGGTGGTCTCGGACCAGATGCTCGAGGGCGTGCGCGGCAAGGACACGGGCGCCGCGGGCAGCGCCTTGAATGAGATGGTCGGCGCCCTGCGCGGTTTCGACGTCGAGGCCCTGGATCCGAACGCGAAGCCCGGTCTGCTGAAGCGGCTCTTCGGCTCCGGCAAGCCCATCGCCCGCTTTCTCCAGGAGTACGAGGCAGTGCGCGATCAGATCGACCGCATCACCCTCGACCTGGAGCGGCACAAGACCCGACTGCTCACCGATGTGACCGCCCTGGATCGGCTCTACGACGCCAACCTCGGCTATTTCCGGGAGCTGGAACGCTACATCGCCGCGGGCGATGCCAAGCTCGCCGAGCTGGATCAGGAGACCATCCCGGCCCTGGCCGCGCGGGCTGAGGCCGAGTCGGACATGGTGCAGGCCCAGAACCTGCGCGACCTCCGCACCGCCCGCGACGACCTGGAGCGGCGGGTTCACGACCTGCGCCTCACCCGCCAGGTGGCCATGCATGCCCTGCCCAGCATTCGGCTGGTCCAGGAGAACGACAAGGGACTGATCGGCAAGATCAACTCGACCCTGGTGAACACCGTGCCCCTGTGGCGCCAGCAGTTGGCCCAGGCCGTGACCATCTATCGCTCCGGGCGGGCCGCCGAGAGCGTTCGCGCGGCGACGGACCTGACCAATGACCTGCTGCGCGCGAACGCCGAGAACCTCAAGGGCGCCAACGCCGAGGCGCGGCGCCAGATCGAGCGCGGTGTCTTCGACATCGAGACCGTCAAGCAGGCCAATCAGGCCTTGATCGAGACCATCGAGGAGAGCCTGGCGATCGCCGAGGAGGGCAAGCGCGCCCGCGCCGCCGCCGGTGTCGAGCTCCAACAGATGGAGACCGACCTACGCCGCACCCTGGCCGCGGCGAGCGCCCCGCCGGCGCGCGACGCCTCGCCATGACGGGACTGCTCCGGAGGGGCGCCACTGGTGGCGCGGCAAGACTGAAGCGCCGCCCGTGACCTAAACCCCGGCCCCGCGTCGGAGTGATCCGTCTCAGGCTGGCATTGCCTGGGCCTTCAGTGGCTTGCCGTTCACGCTGACGCTCCCCTGGACCTGGATGGCGCGCGTGAGGGTATCCAGGATCGGACAATGGCTCTCGACGGTCTCGACGAGCTTTCGCAGGGTTTCCGCATCGGCCGGGCTGTCCAGCTCGGTCTGATAGGAGATGCCCTGATAGCCCGGCGGAATGGCCGGGTCCATAGCGAGCAACCCGCGCAGATCAAGCTTGCCCTGCAGGCTGACCTTGACGCTGTCGAGGGGCACGCCCATCACCGCGGCGTAGGCGCTATAGATGATCTCCTGGCAGGTGCCCAGGGCTACCAGCACGAGCTCCACCGGGTTCGGGCCCGCGTCGCGGCCACCCAGACCCGGCGGCTCGTCGATCACGAGGCTGGGGAAGTCGCGCACGGTGGCGCTGCATCGGACATCCTCCTCGAGCTGGGTTTCGGCGCGAATGTCCATCTTCGCGGCATCGGGGTGTTCCTTGATGCCGGCGATCGTCGTCATCAGGGCGGACTTGAGTGACGCTTGCGACATGGCTCACCTCCATTGTTTGGTTGAGACAGTCCCTGTCATTTCGTCCTCTCCGAGGCGAAAACCTTGTGTGCTCTCAAATCCAGTTTAGCTGTGCCGATCGGCGACTTTTGCCCGCTTGGCGGACGATCATGGAGAGGATATTTCTGCGGACGGAGGCCCGCGGAAGCGCGGGCCCGAGACGTTGGCAGAGACGCGCTCCAAGCGGTGATCGCCCCGGGGCTCTCGGGGCCTAAGGGTCTGAAGCCGCTGCAGGGCGCATCCAATCGCCCCCGCCTCCCGACTCGATGCGGACACCCGAGAGGATGACGGCCGTCTGCTTCGGCTCGACCTCAGCGTAGACCCCGTCGGGCCCGAGCTCTGCCCCCCAGTCCGTCACCCTTTTGCCGGCGGTGCGAGCGGTCCGCCTGGCAGGGGGTCAGGGGACGAGTGCGGTCCGATGTGCGACCAGCTCGGGCCGGTTGGGGCACTTCTTGCAGCGCTTACCCTCCTTGTATTTCTTGCAGCATTTGTCCTTTTTCTTGCCCATGAGCGGATCGGTTGCGGCCGGTGGGTCAGGCCTGGGCCGCCTGGGTCGCGGCGGCCACGGCCTGTGCCATCCGGGCCGCCGTGGCCGCGAGCTCGTTGTCGATCATCAGGAGCCCCTGGCCCTGGTCGCCGAAGCGCTTCAGGCGCCCGAGGATGTCGTTCACCGTCGCCTCCTCCTCGATCTGCTCGGTGACGAACCATTGCAGGAAGATGCTGGTGGCGTGGTCCTTTTCGGACAGCGCATGGTCGACCATGTCGTTGATGGCGCGGGTGACCTCGCGCTCGTGCTCCAGGGTGTGCTCGAACATGGGCACGACCCCATCGGTCACCTCTGCCGGCGCGGAGACGGCGCTGAGGACGACCGGGGCGTCCTGGTCGATGAGATAACGGAACATCTTCTGGGCATGCGTCAGCTCCTCGGAATGCTTGGCCATGAACCAGGCCGCCGTGCCCTTGAGGTTCATGGTCTCGGCCTGGGCCGATAGCCCGAGGTAGAGATAAGCGGAGTAGAGCTCCTTGTTGATCTGCGCGCTGATGAGCGCGGCCATCGGCTTGGAAATCATGGGGCCGGAATCCTCTTTGGTCGCATGGGCGTGGCGGGTCAGGTGACGGCGCCGCGGACGGTCGGCGCGCCTCTGGTGGAGGAGCAGCAAGCGGCATGCCCTAGCTTGATCATGGTGACGGCGCGCTGACGCTTTTCAAATCTCTGGCCCGACCGGGGGTCTCCCTCGAGTCCGCCGCGGACGCAGTCATGACCAGCCGGATGACCCGCCGATTCAGGGCGCCGGGCGCCTCGTGCTCCCCATTTGGCCGGAAGACCCCTAACCCCGGCCTGGATCGGGCCGTGCGTGTCAGGGTCCGCGCGGAATCAGGATACGGGCGCTGGGAATCCGAGCCGCACCGGGCACGCACCTTCCAGGTGGGCGGGCCCCTTCCCGGTGCCGCCCCGTACCCCTGGCGGGTGAGGCATGCCGGTTGCCCGGCGGCGCCGGGACGCCAGTCCGATGTGTCTCCCAAGCCGTCTTCCAGGCACAGGAGCAGGGGCAGGTTGGGAGAGATCAGGGCGGCGCCCGTCTGGTGGAGGGGCGCATCGAAGCCCGATCGCGGTTCCATGCCGAGCAGATTGGCGCGGGCTGCAGCTGCAGGTTCGAGGCCGAGCCCGAGCCCCCCATAGGCGAGCTGCTCTCGGACATCGACCGGGGAACGGCCGAGGAGATCGTCCTCCCGGTCACGATCGACGAGCAGGCTGTCTGACTTGACCCTGGTGACGGTCAGCAAAACGGAGCCGCAAGAGGTCGTGTGTCTGCCCACATGAGGCGCTGTTTCGGCGAAACACGAGGTCTTTCCACCCTGCTTCCTTGCCGCGCGCCCAAGACGGCCATGCGCTTTAGCTGACCGATCGCGACGCAACGGCCTGCGCGGTGACTGCCGGGTCCGCGATCCACCCCTCCAATGCGTCGAACCCCCGGGGCAGCCCGAATCCTGAGAGTCTCCGGTCCCAGGCCCAGGCCGCCTGGACGGCGCAGAGCAAGGCGTCGAGATGGTCGCCACCCGGATCGTTGGCCAGTGCCACTGGTGCGACCACGGAGAGTCCGTAGTACCGCTCGGCCGCGCCGGCGGTGACCTGCTCGAGCAGGTCGGTGCGCGCCCTGGCCTGTGCGGCCGTTTGCTTGCCCCGCGCGTCCTGCTTGTAGCCCCTGCGCCCTATCAGGGCGCGGGCCATGACCCCGGGATAGGCCTCGACGACGATTCGCCCCGGATCACCGGTCTGCAGCCCGGGGATGGTGACCCCGGCGGCTCGCAAGCGGGGCGCGCCCTCGAAGAACATCAGCCCGACCGGAGTCCCGTAGAGCTTCTGGGGGCTGATCGAGCCCGCGGCGACATCGGTTTCGCGGCGGTGCTCCTTGTCGCCTGCAGGCCGGCTCGCGCGGTAGGCATCGAGCTCTCTGCGGAAGGCGTCGCGGCTGAGCGTCCCAACGTGGTCCACATAGCCCGCCCAGGTATCCGGCCAGCCGATGGTGTCGATGAAGCGTCGCGCCTGCCCGAACGGGAAGTCGATGCCGGCGATCCAGGGCCCCGGGCGGATCAATGCCGCCTCGAAGGCCGCGAAGTCCGGCCACTCACGCAGCGCGCCCGCCCGCAGGCACCGGCCCTCCAGCTCACACTCGAGACAGGTGATGGTCTTGGCGCGCCTGGGCGCGCTGGTGAAGTCGATACCGTAGACCCGCATCCCCCGACCATGCCACGACCCGCGGAGTCGATCCAGCGACTCAGGCCAGGCTGACTCGGCCCCTGGCAGCGCCGTAAATGCCCCGGTTGCCCGGGTGACCTGGCCCGTCGCTTTCGGGTAGTCTCGGGAAGGCGGGACGGGCAGGCGCCGGCGGACCTGCCGCCCTAGCGGCCTGTCGGGTTCGAGGGGATCGAAGCGAGGGAGTGGGAGGGCGAGGCCAGTTTGGTACGGATTCGAGGCGCATCGTGGGTGCCGTGTAACGAGACTCCGGGCCGAAATGGACCGCGCGCCCAGTTCCGCAGCCGATTCATCCCAAGCCCCACAGGCTGCCAAAGCCGCCCTCTTCACTGACCACGATGACCAGCGCGATCCTCACCGACATCGAAGGCACCACCACCCCCATCAGCTTCGTGACCGAGGTGCTCTATCCCTTCGCGCGCGGGAGGTTGCCTGACTTTCTGCGCGAGCGGGCGAACGACCCGGAGGTGGCGAGGATCATCGCCGAGGTCCAGTCCGAGGCGGGCGGGCCGATGGACCTCGAGGGCGTGATCGACCAGCTGCTGGGCTGGATGGACGCGGATCGCAAGGCGGCGCCGTTGAAGGATCTTCAGGGGATCATCTGGGAGCAGGGCTACCGTGATGGCGCGCTTCGGACCCAGATGTACCAGGACGCGGCGCAGTGGCTCAGGCGGTGGCACGCTGCCGGGCTCGGACTCTATGTTTTCTCATCCGGTTCGGTGCAGGCCCAGCGGTCCATCTTCGCGAACACCGATCACGGCGACCTGGGCACACTCTTCTCGGGCTACTTCGACACCCGCGTCGGCCACAAGCGCGAGCCATCCTCCTACCGGCGTATCGCCGAGGCCATCGGTCTGCCGCCGGGGGAGATCCTGTTCCTCTCCGACGTGCGCGAGGAGCTCGACGCCGCCCGCACTGCGGGGATGCGGACGACCTGGCTGGTTCGGGAGCGTGCCCCCGCGGGTCCCCCTGCCGCGCATCGCCAGGCCCGAAGCTTCGACTCCGTGTCCGTCTAAGGCGGCTCAGGCCCCGGAGCGCGGTGCCGCGGCGATCGAGGGACGGCGGAATCGTGTCCAGGCGGGTGGCGGCGCCCTACGGCTCCACGCCGCCCCCGAAACGCCGCTCGATGGCCGGCAGCAGCCGCTCGAGGGCGAGTCCGCGCGACCCCTTGATCAGCACGACCTCACCTGGCTCGAGGCTCGCGGCGACCCGGTCCGCGATGTCCTCGGACCAGGCGGCCTCGACGCTCAACCGACCCGTTCCAGCGCCCGCGTCCGGCGCCATCTCTGCCAGAGCCTCGGCGAATTGGGGCCCGATGAAGATGCAGCGCCCGGCGATCCGGGTAGCCAGCTCGGCGATGGTCCTGTGGGCCGCTGCCGCGCTGTCCCCGAGCTCCAGCATATCGCCCAGGATGGCCACTCGCGGGGCCTGCCAGCCCTGAAGCATGGTGAGCGCCGCCCGCATGGAGCTCGGATTGGCGTTGTAGGCATCGTTGATGACGGTCGGGCGCGCCGGGTCCTGCGCGAACAGGACCTCACCGCGCATGGGGGCGTGCCCGGCGGTGGTGAGCGCCGCGCCGATGGCCGCGTCGGCGACACCGAAGAGACGGGCGACGGCGGCCGCCGCGGAGGCGTTGAGGCGATTGTGCTCCCCGGGCAGCGGCAGGGCGTCCGCGAGTGGGTCGAGATCGAAACGGCGGAACTCCGCGGGTGCCTCCGCTGGCAGGTCGAGGGGGACGGGCAGACGGTGCTCTGCTGGCAGCAGTGCCGTGCCGCCCGCCGCCACCCAGGGCAGCAGCGCCGACTCTTCTCGGGCGACCCCCCGGAGATCGCCGAAGAACTCAAGATGCTCCTCCCCGACCCCGGTGACGACCGCGATGTCCGGCCGAACCAGGGCGGACAGTGCGGCGATCTCGCCGGGGTGGTTGGTGCCGACCTCACAGGTCACGAAATCGTGCTCGGGCCGCGCCCCGAGCAGTGTCAGCGGCACGCCGAGGTGATTGTTGAAGCTCTTCGGGCTCTGGGTTCCGGTGAGCCCAGCGTGGGTCAGGACGTGGTGGATCAGGTGACGGGTGGTGGTCTTGCCATTGGAGCCCGAGACGCTGATCACGCGGCACCCGCCGGCGCCCAGCAGGTCCCGGTAGCGACTGGCCAGCGCCTGCAGGGCGTTGACGGTGGAGTCGACCCGCAGGACCGCCAGAGGCGTTCCGTCGGTGGGGTCGAGCAACTCGTTGGTGCCCGGGGCGCGCTCGACCAGGGCGAGCCGTGCGCCGGCGAGCTGTGCCTGCGCCAGGAAGTCGTGACCGTCGAAGCGCTCCCCGGCGATGGCCACGTAGGCCTGCCCCGGCTCGAGCGTCCGGGTGTCGATGCCGATGCCCGTGATCGTCTCCAGCGGGTTGCCGGGGGGAGCCAGCCAATCCCCCCTGGTGATCGCAGCGAACGAGACGGGGCTCCAGAAAGGCGGTGTGTCGAGGCTCATGGCTGCGGATCCCGCGTGTCGGCAAGGGGCCAGGGTAAGGGGAAGGGAGGTGGCTAGGCCGCGTGATTGTCGCCCAACGTGCGGTCGCCGTGCTCGACCTCCGCCCCCTCGTCCCCGAGGCTGAGGGGATCCTGATGGACGATGATGTCGGAGTCGGGCCAGCGTGCCCGGACGCGGTCCTCGACCTCAACGGCTACCTGGTGTGCCTCGACGAGAGGCAAGTCGTCGTCCAGCACCAGGTGTAGTTGGAT
The DNA here is from genome assembly GCA_963714915.1 of uncultured Gammaproteobacteria bacterium. Lineage (GTDB taxonomy): Bacteria > Pseudomonadota > Gammaproteobacteria > Chromatiales > Chromatiaceae > Thiodictyon. Next base: position 21,472 of record CAVQQM010000040.1, read on the forward strand.
GATGATGAGCTGGCCGGAGCGGCGGGTTCTCAGCCCATGAACGTTGCGCACCAGGGGCACCGATCGGGCCATCTCCAGGATCGCCTCCCGGTCGCTGTCGGGCAGCTCCCGGTCGAGCAGGGCGTCCACCGCCTCGCGGCCGATCTGTATGGCGCTGTAGAGCACATAGGCGCCGATCCCCAGGCCGAACAGCGGGTCCAGCCCGTGCAGGCCGAGTCCGGCCAGGATCAGGGCGGCGAGGGTCGCCGCGTTGGTGGCGAGGTCGGTGAGATAGTGCAGGGCATCGGCCCGGATCGCCGGCGAGCCGGTGCGGCGGATGACGTGGCGCTGGAAGGCGAGCAGAGCCAGGGTCGCAACGATGGCGAGCCCGAGCACGGCGAGCCCGACCCCCACCTCGGTCACGGGACGGGGGTGGAGCAGACGGTCCACCGCCTCGAGGCCCAGGAAGGCCGCAGAGCCGGCGATGAAGGCCGACTGCCCGAGGGCGGCGAGGGGCTGGGCCTTGCCGTGACCGAAGCGGTGCTCGGCGTCGGGCGGCTGCAGGGACCAGTGCACCGCGAACAGGTTGAGCAGGGAGGCCCCCGCGTCCAGGGTCGAGTCGACCAGGGAGGCCAGCACGCTCACCGACCCGGTGGCGAGCCAGGCCGCGAGCTTGGCGGCGATCAACAGGGTCGCGGTCGCGACTGAGGCATAGGTGGCGAGGCGCATCAGCCGCGCGGCCTCGGCGGGCGGGGTAACGGGTTCTGGATTCACTTGCTGGTCGACGCGTGCCGGTCGAGATTAGGTCAGGGCGGGCCACAGGCAAAACGCACCGGCTCCCGCACGGGCGTCCTCAATTCTTTCACGGTCTCTGCGGTATTGCTGCAATAGTGCTTCCTAGACTGAGGGTCAAGGCCATGGATGCCCGCAACCCGGGTGATCCAGAGGTCCGAGTCAATCAACGGCGGCTGCCCGGTCCGCGCCCGAGACGGCGGCGATCCGGGGTCCGCCCCAGCGAACGGAGGTATCCCATGTCTCGCAATCATCATCTGCTGATTCACTCCATCTTGGCGCTCGCACTCGGCATGGGCGCGTCCGCTGCGGCCTTCGCCCAAGGCCCAGGTGGCGGCACCTGGGGCGGGCGAGGCCCGGGGCCGGCCCCCTTCGAGCGCATGGACCTCGACGGCAACGGCACCGTGAGCGCGGCCGAGCATGCCCAGTTCCGCGCCGAGCGCCAGCGGGCCATGGCTGCCCAGGGCCGCCCGATGCGCAACGCCGCGAGTGCCCCGACCTTCGAGTCTATCGACGCAAACAATGATGGTCAGATTAGCCGCGGCGAGATGGCCGCCATGCGCCAGGCCCGGATGGCGGCACGCGGCGGCGGCTACGGGCCCGGACCCGGTGTCGGTCCACGCGGCCCGGTCGGTTTCGGACCTGGCAACCCGCGCCCCTGCTGGCGTTCGGGGCCATAGGGGCCGGGAGCTATGAACCTAGAAACGGCGGTTGGCTGGCCGCCAGGGTGCGTGCTGCGTGGTGGCTGGCAAGGCGCAACGAGGTGGAATAGTGGTTCTATTGCAACGAGTTGTAACGCAGCCAGGCGCCGCGCAGTGCGTGCCCTGGTGGTCAGAGCGACGATCACCAGCTGGTGAGCCTCCTGACTGCACGAATGTCGAGGAGACTCTGTCGCTTGCATCTTCTGCGGAGCGGTCAACTGCCGTTTCTAGGTTGAAGGCTTCCCCGAGCTAGCCCACGGCCGTGGAGGTTCAAACCAAGCGTATCCACGACCCGATCGAGCCCACGGACGGGCTTCGGGTACTAGTCGACGGGCTTTGGCCGCGCGGAGTGCGCAAGGAGGCCGCGAGCTGGGATCTCTGGCTGAGGCCGGTGGCGCCGAGCGCGGCCCTGCGCAGATGGTTCGCTCATGATCCCAGCCGCTGGGACGAGTTCCGCCGCCGCTATCGCGACGAGCTCCACGCCTCGGGTGAGTTGACCCGGCTCCGGGAGGTAGTGACGGCGCATGGGCGCATGACCCTGGTCTATTCGGCGCGGGACCGCCAGCACAATCAGGCCGTTGCCCTGCGGGAATTGCTGCTCGAGGCGCGGGAGGGCCGATGATCCGATCAACCCCGCGCTCACTTCGGTCCCCCATCTCGCGGGAGAGGGGGCGAACACTGACCGGGGGCAATGTCGCGATCCCGCGACTCGCTACACTTTGCGCGTTGAAGCGATCCCGTCCGAGGCCCCGGACCTGCCCGGACGATCTCCGTTCCGGGTCCAGCATCGTGAACAGGGCGGTCCTTTCAGCCCTGATTCAGCATCCTCCGCTAGTATCCCCGCATGCCGCTGCACCTAACCCGCCAGACCGCTCGACCCGGTGCCCCTTTGAAGGTCCTGTTTCGGCTCGGGCAAGGGATCGTCCTAATTGTCGCGGTCGCGGTTGCGCCCGCCAGTGCGGCCACCCTCGGCGAGACCCTGGACTCCGCGCTGGCCTTGGAGGAGCAGGGCGCCCGGGTGACCGCGACCCGGGAGCTCGGCGCCGCGGTGCGCCGCCACGGCAGCGGCTGGGTGGCAGAGGACCCAGCGCTTCGGCTCAAGGGACTCTCCGACGGCATGACCGAGGATACGGGTGCCTACGAGCTGGAGGCCATGCTGGACATGCCCCTACTGCTGCCCGGCCAGCGGGACGCGCGCCGCGCCCTGGGCACCTCCATCAGTAACCAGGCCGATGCCCTCGAGCGGCTGCTGCGTTGGGAGATGGCCGGGCGGGTGCGCGACGCGGCCTGGGAGGCCGAGCTAGCCGCGGGCCGGCTGCGCCAGGCGGCCGCAGCGCTGGAGTCCGCCCGGGCCCTGGGGTCGGCGGTAACGCGGCGGGCCGCCGCGGGCGAGCTTGCGCGTCTCGATCAGATGCGGGCCGAGCAGGAGACCCTCGCTCGCGCCGCCGACCTCACCGCTGCCCAGGCCGAATACGACCTTGCCATCGGCACCTATGTGCACCTCACCGGCCAGGCGCGCCTGCCCGACCCCCTGGTCGAGCCCGCACCGCCGCTCCCGGAGCCCCCGGCCATTGCAGAAGACCACCCCGCCTTGGCGGGCGCCAGCGCGGCCCTGTCCGAGGCGCGGGCCGAGCGCGAGCGGGTGATCGCCGACCGTCGCGGTCACCCTGTCCTGAGCCTGGGGGGTAAGCGTGCCCGGGGGGACCGGGACAGCGATACCATCGACGCCTTGCAGATGGAGGTGAGGCTCCCGCTCGGTCTCAAGGGCCAGGCGGCCACCGCGGTGGCGGGCGCCGAGCGCGGCTACACCGAGCGCCTGACCGAGCTTCACCTCGCACTTCGGGAGGCCGAGCATGCCCTGGAAGCGGCCCTGGTGGGCCGCGAGGGTGCCCGGGCCCAGCTCCAGGCGGCTGAGGCGCGGGATGCCCTCACCGATCAGGCGGTGGTGCTCGCGCGCCGCGCCTTCGAGCTCGGCGAGGGCGACCTGGACAACCTCCTGCGCGCCGAGGAACGCGCTCGGGAGGCCAAGCTCAATCTTGCCCTGCGCCGCCTGGAGCAAGGGCGCGCGCTGGCGCGCTTGAATCAAGCCTTGGGGGTGATCCCGCAATGAGATCTCGTCGTCACGACGGCCACAGGCACGCGGGCGCCTCTACGGGCGCGACCAACGGCGCAGCCTCCCGGTCGATCCCGGCACGGGCCCTGCTCGCCTTGCCGCTCCTGCTCGCCGGGGGGCTTCTCGCGGCGGCTGACCTGGTGCCCCTGAGCCCCGAGCAGCAGCGGGCCTTCGGTATCGAGGTCGCACCGCCCGCGTCTGCCGAGGCCACCCTGACCCGGCGCTATCCCGGCCAGGTCACGGTGCCCAATGCCCAACTGCGCGTGGTGGCGGCGCCCCAGAGCGGGGTGATCGAGGCCCTGCTCGTGGCCGAGGGTGAGCGGGTCGAGACCGGTCAGATCCTGGCCCGACTGTCGAGCCCGGAGCTCCTGGAGACCCAGGGCGCCTACATGGAGGCCGCCGCCCGTCTCGAGCTGGCGAGCACCGAGCTGGAGCGCGACCGCATGCTGCACGCGGAGGGCATCATCGCCGAGCGTCGGCTGATCGAGACCCGCGCCCGTCATCGTGAGCTGGCCACCTTGGAGGACCAGTACCGGCAGCGACTGGAGCTGACCGGTCTCTCCAGCGAGGCGGTGGACGAGCTGAACCGCACCCATCGCATGTCGAGCAGCCTGTCCGTGCGCACGCCTATCGGCGGCGTGGTGCTGGAGCAGATGGCCAGCACCGGTCAGTCGGTGGCCGCCGCGGCCCCCCTGTATCGGGTCGCCGAGCTGAGCCCCTTGTGGATCGAGGTCCATGTGCCGGTCGATGCCCTGACCGGGATCGCCGTGGGGGGGACGGTCGTGGCGCCGGACCTCGGGATCGAGGGCACCGTGATCACCGTCGGGCACATGGTCCACGGGGAGGATCAGGGGGTGCTGGTGCGCGCCGAGGTGTCCGACCAGATCGAGCGTCTGCGCCCCGGACAGTTCGTGCAGGTGCAGCTCGCCGGGTCCACCGAGGCCGGTTCGAGCTGGCGGGTGCCCGCCGAAGCCCTGATGCGCAACGCCGGTCAGGCCTATGTGTTCGTCGCCCGTGAGGGCGGCTTCGAGGCGTGGCCCGTGAAGGTGCTCGCCGAAGAGGATCAGGGGGCCGTGATCGGGGCCGCCTTCGGCGCCGGGGTGCGCATCGCCACCAGCGGCGTCGCCGCCCTCAAGGCCGCCTGGCTCGCCGCGGGCGGCGAGTGATGCTCGCCCGGCTGATCGAGTTCGCCCTCACCCAGCGGCTGTTCGTGCTGCTGGCGGTGCTGCTGCTCGTCGGCGGCGGCTGGAGCGCCCTGCAGCAGACGCCCATCGACGCCTTCCCCGACGTATCGACCACCCAGGTGAAGGTGATCGTCAAGGCCCCCGGCATGACCCCGGAGGAGGTGGAATCGCGCATCACCAGCCGCATCGAGGTGGAGATGCTCGGCATCCCCCGCCAGACCATGCTGCGCTCCATCGCCAAGTACGCCCTCACCGACATCACGGTCGACTTCGCCGAGGGGACGGACATCTACTGGGCCCGCCAGCAGGTGGCCGAGCGTCTCACCGCCATCTGGGGCGATCTGCCCGACGGGATCGAGGGCGGCATCGCGCCCATGACCACCCCGCTCGGCGAGATGTTCATGTTCAGCATCGAGGGCGAGGGTTCGAGCCTCGCCGAGAAGCGCGATCTGCTCGACTGGACCATCCGCCCCGCCCTGCGCTCGGTGCCCGGGGTGGCAGACGTGAACGCCCTCGGCGGACTGGTCACCACCTTCGAGGTGGTGCCGGACAATGCCCGCATGGCCAACAACGGCATCCGTCTCCAGGACCTCCAGGACGCCATCGCCGCCAACAACCGCAACGACGGCGCCGGCCGGCTGGACGAGGGCGAGGAGGTGCTCCTGGTGCGCAGCGAGGGCGCCGTGCGCACCCTCGACGACCTGGGTGCCATCGTGGTCGGCGGCGACGCGGCGGAGCCGGTGCGCGTTTCCGACATCGCCGAGGTGCGTCTGTCGTCGCTGACCCGCTACGGGGCGGTGACCCGCAGCGATGCCGACACGGAGTCTGGCACCGGAATCCGGACCGGCGAGGCGGTGGAGGGGCTGGTGCTGGGCCTGCGCGGGGCCAACGCCCGTTCGGTGGTCGATGGCGTGCAGGCCAAGCTCGACGAGCTGGCCCCCGGTCTGCCCGAGGGGGTCTCGGTCGAGGTCTTCTACAACCGCGGGGTGCTGGTAGACCGGGCGGTGCACACGGTGACCAAGGCCCTGGTGGAGGCCATCGTTCTGGTGCTGGTGCTCCTGGTGTTGTTCCTGGGGGATCTGCGCGCGGCCCTGACGGTAGCCCTGATCCTGCCGCTCGCGGCGCTCGCCACCTTCATCCTGATGCGTCAGTTCGGACTCTCGGCCAACCTGATGTCGCTTGGGGGCCTCGCCATCGCCATCGGCATGCTGGTGGACGCCGCGGTGGTCGTGGTGGAGAACGTGGTCACCGAGCTCGGGCGCGGCGCCGCCCGAGGGCGGCTGCCCCGGCTGCATTTGATCTACCGCGCCACCCGCGACGTGGCGGTGCCGGTCTCCTCCGGCATCTTGATCATCATCATCGTCTTCCTGCCCCTGCTTACCCTGGAGGGGCTGGAGGGCAAGCTGTTCGTGCCGGTGGCCCTCACCATCGTCTTCGCCCTGGCCAGCTCTCTGGTGCTGTCGCTCACGGTGATCCCGACCCTGGCCTCCTTCCTGATCGGTCACGGCGACCATGGCGACCCCTGGATCGTGCGCCAGCTGCAGGCGATCTACGGCCCCACCCTGGCCTGGGGGCTGCGCCATCCGGGGATCGTGGTCGCCGCCGCGGTCGTGATGCTGGTGGGTGCCGGTGCCCTCTATACCCGGATCGGCAAGACCTTCATGCCCACCATGGACGAGGGCGATCTGATCGTGCAGCTCGAGAAGCTGCCCTCCATCAACCTGGCGGAGTCCATCGCCATCGACCAGCGGGTCCAGCAAGCCATCCTCTCGGAGGTGCCTGAGGTCAGGGCCATCGTGGCGCGCACCGGCTCCGACGAGCTGGGGCTCGACCCCATGGGCCTCAACCAGACCGACAGCTTCCTGGTGCTGGCGCCCCAGGAGTCGTGGCGCTTCGCCACCAAGGACGAGCTGATCGAGTCCATCCGCCAGGTGATGGAGCGCTTTCCCGGGGTGGACTACGCCTTCACCCAGCCCATCGAGATGCGGGTCTCCGAGATGCTGACCGGCGTGCGCGGCGACCTGGCGGTGAAGGTCTTTGGCGGCGACCAGGACGAGCTGAACCGCATCGCCGGCGAGATCGTCGCCGTGCTCGAGGGGCTGGCCGGCGCCGAGGACGTCTACACCCCGCGCAACGAGGGCGCCCAATATCTCAATCTGGTGGTGGATCGCCTGGAGGCTGGGCGCCTCGGCATCGACGCGGACGCCCTGGCGGCCGTGCTGCGCGCCCAGGTGGAGGGGCTGCCCGTAGGCACCGTCTATCGCGAGGGCAAGCGACGGTCGCTGGTGGTGCGGGGTGCCGAGGCCTTGCGCAACTCGCCGGCGCGATTTGCCGGCCTGCAACTGGCCCTCCCCGACGGCCGCTCGGTGCCGGTCGCCAACCTGGTACGCATGGAGCGCATCGAGGGGCCCGTCGCCTTGAGCCGCGAGCGCGGCAACCGCATGGCGGTGGCCATCGCCAATGTCTCTGGGCGCGACCTCGTGGGCTTTGTGGAGGAGGCGAGGGCGGCGGTGGCGGAGCGCGTGGATCTGCCCACCGGCTACTGGGTCGAGTGGGGCGGCGAGTTCGAGAACCAGCAGCGCGCGGCGGCCCGGCTCGCCCTGGTGGTGCCCATCGCCCTGGGACTGATCTTCCTGGTCCTTTTCTCCACCTTCGGCTCGGTGCGCCAGGCGGCCCTGGTCCTCTCCAACATCCCCTTCGCCCTGATCGGCGGGGTGGTGGCCCTGGCCGTGACCGGGGAGTATCTCTCGGTGCCGGCCTCGGTCGGGTTCATCGCCCTGCTCGGCATCGCCGTGCTCAACGGGGTGGTGATGGTGACCTGGTTCAACCAGCTTCGTGCGCTCGGCAGGCCCATGGCCGAGGTGGTCATGGAGGGCGCGAAGCGCAGGCTGCGCCCGGTGCTGATGACCGCGAGCATCGCCGCATTCGGCCTGGTGCCACTCCTGTTCGCCACCGGTCCGGGCTCGGAGATCCAGCGGCCGCTGGCCATCGTGGTCATCGGCGGCCTGGTGTCCTCGACCCTGCTCACCCTGATGCTCTTGCCGATCCTCTATCGGCGCTTCGGCGGCTGAGCTCGCCGCCTGGAGACGGTGTATGGCCGACTGTCTGCTCAACCTCATCGTTCCGGCCCAGGTGGAGGGTGCCCTGGCCGAATGGCTGCTGGAGCGCGACGACGTCCCGGGCTTCTCCAGCATGCCGGTGTTCGGCCACGGCTCATCGGAGCACTCCATGACCATGGCCGAACAGGTGGCCGGGCGCAGCCGCCGGGTGCTCTTCCTGATCGAGCTGCCGCGCGAGGTGGCGGAGTCGATGCTCGCGGAACTCGGGCGGGCCTTCGCTGCAAGCGGCATCCACTACTGGATTTTACCCGTGCTCGCGGCGGGCAGGCTCGAGTGACGGGCCTGGTGGTGGGCGAGGCGAGGGGGCGCATCCCGTGGACCTAGACGGCCTCGCCGCGGGTGGCGATTCCGCCCTACTGAAACAAGATAAATATAGTAAAAGAAAGGGCAATAATATAGGAGGAAGCACAATGATTTAAAATGATTAAATGAGAATGATGATAATAATGAAGTTGCAGGAAGTGTGAGTTTAAGAGAATGTGTGTTATTAGGTGATGAGTGTGTTGTGACATTGATATTGAGAGGTGAAAAAATTGCTAGGAGAGCGAAGTATTGTACAAAATTGTATATAAAGAATTGAATTTGATGAAGAGGTTGGTAGTAATTCGGGTTAGAGTAATGTGATGTAAAAGGGCGAAGTAGATAAGGGGATAAGGAAGAAGGTGACATAAGTGTAGAGAATTGTTTGTGATAAAAGTGATGATGTGGTGGAATGTAAAAAGAAATGCAGGGTTGTGAGAAGTGAAAAGAGTTAGTAAATAAGTTGTGAAACTGGAGGTGTGATGAGATTTAAGGAAAAAGGTGTGATATGATGATGTGATTGAAGTTGGAGGTGTTATGGGAAGTTATAGAGAAATGTGTAAGTGAATTGATGAGAGCTGTGGAAGGTCGGCGGGCCCATCACCGAGAATCCCCAATCCCGTCCGATCCACGACCTTGCCGACCGTGAGCCATCGCCGTACCGCCCGTCGGATCGCGCGCGCGTCGCCGGGGTCGACGAGGCCGGTCGCGGTCCCCTGGCCGGTCCGGTCGCCGCCGCGGCCGTGATCCTTCACCCGGAGCGTCCCATCGCCGGACTGGACGACTCCAAGCGCCTGACCCCCGCTCGCCGCGAGGCCCTGGAGCCCGAGATCCAGGGCCGTGCCCTGGCCTGGTCGGTGGCCTTCGCGAGCGCCCAGGAGATCGACCGCATCAACATCCTCCAGGCCAGCCTGCTTGCCATGCGCCGGGCGGTGGCCGCCCTCGATCCGCGGCCACTCGAGGTGCTGGTGGACGGCAACCGGACCACGGAGTTCGGCTGTGCGGCGCGGGCCATCGTCGGCGGCGACGGCCTGGTGCCGGCCATCGCGGCGGCCTCCATCCTCGCCAAGGTGGCGCGCGATCGGCTCATGGCGCGACTCGAGCACGACTACCCCGGCTATGGCTTCGCGGGTCACAAGGGCTATCCCACGGCCGCCCATCGCGCGGCCCTGGTGCGACTCGGGCCCTGCCCCGAGCACCGGTTGAGCTTCGCGCCGGTGCGCGCGGCGCTCTTGGCAGGCGGTGGAGCGCGAGAGGGATGACACGCCTGCCGAGGGCCCTGGCGGCCTGGGGAACCGATGACTTCGCCGCCGTGCTCGCTGCCGAGGTCGAGTCCCTGGGGTGCGGGGCGCTGCCGCTCTCGGCCCTCACGGACACGGGCTATCCGCTGGAGACAGGGCTCTCGGTCAGCCTGATCGGCTCTCGCGCGGTCGATGGCGGGATCGAGGCGCGGCTGCTGGTCCTCTTCGAGCAGATCGCGGCCGGTTGCAGCTGTGGGTTCGAGGCGGAGCCCGAGCCCGCGACGGGGGAGCTGCTGGCGCGGATCGATCGGGAGGGCGCCGAGGTGCGGTTCGTCGTCGTGGCATCGGACGAGGACCAAGGCTGAGCGGGTGCGTGGATCGCGATCAGGCCGGGAGGCCGATCACCTCGCGCGCCGCCCGGATGACCTCCCCGACAGGGATCTCGCGCATACAGGTGAAGGCGCCGTCACAGGTCGGGCGGCGTTTGCAGGGCGAGCAGGGGAGGCGGTGATAGAGCACCCGGGCGTTGGGCCGGGTGGTCTCCGTGTAGGGGCAGGTGGAGCCGAACAGGAGCACCGAGGGCGTGCCCAGGGCCAGCCCCATGTGACCCAAGCCCGTGTCCACCGCGACCAACAGGTCAGCCCCGTCGATCAACGCCGCGGCCTCGGTGAGGCTGGTGCGCCCGGTGAGGTTCGTGAGGATCCCGTCGCAGTCGCTCGCGATGCGCCGCCCCGCCTCCTCGTCGCCGGGGCCGCCGAGGAGCACGGGGGTGACGCCGAGCTCCGCCCTCAGACGCGCCGCGAGCCCGGCCCAGCGCTCCTCGACCCAGTGCTTCTGGGGACGGGTGGTGAAGGGGCAGAGCACCGCATAGCCGCCCGCGAGACCCTCGCGGACCAGGGTGTCGGCCGCAAACTCGGCGTCCGCGTCGCTGTAATGGACCGCCATCCGGAAGTCGCCGGCGGGAAGGCCCAGGGTCTCGGCGAGATAGAGATACTCCGAGCCGATCCGATCGGGGTCTCCGCCGCGGGGTACGACTCGGGTCATGAGCCACTGGCTGCCCTCGCGCGAGCCGAGCCCGATGCGCCGGGGCGCGCCGGACAGACGGGCGAGCAGCCCGCTCTTGGCCAGCCCCTGGAGGTCGAGCGCGAGGTCGAAACGGCGCTCGCGCAGGGTCTCGCGCAGGGTGCGCACGCCCTTGGCCAGCTCACCCAGACGCCGCTCCCGCCACAGCCGGCGCCAGTGGCCCATGGGACAGACGATGGTCTCGTCGAGGTCGGGGTGATGATCAAGTAGCGCGGCGCACTCGGGCTGCACCAGCCAGGCGATGTGGCCCCTCGGGCAGGCGCGGCGCAGGGCAGAGACCATGGGTGAGGCGAAGACGATGTCGCCGATGGCCGACAGCCGCACCACCAGGATGCGGGCGTCTTCGGGGATGGGGTCGGGGCGCGCCATGGGCGCCCAGTCTAAGGGATGGGCGCCCGGGCCGGGAGCGGGTCCGCACCGGGAGAGACCGGCCGTGGTGCCCTCAGTCCGGCTCGGCGAGCAGCTCGCGCACGGCGGCCTCGATGCGCAGGGCCTGGGGCTCGCCGGCATGGGTCTCCCCGACGAAGCGGTGGCGGATGCGGCCCTGCTTGTCGATCAGATAGAAGGCCGGCCAGTAGCGGTTGCCGAGCGCCTTCCAGTAGGCGAAGTCGTTGTCGATCATCACCGGATGCGGGAGGCCGAACTCGGCGACCTTCGCCGCCACGGCGGCCGGATCGCGCTCGCGCTCGAGCTCCGGCGAGTGGATGCCAATCACCGCGAGCCCCCGCGGCCCGAGACGGGCCTCCAGGTCCTTGAGCCAGGGGAAGGACCGGTAGCAGTTCCAGCATTCGAAGGTCCAGATATCCAGGAGCACCACCTGTCCGCGCAGATCGGCGAGTTGCAGCGGCGGGGAATTGATCCAGGACGCTGGATCGGAGCGGGTGAGCTCCGGGGCCGGCTTGCCGGGCAGCCGCTCCGCGGCGAGGGCGGCACTCGCCAGCGCGGCGCTGAGGGTGAAGACCAGAAGGATGGCCTTGGGGCTCGGTCGGACCATAGGTGTTCTCCTTGGGGGCTCATGCGATGGACCGGCGATCAGGCCGGATCGTTGCACCGTGCCTGCTTTCCCATTGCCGCCCAAAGGGAACCGGTGGGCGCATCGGCGAACCCTTGAGCACGGCCGTCCCTGGCGGGTGGTCTATCCTCTGGCACCAATGACAGACAACGGACAGGTCGCCATGAACCCGAACCCGGTCCTGCCTCGCGGCGGTTGCCTCGCCGCCGTCCCTCTTCTCACGGCGCTCGTCGGCCCTGCGCAGGCGGGACAGCCGCCCCAGGTGCTGGTCCATCTCTTCGAGTGGCCCTGGGCAGACGTGGCGCTGGAGTGCGAGCGGGTGCTCGGGCCGGCGGGCATCGACGGGGTCCAGGTCTCGCCCCCCAACGAGCATCGCCTGGTCCCCGGTCGGCCCTGGTGGGAGCGCTACCAACCGGTCAGCTATGAGCTGGTCAGCCGCGGTGGGGATCGCGCCGCGTTTGCGGACATGGTGCGCCGTTGTCGCGAGGCCGGGGTGGGCATCTATGTGGACGCGGTGATCAACCACATGACCGGGCCGCGCTTCGGCGACGACCCACTGTGGGGTACCGGCAGCGCCGGCAGCCCGTTCGACTACTATCAGTATCCCGATTTCGGCCCCGGCGACTTCCACGCCTGCCGCGAGGACATCGGCGGCGACTACGCCAACCGCGACCGCGTGCAGAACTGCAACCTGGTCTCGCTGGCCGATCTCGACACGGGCTCCGAGCGGGTCCAGTCCACCCTCGCCGACTATCTCGCCGACCTCCAGGGTCTCGGGGTCGCGGGGTTCCGGATCGACGCCGCCAAGCACATGGCCGCCGGCGACATCGCCGCCATCCTCGCCCGCGCGGGCGGCGAGCCCCTCGTCTATCAGGAGGTGATCGAGTCGTTCGGCGAGGCCATCCAGGGCCCGGAGTATTTCGGGAACGGCCTGGTCACCGAATTCGACTACGGGCGCAAGCTCGCCGAGTTTTTCCGCAACGCCAATCTCTCCGAACTCTGGAGCTTTGGCCCCGCCTGGGGCGAGCTGATGCCGAGCGACCGCGCCCTGGTCTTCGTCGACAACCACGACAACCAGCGCGGACACGGGGGCGGCGGCAACATCCTCACCCACAAGGACCGGTCGCTCTACACCCTGGCCAATGTCTTCATGCTCGCCTGGCCCTACGGCACCCCGCGCCTGATGTCGAGCTATCCGTTCGAGCACGGCGACCAGGGACCGCCCAACGACGACGGTGTCACCCGCGCGATCCATCACCCTGACGGAGGCGACCGCTGCGGGACGGACTGGGTCTGCGAGCACCGTTGGGGTCCGATCCAGCGCATGGTCGGTTTTCGCGCCGCCACGCGGGCTGCGCCGACCGTCGATCACTGGTGGGATAACGGCGGCAACCAGATCGCCTTCTCCCGCGGTGATCGGGGCTTCGTCGTCATCAATCGGGCCGAAAGGACCCTGAGCCAACGCCTACAGACCGGTCTGCCCGCGGGCGACTACTGCGACCTATGGGGCGGCGGGCTGGTGGACGGGGTCTGCGCCGGCGGTGTGATCCGCGTGGCCGACGACGGCTATGCCCGTCTCGAAGTGCCGTCCCTCGCCGCCGCCATGATCCACGTGGACGCCCGCCCTGCAGAGGTCGCGGGCGACTGGCAGCGCACGGTGGTCTTCATCCGCTGGGAGACCCGCCCCGGTCAAGACCTCTTCGCGCGCGGCGGTCTGGACCACCACCGGGTGCGCGCCACACTCGGGATCGATTGCACGGAATCCAACCTTGCCTGCGCCATCCCCATCCGCCACCGTAATCTGGACAACGCGACCACCCGCGACTGGAAGCAGGGAGACGCCCATCTGGACTGGTACGGCGTCGAGCCCGGTCAGCAGGCCTCCGCCAGCGGCGCGCCCGCCGAGGGCACCCCCCTCGACTGGACCACCGATCGCTGGCCCGCCGACTGGGGTGCCGAGCGGACGGTGGCGGTGGATGGTCACGGCGTCGAGCCCCTGAATGCCTGGGGCGCCCACTATTGGATGCTGGACGTCGACATGGACTGCGCGCGCACCCTGGACGGCTGGTTCGAGCTCAAGTCCTACCTGGCCGACGGCGAGGGCTGGGAGCCAGACGTCTCCCAGCCGGGCGCTCCCTGGCCCTCGGGCAACCATGTCGCCCGCTGTGGTTGGCTCAACGTCTTCGCGCGCGGGGAGTCCGAGCCGATCGAGCAGCGGGAGCTCGCACCTTAGATTGCATGAGGGCGCCGAATGTTTGCAGATGCGTCAAGTTTCATGGCGACGACACGCTTGCTACCGGAAGGGCCGAGCGCCAAGGGCCAAGGGCCAAAGATGCGCGATTGCGCTGTGGCGCGATCCTCGGCCCTCGGCCCTCCGTGCTTGGCCCACTTGAAGACGCCCACAGGTCAAGAATCGTAGCGCCGTGCCCTCGTCGGTCTGAGGCATCGCCTCGTTAGCCTTGACGCGTCATCTGGCCGTGGCGGGCACCGCCGGGGCGGGGTGTTAGACTGGCACGCCGAGCGCCCCGGCAGCCTCCCCAGGATCCCGAGCATGTCCGAGCCCACGCCCTTTTCCGAGTCCAACCCCCTGGCAGCGCCCTCCCGCGCCACGCCCGCGACCCATCAGCGCGGCCGCGACAAGGTCGCCCGTATCCCGGTGAAGGTGGAGCACATGGCCGAGCCGCAGCGCAAACCGGCCTGGATCCGCGCCAAGGCGCCGGTCGGCCCCGGCGTGGCGCGCATCAAGCGCCTCCTGCGCGAGGCGCGGCTCGCCACCGTGTGCGAGGAGGCCCAGTGCCCGAACCTGGGCGAGTGCTTCGAGCACGGCACGGCCACCTTCATGATCCTGGGCGACATCTGCACCCGCCGCTGCCCCTTCTGCGACGTGGCCCACGGCCGGCCCGAGCCCATCGATCCCGCCGAGCCCGAGCACCTGGCCGAATCCATCGCCGCCATGGGCCTCGCCTACGTCGTCATCACCTCGGTGGACCGTGACGATCTACGCGATGGCGGGGCCGGTCACTTCGCCGACTGTCTGCGGGCGGTCCGCGCGCGTTGTCCGACCACCCGGCTGGAGGTGCTGGTGCCTGACTTCCGAGGTCGCGAGGCCGTGGCCCTGGCGGCCTTCGAGGGCGATGCGGTCCCGGACGTCTTCAACCACAATCTCGAGACCGTGCCACGGCTCTATACGCAGGCGCGCCCGGGCGCCGATTACGCGGGCTCGCTCCGGCTCCTCGAGCGGTTCAAGGCCATCCACCCCGGGGTCCCCACCAAGTCTGGGATCATGCTCGGGCTTGGGGAGGAGGCCGAGGAGGTCCTGGCGGTGATGTCCGATCTGCGCGCCCACGGCTGCGACATGCTCACGCTGGGCCAGTACCTCCAGCCCACCCGCGACCATCTGCCCGTGCGCCGCTATTGGACCCCCGATGAGTTCGCCGCCCTGCGCGCCGCCGGGGAGTCCATGGGCTTCTCCAGCGTGGCGAGCGGGCCCATGGTGCGCTCTTCGTATCACGCTGATCGCCAGGCCCAGGGTCTGGTGGGCGACTGACCCGGCCCCGGAGCAACGGCATCGCGCCCGTGGGGTGGTTGGTCCTGATCGGGGGCTTTCTCGCCTTCATGGTGGGCGTCGGTGCCATTTACGCCTTGGACGACCTTGCCGCGCGCCGCTACGGCTACCGTCCCTTCGGTCCGCCGAATCTGGCCTTCATGCTCATCCCCCACGGCGTCCTCCTGGCCTGGCTGGTCTCCCGGATGCCGGGCGCCGAGGATGGCGCGATCGCCGGGTTGCCCATGGCCGTGGTGTGGGGTGGGACGGGACTGGGCGTCCTGGCTGTCGGCTTCATGGGCCTGATCGTGGCCGCCCGCACCCGCGCCTGGATCGCGGTCGCCGCCACCGCCGCCATGCTGGCCGCGGCATCCGTCCTGCTGCTCTCGGTGCTGTTCCGCGACTTTGCGCGGGCACCCTCCGGTGACGGGCGCTGAACCCTTCCCTGTCCGGGCCCGATCGCCCCGGCGCCGTCCTGCCAAGGAGACCCCCGGCACATGACCCTCTACACCATCATCAAGAGCCTGCTCATGCCCCCGGGGATCCTGATCCTGATGCTGATGGGCGCGTTCCTGATCGCCCGCGGGGTGGGGGCGCGCCTCCTGATCTTCATGGCGGCATCCCTGCTGACGTTGATGAGCCTCGCGGCGGTGTCCGTCCTGCTCATGGCGCCGCTCGAGACCTATCCGGCACTCGACCCCGAATCGGTGCCGCGCGAGGCCCAGGGGATCGTCGTGATGGGGGCGGGCCGGCTCACCCGCCAACCCGAGTACGGCGCCGATGTGGTGGACAACCTGGGCATGCAGCGCTTGCGCTATGCGGCGTTTCTGCATCGGCGCACCGGGCTACCGATCTACGTCACCGGTGGGAGCCCGGAGCATGAGGACCCGCCCGTGGGCATCCTCATGGGGCGTGCCCTGCGCGAGGAGCTCGGGGTGCCGGTGGCGGGGGTCGAGAGCGAGAGCCGTACCAGTTGGGAGAACGCCGCCTACACCAAGCCGATCCTGGAACGTGACGGCATCGGCCGGGTCCTGCTGGTGACCCACGCCTGGCACATGCCGCGATCGGTCGAGGCCTTCGAGCGCGGCGGGATCCCAGTGATCCCCGCGCCCACCGGGTTCGTTCATCGCCCGGGATGGTTCGAGGATCTCAGGTGGTACGACTGGCTGCCTGGCGCGGACGCGCTGATGACCAGCTACTACGCCATCCACGAGCATCTGGGCCGGGTCTGGTATCAAATCCGCTACTGGATCGAGGGCGACCCGGCCGCGCCGGGTCTGGCTGCGGTGTCGAGCTGGCTCGACTTTCCTACCAGCGCTATCGCGACAGCACCAACCTGGTCGCGCGCCTGAATCTGCCCAATATGGCCTATCGCGCAGCCGAGCGGGTGGAGGTCTATGCCGCCGCCGTCAGGGGGCTGGCCACCCTGGAACCCGACCGCGAGCGCCAGCTCAAATACGCCGACTTCGTCTACATCTACAGCGCCCTAGACGAGAATGAACCCCAGCGCTATCAACGCGAATACCCCAACGAGCGAGACACCGTGAGCAGCTATTTCCAGCAGGCCCGCCAGGAAGGCCGCCAGGAGGGCGAGGCCCTCGTCCTGTCGCGCCTGCTGCAACTGAAGTTCGGCGAGATCCCGGACGACGCCAAGCGCCGCATCGCCCAGGCCGACCCCGACACCCTGCTGGCCTGGTCAGACCGCATCCTCACCGCCCAGAGCGTCGATGAGGTGATCCATTGAGAGAGGATGAGATGCCAAGACTGCCATCGGCGCCCTCGACACCGGGTCGACGGGGCCTGGAGCGCTAGCGCCCATCTGGCTCGCACCGCATCATCCGGCCATGATCTCCAACGTCGCCCTCTACGAAGCTCTGGTCGCCGCCCCGGACGAGCGCGCCCGTGCGCCCGGGCGCGTGATCGCCGAGGCCATCGAGCGCCTGGAAGGGCGCTATCCGCACCTGCCGGACCTTGCCA
>CAVQQM010000041.1:0-110870 GCA_963714915.1 uncultured Gammaproteobacteria bacterium
CTCAGATTATCTCACCGCTGAATTCTCAGGCTTTTTCGTAGGTGTTCTGGCGGCAATTCCCGGTTTGAGGGGTCCGGTGGGAGAGTGGTGGAAGACGGAGCAAAGCGGGACAGGGAGTGGCCACGGTGGAGTTGGCCGCGGGCCAGGGATGCCGTGGGGGACGCGACAGGGGGTCTTGGTGGTGCGACCACTGAGGCGGGCGCTGGCCCACCGCGGTGGTCACTGGGTGGGTCAGAAGGGCAACTCGTCGTCGGGGCCGAACAGATCGAGCTGGGGATCGGTGTCGGTGTTGAGCAGTGGGTCGACCAAGGGCAGCAGCTCGGCCTCGTAGCGCTGCCAGATCGCTGCGCTTAGGTCATGGAGCAGGGCAAACACCGCCAGCGCCTGCTCGGGCGTCCAGTGCTCGGGCACCGGCAGGTGGAAGCGTTCGGGCAACTGGATCATGAGGCCACCTCCTCGCGGGCGGTTTGGACATGCTCGGCGCTCACGGTGCGGGCCTGGGTGAGGGCCGCGCTGGTGAGCGCATAGTGGGCCAGGCGGTTGACCTTACGCGGCATCCCCTGGGTGGCCTGGAACAGCGCCTCCACGGCGGGCGGCTCGAACAAGGGCAGCTCACAGCCGGCCAGGCGCAGGCGGTGGGTGAGGTACGCGGGCAGCTCCTCGCGGGTGAGCCCCGCCAGGTGGTAACGCACCACGATGCGCTGGGCGAGGGACTCGTGCACCGCCATCGCCAAGCGGCGGCGCAGCTCCGTGAGCCCCACCAGCAGCAGACACAGGCGGTTCTCCGAATCCATCTGGTAATTGGTCAGCAGCCGCAGATCCTCCAGCACCTCGTTTCTGAGGTGATGGGCCTCATCGACGATCAGCACCGGGCGCTGGCGGGCCTCCAGGGTCAGGCGGGAAATCTCGCTGCGGATTGCGCGGAAGGCCGCCGCGCGGTTGCGCTCGATGGGCAGTCCCAGCTCCCAGCCGATGGATTTGTACATATCGAGCACGTTGCCGGTGGAGAGCGGCACATAGAACACCCGATACAGTCCCGGATGCAGGGCGGCGGCCACCTTGCGACAGACCGTGGTCTTGCCCGAGCCGGCCTCACCGGTGATCAGCCCGATGGCGCGCAGCTCCAGCAGATGGGTGAGCCGCGCTTCGGCCTCGCCCAGGGCGGCGGAGGCAAACAGGGCGTCGGGCTGAGGCGTCACATCGAAGGGGAAGGCGCTCAGAGGCGAAGTGCTTGCGGTACATCAGCGCCCCTCCTCCTCGCTGTCCCTGGGGAGCTCGCGCAGGCGCAGGGCCGAGGCCGGCGGCTGGGGTGCGGGTCCTTCAACGGCCAGGGTCCGCGACGGGCGCTCGCGTTTCACAAAGCAGTTGGCGTAGGGCTCCACCACCCGGGCGAGCCCCGTGACCTGGCCCAGGTGGCAGACCTGCAGCGGGCGCTGGGGCGGCGCACTGGGGTCGAAGCGCAGCGTCACCGTCTCCCCCACCAGGGCGGCATCGACCTCATAGACCACGCCGTTGAGGCTCACCGTGCGGTCCTTCTGGACCTTGCGTTTGGCCTCGAACAGGAACAGCTCCCCCACATCCACGGTGGGCTCGGGGAAGCGCACCCCCTCGCCGGTCTGCGCCCACTGCTCCAGGGGCGTCAGGCCGCCCAGGCCCCGATGCGGGGTGTGGTGGTACTCCCCCTCGATCCAGGCGGCCAAGCGGCGGTTCAGGGCCGTGAGGCTGGCGCTATCCTCGCCCGTGAGGCGGGTCAGGAGCTGGGCGCGCAAGGTCTTGAAGAAGCGCTCGATCTTGCCCTTCCCCTGGGGGTGGTAGGGCCGGGCATGGATCAGCGCGATGCTGAGCTTGGCGCACACCAGGGCCAGGTGCTGGGAGCGGTAGTTGGCCCCGTTGTCCACGTAGAGGCGCTGCGGCAGTCCGCGTTTCTCGATCGCCTGGCGCAGCAGCGGCAGGAAGCTGGCGGTGTTCTCCGCGAGGGCAAAGGCGGCATGCGGGATGACCCGGGTCGCGTCATCCATGAAGGCGATCAGGTAGGTTTTGCGCTTGGTGCGCTCGCCCACCAGGACGCTTGGCCCGTGCATCACATCACTCATCCACAGCTCCCCGGCCTGGGCGAAGGCGAAGCGGCGCCGATCGCGCTCGCCGGGGTCCTCCTGGGACCTCGCCATCAGGCCATGGCGCGCGAGCAGGCGGTGCACGGTGGAGGGCGGCAACGGCAGGTCTGCGGGCACCTCGGGGGACTGTCTGGCCGCGCGGATGACCAACTGCACCGAGAGTTTGGGGTTGGCCTCCTTGGCCGCGAGCAGCGCCTCGACCACCGCCGCGGGCAAGGCGCGGGACTGGCCGCGGTCGGCGCGTGCTTTGGGCAGCAGGGCGTCGAAGCCGCCACGGCGGTACGCCTTGAGCCAATCGCGCAGCGTCTCGGCCGCCACCCGGGTGCGGGTGCTGCCGGGGATGCTGTAGTCGCGCGCCGCCCGCTCGGCGAGCTGCTTGGCGAGGCCCTTGGAGCCTGGGGGCAGGTGCACCAACTCGGCAATCAGCCCGTAGCGAAACAGGGCAATGGCCCGTGCGCGGTCAGTGTCAGGGGCGTTCATGGGGGCGGAGCTCCGGGTGGCGCAGGCCACACGCCTGCGAGCGGGACCCTACGCCGCCAACCCCGGCGGGTCCGGTCCCGCATCGTGTTGGCGGGCGCGGCCGCGCCCGCCCCCCGGCATGCGCCGGGGGTGGAATCCGAGCGGGCTAGACAGGTTCTGCAGGAACGGCTCCCCGATGGGCCGCAGTGCGAGCAGCACCTCGGCGACCCCGAGGCAGACCGCAAAGGCCAGCAGGGTGGGCGCACAGGGGAACTGCTCCGGCAAGAGGCCCTTGAGGGCGTGGAGTGCGTCGCGCACCGCCTGCACCCGTCGGCGCGCCCAGCGCAACACCCCCGGCAGCTCGATGTCCGGGCGCAGCTCCTGGCAGGCTGCCTCTAGGCTCGGCGCCTGCTCGACCGCGCGCACCACCGCCTCGACCTCGCCTAAGGTCCCCGACAGGCGCGCCGCCAGACAGTCCGGCAGCAGGCTGAAGGTGCGATGCCCGGTGCGGCAGTACCAGCGGGCCACCCGGGTACCGGGCGGGGTGACGCGCCGGTAGGTGCCGTGACGGGCAAAGCCGCACCCCCCCTGCGGGTGCAGCGGACAGCGCGGCAGACTTGCCTGCTCCCAGGCCTGTTGGGTAACGTACTGTGCGCCGGTCAGCGCACACGCATAACGCAGTTGCACCGGCCACCGGCCCGCACGGCGGCCACCGTGGCGGGCCTTCTGCTGTTCTGAGGGTCTCCTTATTCTGCCCGACCGACGCCACCCCCGCGCGGCGGTGGCGTCTGTGGGAAACCGCGGCTGAACACTCGTCCCCTCTGGCTCACCACCAACACCCTTTCACCGGGGCCGCAGTCCGGCCAAAAGGTGCCGGTGAATCACGGATTACCGTGAGGCCCAACAGAGGTCTATGACCCAGTCGGCGGTCTTGATGACGTCCAGGTTGTGCTCGATGACGACGACGGTGTTTCCGGGCCGCGCGGGGTCAGGGCCTGACCCTGGAGCCCTCGGCACCGAGGCCGTTGGATTGCCTAATCCGTCGGTGCCGGGAGACCGGCCCCGCGTTATGCTTTGGTGCGTCGAGTCGCAGCTACGCACCCCTTGGAACCAGATGCACCCGTCAATCGCACAGAAGCGCGAGCAAATCTCCGCGCTGTGCCGGCGTTTTCACGTCCGGCGACTGGAGGTGTTCGGCTCGGCCGCGCGCGGCTATGACTTCGATGACGCCACCAGCGACGTCGACTTCCTCGTGGAGTTCGAACCGGACCCGCCCATGGGCTTGTTCGATGCATACTTCGATTTGCGGGACGCCCTGTCGCACCTGCTCGACCGGGAAGTCGACCTTGTCTCCGTCAACGCGGTGCGCAACCCCTACGTGCGCGCATCCATAGATCGCAGTCGGGAGCTGCTGCATGGCACGTGATCCTCGCGCCCTGCTTTGGGACGCCAAGTCCAGCGGCGAAGCGATAGAGCGCTTTCTGGCCGGAAAGACGGTCGACGAATACCTCGCCGACGAGGTCCTGCGCTCCGCCGTCGAACGACAGTTCGAGATCTTGGGCGAGGCACTGTCCCAACTCGACAAGCAGGCGCCGGATCTCGTCAAAGCATTGCCAGACGCGGCCAAAGCCATCGCATTCCGGAACGTGCTCATCCACGGCTATGCGCGGGTGGACGACGTGATCGTCTGGCAGGCAGCCCAGCGCAGCTTGCCTGAGCTGTTGCGGGCGATCAGGACACGCTTGGCGGAGAAGGATGACAAGAAAGCCCCCATAGAAGGAAAGCCACGCCACCCTGAGCGTCCAGGTTGACCCACGACGGACGCTAGCGGGGTCGCGTCCCTGCGCTCGGCAACACGGCATGTCTGCTCCATCGTGAGGCCGCTGAGCGCCCAGATGGCGCCTTGACCGATCCTCAATCCACCGCTCGCTTCAACACCAAGGTGTCGCCCCGGGCGCCGCCAGACGCCCAGAGGCCGTTGGATTGCCTGTCCGTGCAGTCCGTTGTCGCGGGCTTGGTCCCGATCGAGGACTGCCGGGCGGGTCAATCGGGGGCGACGGACTCCCGAGCCGCCGCCTCTCCCGGATCGGGGAATCGGACGTCCTCGTAGACGGCGTTCTGGTCGCACTCGAAGTCCAGGGAGTCGATCCGCAGGGGTTCGCCCTCGGAGAGCGGATGAAGGATCCAGCCCTCCGGGTGGCGGCGAAAGACCTCGACCGAGCGCGCCCGCGAGTCGATGAGGACATATTCCTCGAGTGCCGGCAGCTTCCGGTAGGCGGCGAACTTGGCTCCGCGATCATAGGCCTCGGTGGAGTCGGAGAGGACCTCGATGACGACGGTCGCGTTGCGTTTGGCGGTCACCTGATCGGCGTCCGCCGGATCACAGGTGACGAAGCAATCGGGATAGAAGAAGGCGTCGGCCCGCTCGACCCGGAGCTTCATGTCGGCGATATAGACGCGGCAGGACCCGCCCCGGACATGGGCACGCAGCAGGGCGAAGACGTTGCCCGCGATGGTCGCGTGCTGTTCGCTGGCCCCCGCCATGGCGAAGACCTCGCCCGCGACATACTCGTGCTTGATCGGAGAGATCGCCTCGCCGGCGAGATAGTCGTCGACGGTCAGACAGGACGCTGGGGCTGGACTCGACATGGCGGGGCTCCGCGCTTGGGTCACGGTGGATCTGGCTACTCGGCCCAGTATAGCGACAGGACCGGGCGCGCCTCGCCGGCTAGATTGCGCGGCGACGGGGTCCAGCGCAGGGAACGGCGTTCGGGTCCCCGCCGGTTCCCTGACGGGCGATGCCGCTCGGCGTGGGTACGAGGGCGTCATAGTCGGACTCGAAGCCGGCGGTCATCAGGGCCTCGCGCAGGGGCGACTCGAGTGCCGGCACGCCGTCGATCTGGCGGATCAGGAGCCGCTTGCGACCACCGCCCGCGAGCCCGCGCAGCGCATCCAGGGCGAGGGCCAGCTCGCCGCCATCGCCGCTCTGGTTGGCCGGGAAGGTGGTGAGGGCGCGCGCGCCGGCGGCAAGATAGATCGCGGGTCTCCCGGCCACCAGGATGACCCAGGCACCGGCCACCCGACGGGGGCCACCGGTCCCCTTCGACCGCGCTCTCCCTTCAGGTCCGGCGGCCTCGCGATCGCCGCCATCGCCACCCGTGACGGGCCAGGGCAGCAGGGCGCCATAGGGGTTGGCGGGGTCCATCGCCGAGAGCACACGCACCGCGTCGGGGCCGAAGCCGTCCACCGGGGTCTCCTCCAGACGCGCGCCGCGCAGCCGCTCCACCGCCCCGGGCAGGGCGAATTGGGCGCCCGAGAGCCCCTCGACGAAATAGCCCCGGCGCACCCGTCCGGCCTCCTCCATCTGCTTGAGGACCCGATAGATGGGTCCGAACCCGCCGGGTAGGCCCTCCGCCGCCACCGTCTCGCGGCTCACCACGCCATAACGCTCCAGCAGCTGGCGGGCACGGGCCAGGGTGCGCTCGGTGTCACTCGGCTCGCCATCGGCCAGGGTCAGGTCGGACACCAGGGACCAACGCCCGCCCGCCAAGGCCGGCTGGCGCCCCCGTCTCTGGGTCCGTGCCGCACCCCCGAGGGCCCGCAGCGGGGCGAAGGTGTCATTGGTGATCCGCCCCGCCCAGACCAGGTCCCACAGCGCCGTCTCGAAGGCGTCGCGCCCGTCCCCGATCCCGGCCCGTTCGACTGCCTGCTGGAGGTCCATGAGGAAACAGGCCCCCCGCCCCAGCCGCTCCAGAAGCACGGAGGCGAGCGGCGATGCGGCGTCGTCCCGCCCGCCCTCGGCCCCAGGCCCCAGGCCCTCGGCCCTCAATGTCTCCGTCGCCCCGCGCAGGTACAGGGCCACCCGCCCGTCCTTCGGGCCAAGGGCACCGCGACCGACCCACAGGACCTGACCCGAGGCGGCCAGCAGGTCGAGGTCCTGGGGCCGATAGCCCGGCACCCGGGCGGGGAGCAGCACCCGGTCGAGCTGGGACCAGGGGAGACTCAGACCCGCGAGCTGGTGGACGGCCTCGAGCAGACGCTCGGGGCCCTTCAGATCCTCGCCGATGCCGTGCCATTCGGGCAGGAAGCGCCCCAGGGTCGCCCCATCGACCGGGGCGACCGCGTCGCGGGCCCGGGCGAGGGTACGGCGACGCAGGCGCCTCAGGACCTCGGCATCGCACCACTCGGGGGCGCTGCCTGCCGGGCGGATCTCCCCGAGCACCAAGGCCCCCTGGGATTCCAGGAGCCGCAGGACCGGCTCCACCTGGGCCGGTCGCAGGCCGAGCCGCACGGCGGGCTCGCGGCTCAGGAAGGGCCCGTGGGTGCGGGCGTAACGGCGCAGGAGTTGTTCGAGGGGTGCCTCGGTGGGGGCGATGAAGCTGTCCGGGAGACCGGGCGGCGGCACGGCGCCGAGGGCGTCCCGGTAGAGCCCCGCATCCTCCGCGGCGATCCAGCGGGGCTCTCCGGCCACCCGGATGCGGGCCGCGCGACGCTGGCGTTCCAGGGTCGCGAGCCAGTCCCCCACCGACCCCGGTGCGACAGAGCGCGCGGCGATCTCGCCCTCGGTCAGGTCGCCGAGCCGCCGCAGCAGATCATGCAGACCGTCCGCATCCCGCACACCCCGATCCTCACCCAGGTGCTGGAGCTCCGACTCCAGCTCCTCGAGCACCGCCGGGTCGATCAGCTCGCGCAGCTCCGCCTGGCCGAGGAGCTCGGCGAGCAGCCCGCGATCCAGGGTCAGGGCCTGGGCGCGGCGCTCGGCCAGGGGCGCGTCCTGTTCATAGAGATAGGCGGCCACATAGGCGAAGACCAGCGAACGAGCGAAGGGCGATGCGCTACGGGTCTCGGCCTCGTGGACCCGGATGGCGCGCGAGCGCACCTGGGCGAGGATCGCCCTGAGCCCGACCAGGTCGAAGACGTCGCCCAGGGCCTGGCGATAGGTCTCGATCACCATCGGGAAGGCCGGATAGCGACGAACCGTCGCCAGCAGGGTCTGGGCCCGCTGGCGCTGGGCCCACAGGGGTTGGCGGCCCTTGGCCGACTTGCGGGGCATCAACAGAGACCGGGCGGCGTTCTCCCGGAACAGGGAGGCGAACAGGGCGGTCTCGGCGAGCTGGGCGGTGACCTGATCCTCCACCTCGTCCGGGTCCGGCAGAAGCTCCTCCAGGGACGGCAGCTCCTCCCCGTCGGCCATGCGCAGGACGATGCCGTCGTCGGTGTACATCACCTGCACCTCGAAGCCCTCGCGCTCGACCAGCCGCCGTTGCAGGGCCATGGCCCAGGGCGCATGGATGCGGGCACCGAAGGGGGTCATGAGGCAGATGCGCCAGTCGCCCAGCTCGTCGCGAAAACGCTCCACCACGATGGTCCGGTCGCTCGGGATCTGGCCCGTGGCCTCCCGTTGCTCGGCGATATAGGCGGCCAGGTTGTGCGCGGCGAGCGGGTCCAGGGGGGCCTGCGCGCGGATCCAGGCATCGGCCTCGCCGGGCGCGAGGGCCGCGAGCCGGCGGCAGAAGGCGCCGAGCGCCCGCCCCAGCTCCAGCGGCCGCCCGGGTCCGTCGCCGCGCCAGAAGGGCAGCCGCCCCGGCTCGCCTGGGGCGGGCGAGACCACCACCCGGTCGCGGGTGATCTCCTCCACCCGCCAGGTGGAGGCGCCGAGCAGGATGCAGTCGCCGGCCTTGGTCTCGAAGACCATCTCCTCGTCCAGCTCACCCACCCGCGGACCCTCGGCGCCGAGATGGACGCCGTAGTTGCCGCGATCGGGGATGGTCCCGGCGTTGAGCCGGGTGACCATGGCCGCGCCCTTGCGGGCGCTCAGGGTGTCGGTCGCCCTATCCCAGGCGAGCAAAGGTCGCAGCTCGGCGAAATCGCTCGAGGGGTAGCGCCCGGAGAGCATGTCGAGCACGGACTCGAGCGCCGCCCGGGAGAGCGTCCGATAGGGGCCCGCGCGGGTGACCAGGGCATGCAGGGCGTCGACCGTGCGGTCCGCCGAGACGCAGTGGGCGGTGACCTGCTGGGCGAGGCAATCGAGCGCATTACGTGGCATCCGTAGCGGCTCCAGCTCGCCCTTCAGCATCCTCGCGGCGATCACGGTGCACTCGAGCAGGTCCCCGCGGAACTTGGGAAAGATCAGCCCCCGGCTGACCTCCCCCACCCCGTGACCGGCGCGTCCCACCCGTTGCAGGCCGCGGGCCACGGACCCGGGCGACTCCACCAGCAGCACCTGGTCCACGGCACCCATGTCCACCCCGAGCTCGAGGGAGCTAGTCGCCACGATGGCCTTGAGGTCGCCACGCTTGAGGGCCTCCTCGATCTCGCCCCGCTGCTCCAGGCTCACGCTGCCATGATGGGCCCGCACCAGCGGCGGATCGCCTTCCGCGTGCCCCCGCTCACCCTCGGCCCCCGGCCCTCGGCCCTCGGCCCTGTCTGTCGCCAAGTCGTTCAACCGCTGGCACAGCCGCTCGCAGAGTCCCCGGCTGTTGACGAACAGGATCGAGGTCGCGGCGCCTTGGATGGCGTCGAGCAGGGCCGGATAGATGGCCGACCACATGCCCTTCTCCGCCGGCGGGCGGGAGACCTGGCGGGCGTAGAGCGCCCCGAGCAGGGACCCGCCCTCGGGCTCCAGAGCGCCGGTCAGGGGCGAGGGCTCGGGCGGGCGCTCCATGTCGGGCACCGGCACCCGGACCTCCAGCTCCAGACGGGGGGGCTCGGCGGCATCGACGATCTCCACCGGCCGATCGCCGCCGAGGAAGAGCGCCGCCTCGGCCAGGGGCTCCACCGTCGCGGAGAGTCCGATGCGTTGGGGATCACCCTCGCAGAGTGCCGCCAGCCGCTCCAGGGACAGGGCCAGATGGGCCCCGCGCTTGGTCGGTGCGAGCGAATGCACCTCGTCCAGGATCACCGTGTGCACACCCCGAAAGTGCTCGGCAAAGCGCGAGCCGAGCAGCAGATAGAGTGACTCCGGGGTCGTCACCAGGATCTCGGCGGGGTCCCTGAGCTGCTGCTGGCGCTCCCGCTGGGGGGTGTCGCCGGTTCGCACCGCGACCCGCGGGACCCGCGGATTCAGCCCCAGCCCTTCGGCAGCCCTGGCGACCCCCGCGAGCGGGGCGCGCAGGTTGCGCTCGATGTCGTAGACCAGGGCCTTGAGGGGCGAGACATAGACGACCCGAGGGCCGGGGGCCGAGGGCCCAGGGCCGGGCGTGGCCGCGTGCTCGTCTGGTCGCATGAGCCGGTCGATGGACCAGAGGAAGGCCGCGAGGGTCTTGCCACTGCCGGTAGGCGCGGTGATCAGGCAATGGTGCCCGGCGGCGATCACGGGCCAGCCCTGGGTCTGGGGCGGCGTCGGTCCCGGGAAGTGCTGCTCGAACCAGCGGCGGGTGGCGGGGCTGAAGAGATGCATCGGGAGAGGATTGGGGCTGCGGTACGCAGGGAACAGAGGACGGAGCCGCCGCGGCGAACGCCAACCGAGCCGTCAGGGCTTGCCCCCCGAGGGGTCCTGCCTCCGCCAACCCGGCCAAATCGGGGAAACCCCGATGTTCGGACCCTGCATGAAACGCTTAGGGTTGCCCTACTGCCCCGAGATCGCCGTCGAGGCGGGCCAAGCATGGCCTCGCAGGGAGGCGCGACCTGGATCGAGGGATGGGCAGTCGGCCGAGGCGAATCACACCGAAAAAGATGAGGAGGAGCGATCCGGCTGGCGCGCGGGTCCATGGTGACAGGCCAACCGCGACACCGAATCGCGAGCCCTGCTGCCCCTCAGACCCGCACGGATCTCACCCAGGCCAGCCGGTTGGGTGACACGAAGACTGCCTGCACGCGTGCAACAGCAAGCACAGAGTCGCAAGGATGGGGCGGCAGGGATGCAGATGCACGGATGCCTTGGCAAGGACGCAGGCGCAGGGATGCAGACGCAGGGATGCGTGCGCAAGGACGCGTCCGCAGGGACGCCCTACCCGAGATGCTCTCCTAGCTTACCTCGCTCGGCAGCGGGATCTCGCACAGCATGAGCGTCCCGCCTTCCGGCTGTGGCCGGACCGTCAGGGTCCCGCCGAGGATGCTCGCCCGATACCCCATGATGTGCAGTCCAAGCCCGCCAGGCTCGCCCTTGCGCCTGGTCGCCCAGTGTCCATCATCGCGGACCGACAACCGCAGCATGCCCTCACGCCGCGCGAGGCGAACCTCGATGCGCGACGGCTTGCCATGCCGCGCGGAGTTGTTGACCGCCTCCTGGGCGATTCGGTACAGGTGGGCGGTGATCAGCGGGCTGGTGATGGGTACCGATTCGTCGCAGTGCACCTCACACCGCACCCCGGTGGAGCTGGCGACCTGATCGGCCATCACCTCGAGGGCATCGATCAGTCGTTCCGGTGCCACCCCGATCGGCGCGAGGCCTTGGGTCACGCGCTTGGCGTCCACCAGGGCGCGCTCCACCTGATCGGACAGCTTGCGCGCCTCCCCCGCCTCGGGGCGCTGCGCCCGTTCCAGCCTGCCGGCCAGCACCGCTGCCAGCAGCGCCACGGCGGTGAGCTGTTGGCCCAGACCATCGTGGATCTCCTGACCGATGCGTTCCTGCTCGCGGGTGCTGGTCTCGATGATCTGGCGCTCCAGCTCGCGCCGCTGGCTGATATCGCGCACCAGAAGGACATAGATCCCCAGATGGTCGATCTCGGCGCCGAGCATCTCCACCGGAAAGCGGTCGCCGTTGACGCGCACGCCCTGGCACAGGCGCGGTTGCGGGCCCTCCGCGGCTTGGTCATCCAGCATCTGCACGATATCCGTCGCCTCGGACTGCGCCGGCCCTGGCAGCAGGAAGCGCTGTAAGGGCTCACCAATGGCCTTGCGCGCCGGGCATCCGAACAGACGCTCGGCGGCGGCGTTGAACTCGCCGATGCTGCCGGAGCGATCGATGCCGATAACGCCATCGGCGACCGTGTCTAGGATCGCGGCCAGGCGCTGCTCACGATCGGCAAGCTGCCGTTCCATGGCCTTGCGCTCGCTGATGTCGATGACCGCCACCAGCACCCGCGCGAGACTGCCCTCGTGGCCGAACGCCGGCACGGCGTGCAGCAGGGTCGGGATGGTCGTACCCTCCAGGGTCAAGGTGGCGAGCTCGTGGACGCCGCCGCGCCCGCGCAGCAGATCGTCGAGCAGGGCCTGGTACTGGGACGGCGGGTCGAGGGGGAAGAAGCGCTGACTCGCCTCGCTGACCTGCTCGGCGGAGGCGGCACTGAGCAAGCGCAAGGCCGCCTTGTTGATGGTCTTGAGCCGCACCCGGTCGCGACAGCGCGCCGCCTGCTCGGGATGCTCCTTCACCCAGTCGGCGAGCGTCGCCTCTGGCTCCGGGCACAACGCGAGCAGACACCGGCGAACCTCCGACCAGTCCTGCTCCAGCAGGCACATGGGCGAGCGCTCGAAGAGCATGCGGTAGCGCTCCTCGCTGCTGCGGATGGCCGCCTCGGCGGCGATGCGCAGGGTGATGTCGATGAAGGTGACGACCACCCCTTCGATGCGGTTGTCGCGGGTGCGGTAGGGTTGGATGCGACGCAGGTAGTGGGTGCCGTCGTCGGCGAGGATCTCGGTCTCGATGGGCGCGAGGTCTTCCAGGACGCTCAGTGCGTGGGCCAGCAGTTGGTCGTCGCGCAGATTGGGCGCGATCTCCGCCAGCGGGCGCCCGGTGTCACCGGCCCTGAGGTTGAGCAGCCGCGCGCTCTGGGGTGTGAAACGCTTGATGCGCATCTCGGTGTCGAGGAACACCGTCGCGATCTCGGTGCCGGATAGCAGATTGTTGATGTCGTCGTTGGTGTGCTCCAGCTCCTGGATCTTCTGCTCGAGCTGGCTGTTGACGGTGCTCAGCTCCTCGTTCAGGGATTGCAGCTCCTCCTTCGAGGTCTCCAGCTCCTCGTTGGCGGATTGCAGCTCCTCGTTCATCGACATCGCTTCCTCGTTCGATGCCTTCAGCTCCTCGTTCGCGCTCTCCATCTCCTCGATGCTGGATTGCAGGTCCTCACGCGTGGCCTTCAGCTCCTGCTCCAACTGCTGGGCAAGCGCCGCGTCCGATCCCGGTTTCCCGCCGTGCGCGGCGGGCTCGACCTCGGACTTGGCCGGACCGACATCGACGAAGCTGACCAGCAACAGCCCCTGCGTCTCCCTGGGCTCGCGGAGCAGCCGCACCCGCACCTGCACGGGGACATAGCCGCCATCGCGTTTGACCCGGGCGTTGTCGATGACCACCGGTGTCTGATCGCGCAGCACCTGCTGGCAGGCGCCTCGCAGCCGGGTGCTCAGCCCCTGGCGAAGCAAGGCCATCAGGTCCAGGGTCGCCCGCCCGGTGGACAGCTCGAGATAGCGCCCGATGGGGCCGAACAGATGCAGGATGTCGTAACGGCGGTTGATCAGCACCGCCGCTGGACCGTACTCGTCGAGCAGCATCCGTTGTGCCACGAGCCCGACATCCTTCGCCAACGCGGGCTCCAGCTCGCGCTCGGCGGTCAGGGATCGCGGATCCCCTGGCGCGGATGCGGCCGGAAACAGCACATCGCAGCTGCGCGAGGGACCGGCGCGGCGGAACAGCCGCCATCGCTTCGAAACGGTCGCGAACAGATCCGTGCGTTGGCCAACCCCCTCGGATGGGCCGAGCAGCAGATAGCCGTCCGGGCGCAGGGCGAAGTGGAATACTGCAACGATCTGGCGCTGGACCTCGGGTTCCAGGTAGATCAATAGGTTGCGACAGCTCACCAGATCGAGCTTAGAGAAGGGCGCATCGCTGATCAGGTTCTGCGGGGCGAATACCACCGCGTCGCGCAGTTGTTTGGTGACGCGATAGCTGTCTGAACCGGCCTCGACGAAGAAGCGCTGCAGCCGCCTCGGCGACACGTCGGCGGCGATACCCTTGGGGTAGCGACCCTGGCGAGCGGTCTCGAGCGCCTGGTCGTTGATGTCGGTGGCGAAGATCTGCAGGTTCGGCCGCCGTTGCCGGCGTGCGAAGGCCTCGATGGTCAGCATGGCGATGCTGTAGGCCTCCTCGCCGCTGGCACACCCGGGCACCCAGATGCGCACCGGCCTGTCCCCATCGGCTCGGCGGGCCAGGGGATCCAGCACCCGTTGCTCGAGGACCTCGAAGGCCTTGGGATCGCGGAAGAAGCCAGTGACCCCGATCAGAAGATCCCGGAACAGCAGACCGAGCTCCTCCCCATCGCTCCGCAGCCGGGCGACGTACTCGGGCAGATCGGTCAGTTGGCGCAGCCCCATGCGACGGCGCACCCGGCGCAGCAACATGCCCTTGCGATAGCAGCGGAAGTCGTACTTGGTCCGCGCCCGCAACAGGGC
Source organism: uncultured Gammaproteobacteria bacterium (assembly GCA_963714915.1). Taxonomy (GTDB): domain Bacteria; phylum Pseudomonadota; class Gammaproteobacteria; order Chromatiales; family Chromatiaceae; genus Thiodictyon. The sequence goes on from CAVQQM010000041.1 coordinate 13,899, forward strand.
CAGGATGGCGCCGAGCTGCTCGGGCTCGGTGTCCGCATCGGCGCCCTGGCGCCAGTGGCCGCTGGCGCGGGCCCGGCGGGCATAGTCCACAAGGGCCCCGGCGATCGCCTTGGGTGACAGCACACGATCGGCGACCCCGGCGGCGATGGCGCTGCGCGGCATGGAGTCGAAACCGGCGGAGGCCGGATCCTGCACCAGGGTCACGCCGCCGTGCTCCTTGATCTCCCGCAGGCCAAGGGTGCCCAGGGAGCCGGTACCGGACAGCACCACGCCGAGCGCCCGATGCTCCAGGTCCTCGGCCAGGGACCGCAGGAAGAGGTCGATCACGGTCTGGCGGCCGGTCGCCGATGCGTCCCCGTCCGCGACCGGGGAGAGAAGCAGCCGGCCATTGGCCACGGCGAGGAAGCGACCGGGCGGGATGACATAGACCCGATCCGGCGCCAGCGCGACCCCGTCGGCGACCTCCTCGACCCGCATCGGCGTGTGGGACGCAAGCAACTGGGCCATCAGACTCGGATGGCTCGGGTCCAGATGGGGGACGATCACCAGCGCCAGTCCGAGCGGCGTGGGGAGATTGTCGAGGAGTATCTGGAACGCCTCGAGGGCGCCGGCGGAGCCACACACGCCGACCACGCCGAAGTCCGAGGCGTCGCCCGTCGCCCGATCGGTCTCGCTGGCCTTCGCCGGCTTTTCACCCGCCGCGCGGGTGTCGGCGTGTTGGGTGCCCTGGACCGCGTCCTCGCGCCCGCCTGCTGGTGTTTTTTTGGTCACGTCGGTGGTGGGCCTTGAATAGGGCAGACAGCCGCCGGCGACCCATCTGCTGCCTAGCCCTGGCGCGGTTTCAGACGCTGCACGTGGCCATCTCGCCGCCGAGCATCCCGGGCAATCTACGGGAACACCCTGGTGTTGGGAAGCCGAAGCGGACCTTGCGCTGTCGCGGTCGGATCGCACTGGGTCCCAAGCTCCGGGCCCCGTCGCCATCACCGGAGCGCACGCGGCCGCTGGAAGTGGGACCTGGGGCGGAACGACAATGGGGCATGGCAAAGACCACCCACACGGTCCTGATCGTCGACGATCATCCACTGGTCCGCGAGGGGCTCAAGGGACTCATCGCCCAGGAGCCCGATCTCAGGGTGTGCGCCGAGGCGGGCGGGGTGGGCTCGGCCCTGGAGATGGCGCGAGAGCAGCGCCCGGACGTTGCGATCGTCGACCTGTCCCTGGAGGACGGCAACGGTCTCGATCTGATCCGGCGGCTGAACAGCCACTTCCCGTCGATCAGGATCCTGGTGTGCTCGATGCGCGACGAGGCCTTGTTCGCGCGGCGCGCGATCGACGCGGGCGCGCACGGCTATATCAACAAGCACGAGGTCGCCGGACACGTCATCGCGGCGTTGCGGCAGGTCCTCGCAGGCAAGACCTATCTCGGTCCCGACATCGCGGATCGGGGACTCGGCGGGGCCACCCCGGAGCAGCCCTCGGGTACCTCGGCGATCGGCCAGCTCAGTAATCGGGAGCTGGAGGTCTACGGGCTGATCGGCCAGGGTTGCTCAACCGCCGAGATCGCCAGGCAGCTCAGCCTGAGCGTGAAGACGATCGAGACCCACCGCCACAACATCAAACGCAAGCTGGGACTGAGCTGCGGCGCCGAGCTGGTGCGTCACGCCGTGCATTGGGACTTGGAGCAGGGTTGACGACACCCCCGCAAGCGCAGCCGACCCGAGCCGGCCGAATGCTCCGGGCAGTCGATCCCCAACGGCGACCTCCCGTTCCGCACCCTGGAGCGGCGAGATCCGGTCAACTGGATGGTCGTTACTGTAGCGTGAGATTTCGGCAGCGGGTCTCGCGGACGAACAGGGACGCCACCAGGGCGAGCAAGGCGAAACCGCACGAGAGCCAGAGACCGTTCTGGTAGTCTCCCAGGGCGTAGCGGCGCACCCCGTCGGCCAGGGTGCCGTCCCAGGTGAGGTCCATCGCCCAGCCGAACGCCGGCTGCAGGATGGCGGCGCCGAGGAAGAGCCCGGTGTTCACCAGGGCGATGGCCATGCCGGCCACCCCGGGCGGCACGACCTCCTTGGCCGCGGCGTAGCCCACCACGAACCCGCCGGCCGCGAGTCCGAGCAGGGCGTACAGGGTGAGACCGCTCCAGCCCGGCCCCCAGGGCAGCAGGATGAGTGCAAGCCACGCCAGGACCGAGATCGCGCAGGCCCCGACGATCACCGGCTTGCGCAGCCCCAGATGATCCGACAGCCAACCCATACCAAAGGACCCGATGGCGAACCCTGCCAGGGAGACCGTGGTGTAGAGGGAGGCCGCGGTCCGATCGAGCCCGAACAGGTCGCGCATCAGGGGCACGCCCCAGAGGCCCGCGAAGGCGAAGAGACTGCCGGTGATGCCGAACATCACGAAGAAGCTCGGCCACACCGCCGATGTCGCGAAGACGCCCTTGAGGTCGATCAGCCAGTGGCGGTCGCGCGGGGGATGGGGCGGCAGGCCCTCCAGCTCCCGGACCGAGGGCAGTCCGGCGGCCTCCGGGCGGCTGCGCACGAAGAGCGCGGTGGCGACGGCGATGACCAGTGAGACCACGCCGATGCCGACGAAGACCCCGCGCCAGGAGACCTGGGTCAACACCAGCGCCAGGGGCCCGGCGGCCAGGATGGAGCCGATGTTGCCGAGCAGCAGGGTCAGCCCGCTGATGAATCCATACTGCCGCTCGCTGAACCACTGGGTGTTGGAGCGCATCAGCCCCACGAAGACCACCGAGACCCCCAGGCCCACCAGGAAACGCCCCACGGAGGCGGTCTCGAAGGTCTCGGCGAGCCCGAACACCATCGATCCGGCCCCGGCCACCAGGCACCCCAGGGTGACGCTCACCCGCGAGCCCAGGGTGTCCGCCAGCACCCCCGAGGGGATCTGCATGGCCGTGTAGATGTAGTAATACATGGCCGCGAGCGAACCGAGCGCCGCGCCGCTGGTGTGGAAGGCGGCCATGAGATCGGCGGAGACCACACCAGGCGCCATCCGATGGAAGAACACCGTCATGTAGGCGGCCACCAGGATCGCGTAGATGCCCCAACGCAGACGCAGGAAGCGGCGCCGCTCGGCGGTCGAGATCGGGGTAGAGGGCATGGCTCGAGGTGGTCCATCGGCTGCGCCGGGGCGGCGCGGGTGGGGCAGGATGCCACAGGGGGCCTCGCGTCGGGGTGTCGCGATCCCGGTCGCCCGATTACCATGGCGACCCATGACCACCCACCTAGAAGCCGCCTACGAGCTCCTGCGCTCCTCGATCATGTACCACGGCGGCGAGCCGGTCGGCACGGTCGCCGCCCTGGACCCGGCCGGCGCGGTGGCCGAGAACTATCACGACTGCTTCGTCCGCGACTTCATCCCCTCGGCCCTGGTCTTCCTGGCCGACGGGGAGCACCGCATCGTGCGCAACTTCCTGCTCACGGTCCTGGATCTCCGGGACCAGCACAAGGCGATCCAGGGCCACGACATGGAGCCGGCGGTGCTGCCGGCGAGCTTCCGGGTGATCGAGCAGCCAGACGGCGCCCAGCAGGTCCGCGCCGACTTCGGCGACCAGGCCATCGGCCGGGTGGCACCGGTGGACGCCATGATGTGGTGGGTGATCCTGCTCGGGATCTATGTGCGCGCCAGCGGCGACGAGGGGCTTGCCGCACAAACGAAGGTGCAGCGCGCGCTGAAGGACATCCTGGAGCTGAGCCTCAAGGAGGGGTTCGAGGTCTTCCCTACCCTTCTGGTCCCAGACGGCTCTTTCATGATCGACCGCCGCATGGGGGTCTACGGTCACCCCCTGGAGATCCAGGCCCTCTTCTTCGGCATGCTGGTGACCGCCATCGAGCACCTCAGGGTGACCGGCCACACCGCCCATGTGGTCAAGATGGCGATCAAGCGGGCCAACATGCTGCGCACCTACATGCGCATCTTCTACTGGCTGGATCTCAAGCAGCTCAACACCATCCATCGCTACCGCACCGAGGAATTCGGAAGCGGCAGCGTGAACATGCTGAACATCTACCCGGAGTCCATCCCCGAATGGGTGGTGGACTGGCTGCCGGCCCGCGCCGGGTTCCTGGTGGGCAACCTCGGCCCCGGGCGCATGGACTTTCGATTCTTCGCCCTGGGGAATCTGCTCTCCATCCTGTTCGGCATCACCACGCGGGAGGAGTCGGCCCGCATCATGCACCTCTACAGCGACCGTTGGGACGACCTCATGGGCGAGACGCCCTGCAAGATCGTCTACCCGGCGGTGCTGGGGAAGGAATGGCAGTTCATGACCGGCAGCGACCCCAAGAACGCCCCCTGGTCCTACCACAACGGCGGGAACTGGCCGGTGCTCCTGTGGGCCTTCGTCGCGGCGGCCTGCAAGACCGGACGCGGCGACCTCGCCCAGCTCGCACTGGAGTCGGCGGATCGCGCCCTGCCCGGGGACCAATGGCCCGAGTACTACGACGGGCGCGGCGGAAACCTGATCGGCCGGCGCGCGCACCTCAACCAGATCTGGACGGTGACCGGTTATCTCTTCGCCCACAAGTTGCTCGAGGACGATGGGCTGCTCGGCCTGTTCCCCTCGGGTCAGGGTTGAGGTCTGCCCAAGGGATCAGGGTCGCGGCTGGATGGGCCTCAGCTCGGCATCCGCGAGCCCGACCAGCAGGGCCGCGCCATCGGGCGTCACCCGAAACTCACCATAGCGGGCCGCCTGCCAGCGCTCGGCCTCGCCCTCGCGGAAGAACCAGGCGTCGGTGGCCAGGGTCCAGCGGCCATCCTTCGGGGTCAGCTCGAACAGGAGCTCGCCCTCGCCGGGCGGGACGCCGGGCTCGTACAGACGCAGCAGGGTCGCCACCCCACGGGCGTCGATGCTGGCGACCACCCGGGGTCGGGCGCCGCCCAGGACCGCCGCGGGCGGGTCGATCCCGCTGGGGATGGAGAAGGCCAGGCGCATGAAATCGCCCTGGATCAACGAGCGCGGGTCCACCGGGGCCAGCTCGACGAAGACCGGGCGGCCATCGCCGATCAAGCGCTCCTTGTGCCAGACCTGAAGGCCGGTGACCGCCAGGGTGGCGAGTGCCGCCAAGACGATCAGCCAGACCGCCGCACCGCCAGGGATCGCCGGGTATGCCGGGCGCAGACGACCACCCGCCCCCGAGGCCCCCGATCGCCCCACCCCGAGCCAGGGCCCGAGCCAGGCCCCGAGCCAGACCAAGACCCCGAGCAAGAGTCCGATCGCCGCGAGCCCGAGTGCCTTCTCGGCCAAGGTCCACTGGAGCTGGTAGTAGGAGCTGCCGATGATCCAGGCCCCGGCCAGGGCGGCGAGCCCCGCGAGCCGGGTGCGGGCGCTGGTCAGGGTGACGATCAAGGTCAGCCAGACGGCCCCCAGGGTGGGCAGCAGCCAGGCCAGCGCCGCCATCCCCACCCCCACGCCGAGGATCCAGGGCCGGCGCAGACCCGGCCAGGCGCGAGCCCCCCACAGGGTCCCGGCCAGGACCAGCAGCCCCGAGGCGACCGGGACCCAGACCGGGGTCCGGGGGATGCCCGCATGCGCCCCGAGCTCACGCGCCATCTCACTGCCGACGGGACCGAGCGCGGCCCCAACGAGCAGGGTCATACCCGAGAGCAGTGACAGCCCCACCAGGATCGCGGTCAGCCAACCGGCGGCGATGGGCTCCAGGGCCTCCGCCAGCGCGGCGGCGGCACGCCCGGGCGGGAGGCGGCCCTGGACCCGGAGGATCAGGAGCCAGACGACCAGCGCCCCATGCAGTCCGATCCAGGCCCTGACCCGAGCCTGGCCGTCGCCCGTGAAGGCCCCATGACCGGGCGCCAGCGCGAGGGTCAGGGCCCAGGTGAGGGAGGCGGCGGCGGCCAGCCCGAGGAGCAGACGGATCGAGGCCCGAGGCACCACCCCGGCCAGGACCAGGCAGAGGCCACCGAGGACCGCCGCGGCCGAAGCCTCCAGCAACTCGCGCGCGAGTCCGAACCCGGTGATCCCCAGGCCGACGAGCAGGACCGGGATCGTCAACTGCTCGACGAAATCGGGCAGCGAGCGGGTCCGCAGCAGACCTGCGGCGAGGGCGAGCATGGGCAGCCCGACCAGGAAGGGACCGAGGTCTTGGGCGAGCAGATCCTCTAGCAGCAGACCGATCCCACCGATCAGGGGGATGGCGGCGAGCCAGGCGCCAAGGGCCGTGAGCAGGACGAGCGGCCAGGGGCGGGCCTCCGTCGCGGGGACGACCGCATCCGCCGGGAGTATCCCGGCCTGTATGGCCTGCGCCATGGCGCGCCGCACCGGATCGCTCATCAGCCTCCCCCGCCACGCCAGCGCGACAGGGCGCGCAGGGCCGCCACCGAGGCGGCCAGGAGCAATGCGGCCAGCAGGCCGAGCAACAACAGAGGCGCGATGAGGCCCAGTCGCGAGGGGACGTCACCCAGCATCCAGCGTCCCAGGCCCGCCACCACCAGGGTGTCCAGGCCGAGCAGGATCGCCCCCAAGGCCCCGAGATCGAAGGCGCGTGACAGGGCCAGGACCGCGGCGGCCCCGGCCAGCATGAACAGACCGATCCAGTAGACCGGCTGCACGCGGCCATCGAAGAGGCCCAGCAGGGCGGTCAGGGTGACCAGGCTGACCGCGAGGGTCGCCGCGGTGCGCAGCGACCAGGGCCCGGCCCCAGTGACCCGGCCGAGCAGGGGCGACAGCCACACCACCACAAGGCCCGCCATGAGCCACGCCAAGGCGTGGACGGCGAGGCCGTCTGGCCCGGAGCGCCAGGCGCCTCCGGCATGGGTGGACTCCCAGAGTGCGATCGCGGTCAGGGTCACCAGGGCCCAGGGGGTCCAGAGGACGTCCGAGCGCACGGCAAGGGCGAGCGGAAAGCCGAGCAGGGACCACCAGGCAAACAGCCCCCAGGGGTCCGCGCCGGTCTGGTAGGTTTGCCCCACATGGGCGAGGAGCCCACCGATGCCGAGCAGGGCGAGTAGCGAGAGTGCCGGTCGCGCCTTGGGGAATGGCAGGGCGGCGGCGCAGGCGCCCAGCACGAGCCCCTGGAGCAGAAAGGTCTGGCCGAGGCGGCCCAGGAGGTCCCAGTTGGCCGCCACCCACATCACCAGCCCCAGGCCCACGAGCATCGCCGCCATCACGGCGACCGCGAGTGCAACCCGGCGGGCAAGATCCACGGGCTCGGCGTCGAGGGCGGCGAACCGGATCAGGCGCGCGGTGGCCGCAGCGTCGAGCCCGTATCGACGGGCCAGCGCGTAGAGCGTAAGGCGTGGATGCAACCTGGAACCCCTCCCTGTCCCGCCGGCGGCCCCGCGAGGGCTCGGCTCAGGCCCGTGCTGAAACCAACCCGGGCCGCATTAGACCCGTCGCACCCGGGGCACCGGCCCGTATCAGCGAGGCAGGTCGGACCTGCCCATCAGCCATTCATCCACCGAGCGGGCGCACTGGCGACCTTCGCGGATGGCCCAGACGACCAGGGACTGGCCGCGGCGCATATCGCCGGCGGCGAAGACACCGGGGATCGTGGTCTGGTAGGCCCCGGCGCCCTCGGTAGTGGCCTTGACGTTGCCGCGAGGATCCAGATCCAGCCCCTCGGCGGACTTGAGGGCCTCGAGCATCCCCTCGTGCACCGGGTGGACGAATCCCATCGCCAGCAGCACCAGGTCGGTCTTGACCTCGGCCTCGCTACCGGGCACCTCGGACATCTGCCAGCGGCCCTGGGGGTCCTTGTCCCAGCGCACCAGGCAGTACTTGACGGCACGCACCCGGCCCTGGTCGTCGCCCATGAATTCCTTGGTCAGCACGTTCCACAGCCGCTCGCAGCCCTCTTCCTGGGAGCTCGAGGTACGCAGCTTATTGGGCCAGTCGGGCCAGGTGAGGCCCTTGTCCTCCTTCACGGGGGGCTTGTCGAGGATCTCGATCTGGGTGACCGAGCGGGCACCGTGGCGATTGGAGGTGCCGATGCAATCCGATCCGGTGTCACCGCCGCCGATCACCAGCACGTCGCGTCCGTAGGCGCTGATGAAGTCATCGTCGGGCACGAAGCTGCCCTGCACCCGCTTGCTGTTACGCGTGAGGAAGTCCATCGCGAAATGGATGCCGTCGAAGCTGCGCCCCGGCACATCCAGGTCGCGGGGCTTCTCTGACCCACCGGCGAGAACGATGGCATCGAAGTCCTCGCGGAGCTTCGCGACCGGGACCTCGACGCCGATGTACGAGTGGGTGTGGAACTCGACCCCCTCGGTGCGCATCTGGGCCATGCGGCGGTCGATGAGCTTCTTGGCGAGCTTGAAGTCGGGGATGCCGTAGCGCAGCAGTCCACCGATGCGGTCCTGTTTCTCGAACACGCAGACCGAGTGACCCGCGCGGGCGAGCTGCTGGGCGCAGGAGAGCCCTGCCGGCCCGGAGCCGATCACCGCAACGTGCTTGCCCGTGCGCCGCTCGGGGACCTGGGGCTTGATCCAGCCCTCCTCCCAGGCCTTGTCGACGATGGCGCACTCGATGGTCTTGATGGCCACCGGCTTGTCGTCGATGTTCAGGGTACAGGCGGCCTCGCAGGGGGCCGGACAGATGCGTCCGGTGAACTCCGGGAAGTTGTTGGTGGAGTGGAGCACCTCGATGGCCGAGCGCCAGTCGTCCTTGTAAACGAGGTCGTTCCAGTCGGGGATGATGTTGTTGACCGGGCAGCCCTGATGGCAATACGGGATGCCGCAGTCCATGCAGCGCGCACCCTGCTCGCTGACCTCGGCCTCGCTCAACGGAATGACGAACTCGTTGTAGTGGACCACCCGATCGGCCGCCGGCTCGAAGCGGCGGTCGCGGCGGTCGAACTCCATGAACCCGGTTGGCTTACCCATGGTCCGTGATCCCCTTCTGCTGCTTGCTCGGTTGCGGCGGGCGGCTCTGGTTGGCCTGCATCTCCTCGAGCGCGCGCCGGTAATCCACGGGCATGACCTTGACGAACCTCGGGAGCATCGCCTGCCAGTCGTCGAGGATCCGGCGCGCGACCGCGGAGTTGGTGTAATGGAGGTGTCGCTCGATCAGCTGACGCAGGCGAGCGGCGTCATGACGGGTCATGTCCCGACTGATGTCCACCAGGCCGTGTGACTCCAGGTCCCCCTTCTGGTGATCGAGGGCCTCGAGCGCATCGTCCTCGTCGGCGATGGGCTGGAGCTCCACCATGGACAGGTTGCAGCGGTCCTCGAAGCTGCCGTCGCCGTTCAGCACATAGGCGATGCCACCCGACATCCCGGCGGCGAAGTTACGCCCGGTGGGACCCAGCACCACGGCCACGCCGCCGGTCATGTACTCACAGCCGTGATCACCGACGCCTTCGACCACCGCCGTGGCCCCAGAGTTGCGCACGCAGAAGCGCTCGCCAGCAACGCCGCGGAAGAAGCACTCCCCGGAGATCGCCCCGTAGAGCACCGTGTTACCGACGATGATGTTGTCCTCGGCGCGCTCGATGGCCGACTCGGCGGGCGGATAGATGATCAGCCGGCCGCCCGAGAGTCCCTTGCCGACGTAGTCGTTGCCCTCGCCTTCGAGCTCGATGGTGACCCCCTTGGCCACCCAGGCCCCGAATGACTGGCCCCCGGTCCCCTTCGCCTTGATATGGATGGTGTCGTCCGGGAGCCCGGCGTGGCCGTAGCGCTCGGCGACCCGCCCCGAGAGCATGGTCCCGAAGGTGCGGTTGTAGTTCTTGATCCCCACCTCGATCTGGACCGGCTGGCCATTCTCCAGGGCTGGCGCCGCCTGGCGGATCAGCTCGTGGTCGAGCGCCCGGTCGAGCCCGTGGTCCTGGGGCTCGCGGTTGGAGATCGCCACCTCGGCTCCGACCTGGGGCTTGGCCAGCAGGCGGGAGAAGTCGAGCCCCTGGGCCTTCCAGTGGTCGATGGCACGGCGCATCTCGAGACGGTCCGACTGACCGATCATCTCGCTCACCGTCCGGAAGCCCAGGCGCGCCATGATCCGGCGCATCTCCTCCGCGACGAAGAAGAAGAAATTGATCACATGCTCGGGTTTGCCGGTGAAGCGCTTACGCAGCTCCGGGTCCTGGGTGGCGACGCCCACCGGGCAGGTGTTGAGATGACACTTGCGCATCATGATGCAGCCCGCGACGATCAGGGGCGCGGTGGCGAAGCCGAACTCGTCCGCCCCCAGCAGTGCGCCGATCACCACGTCGCGCCCGGTGCGTATGCCGCCGTCCACCTGCACGGCGATACGCCCGCGCAGGCGGTTCAGCACCAGGGTCTGGTGGGTCTCCGCAAGCCCGATCTCCCAGGGCGATCCCGCGTGCTTGATGGAGGTCAGCGGGCTCGCGCCCGTGCCGCCGTCGTAGCCGGCGATGGTCACATGATCGGCGTGTGCCTTGGAGACACCCGCGGCCACGGTGCCGACACCCACCTCGGAGACCAGCTTGACCGAGATGCGCGCCTTCGGGTTGGCGTTCTTCAGGTCATGGATGAGCTGGGCCAGGTCCTCGATGGAATAGATGTCGTGATGGGGCGGCGGCGAGATCAGCCCTACGCCCGGGGTGGAATGGCGCACCCGGGCGATCTGGGCGTTGACCTTGTGACCCGGGAGCTGACCGCCCTCGCCGGGCTTGGCGCCCTGGGCAATCTTGATCTGGATGTCGTCGGCGTTCACCAGATACTCGGTGGTGACGCCGAAGCGGCCCGATGCCACCTGCTTGATGGCCGAGCGCTCGGGGTTGCGTGAGCCGTCCGGGAGCGGCAGGAAACGCTCGGGCTCCTCGCCCCCCTCGCCCGTGTTGGACTTGCCGCCCAGGGCGTTCATGGCCCGCGCCAGGGTGGAGTGGGCCTCGTAGCTGATGGAGCCGAAGGACATGGCCCCGGTGGCGAAGCGCTTGACGATCTCCGCCGCCGGCTCGACCTCCTCCAGCGGGATCGGCTGGTCCGCCCACTTGAAGTCCATCAGACCGCGGAAGGTGAGCAGACGCTCGTTCTGCTCGTTGATCGCCCGGGCGTACTGCTCATAGGTCTCCCAGCTCTTGGCGCGGGTCGCGTGCTGGAGATTGGAGATGGTCTCCGGGGTCCAGACGTGATCCTCGCCGCGCAGTCGGAAGGCATAGTCGCCGCCCACGTCCAGGTGGCGCCGATAGACCTGCTCGCCGCCGTAGGCGAGGTCGTGCCAGCGCACCGCCTCCTGGGCGACCTGGGCGAGACCGACACCCTCGACCGTGGTCTCGGTGCCCGTGAAGTAGCGCGCGACGAAGTCGCTGTTGAGCCCCACCGCGTCGAAGATCTGGGCCCCGCAATAGGACTGGAAGGTGGAGATGCCCATCTTGGACATGACCTTGAGCAGACCCTTGCCGACCGCCTTGATGTAACGCTTCTGGGCCTCTTCGAAGCCCGGTCGGTCGGGCAGCTCACCGAGCATGGACTGGATGGTGTCGAAGGCGAGGTAGGGGTTGATCGCCTCGGCGCCATAGCCGGCCAGCACCGCGAAGTGATGGACCTCGAGCGCCGCGCCCGTCTCCACCACCAGCCCGGAGCTGGTCCGCAGACCGCGGCGGATCAGGTGATGATGCACCGCCGAGGTGGCGAGCAGGGACGGGATCGGGATGTGGTCGCGATTGGTGTTGCGGTCGGACAGGATCAGGATGTTGTAGCCGTCCAGCACCGCCTGCTCCGCCTCGCTGCACAGCCGCTCCAGGGCCGCGGCCATGCCCTCGGACCCCTCGGGGGCCGGGTAGACCATGTCGAGGGTGCGGGTGCGGAAGGCGCCGCCCGAGTTGTCCTCGATATGTCGCACCCGCTCGAGGTCCTGGTTGGTCAGCACCGGCTGATTCACCTCGAGGCGCCAGTGCTTGCCGACCTCCTTGAGCCCGAGCAGGTTCGGGCGCGGGCCGATGAGCGACACCAGGGACATGACCAGCTCCTCGCGGATCGGGTCGATCGGCGGGTTGGTCACCTGGGCAAAGTTCTGCTTGAAATAGGTCGAAAGATGCTTCGGCCGCCGCGACAGGACCGACGGCGGATTGTCCGCGCCCATGGAGCCGATCGCCTCCTGGCCGGTTACCACCATGGGGGTGAGCAGGAACTTGATGTCCTCCTGCGTATAGCCGAAGGCCTGCTGGGCGTCGAGCAGGGTCTCCTCGTCCGGCGCCATGGGGGCGACGTCGGTGGGCAGCTCGTCGAGATGGATCTGGGTGCGGCCGAGCCACTCCCGATAGGGGCGGGCGGCGGCCAGCTCGGCCTTGATCTCGGCGTCGTCGATGATGCGGCCCTGCTCGAGATCGATGAGGAACATCTTGCCCGGCTGCAGGCGCCACTTCTTGACGATGCGCTCCTCGGCCACGTCCAGCACGCCCATCTCGGAGGCCATGATCACCATGTCGTCGTTGGTGATCAGGTAGCGGGCGGGACGCAGTCCGTTGCGATCGAGGGTGGCGCCGATCTGGCGTCCGTCGGTGAAGGCAACGGCGGCCGGCCCGTCCCAGGGCTCCATCAGGGCCGCGTGATACTCGTAGAAGGCGCGCCGCGCCGGGTCCATCTGCTTGTTGCCGCTCCAGGCCTCCGGGATCAACAGCATCATGGCATGGGCGAGGGAATAACCGCCCATGACCAGGAGCTCCAGCGCATTGTCGAAGCTCGCCGAGTCCGACTGGCCCTCGGGGATCAGGGGCCAGATGGAGTCGAGGTCCTCGCCCAGGACCTCCGAGCGCATGGTGTGGCGGCGCGCCGCCATCCAGTTGACGTTCCCGCGCAGGGTGTTGATCTCGCCGTTGTGGCAGATCATGCGGAAGGGGTGGGCGAGATCCCAGGTCGGGAAGGTGTTGGTGGAGAAGCGCTGATGCACCAGGGCCAGGGCCGAGGTGAAGCGCTCGTCCGTCAGGTCGCGGTAATAGGCGCCCACCTGGCTCGCGAGCAGCATGCCCTTGTAGACGATGGTGCGCGAGGACATGGAGGGGACATAGAAGGCGGTCTTGTCGTAGCCCGCCGCCCGGATCTCGTTGTCCATGCGCTTGCGGATGACGAACAGCTTGCGCTCGAAGGCCTGCTGATCCGGGCAGTTCCCGCCGCAGCCAACGAAGACCTGACGGACCACGGGCTCGGTGGGCAGGACGCTCTCGCCGAGCACCCCGTTGTCCACCGGCACGTCGCGCCAGCCGAGCACCGTCTGCCCGCCCTCCGCGAGACGCCGCTCGACGGTCGCCTGGGTCTCCTGGCGGGCATCCTCGTCCTTGGGCATGAAGACCATGCCGACGCCGTAGGAGCCCGCGGGCGGCAGCTCGAAGTCGAGCACCGCACGGAAGAAGGCGTCCGGGATCTGGGTCAGGATGCCGGCACCGTCACCGGCCTTGGGATCGGCGCCCACGGCGCCGCGGTGGGTGAGCCGCTCGAGCAGCTCCAGCCCCTGCTGGACGATGGCGTGGCTGTTTGCGTTCTTGATGTTGCAGACGAAGCCGACGCCACAGGCGTCGTGCTCGAAATCCGGCTTGTACAGACCCTGTGCGGGCGGAAGGGCGCGAAGACTCATCGCTGACCTCGTGGGTTGCTCGCAGCGCGATTTCTGGATTGTGTCGCGGCGGTCGGACGGCATCCACCGCACGGGCACCGGGGTAAAGCCGATGTCCTGCCGGGGAGATGAACCGCCCAAGGTCCCGCGTTGTGGCAGATCCGCCTGACGACTGGCGGGGCAGGATCGGGCCGACACGGCGAACCGGTGATCATAGCGCGCAAGCACGGCCCATGCCACGCCCGCGGCGCGCACATCGGGGGCAGACCGGTCCAACCGGAGGGGTGGAGGGCGGTCGCGGGCGCACCAGACCGAGGCGCCGCGCACCGCCGCGGTGCATCCCTTGCCGATGGGTTCAGGGGCCCGTCAGTGGCCGGGCGAGGACGCATCTCGGCCCGAACCGGGGCCAGACCAAGAGCCGGTTTCCGGGCGATTCAGCCGGGCGATGCGCCCAGGGTCTCGGCGAGCGCCCCGGCATCGAAGTCACCGGTGACCACCGCCTCGCCGATGGCGCGCAGCAGGACCAGCCGCAGGCGTCCCTCGAGCACCTTCTTGTCCACCGCCATCAGCTCCAGGAATCGCTCGGCCGAGAGACCCTCGGGCGGCGCGATCGGGAGACCCGCGGCGTCCACCACCCTGCGCACCCGATCGAGGGCATCGGCGTCGAGCCAGCCGAGACGGGCCGAGAGGTCAGCGGCCATGCACATGCCGGCCCCCACCGCCTCGCCGTGGAGCCAGTTGCCGTAACCGGCGCCGGTCTCGATGGCATGACCGAAGGTGTGACCGAGGTTGAGCAGGGCACGGCTCCCGGATTCGCGCTCGTCCGCCGCCACCACCCGCGCCTTGGCCTCGCAGGAGCGGCGGATCGCCTCGGCCAGGGCCTCGGGATCGCGCCCGCGCAGGTCCGCCATCCGGGCATCGATCCAGTCGAAGAAGGCGGGATCACCGATCAGGCCGTATTTGATCACCTCGGCCAGCCCGGCGGAGAGCTCCCGGTCGGGCAGGGTGTCGAGGGTCGCGGTGTCGATGATCACCGCCCGGGGCTGGTGGAAGGCCCCGATCATGTTCTTGCCGAGCGGGTGATTGATGCCGGTCTTGCCGCCAACGGAGGAATCCACCTGGGCCAGCAGGGTGGTCGGCACCTGGATGAAATCGACCCCCCGCTGATAGCAGGCGGCGGCGAATCCCGCCATGTCGCCGACCACGCCACCCCCCAGGGCGATCAGGGTGCAGTCACGCCCGAAGCGCTGCTCCAGCAGGGCGTCATAGATCCGATCGAGGACCGCCTGGGTCTTGTAGACCTCGCCGTCCGGGAGCACCACCCGCGCGACCCGCAGACCCTCTAACGCGCCGAGCACCGGCTCGAGGTAGAGGGGCGCGACCGTCTCGTTGGAGACGATCATCACCTGGCTGCCGGCTAGATGGGGCCGATACAGCCCGGACTCCGCGATCAGACCCGCGCCGATGTAGATCGGATAGCTGCGCTCGCCGAGGGCGACGTGGAGGGTCTCGGTCATGGCACGGGGCCGGTATGGGCGGTTTGGCGGACGGGAGATCGGGCTCAGACGGCCTCGGCCTCGAGGCGCCGGCGGATCTCCTTCACCACCGATGCCGTCCCGCGCTTCTCGGTGGAGACCACCAGGTCGGCGACCTGACGATAGAGCGGGTCGCGCTCCTCCATCAGCTCGCGCAGTCGGGCCAGCGGGTCCTCGGTCTGGAGCAGGGGGCGGTTGCGGTCGCGGGAGGTGCGGGAGTACTGCTGCTCGGGGGTGCAATGGAGATAGATCACCACCCCACGCGCGGTGAGATTCTGGCGGTTCTCGGCGTCGAGCACGGCACCGCCGCCGGTGGCGAGCACCAGGCGCTCCTCGCCCACCAGGTCCTCGATCATCTGCCGCTCCCGGTTGCGGAAGCCGTCCTCACCCTCGAATTCGAAGATGGTGGGGATGTCCACGCCGGTGCGGCGCTGGATCTCCTGGTCGCTGTCTTTGAAGGTGTACGACAGGGCCTCGGCCAGTTGGCGCCCCACCGTGCTCTTGCCGGCCCCCATGGGACCGATCAGGAAGATGTTCTGTGCACGCATCATCGGGACAGATATGCCAGATTTGGGCGTGCCGGGCAAGGCCGCGCGTTGCGCGGGTGGGACCCCGGGGCCCCGTTCCGGGCCCCCTGGAGGCTCACGAGCCCAGGTCCTAGTTGGCCGCGACCTCACCCTTGAGGATCTTGGGGGTAACGAAGATCAGCAGCTCCTCGTTGTTGTCCTGACGCTGCTCGAGCTTGAACAGCCGCCCGAGGACCGGGATGTCGCCGAGCCAGGGGACCTGCTCCTTCTGGAAGGACTTGGTCCGCTCGTAGACACCACCAAGGACGACCGTCTCGCCGTTATCCACCAAGACCGAGGTCTCGACGGACCGGGTATCGACAGGCGGTACGCCCAGCACGGTCTGGGTGAAGTCGGGCGCGTCCTTGTTCACCTTCAGGTCCATGATGATGCGGTCGTCCGGGGTGATCTGGGGGGTGACGTCGAGCTGCAGGACCGCCTCCTTGAAGGCCACGGTGGTGCGTCCAGAGGCCGAGGACTCCTGGTAGGGGATCTCCTGACCGACCTTGATGGTCGCCTTGTGGGAGTCGGAGGTGATCACCCGTGGGCTCGAGATGATCTCGCCGCGACCCTCTTTCTGCATCGCCGAGAGCTCGAGCTGGAGCAGATAGGACCCCACCTTGCCGATCAGGAAGTTGATGGCTCCCGAGGGTGTGGGCGCGGGCAGATTGACCATCAGGGCATCGTTCCCAGACCCGACGGGGTTCTCGATGGCCGAGTTGAAGGGTTGACCGGTCTCCACGTCGCGCCCGAAGGCCCCGCGCTCGTAGTTGAAGGTCGACAGGTTGCCGGGCAGGCCGCCGGCCGTGAGCAACTGGGTGTTTCCGTCGGTCCAGCCCACGATCTCCCCGTTCTCGCGGATCGGTTTGGGACCGGATCCAGTCGAGCCCGAGACCCCGAAGCGCACGCCCAGGTCGCGGGCGAAGTCGTTGTTCGCGATCACCACCCGAGACTCGATCATCACCTGGCGCACGGGGATGTCGAGCCGGGTGACGATGCGCCGGATGTCGTCGAGCTTGGCCGTGGTGTCCTGCACCAGCAGGGTGTTGGTGCGCCCGTCCACGGTCACGTTGCCCCGCTCGGAGAGCATGTTGTTCTCGGTGGACTTGAGCAGCGCGGCGAGCTCCCCGGCCTTCGCATAGTTCACCTGGATGAACTCCGAGCGCAGGGGGGCGAGCTCCTCGATCTGCTGCTGGGATTCCAACTCCAGCTTCTCCTGGGCCGCCACCTCCTGGGTGGGGGCCACCATGATGACGTTGCCGGTCTGGCGCATGGACAGACCCTTGGTCTTCAGGATGATGTCCAGGGCCTGATCCCAGGGGACGTTCTTGAGGCGCAGGGTGATGTTGCCCCGCACGGTGTCGCTCGCCACCAGGTTGAGGTTGGTGAAGTCCGCCAGGAGCTGCAGGACCGCCCGCACCTCGATGTCCTGGAAATTGAGCGACAGGCGGTCGCCCTCGTAGACGATCTTCTGCCTCGCCAGCTCCTCCTTCTCCGACGGCGTAAGTGCCCGAAATTCGAGGGTGAAGAGGTCATCGGCCTGGTAGGCGAGGAAATCGAAGTCGCCGCCGGCCTCCACGTTCAGCTCCACATTGCGGCCCTTGCCGCGGGCCTCCACCGCCACCACCGGGGTGGCGAAGTCGGTCACGTCCAGCCGCCGGAAGAGCCGCTGGGGGAGCGAGCTGTCATAGACATCGACCAGGACCCGGCTGCCCTGCTCGCGCACCGCCACGCGGGTGTCGGGGCTCGGCAGCTTGATCAGCACCCGGCCCTCGCCATCGGGTCCGCGACGGAAGTCGATGTCGCGCACCGCGGGACCGCCACCGCCCGAGTAGCGGGGCTGCGCCCGTTGGGACGGTGCGGACGCCCGCTGGGCAGGGCGCGCGGCCGGGGCCGAGCGCGGGGCAGCGGGCGCGCTCTGCGCGGGTGCAGGCGCGGGCGGCGGTGCGGCGCTCGCCAGGTCCCGATCGGTGTCGAGACGGATGGCGACCTGGTTCCCGCTGGTGGTGACCTCGTAGGGGACCGAGTCGTTGAGGTTGACCACCACCCGCGTGCGGTCGCTGGCCTCGACCGCGACCACGCTGTGCACGGCGCCCACGCCGATGGGCAGGGCCTTCTGGGCGAGCTTGCTCGACACCCCGGGGAAATCCAGGGCGATTCGCGAGGGCGATTCGGTGGCGAAGGTCTCCGGCGCCTGGACCGCCTCGGAGAGGGTGAGCTGGATCTCTACCCGATTGCCCGGCAGGGCCGCGAACTGGATGTCCTGGAGATCGGCCGCACCCGCTTGCCCGGGCAGCCAGGCCCCCAAGATCGACGCCATGAGCACGCGGATGAGGCGTCCCCCGGCCCGAGGCGAGTGGAGACACCGGATGCCCGGCGAGCTTGGCTGGCTGATCATGGCGCATCGACCTCTGGATTCACTGGGGCAGGGCTCACTCGGTGAGCGCTACCGTGGCTTGGCGCTCCCGCCATTCGCCGGGGGCCTCAGAGACGATCTCGGTCAGCTGGATCGCATCGTCGCTGATGCTGACGATCTGACCGTTGTTGAGGCCCATGTAATTGCCGACTCGGACGCGATGGAGCGTCCCGGACTGGGTGCGGATGAGGCCCCAGCGGGTCTGGTTCTGCTCCAGCGTACCGACCATTCGCAGTGCATCCAGGGCATAGCCCTCAAGCTCTTCTTTTCTCCGCAAGGGGTCAGGCGCGAGGCCGTTGCCCGGTGCGGTGGTGGCGACCTCGGCCCCTCGCTCATCCGCGACGAAGGGGTCCCGACGGTCTGCCGGTTCGTAGACGAAGGTATCGACCTGTTTGATGTCGGGCAGCGGCTCGATGGGTCCCGGGTCGCGCTCCTTGACCTTCGCGATATATTCCTGGAGATCCGCCTGATCGTCGCTACCGCAGCCGGTGACGCCGATGGCCGCCGCGAGCAGGACCCCGCCCCAGGTCAGCGTGCGTGCGAATCGGCTCATTGCGCGGCCGCCTCGTCGAGGTAGCGGTAGGTCTTCACCTTCGCCTGCAGGGCGAGCTTGGAACCGCTGGTCCCGGTCTCCCCGCCCGTGTTGTCGATCTTGACGTCGTGGATGGTCACGATGCGCGGCAAGGCGGCCAGACCACTGATGAAGCGTCCGAAGTCGTGATACCGGCCGGTGACCCGGATGTTGATGGGCAGCTCGGCGTAGAAGTCCTTGGTCTGCTCACCCTCGGGCTGGAAGAGCTCGAACTCCAGGCCGGAGGCGAGCCCGGTCTGGGAGACATCCACCAGCAGGGAGGCCACCTCGGTCTTATCCGGCAGCTGGCGCAGCATGGCGCCGAAGGACTCGCGCATCTCCTCGAGCTGCTGGCGATAGGCGTCGAGATTCGCCGCCTTGCGCTGCTTGGTCTCGAAGGTCTGGCGCAGCTCCAGCTCCTGCGCACGCACCTGGTCGAGCCGCTCGAGCTGGGTCTGAGTGTCGAGATAATAGGCGGCGGCGGCCACGCCCACGCAGGCGATGACGATGGCGATGACCTTGACGGCCAGCGGCCATTCGCCGTATCCCTGGAGATCGAGTTGATTGAGTTCGCTGAGCTCCATGGTCCTGGGTTCCGTGTCGGTGGCGTCGCTGTTGGCTCGCTAGGGGGCTGATCGACCGCGCGCGGCATCAGCCCGCGGCGGCCGCGCCCTCGCCGTTACCGTCGTCCGCGCCGCCGGGCCGAACCTGGTCGAAGGACAGGCGGAAATGACTCAGGCCCGTCCCGGTCTTGTCCTTGTTCTCGATCAGCATCAGGCGCGGGTTCCCAACCCAGCCCGAGCCCTCGACGTTCCGCATGAAGGCCGAGACCCGGGCATTGGATTGGGCACGCCCCTCCACGATGACGCTACGCCCGGTCTGCTCCATGCGCGTGAGATAGACCCCCTCGGGGATGGCGAACACCAGCTCGTCGAACAGACGCACCACCTCGGGACGGCTCTCCTGGAGCTGCTGGATGATGTTCATGCGCGCGAGCAGGCCGTTCTTGGTCTCCTCGAGCTGCTCGATCTCCTTGATCTGGCGATTGAGCTGGGCGATCTGCTCCTCGACGGTTCGGTTGCGGGCCTCTTGGTCCCCGATCCAGGCCTGGATCTGCATGTGCACCAGGAAGGCGCCGAGGGCGGTCACGAGGATGGCGAGGGCCGCCGCGGTGAGGAATTCGCGCTGGCGGCGCTTGCGCTCGACCTCGCGCCAGGGGAGTAGGTTGATGCGTGCCATCAGTCGAACGCCCGCAAGGCGAGGCCTACGGCGATGATCATCGCGGGTGCCTCGCGCATCAGCTCCTGGGCCTTCACCCGCGGCGACAGGGTCATGCGCCCGAACGGATTGGCGACGAAGGAGCGCAGCCCGAGGCGCTCCTCCACGATCTCGTCGATCCTGCGGATGCCGGCGGCCCCGCCCGCCAGGATGACCTGGTCCACCCGGTTGAAGGTCGTACCGGAGTAGAAGAACTGCAGGGCCCGCCCGATCTGCTGGGCGAGGGCCTCCTTGAATGGGCCCAGCACCTCGTTGTCGTAGTTGTCGGCCACGTCGCCATCGAGGATGCGCTGGATGGCCTGGTCGCGGGGCAGCCCGTAGCGCCGCTGCACCTCGTCCACCAGTTGCTGGCCGCCGAAGTTCTGCTCGCGGGTGTAGACGATCTGGCCCTCGTGGAGCACGTGCAGGGTGGTAGTGGTGGCGCCGATATCGGCCACGGCGACCGTCTGCTCGCCCTGATCCTCACCGCGTCCTTCCAGGATCAGGGTGCAGGCGTTCTCCATGGCATAGGCCTCCACGTCGACCACCGCCGGGGTGAGGCCCGCGAGCTCCAGCGCGCTGACCCGATCGTCGACGTTCTCCCGGCGCGAGGCGGCGAGCAAGACCTCCACCATCTCGGGGCTGGACTGGGAGGGCCCGATGACATCGAAGTCGATGTTGACCTCTTCCAGGGGGTAGGGGATGTACTGGTCGGCCTCGAGCTGGATCTGGTTCTCCATCTCAGCATCGCTCAGCGCCCCCGACAGATTGATGACCTTGGTGATCACCGAGGAGCCCGATACCGCAACGGCGGCCCGCTTGGTCTTGGTGCCGGCCTTGGAGAGTGCCCGCTGGATCCCCTGCCCGACCGCCTGGACATCGGCGATCTTCTTCTCCACCACCGCGTTGCCGGGCAGGGGCTCGATGGCGAAGGTCTCGACCCGAAACAGGGCCGAGCCCGCGCCAGCGGTCTGGGAGAGCTCGATCAGCTTGATCGAGGTGGTGCTGATGTCGATACCCAACAGCGCCTTGTTCTTGCCGCCGAAACCCAACATGAGCAGTTGATTCGCTATCCGTGAGTTGAGGGTGAGTTGCGGCTCGCTGGATGCGTCCCTCACGATCCCCATCTGGACTCGCCAGGGGTCTCCGCGTGCAGACGCAGGCCACGTTCGATTATATCGATCCGGGACCCGCCGGCGACCGGATTGCGCCAGCTTCGTGAACCAGTCGGCGCAATACCGATCCCAATCCTCTCTCGCCGAGCGATTTCGCACCGTCTGCGGCGACCCGGCCTGTACGGGGGCCGCCGCCGACATGCTAAGTTTCCGCCGACATCACCCTGAGGAGGCGCCCCATGCCAGCACGCGATCGCGCCAACGCGCTCAGACAGCACATGGCCTACGAGGCGGCCCGGATCATGGTCGAGCAAGACGTGGCCGACTTCGAGCGGGCCCGCCGCAAGGCGGCCGAGCGCACCGGCATCCTCGACCGGCGCAACTGGCCCTCGAACGAGCTGATCCAGGAGGCCGTGCTGGCCCAGCGGCGACTCTTCTCGGGGCCCGAGCAGCAGGACGATCTCGAGCGCATGCGCCGGGGTGCGCTGGAGGCCATGCGCACCTTCGAGCGCTTCTCCCCGCGATTGGTGGGCAACGCCCTCTCGGGGGCGGGAGGCCCGCAGCAGGGGGTGCAGCTCCGCTTGTTCGCGGAGCGGCCGGAGGACGTGGTGTTCGCCCTGATCGACGCGCGCATCCCCTGGAAGGACGGCGAGCGCACCTTCCGATACAGCGGCGGCGAGCGACGCGCCCATCCGGTGCTCGGGTTCTTCGCGGGGGATCTGCCGATCGAGCTCGTGGTGCTGCCCAGGAGCGCCCTGCGCAACCCGCCGCTCGATCCAGTTAGCGAGCGCCCGGATCGGGGCGCTGACATCGAGCGCGTCGAACAGTTGATCGCCGAGGAGCCACCGCCCGCCTTCGGGGCGTTGGCATAACCCGGCCAACGGGCGGCAGCCCGCCGCCCGAGCGGGCCCCTCAGCGCTGGGAGATGGGCAGATAATCGCGCCGGGTCGGTCCGTGATAGATCTGGCGGGGCCGGCCGATCCGGTTCGCGGGGTCGTCCATCATCTCCATCCAGTGGGACACCCAGCCGACCGTGCGGGCGATGGCGAACATCACCGTGAACATGCTGCGCGGGATGCCCAGGGCCTGGTAGATGATCCCCGAGTAGAAATCCACGTTGGGGTAGAGCTTGCGCTCGACGAAGTAATCGTCGGAGAGCGCGATGTCCTCGAGCCGCATGGCCAGCTCGAAGAGCGGGTTGTTGGCATCTGCCAGCTCGTCGAGCACCTGGTGGCAGACCTCGCGGATGATCTTGGCGCGCGGGTCGTAGTTCTTGTAGACCCGGTGACCGAAGCCCATCAGCCGGAAGGGGTCGTCCTTGTCCTTTGCCTTGTCCATGAAGGCCTGGACGTTCTTCACGTCGCCGATCTGCTGGAGCATGTCGAGCACCGCCTCGTTGGCCCCGCCGTGGGCGGGACCCCAGAGCGAGGCGATGCCGGCAGCGATGCAGGCGAATGGGTTGGCCCCGGAGCTGCCCGCCAGGCGCACCGTGGAGGTGCTCGCGTTCTGCTCGTGATCAGCGTGGAGGATGAAGAGCAGGTTCAGCGCCTTCTCGGCGATCAGACCGGGCTTATAGTCCTCGCAGGGGGTCGCGAACATCATGTGCAGGAAGTTGGCGCAGTAACGCAGATCGTTGCGCGGATACATGATGGGCTCGCCCAGGTTGTGCTTATAGGCGGCCGCCGCGATGGTCGGCAGCTTGGCGATCAGACGGTGGGCGGAGATCTCGCGGTGGTGGTAGTCGTGGATGTCCACCGAGTCGTGATAGAAGGCCGAGAGCGAGCCCACCACGCCGCACAGCATGGCCATGGGGTGGGCGTCGTAGTGAAAACCGTCGAGGAACTTGCGCAGACGCTCGTTGAGCATCGTGTGCCGGGTGATGATCTCCTCGAACCCGACCAGCTCCCGCTCCGGCGGCAGATCGCCGTAGAGGAGCAGGTAGGCGACCTCGAGAAAACTCGCCTTGGTGGCCAATTGCTCGATGGGATAGCCCCGATACAGCAGGATGCCCTGCTCGCCGTCGATGTAGGTGATGGCACTGTGGCAGGACGCCGTGGCCATGAAACCGGGATCGTAGGTGAAGATCCCGGCCTCCTTGTAGAGGGAGGAGATGTCGGCGGCCGCCGGGCCGATGGTGCCCGTCAGGAGCGGGAAGGCGTGGCTCTCGCCCGTACTGTCGTTGGTGATGGTGACGGTCTCGTTCGCCATAGTCGCACTCCTCGCCGAGGGCCGCGGAGACGACACGACCTTGACGGCACTGGTAGGGGGTATGGGAGCCGCGCCGAGGCCCCTCGCGCGGGGTCTCGGCGGCCTTGGTCTCGGCGCTAGTTAAGCAAAATACGCGCCGGACCCGCTCATTTGATGTCCGCCAGCCGCTGGATATCGGCGCGCACCGCCGCCGAGGATTGCTCGAAATCGGAGCGCTCGCGCTCGTTCAGGTCGAGCTCGACCACCGACTCGATGCCCTTCTCCGAGAGCACGCAGGGGACGCCCATGGCGATGTCGCTCTCCCCGTACTCTCCCTCGAGCAGCGCCACGCAGGGCAGCAGGCGACGCCGATTATGAACGATCGCGTCCACCATTGCCGCCACCGAGGCCGCCGGGGCGTCATAGGCGCTCGAGTTCTTGCGCAAGGCGAGGATCTCCGCCCCACCGCGCCGGGTGCGCTCGACGATCGCATCGATCCGCTCCTCGGGGATGAAGTGGGAGATCGGGATGCCGTTGATGGTGCAGAAACGCGACACCGGGACCATGGTGTCGCCGTGCCCGCCGAGCACGATGGTGGTGATGTCGCGGGTCGAGAAGCCGGTCTCCTGGGCGATGAAGGTGGCCATCCGTGCGGCGTCCAGCACGCCCGCCTGACCGAACACCCGCTCGCGCCCCCATCCGGTGCGCTGGGCGACCCGGTAGGTCAGGGTATCGACCGGGTTGGAGACCACCAGGACCATCGCATCCGGCGCATAGGTGATGATCTGGTCGGTGACCTGGTCGATGATGCGGACATTGGCCTCCAGCACGTCGGAGCGGGACATCCCAGGCTTGCGCGGCAGGCCCGCCGTGATGATGACGAGCTCCGAGTCACGCAGGATCTGCGGGTCGTTGCTGCCGCTGACCACACAGTCGAACTTGAAGAACGAGGCGGTCTGATCGATGTCGAGGGCCACCCCCTCGGGGACGTCCTCGCGCACGTCCAAGAGGGCGATCTGCCGACATAGGTCCGACTCGGCCAGGATCTGGGCGGTCGTCTCGCCCACCCGGCCCGCACCGACGATGCTGATCTTCTTCATTGGAGGTCTCCAGTTGGTGGTTGCCGCGGCCCCCGGTCGAGTGGCCGCGTTATCGGGATTGCATCCTATTGGGGCGGCGCCGTCATCGACGGCACCGACTCGAGGATTCGGCTAGTGGCCCGGATACGGGGTACGGGCCGCACGCTCGTCACGGCCGTGACGAGCGGCTTGGGGATGATGCGATCCGGCGCGCAGCCCGGCTGTCCGCCGCCTTGGTCACATGCATGGCGATCTACCCCGGGCGGTGCTCGGCATGGTAGTCCAGCGCCCGACGGTTGACGTCGGCATCGGGATGGGGAAGGGCTGGGGCTTGCGACACGCGCGATCTCCGGCAGGCGGCGATGGGGAGACCCCTGGGCGGCGGTCGGGGCCCAGGACCGGGGCCGGAACCGGGGCCGGACGGATCCCGCATTATCCGCCAATCGGAAGGGGCGCGGACCGCCCGTTAGGACCCGGTCGCGGACAGGAGGATGGTGCCAGAGTGCCCGGCAGGGAGGCAGCTATTCGCAGGATTGTGGGGCTAAATGAAGCCCCACCGTGCGGGTGGGGTTACGCGCGTGGGCGCGGCGGCCCGCCCCAAGGCAGGGGGGAACCGGGACAGGACAAGGCACGCCCGGGAGACCCGGGCGGTCGCATCAGCGAGCGTACTTGCGCCGGAACTTATCGACGCGCCCGGCGGTGTCGACGATCTTCTGTTTGCCCGTGTAGAAGGGATGACAGGAGGAACAGACCTCGACGTGCATGTCCTTCCCGAGGGTAGAGCGGGTGGTGAACTCGTTGCCGCAACTGCACACCACCTTGACGTCGGTGTAGGCGGGATGGATGCCTTCTTTCATGGTGTCCCTCGTGGAACCGCGCCCGGCGGGCACGCGATCTTGAAAAGCGCGCAAACGTAGCATCAATCGTCCGTACGGACAAGCGCCCCGATGGCCGCGCGGTCAGACCCCTCCGCCGGCGGCTCACCGAGAAACCGCATCACCAGCTCGTCGGCAAAGCGGCGCCCCAGGTCCGTGGGCACGATGCAGTCGGGGCCGACCACCACCAGCCCGTCCTCCGCGGCCGCGGCCAGCCGCCCCTCGAGACGGGACCAGGCGAGGCCGGTCCGGGCGGGGAACAGGGCGGTCTCGAATCCCTCCGTCAGGCGGAAGGCGTTGAGGGCGAACTCGAAGACCAGATCGGCCTCGCCGAGGGGCCGTTCGCTGCCCGCGAGCCCGCCCGGGTCAGCGGCCAGATAGGCGTCCGGGTGACGCGGCTTGGCCCGGCGGCGGACCCGCCCGGACCTGGGGTCGGTGAGCTTCCCATGGGCGCCCGCCCCGATGCCGAGATAGTCCCCGAACCGCCAGTAGTTGAGGTTGTGCCGGCACCGGCGGCCCGGCCGGGCGTAGGCGGAGACCTCGTATTGGCCATAGCCCGCCGACTCCAGGATCTCCCTCCCCTGCGCGGCCAGGTCGGCGGCGAGATCCCCGTCCGGCAGGGGCGGCGGGCGGGCATGGAAGGCGGTGTTGGGCTCGAGGGTGAGCTGGTAGTAGGAGACGTGCTCCGGGGCCAGTGCCAGGATGCCGAGGAGATCGTCGCGCGCCTCTCCGAGGGCCTGCTCGGGCAGGGCGAACATGAGATCGAGGTTCAGGTTGTCGAAGCCCGCGGCGCGGGCCGCCGCGACCGCGGAGCGCACGGAACCAGGGTCGTGGATCCGCCCGAGCCGGACGAGCTGATCGGCGGACAGACTCTGGGCGCCGATGGACAGTCGGTTGACACCGGCCGACCGGTAGGCGGCGAAGCGGGCCGCGTCGGCGGCACCCGGGTTCGCCTCGAGCGTGATCTCCGCATCGGCGCACAGCCGGGTGCGCGCGCGGACCCCCTCGAGCAGACCCGCAACCAGCGGGCCGGGCAGCAGGCTCGGCGTGCCCCCGCCGATGAAGATGCTCTCCAGGGGCCGCCGGGCCGCGGGGTCGGCGAGCTCGGCGTCGAGATCGGCGAGGAGTCGCCCGAGATAGGCCGCGAAGGGCGGCTCACCCGTGATCGCATGGGAGTTGAAGTCGCAGTACGGGCACTTGCGGAGACACCAGGGCAGGTGCACGTAGAGCCCGAGCGGGGGCGCCTCGGGACGCCCGACCCCCGCCCCCGCACTCACGCCTGATCGCGCGCCTGCAGGTAGGTCAGCTCCGAGATCCCGCTCCACTCCTTGGCCTGGGTGAGGAACTTCTGGTAGGAGGCATAGACCTTGGAGGAGAACTCGTCCTTCTGGGCGATCTCCGCCACCACCTGCTGGGAGAGCTCGCGGAGCTTCAGGAGCACGTCGTCCGGGAAGCGCCGCACCTCCACCTGGTGCTTGCTGATCAGGGTCTGGAGGGCCGCCGGATTGCGCGCCGTGTACTCGGCCAGCATGTCCTGATTGACCACCTTGCAGGCGTTCATGACGATGGATTGCAGATCGGGCGGCAGGCCGTCGTAGACCTGTTTGTTGATCATCGCCTCGAGGATGGTCCCGGGCTCGTGCCAGCCCGGGTAGTAGTAATATTTCGCGGCCTTGTAGAGACCGAACGCGAGGTCGTTGTAAGGCCCCACCCACTCGGTCGCGTCGATGGCCCCTGACTCGAGGGAGGTGAAGAGCTCCCCGCCGGGCAGGTTCACCGGGGTGCCGCCGGCGCGGGCCAGGACCTCGCCACCCAGGCCGGGGATGCGCATCTTCAGGCCCTTGAGATCATCGACCGAGTTGATCTCCTTGTTGAACCAGCCGCCCATCTGCACCCCGGTGTTGCCCGCCGGGGCGGGAACCAGCCCGAAGCCGGCGTAGAGCTCGGTCCACAGCTCCAATCCGCCCCCGTGATAGATCCAGCCGTTCATCTCCTGGGCCGTGAGTCCGAAGGGGACGGTGGAGAAGAACTGGGCGGCCTCGCTCTTGCCCTTCCAGTAATAGGCCGAGCCATGACCCATCTCGGCGGTGCCCCGGGAGACGGCGTCGAAGATCTCGAAGGCGGGGACCAGCTCCCCGGCGCCATAGACCTTGACCTCGATGCGCCCGCCGCTCATCTCGCCGATGAGCTGCGCAAGGTTGTTCGCACCCGTGCCGAGACCCGGGAAGTTCTTGGGCCAGGTAGTGACCATCTTCCACTTGTACTCGGCCTTGGCCTGGGCGACTCCGACCGCACCAGCGGCCCCGAGGGCGAGTGATCCGGCGCCCACGCCCTTCAAGAATTCACGACGTTGCATGTCCCCCTCCAGGTTCGTTTTGATTCGGTCCGGGTGCGGGATTGTCCTACGCCCCGCCCAAGGCCACCAGGTGCGCACAAGCCCCTGTTGCCCCATCCTCCGGATCCCAGCCTGTCATGAGCGCCCCTTCTTGAGGGTCTCCTGCAGCAGCGCGCCGAAGCTCCCCATGGGTCTCGAGTCGCCCTGGCCCTGGTCCGGCGTGCGCGCCTCGCCCCCCCGCGAGCGACGCTCCTCGCTCGGCATCTCGGCGCCCACGGTCGACCCGGCGCGTCCCTGGTCCAGGCTCAGGCTGATGCGCCTGCGCTCCAGGTCGACCCCGAGGACGGTGGCATCGACTTGCTCGCCGACCTGGAGCACCTCGCTCGGATGCCCGATGCGGCGCCCGGCGCCCAGCTCGCTGATATGCACCAGGCCGTCGATGCCCGGGGCCAGCTCGACGAAGGCCCCGAAGGGCTGGAGACGGCTGACCGTTCCCCGCACCTGGCTGCCCACGGCGAAGTCCTGCTCCGCGTCGGACCAGGGATCGCGCGCCAGGGCGCGGATGGACAGGGCGATGCGCTCGCGGGACTTGGCGTCCCTGGGGGGCTCGATGCGCAGCACCGAGACCTCCACGGGCTGCCCCACCGAGAGGATCTCGTTGGGGTGCTTGACATGACCGTGGGCCAGCTCGCTCACATGGATCATGCCCTCGATCCCGCCGATGTCGATGAATGCACCGTAGTCCTTCAGGGAGGTCACGGTGCCCGCGAGCACCGCCCCCTCCGTGAGCTGGGCGCGGGTCTCCAGGGCCCGCTGGCGCTGCTCCTCCTCGAGGATGGCACGACGCGAGAGGACCAGATTGGGACGCCGCCCACCCTCGAGCTTGGTGATGCGGAAGTCCAGACGCTGACCCACCAGCTCCTTGAGGTCGTCGATGAAGCGCAGGTCCACCTGGGAGGCCGGGCAGAAGGCGCGCACCCCCGCCACCTGCACCTCCACCCCGCCCTTGACCGACGCGCTCACCTGCCCCTGCACCGGCAGGCCCTGCTCGAAGGCCCGATACAGCTCCTCGAGGCCGTGCAGCTTCTGGCCATGCTGGGTCCCGAGCAGCAGGGTCCCACTCTCGCTGTCCTTGCCGGTGACGGCGATCTCGATGTGATCGCCCACGGCCGCGGTCAGCTCGCCCTCGGGGTTGCGCAGGGCGGCGGTCTCCATGCGCCCCTCGGTCTTGCCGCCGAGGTCCACGTAGGCGAAGTCATCGCCGATGGCGACCAGGGTCCCCTGCACCGTATCGCCCACCTGGGGCTCGCGGGATGGGGCGCCGGGCTGCGCCTGGCTGAACTGGTTCAGGAGGTCTTCGAAGCTCTCGTTACCGGGCATGCAGGGACTCACTGGGACGACAGGGTGGGGATGATGGCGGGACCCGCGCCGCGGGCCGTCGCCGGAGGGCTCAGCGCCCGGGATCGCGGTCGGGATTCGCGGTCCAGCGCCCGGCGGCCTGCTCATCGCTGGCGCGCGCCTCGACCCAACGCTCGCCCGCGTCCGTGGCCTCCTTCTTCCAGAAGGGCGCGCGGGTCTTGAGATAGTCGATCAGGAACTCGCAGGCGCGAAAGGCATCCCCGCGATGGGGGCTCAGGGTGCCGACGAAAACGATGGGGTCCTGGGGCAGCAGGCGTCCGACCCGATGGACCACGGTGACATCGAG
This sequence comes from uncultured Gammaproteobacteria bacterium, assembly GCA_963714915.1. Lineage (GTDB taxonomy): Bacteria > Pseudomonadota > Gammaproteobacteria > Chromatiales > Chromatiaceae > Thiodictyon. The sequence goes on from CAVQQM010000041.1 coordinate 43,032, forward strand.
CAGATCCCAACGGGCCCTGGCCTCGTCGGCGACCTCCTGCAAGGCGCGCTCGGTCATGCCCGGGTAATGCTCCAGGGTCATGGCACTGACACCCGCACCGTCGTTGCGGTCGCGCATCAGGCCGACGAAGCTCACCAGTGCCCCGGCCTCGGGTCGGCCGTGCCACAGGGCCTCCTGCTCGGCGGCGATGTCGATGGGCGCGGTCTGGACGAGGATGCGGGACATGGGCAGATGACGGGGCGACTTGCCGGGATGGCGTGGGCGAAGGGTCAACGGAGGTGTCCCGGGTAACCGGCAGGCTCAATCCAATAGGGAGACCGACCCGAGCCCCAGCGCGAACCCCATGGCGACGGCGACCAAGACGTCGCTCGGGTAGTGTAGGCCCAAAACCACCCGCGAGCCCGCGACCATAACGGTGAAGGGCACCAGCAGCCAGCCCAGCTCGGGATAGTGATGCATCGCCACGATGGTGAAGCCGACCGCATGGAGGGTGTGGCCAGACGGGAAGCTATAGCGATCCAGCGGCGGGACCAGGGCGGTGATCTCGACCGTATAGTCGCAGGGCCGCTCGCGGCGCGTGTAGCCCTTTAGTCCCTTGTAGAGGGCCAAGGCGACGCCGCCCGTGGCGAGCATGTGCAGGCTGGCCTTGAGTCCGGCGAGACCGTCGACCAGGGGCAGGATGGCGATCAACGTATACCAGAAGACCCCGTCGCCGAGACGGCTGATCAGGGCGAATGAGCGGGACAGGCCAAGGTGCTGCCCCGGCCGCGAAGCGACACGGCACATGGGTGCCTCGAGCTCATTCAGCAGTCGTAGCCACAATCTCATCGCGACGCTCCGGGCCAGGACGCTGGCGCACGACGGTGAGCAAACGCTCCTCCACGCCAACCAGGACCCGATCCCAGCTCATGCCCTCCGCGGACACCCGGGCCGCCCGACCCATGGCGCGCAGGGCCGCTGGATCGCCGGCCATGCGCAGCGCCGCAGCCTGGAAGGCGGCGTGATCGCCGGCCGGGACTGTAACGCCATTGACGCCGGCGACGATACAGCAATGGGCCGCCGCGTAATCGAACGCCAACACCGCCAGGCCGCTGGCCATGGCCTCGGGAACCACGTTGCCGTAGGTCTCGGTGAGACTCGGGAAGAGGAAGAGGTCGCCGCTCGCATAGTGCGCGGCCAGGTCCTCCCCGACCCTCGCCCCCCTACAAACATAGTGCGGATGGTCACGATTCAAATGACCGAGTGCCGGCCCGTCCCCCACCAGGACGCAGCGGGCCCGGGGATCGACGGCCTTGAGGGCCTCGAAGGTCTCGCGCACCAGGTCGAGGTTCTTCTCGGCGGCCATCCGGCCCACGTAGAGGATCGCCAGGTCCTCGTCGCCGCATCCCCAGGCATGGCGCATGGCCGCGTCCCGGTGTGCGGGGGAGAACAAATGCACGTTCACCCCACGGCCGAAGACATGAACGTTCCTGAAGCCCGCGGCGGAGAGCTCGTCGCGCAGATCCGCGGTCGGCACCAGGGTGGCATCCGAACGGTTGTGGAAGTGACGCAGGGTGCGGGCGATGGGCTCGGTGAGGATGCCAAGCCCATAGTGGCGGCTGTATTGATGGAACTGGGTGTGGAACCCGGTGACGGTGGGGATGCCCAATGCCCGCGCCGCGGCCAGGGCCGCGTGACCCAGCGGACCTTGGGTCGCGATGTAGACCACGTCCGGCCGAGGCCTGCCCCAGCCCCCATGCAGCCGCCAGAACACCGGCAGACCGAGCCGCAATCCCCGATAGCCAGGGATCGGCAGACCCGGCACCAGACGCTCGCGGATGCCCAGGGGGGCCGTGCTGGTGGCGCCCCGCCCGCCGTCGGTGCGCTGTCGCGGGCGCACCAGCTCCAGGTCGTGGCCTCGCCCGGCGAGCCCTTCCACCAGGTGACGCATGGTGTTGGCCACACCATTGATCTCCGGGGGATAGGTCTCGGTGACCACGGCGACCCGCAGGCGCGCGGCGGCCGAGCCTGGCAGCGCGCTCATGGACCCGATGAGGACCGGTTGACCGGAGGCTCCAAGCCGATCTCCTCCCCCCAGCCCCCTGCGCCCCGGTTGCCGGATCTCGACCGGCGCTCCGCTGCGGGATGCTCCAGGCCGAGCGCGCCGGCGATGGCGTCCCGCGCCCGCTCGGCCAGGCCTCGGCGCCGGTCACCGTCTCGCGGCCACAGGGGCGGCAGGACCTCGACCCGCACCACCAGGTCAGGGTGCCTGAGCACCCGCAGCAGGTTGGCCAGCAGGGTGTCGTCGTCGATGTAGGGGACCGAGAGATCGGGCTCGGGGCTGTCGCCCCGCCGATAGCCGATGGCCACGGGCTGGATGCCCAGGCCAGGCTGCTGGGCGACGGACAGGAGCCTCGGATGGAAACGACGCACCTGGCGGCCGTCGCTGGTGGTCCCCTCGGGGAAGATCAGCACCCGGCGCCCGGCGGCGATACCGGCGGCGATCTCCTGGGCGACGATCCCGACCTGATTGGCGCCACGCTCGATGAAGAGGGTCCCGGCGAGGTCGGCCATCCAGCCCACCAGTGGCCAGCGCCTCACCTCGGCCTTGGAGAGGAAGGCGACCTCGGTCTGGGCGCCCAGCGCCGGGATGTCCAGCCAGGAGATGTGATTGGCCACCAGCAGACAGCGTTCGGCGAGGGCCCCTGAGACCTCGACCCGCACGCCCAGGGCGCGGCAGAGCCGGCGGTGCCACCAGCGGGTGACCTGGGGCACCCACTCGGGCCGGGTCCCGAGGCGGGCAAGGAGGCTCACGTAGAGCCCGATGAGTGCGCCGGAGATCAGGTGCTCGGCAACCCTCAGGCCTCGCCAAAACGGCCGCATCAGCCCCACGCGGTCATGCCCCCGCTGCACGCTCGAGGAAGTGGCGGGAGTAGGTGGGGTTGAGCTCGTCGACATTGAGCAGCATCAAGACGTCCCCGACACCGAAGTCCGGATCACGGCAGGGCTCGCCGCAGGCCCTCGCCCCCAGACGCACGTAGGCGCGCAACAGGGTCGGGAGCGGGGCATCGAGGATAGCATCGGGCACCGAGGTGGTGAGCAAGGGGACGCGCGGGCTCACCCTCAGGGATTCCGGGGCCATGGCCTGGCGGCGCAGCCGGTTCATGATCGCGGCCGCCTGAACGTCCCGCTCGCCCAGGGGCACGCTCGCACAGCCAAACAGATAATCGAAGCCGTGCAGGTGGACGAACCCCGCCAGCCCAGACCAGAGCACCGCGATAGCGGAGCCCTGGCGAAAATCCGCGGCGATACAGGTCCGGCCGACCTCGAGCTTGCGTCCGGGCAAGGCCCGTATGGGCCCGAGGTCGAACTCGCCCTCGGAGTAGTAGCGCCCAAGCCGAGCGGCGTTCTCGTCGGTGAGTATCCGGGTAGAGCCCACCACCTGCCCGGTCTTGGCCTCTCGGACCAGCAGGTGCTGGCAATAATCATCGAGCGCATCGCGGTCCAGGTGGTCTTCCGCGCCGGGGAGCCTCGCGCCCATCTCCTCGCCGAAGACCCGATAGCGCAGGGCCTGCGCCTCGCGGACCTCGGCCTCACAGGATGCAAGCTCAACGAACAGACGCTCCCCACGCTTGGCGGCCAACGCAGACGCGGACGCAACCATCTCGAACCCTCGGCAGACATGGGACCAGTAAGGCTGGACATCTTAGGCGGCCCGTGTTGCCGGCCCGTGTGGGCGCGATGACCGACCCATGACGGGGCGTGGAGGGCAGGAGTCCGTCGGGTCTCAGCGCAGGGAGATCACCGGCCAGCCCCGGCGCTCGGCCTCGGCCAGGAGCAGCGGGTCGGGGTCCACCGCGACCGCCCGCTCGACCGCGAGCAACAGGGGCAGGTCGTTGTGGGAGTCGCTGTAGAAGCTGCTCCCCTCAAGACTGCCGCCGTGCTCCTCGAGCCAGGCCGCGAGCCGCTCCACCTTGCCGTCCTGGAAGGCGGGGACCCCCGCGACTGCACCGGTGTAGCGGCCCTCGCGCTGCTCGGGCTCGGTGGCGATCAGGTGGGGGACGCCGTAGGCGGCGGCGATGGGTGCGGTGACGAAGGCGTTGGTCGCGGTGATCACGACCAGGGTGTCGCCGGCCGAGCGATGGCGCTGGACCAGGTCGCGGGCCGCGGGGAGCAGGATGGGCTCGATGCGTTCGCGCACGAAGGCCTCGCGCAGGCGCAGGAGCTGCTCGAGCGGATGGGCCGCGAGCGGGGCCAGCGCGAAGCGCAGGAAGGCGTGGATATCGAGGCAGCCCGCCCGGTAGTCGGCATAGAACTGCTCGTTGGCGCGCTCGTAGCGCTCACCGTCCACCAGGCCGCGCTCGACCAGGAAGCGGCCCCAGAGATAGTCCGAGTCGCCGGCGATCAGGGTATTGTCGAGGTCGAAGAGCGCGAGGGGCATTGGGTACAGCCTGTGATGGATCGCCGCCCGGCGGCACGCGCCCGGGCCGAGGGGCCCAAAGGTTAACCGCTCGTGCCCGGGCTGTCGCCCGCCTGCCGGGTCACGCTCGGGCGGGCTCGCGAGGAACGCGCGTAAGCCGTTCTGCCGCAAGCGCTTAAGCGGCGGGTTTGGTTGCCGCCAGTGAAGCGGATGTGGAAGAATGAGGGCGTTTACTGACCAGGCACTGTCCCGTGATCGACCGCGACGGTTTTCGCCCCAACGTGGGCATCATCTTGAGCAACCGGGAACGCCGCCTGTTCTGGGGCAGGCGCATTGGTCAGAACGCCTGGCAGTTTCCCCAGGGCGGGATCCAGTGCGACGAATCCCCCGAGCAGGCCATGTATCGGGAGCTCGAGGAGGAGGTCGGTCTCCAGTCCCAACAGGTGACCATCCTCGGGTACACCCAGGGCTGGCTGCGCTACCACCTCCCGAAGCGCTATATCCGCCGTCACTGCGGGCCCACCTGCATCGGCCAGAAACAGGTCTGGTTCATGTTACGGGTGGACTGCGGCGAGGACGCCTTCTGTCTGGACAAGAGCCCGAAGCCCGAGTTCGACGCCTGGCGCTGGGTGCGCTACTGGCAGCCCCTGAGCGAGGTGGTCTATTTCAAGCGCCGGGTCTACGAGCAGGCGCTCGAGGAGCTGGCGCCCCTGCTCTATCCCGACGGCGTCCCGGATCGCCAGGAGCGCCGGCCGGCCCCTGCCGGCTTCCTGCGTCAGCGCCGCCGCTGAGCCCCGTGCCCGGCACCCGCACCCGCGGGTCGCCCCACCCCGTCCCCGAATCCGCGCCCGTTGCCGAGGTCCCGTCCCCGTCATGATCCGTATGCTCGAATCCCTGCGCCGAATCGTCCAGGAGGTGGACAACGCGACCGACCTGGAGCAGGCACTCTCGATCATCGTCAAGCGGGTCAAGGAGGCAGTCGGCGCCGATGTCTGCTCCGTCTATCTCAACGACTTCGAGAACCGCCGCCATGTGCTGCATGCGACCGACGGGCTGCGCCAGAGGGCCGTGGGGCGGGTGAGCATCGAGCTCGGACGCGGGCTCATCGGACTGGTCACCGAGCGCGCCGAGCCCATCAACCTGGACGATGCCGCCGCCCACCCGCGCTACCTGTGTATCACCGACACCGGGGAGCAGCGTTATCACGGGTTCCTCGGTGCGCCCATCATCCAGCACCGCAAGGTGCTCGGCGTGCTGGTGCTGCGCCAGTCCCAGAAGCGTCATTTCGAGGAGGACGAGGTGACCTTCGTGGTGACCCTGGCCTCCCAGCTCGCGGGCGCCATCGCCTTCGCGCGCAACAGCGGCGAGCTGGCCCGGCTCCAGGGGGGAGGCATCCCCCAGCGCTTCCTGCCCGGACTCGCCGCCTCCCCGGGCATCGGCATCGGGCGCGCGGTGGTGGTCTACCCGCCCGCCGACCTCGACGCCATCCCCGACCGGCGCGCGGAGGAGCCCGAGACCGAGGCGGAACGCTTCCGCAACGCCGTGCAGGACGTCGCCGAGGACCTCGACCGGTTCGCGGTCCGCACCCGCCCCGACCTGAGCGCCGAGGATCTCGCCCTGTTCGATGCCTGGCGGCTGATGCTCGAGAGCGACACCCTGATCGACGGCACCCTGGAGCGCATCCGCGCGGGCAATTGGGCGCCCGGGGCCCTGCGCGAGACCATCGCCGACCATGCCCGGGTCTTCGACGCCATGGAGGACCCCTATCTGCGCGAGCGGGGATCGGACGTGCGGGACCTGGGCCGCTCGATCCTCATGCGCCTGCAGAACCTCGCCGCGACCCCGGTGGACTATCCCGTGCGCACGGTGCTGGTAGGCGAGGAGCTCTCCGCCCTGCAGATCGCCGACGTGCCCCCGGAGCGACTGGCCGGGGTGGTGTCGACGGCCGGCTCCGGCTCCTCCCATGTGGCGATCCTCGCCCGCGGGATGGGTGTGCCAGCGGTGATGGGGGTCGCGGACCTGCCGGTCGGCCGCGTCGAGGGGCGCGAGCTGGTGGTGGACGGTTATCGCGGCCGGATCTATGTGAGCCCGGGACCGGCGGTGCGCGCCGAGTACCAGCGTCTGGCCGATGACGATCAGGCCCTGACCAATGAGCTCTCGACCCTGCGCGACCTCCCCCCCGAGACCACCGACGGCTATCAGATCCCCCTGTTTCTCAATACCGGCCTGGTCTCGGAGAGTCGGCCCCTGGGGATCGAGGAATCCGCGGGGGTCGGTCTGTATCGCACGGAGCTACCCTTCATCGTGCGCGACGCCTTCCCCGGCGAGGCGGCCCAGATGGCCAACTATCGGCGCGTGCTCGAGCTCTTCGCCCCCCGCCCGGTCACCATCCGCACCCTCGACATCGGCGGCGACAAGCCCCTGCCCTACTTCCCGATGCACGAGGCCAACCCCTTTCTCGGCTGGCGGGGCATCCGCATCACCCTCGATCACCCGGAGATCTTCCTCACCCAGGTGCGCGCCATCCTGCGCGCCGCCATCGGGCTCGACAACCTACAGGTGCTGCTGCCCATGATCAGCACCGTGACCGAGCTCGACGAGGCCCTGCTGCTCGTGCAGCGCGCCCACGACGAGCTCGCCGAGGAAGGCTACCCGGTGCGCATGCCCCCGGTCGGGGTGATGATCGAGGTCCCCGCGGCGGTCTATCAGGCAGAGGCCCTGGCGCGCCGGGTGGACTTCCTGTCGATCGGGACCAACGACCTGACCCAGTATCTGCTCGCGGTCGACCGCAACAATCCCCATGTGGCCAAGCTCTACGACGAGCTGCACCCGGCCGTGCTGCGGGCCCTGACCCAGGTGCTGGTCGGCGCGCGGGTCCACGGCCGCGAGGTGAGCATCTGCGGCGAGATGGCGGGCGACCCGCTGGCCGCGGTGCTGCTCATCGGGATGGGCGTCCACAGCCTGAGCATGGGGGCCAGCAGCCTGCTGCGCATCAAGCGGGTGATCCGCAGCATCAGCCGCTCCCGGGCCAGGGAGGTCCTCAAGGTCGCCCTGCAGTGCGAGGACGCCGACGCGGTGCGCCGCCTCCTGCTCGACACCCTGGAGGCCCTGGGCCTCGCGCCCCTGGTCAGGCCGGGCCGCTGAGATCGCGCCGAGGCAGACCCGCTCTCAGAGCTTGTGAAAAATTCGGCGGCCGTAGCGAGGGCGTTCCCGGCCGTGCCCGATTGAGATCAGGGCAAGGCGCGGGAAGTCGGAAATCGGGGAGCGTAGTGGGCCTACGTGACTCGGTTTTCGGCTTTTCGCAAAGCAGCGGGGTGCGTCCGGGGGCGCCCGCAGTAGGGCGGCGAATTTCTTCACAAGCTCTCAGGCCGGCATCACCCAGGGCGGCAGGCCCTTGCCGGGATTGAGGATACCCGCCGGGTCGAAACAGCCCTTGAGGGCCGCCATCAGCCTCAGGGTCGGGCCATCGATCTCACGGTCGATGAAGTCACGCTTCGCAAGGCCCACCCCGTGCTCGCCGGACAGGGTCCCGCCGAGCCTCAGGACCAGGTCGAAGACGGCGTCCAGACAGGCGCTCGCGCGCGCGGATTCGTCCGCGTCGTCGGGGTTGATTAGCAGGTTGACGTGGATGTTGCCGTTCCCGGCATGGCCGAAGTTGACGATCCGGATGCCGGTCTCGGCGGCCAGCCGCTCCAGCCCCTCGATGAGCTCGGCCATGCGGGAGACGGGCACCGCCACATCCTCGTTGATCTTCTTGGGCGCGATATGGCGCAGGGCGGGCGAGAGCGCCTTGCGGGTCTTCCAGAGCCGGGCGACCTCCTCGGGGCTGGCCGCCGCCCGCGCCTCGAGCAATCCCGGGTTGCGGGCCGCATCCAGGACCGCCTCGACCGCCCCGTCGATACAGGCGTCGGGCCCGTCCACCTCGATCATGAGGATGGCGCCGGTGGCCTGGGGCACGTCGATCGCCGAGTAGTCGCGCACCATGGCGATGGCGGCGCCGTCCATGATCTCCAGGGCACAGGGCACGACCGGCTGGGCCATGATGGCGGACACGGCCGCGGCGGCCCCGTGGATGTCGGCGTAGGCGGCCCTCAGGGTGCGGATGGCCTCGGGCCTCGGGGTGAGCCTGAGGGTGGCCTCGGTGATGATCGCCAGCGTCCCCTCAGAGCCGATCAGGAGCCGGGTGAGATCGTAGCCGACCACACCCTTGGTGGTGAGGACCCCGCAGCGGATCACCTCTCCCTGCCCCGTGACCGCCTGGAGCCCCAGGGTGTTCTCCCGCGGGGTGCCGTATTTCACGGCCCGCGGGCCGGCGGAGTTGTAGGCGAGGTTGCCACCGATGGTGCAACTGGCCGCGCTGGTGGGATCCGGGGGCCAGAAGAAACCCTGGGCACCCACCGCCTGCTGGAGCCCCTCGTTGATCACCCCCGGCTCGACGACTGCCAGACGATCTGCCGAGGCGATGCGCAAGATGCGTCCCATGCGCTCGAAGCTGAGCACCACGCCCCCGCGGTCTGGGACGGTCGCCCCCGTGGTGCCCGTGCCCCGGCCGCGGGCCGTGAGCGGCAGGCCCGCCGCGACGCACAGCCGCACCAGGGCCGCGACCTGCTCGGTGTCGCTCGCGAAGACCACCGCCTGGGGCAGGGCGTGGCGGCGGCTGTTGTCATAGCCGTAGGGCCAGCAGTCCGCCGGATCGGTGAGGAGTCGGCCCGGCCCCGCGATGCGCGCCAGGTCGGCCTTCAGACCAGGGGTGAGCTCAGGAGGCGCCTGGAGACTCGGGCTGGAAATGTTCAACCTAGAAACGGCAGTTGGACGCCCCCCAGAGTGCGTCCCGCGTGGTGTCTGGCAAGGCGCAACGAGGCGCAATAGTGGTTCTATTGCAACGAGTTGCAACGCAGTCCAGGCGCCGCGCGGGGCGTGCTCTGGGGAGTGTAGCGGCTTCACCCACGCGGGGAGCCCCGGGGAGCATCTGACATGCTGGCTGCACAATAGCTTGCATGCGGCACGAAGCGGTCAACTTCCGTTTCTAGGTTCAAAGAGCTTCACCACCCGCTTGACGCCGGGGACGAACCGTACCCGCTCGGCGGAGGCATCGCCTTCCTCGGGCGAGACAAGGCCCATCAGATAGACCACCGCGTCCGCGGTCACCACCTTGACCCGGGTCGGATCGAACCCCGGCAGATCGACCTTGGCCAGCGCGATCTTGGCCTGGGAGGTGATGAAGACGTCGCGGCTCTCCTGGGTCAGGCTGATGGGCGGCCCGACGCTGACCTCGTCGATCACCCGCTCCACCTTGGGCAAGGCCGCGACCAGGGTCGCGGCCCGGCTCGCCGCGACGTCGTCGTCGGCCTGACCGGTGAGCAGCACGTTGCGGTTGTAGCTGGTGATGGCGATGCGCACGCGGCCGTCGAGGCTCGTATCGTTGGAGATGGCGCTCATAGCCTTTAGCTCGATCTCCTGGTCGTCCAGCATGGCCGTGTAATCGCGGCGGTCGTGCACCGCCGCCGCACCCATGGCCGCGCCGCCCACCACCACCGCCGCGCAACCCGTGAGCCCAAAAGCCGTTAACCCAAAGGCCATGAGCCCCGCGACGACGAGCCCCCGGGCCGCGATCAGCGGAAGGGCCGGCGCACGGCCGTCGCCGAGGTTCCTAGATGACTGCATCGAAGGCATTCCTGATCCACTCGATCCGGTCTTGGCCGGTCACCGCGATAACATCGAAACGGCAGGGTAGCACGCTCGAATGACGTTGCAGGTAGTGTCCCGCGGCGGCGGTGAGCCGCCGTTGTTTGAATACGTCGACCGTCTCGGCCGGGTGTCCGAAACGGGTGGAGGCGCGGTAGCGGACCTCGACGAAGACCAGCTCGCCGCCGTCGCGCATCACGAGGTCGAGCTCGCCCTGACGGCAGCGGTAGTTTTGCTCCAGGAGCCGCAACCCGTGACCGACGAGGAAGTCCGCCGCCAGTCGCTCCTTGTCGGCCCCGAGGGCGGCGCGCTCGGGGCCGCCCGGCGCGACGCGCTTCAAGACGGGGTCCGGGGGCCGCCGCTGCGCGTCCGGCGTCGCCTCAGGACCTCGGCTCCGGCTTGGCCCTGGATCCCGCCCCGGTCCCGGCCCCCGTACCAGGAGCACCGGGCTCGATCGACTCGGCGACCACGGGCCCGTTCTCGGTGAAGCGACCGAGCAACAGACCGCGTTGGATACGTCCCATGGAGTCCATGGAGAGCCGCCCGGTCTGGCCCGGGATGCTGGCAGCAGGGTCGCTCGCCAGGGTGCCGAGATGGGGGGGGAGCCGATAGGCGTCGATCCCCATGGCGTAGAGACGCCGACCGAGCGGATTGGCCAGATAGGACAGGCCGGCGTTGAGGTCCGCGCGCTTGAGTGGATCACCCTCGGCGGCGGCCCCCAGCATCCAGGGCATGTCCACGAAATAGAGTCCGTCCAGGGCCTTGTCCCGCGAGCGATTGAGCTCCCCATCATGGACATCCGAGGTCGCGATCACCGGCAGCCCAGCCGCCGCGGCGCGCAGATCAGGGTAGAGGTCCGTGGCCTGGGCGGCGTTGGCGACGAGGAAGACGAAGTCGGCATCCCCGCTGGCGAGCAGCTCAGTGATCGCCTGGGCCTGGTTCGCGGACTGGGCGCCGAAGGTCCGCTCGCCGACCAGGGTCCCGCCGAGGTTGCGCCACTGGCGGCGGAAGGCCTCGACGCGCCGCTCTCCGGCACTGTCGCCGGGATGCAGCACCAGGGCCCGGGTCATGCCTTGCGCCTTGGCCTTGTCCGCGACCTGGGCGGCATCTTGCTCTGGGGAGAGCGCGAATTGATAGAGGTTCGCCGGCGGCTTGGCGGCGAAGGTCCCCTCGTTGAGGGCGAGCGTCGGGATGGATAGGGCGCCACCACTCGCCAGGGCGTCGACCGAGGGTTTCTGCAACGGGCCGACCGCGTAGGTGGCCCCGGCCGCGGCGGCCTCACCCATGACCTCCTGGGCGTTCCTCGCGTCGCTGCTGTCCACGGCGACGATCTCGGGCACGTGCGCCGTGTCGTCCGCGCGGTTGGCCGCACGCACGCCGTCGCGCACCGCGTCGGCCACCTGGGCGTAAGGCCCGGCGGCGGGGAGCAGCAGGCCGACCTTGTCGCCCTCCGCGTAGCCCCCGAGCACCGCCTTGGTCGGCTTCTCGCCCCGCAGTCCGGCGCAGCCGCTCAGGGTCAGAAGACCCGTCAGCGCAAGGATTGCGAGATGAGCGGGGCGCGCCCTGAAGGCGCCGCGGATCGAGGCGAGGGTTTGAGGCATGATGAGGGATTCCTTGGGCAAGCAGCGAGGGCAGGATGGGCACGCGAGCGGGCGTACTATACGTGGTGGCCACACCCATCGGCAATCTCGGGGACCTCACCGAGCGCGCGCGTAAGACCTTGATGGATGTGGACCTAATCGCCGCCGAGGACACCCGCGAGACGCGCCGGCTGCTCACCCACCTGGGCATCTCCACCCCGCTGCGCGCCTACCACGACCACAACGAGGCGAGCGCAGCCGCGGCACTCGTCGACCTCCTCGCCGACGGCCAGGATCTCGCACTGGTCTCGGACGCCGGAACCCCCCTGATCAGCGATCCCGGGTATCGATTGGTGCTGGCGGCGCGCTCGCGGGGGATCGCGGTGGTGCCCATCCCGGGGGCGAGCGCGGCCATCTGCGCCCTGTCGGCGGCAGGACTGCCCAGTGACCGGTTCCTGTTCCTCGGTTTCCCGCCCAGGTCCGGCCCCGCCCGTCGCGCGCTCTTCGAATCGCTGGCGAGCGAGCCCGGCACATTGGTCTTCTATGAGAGCGGCAAGCGCGCCGAGGCGATGCTCGCGGACCTCGCGGTGGTCTTCGGCGACGGTCGCCGCGCGGTGCTGGCCCGCGAGCTCACCAAGCGGTTCGAGACCTTCCTCGCCGGCAGCGCCTCCGAGCTCCGGGGGCTCTTGAGCGGCGACCCTGATCAGCGCAAGGGCGAGATGGTGATCCTGGTCGAAGGGGCCAGCGCCGATTCGGATCCCGATCTGCGCGAGCCAGGACGCGTGCTCGGCCTACTCTGCGAGGATCTCCCGCTCGCGAGGGCCGCGGCCCTCGCCGCCCGGATCACCGGGGCGAGCAAGAACCGACTCTACCGGCTCGGGTTGGAGCTCGGTCTGGGCGGACAGGCCAGCCCCGAGGAGCGGTGAGGCCAGCATGCGCCCCGGGCCTTGGGGTTACACTCTGCGATGGGAGTCGGCCGGACAGTCGCTGCCGCCGTCCGCGGCGGGGGAGGAAAGTCCGGGCTCCGCAGGGCAGGGTGCCAGGTAACGCCTGGGGGGCGCGAGCCCACGGAAAGTGCCACAGAAAATACACCGCCAACCCGCGTCCCGGTCTCCGGGGCGCGGGCGGTAAGGGTGAAATGGTGCGGTAAGAGCGCACCGCGCCACTGGCAACAGGGGCGGCAGGGCAAACCCCACCCGGAGCAAGACCAAATAGGGGGACGTGCGGCCTCGTGCCGCGACGCGCGGCCCGCGCGAGTCCCCGGGTAGGTCGCTCGAGGCGCGCGGCGACGCGCGTCCCAGATGAATGACTGTCCTCGACAGAACCCGGCTTACAGGCCGGCTCCCACTTTCCCCCACCCGACCGCTCGTCCCGCTCCCTCCCCGGCACATTCTGAGTCCGGGCGAGAGATCTTGCGCCCAAGTCCCTGCACGACAGGGGTTTCCGCCGCGCCATGAGTCCCACTTCCACCACCCAGGTTAAGTCGCTGAGCGTCCAAGAAAAAAGCGACGCAGTTCGCTTGACGCTCGGGGATGGGCTGTCTAACATGGGCGTGGAGTGGGGAGAAGTGGGGAATTGGGGAGTAATGCATCACCGGGGGGCTGGGTGTTTCGGGGGACCGCCTATCTCAATCTGGACGCCAAGGGGCGATTGGCGATCCCGGCCAAGTTCCGGGAGCGCCTGCTCTCCGCTGGCGACCCGAACCTGATCATCACGGTCGATCGAGACCGCTGCCTGCTGTTGTTCCCGATCGCGACCTGGGAATCGATCGAGCGCGAGTTCTCGGACCTCCCGGCCTTCGATGATGCGGCCCGCTCACTGCAACGTCTCTATGTCGGACATGCCGACGACGTGGAGATGGACGCCCAGGGCCGCATCCTGCTGCCCCAGCATCTGCGGGATTTCGCCCAGTTGGAGAAGCGGGTCGCCATGGTCGGTCAGGGTCTCAAGTTCGAGATCTGGAACGAGCAGCGGTGGCGCGAACGCACCCTCCAGGAGTTGGAGAACCCGCGGATCAATGAACTGGTGATGACCTCGTCGAGCCTCGGCAAGCTCAAGTTCTAGGCGGTCGATGAGCGGCCCGACCCATCGCTCGGTGCTATTGGAGGAGACTGTGCAGGCCTTGGCGGTGCAACCCAGCGGAACCTATATCGACGCGACCTTCGGTCGCGGCGGTCATGCGCGCGCGATCCTCGCGCGGCTGGGTCCCGCCGGACGCCTGCTCGGGATCGACCGCGATCCCGAGGCGATCGCCGAGGCCCGCCACCTGGAGGCCGAGGATGCCCGCTTCCAGGCCGTCCGCGCACCCTTCGGCGAGATCGCCACGGCCGCGGCGCGCGCCGGCATCCGCGCCCGGGTCCAGGGCATCCTGCTGGACCTCGGCGTGTCGTCCCCTCAGCTCGATGTATCCGAACGGGGCTTCAGCTTCGGCGCTGACGGGCCGCTCGACATGCGCATGGATCCCGAGTCCGGGGAGAGCGCCGCCCAATGGCTGGCCCGCGGCGACGAGCAGACCATCGCCGCCACCCTGCGCGACCTCGGCGAGGAGCGCTTCGCCCGGCGCATCGCCCGCGCCCTGGTCGCCGCGCGCGCCGAGGCGCCCATCCTCACCACCCGCCGGCTGGCCGAGATCGTTGCCCGCGCGGTGCCCACCCGCGAGCCCGGAAAGCACCCGGCGACGCGCACCTTCCAGGCCCTGCGCATCCGGGTCAACGACGAGCTCGGCGAGATCGAGCGCGCCCTCGCCCAGGTCTGCGACCTGCTCGCGACCGGCGGGCGCCTCGCGGTGATCAGTTTCCATTCCCTCGAGGACCGCATCGTCAAGCGCTTCATGCGCGACGAGGCCCAGGGACCCAGGCTGCCCAAGGGCCTGCCGGTGACGGCGAGCGAGACCCGCGGGCGCTTGAAGATCATCGGCAAGCCCCTGCGCCCCGGCGACACCGAGTTGGCCGAGAACCCCCGGGCGCGCAGCGCCGTGCTCAGGGTGGCGGAGCGGCTCGCGTGAACCGGAACGGACTCTGGACCCTCGCGGCCCTGTTGGTGGGGGTGAGCATCTCGGCGGTCGCCGTGGTGCACACCAAGTACCTGACGCGGATCCATTTCGCCGAATTGCAGGAGTTGCGCTCCCAACGCGACGGCTTGGACGTGGAATGGAACCGGCTGCGTCTCGAGGAGGCGGCCCTCTCCACCCATGTGATCGTCGAGCGCAAGGCCCGCGATGCCCTGGGGATGTACATGCCGCGGGTCGATGACGTCCTGCTGATCGAGGAGACGGGCGATGGCAATCTCTAGGCGACGCGACCGCAACCCGGACGCCCCCCGGCGCCAACCGAATCTCTGCATCCGGCGGCGCGCACTGCTCACCGCCCTGTCGCTGTGCTTCATCGCGCTCGGGGTCTCGGTCTTCTACCGCCAGGTGGTGGAGACGGAGTTCCTGCGCGGCGAGGGCGACCGGCGCTACCTGCGCCTGGGCGAGATCCCGGCCCGCCGCGGCATGATCCTCGACCGCAACGGCGAGCCGCTGGCCGTGAGCACCCCGGTGGAGAGCGTCTGGGCCGATCCGCGCCAGCTCATCTCCCGCGCCGACGCGATCCCCGACCTCGCCCGTATCCTCGCTCTCGACGAGGCGGCCCTGCGTGAGCGCATCCTCGGCAACCCCGCGCGCGCCTTCGTCTATCTCAAGCGCCGGGTGAGCCTCCAGGAGTCCCAGGCGGTGCGCGAGCTGATCGAGGCCGGCGACCTGGAAGGGGTCGACTTCGAGAACGAGTACCGCCGCTTCTACCCCGGGGTGGAGGTCTTCGGCCATGTGCTCGGCTTCACCGACATCGAGGACCGCGGGCGCGAGGGCATCGAGCGGACCTACGACGATTGGCTGCGCGCCGAGCCCGGGGCACGCCAGGTGATCCAGGACGGCCGCGGCCAGGTCGTCGCCGAGATGGCCCAGGTGCGCCCGCCCCACCACGGCAAGGACCTGGTCCTGAGCCTCGACCGCCGGTTGCAGTTCCTCGCCTATCGGGCCCTCAAGGAGGCGGTTCAGGAGCACAAGGCCGTGGGCGGCACCGCGGTGGTGCTGGACGTCACCACCGGCGAGGTGCTGGCCATGGTCAACCAGCCCGGCTACAACCCCAACGACCTGGTTGGCGAGGACGGCGACCGGCGCCGTAACCGGGCCCTGACCGACACCATGGAGCCCGGCTCCACGGTCAAGCCACTGGTCGTCGCGGCGGCACTCGAGCGCGGCCTGGTCAGCCCCAAGACCACCATCCGCACCGCCCCCGGCACCCTGAAGGTCTCCAACGGGCTGGTGCGGGACGTGCACAGCTACGGCACCCTGGACGTCACCGGGGTGATCACCAAGTCGAGCAACGTGGGGGCGGTGAAGATCGCCCAGATGATGAAGTACGCCGACCTCTGGCAGACCTATGACCAGCTCGGCTTCGGTCACAAGACCGGGGTCGAGTTCCCCGCCGAGACCGACGGCACCCTGCGTCATCATTCGACCTGGCGTCCCTTCGAGCACGCCACCATGGCCTTCGGCTACGGCATCTCGGTGACCGCCTTGCAGCTCGCCCAGGCCTACGCGGTGGTGGCGGCGGACGGCGTGAAGCATCCGGTGACCCTGGTCAAGCGCGAGCGCCAACCCGAGGGCACCCGGGTCCTGAGCACGGAGACGGCGCGCGCGGTGCGCGCCATGATGGAGACCGTGGTCTCCGAGGTGGGCACGGCCCGGCGCGCCGCCGTTCAGGGCTATCGGGTGGCGGGCAAGACCGGAACCGCCAAGAAGGCGAACGGCAAGCGCGGATACGCGGGCGGGCGCTACCAATCCGTCTTCGCCGGGATGGCGCCCGCCGGGAATCCGCGGATGGTCATGGTGGTGATGGTGGACGAGCCCCGCGGGACCTCCTATTACGGCGGCATCGTCGCGGCCCCGGTCTTCGCCAAGGTAATGGAGGGGGCGCTGAGGCTGTTCAACGTGCCGCCCGACAACCCCGAGCCGTCTATGCTGCTGGCCGGCGGGCGGACCGCCGAGTGATGGCCGCGGCCGCAGCGCGCCCCTGTCCGTCCGACCCGCGGACGGCCCCCCGGACCAGCCCGGTGCCGGAGGTCCTCGCGGTCCTCGGCGACGACGCGGCGGCAGGGGTCGCCCACCTGCTCGCCCAGGCCCTCGGGGCCGAGCTGCGCTGCGGGCTCGTGAGCACCCTGGGGTGCGGCTTTCCCGGCGCCCTCGGCACGCCCCCGGTGAGCGACGATTGCGGCGGCGATCTGGGCGAGACGCTCGCTGACCTGGGTCGCCAGGGTGCGCGTGCCGCGGTGGTCGAGCTCGGCCCGGATCGACCCTGGTCCGCCGATCTGGCCCGGCTGAGGCCGACCCACGCGGTGCTCGCCGGAGCGCTGGAGGGCGCGGGCGACCTTGATCCCATCCGGGAGTGGCCGGGGCTCGAGTGGCTGGTGGTCGGGAGCGACGAGCCGCTCGACCGACAGACCCTCGGGCGGCTGCCCACTGCCCCCCGCATCGCGACGGTGGGCGAGACCGCTCGGTCCGATGGCGGGCAGGCCCTTTGGGTGCGCGCGGTGCGCACGGGGCAGACGACGAACGGCCTGAGGGTCGAGATCGAATCCAGCATGGGGTCGGGCATCCTGGCCGTCCCACTGCTCGGCGAGGCCCAGGGCAGGCAACTGCTCGCCGTGCTCGCCGTCCTGTTGTCGCGGGGCCTGCCGATGCAGCGCGCCCTGCGTGAGCTCTGCCGGGTACGCGGCGTGCCCGGGCGCATGGAGTTGTTCGGGGGGAATGGGGCACCTCTGGTGGTCGTGGATCACGCCCGCCAGCCGGATGCCCTCGAAGAGGCCTTGACCGACCTGCGGCGCCATGGGGCGCGGCGGGTGATCACCGTCGTGGGATGCGGCGGCGATCGGGATCGGGCCCAAAGGCCGCGAATGGGCGCCGTCGCCCAGCGGCTGTCAGATGCACTGATCCTGACCGACGACAACCCCAGGGGCGAGGATGGCGCTGCCATCATCGCCGACATCCTGGGCGGGCTGACGCACCCGGACGGGGTCCGGGTCGAGCGGCAGCGGGGACTCGCGATCCGGCGGGCGATTGCCCTGGCCGGTACGGGGGACGCGGTCCTGGTGGCGGGTAAGGGTCACGAGCACATCCAGGACATGGGGGAGCTCAAGGTGCACTTCAGCGACCGCGCCCAGGTGGTCGAGGCGCTGCGCGAGTGGCGGGAGGGTCACCACTGATGTGGACCCTGTCCCAGGCTTGCGCGGCGGCGGGGGGGAGCCTCCTGGGCGCGGACGCAACTTTCAAATCCGTGGGCACCGACAGCCGCCGGGATTGCACCGGCGAGTTGTTCGTGGCCCTGCGCGGGGAGCGGTTCGATGGCCACGCCTATGTGGCGAAGGCCCTGGAGCAGGGCGCGGTGGCGGCCCTGGTGGACCATCCGCTCGACCTGGACCTGCCCCAATGGCTGGTGGACGACACCCGGCTCGGCCTCGGCCGGCTCGCCGCCGCCTGGCGTGACCGCTTCCCGGGCCGGGTGGCCGCCATCACCGGCAGCAACGGCAAGACCACGGTCAAGGAGATGCTGGCCGCGATCCTTGCTCAGGTGGGACCGACCCGCGCCACCCGGGGCAACCTGAACAACGACATCGGCATGCCGCTGACCCTGCTGTCGGCTCGGGACGAGGCCTTCCTGGTGCTCGAAATGGGGGCGAATCATCACGGCGAGATCGCCTACATGACCCGCATCGGGCGGCCCGAGGTGGCCCTGATCACCAACGCCGGGCGCGCCCATCTGGAGGGTTTCGGCAGCGTCGACGGGGTCGCCACCGCCAAGGGCGAGATCGCCCAGGGGCTGCCCCCCGACGGGGTCTTCGTGGTGCCGGGTGACTCGATCTACACGCCACTCTGGCACGAGCTGGCGGCTGGCCGCCGGGTCATGACCTTCTCCCTGGACGGCGCGGGCGATCTTTGCGCCCGCGCCGAGCGGGTCACCGTCACCTGGGGCGACGAGGGCTTCCGGACCCGGTTCGTCGCGGAGATCGGCGGGGTGGAGACGCCCCTGGAGCTCGCCCTGGCGGGCCTGCACAACGTGCGCAACGCCCTGGCCGCGAGCGCCGCGGCCCTCGCCCTGGGCGTGTCCCTCGACGCGGTCCGTGCCGGCCTGCTCACCCTGACCCCGGTGCCGGGCCGGCTCTTCCCGCGCCGCTGTCGAGGCCTGCGGGTGATCGACGACACCTACAACGCCAACCCCGATTCGCTGGCCGCGGCCATCGACGTCCTGACCGGCCTGCCCGGCGAGCGCTGGCTGGTGCTCGGCGACCTCGGCGAGCTGGGGGAGGAATCGGAGGCCTTGCACGGGGAGGTCGGTACCCGCGCCCGCCAGGCGGGCGTCGAGCACCTGGCGACCGTGGGCGAGAGCAGCGCCGCGGCCAGTGCGGCCTTCGGCGAGGGTGCCAGCCACTTCCCGGATCATTCGGCCCTCGCCGAGCATCTCGCGGGCCGCCTGACTGGTGATGCGGTCGTCCTGGTCAAGGGCTCGCGGGCGGCGCGCATGGAGGGCATCGTCAAGGCCCTCTGCGGCGAGGGGGAGGACTGAGATGTTTCTCTGGCTCACCGAATGGCTGACCCGCTTCGAGAGCGGCTTCGATGTCTTCCGCTACCTGACCCTGCGCGGGATCCTCGGCACCCTGACCGCCCTGGGGATCGCGCTCCTCATCGGCCGCCCGATGATCCGCCGGCTGCGTGCCTACAAGATCGGTCAGACCGTGCGCGACGACGGTCCCCAGAGCCATCTCTCCAAGTCCGGCACCCCGACCATGGGCGGGGCCCTGATCCTGGTGGCGGTGGCCGTGGCCACCCTGATGTGGGCCGATCTCTCAAACGTCTATGTCTGGATCGTCCTGCTCACCACCCTCGCCTTCGGCGCCGTGGGCCTGGTGGACGACTACAAGAAGCTGGTGATGAAGAACCCGCGCGGACTCGCCGCCCGCTGGAAGTATCTCTGGCAGACCGTCTTCGGCTTCCTGGCCGCCATCGCCTTCTATGTCGCAGCCGACTCCCCGGCACAGACGGCCCTGCTCGTCCCCTATCTCAAGGACGTCACCATCGAGCTCGGTCCCTGGTTCATCTTGCTCACCTATTTCGTGATCGTGGGATCGAGCAACGCCGTTAACCTCACCGACGGCCTCGACGGGCTCGCCATCATGCCGACGGTGCTGGTGGCCGGGGCGCTCGCGGTCTTCGTCTACGCGGCGGGCCACTCGGAGATCGCCGCCTACCTGCGCATCCCGCACATCCCGGCGGTGGGCGAGCTGGTCATCTTCTGCGGGGCGCTGGTGGGTGCCGGACTCGGCTTCCTCTGGTTCAACGCCTATCCGGCCCTGGTCTTCATGGGCGATGTGGGCGCGCTGGCCCTGGGCGCGGCCCTGGGGGCGGTGGCGGTCGCGGCGCGCCAGGAGCTGGTGCTGTTCGTGATGGGCGGGGTGTTCGTGCTCGAGACCGTCTCGGTGATGCTCCAGGTCATGTCCTTCAAGCTCACCGGGAAGCGCATCTTCCGCATGGCGCCGCTGCATCATCATTTCGAGCTCCAGGGTTGGCCGGAGCCGCGGGTGATCGTGCGCTTCTGGATCCTGACCGTGGTCCTGGTCCTGGTCGGGCTCGCGAGCCTGAAGATCCGCTGATGCAGCCGAACCCCCAGCATCGAGCGCCGGAGACGGACTTCAAAACCCTGATCGTGGGGTTGGGGAAGACCGGTGTCTCCTGCGCCCGCTATCTGCGGGCGCAGGGCGTAATGGCCGCGGTCACCGACTCCCGCGACAATCCGCCGGGGCTCGAGACACCTGCGCCAGGAGATGCCGGACCTGGCCGTGTTCGTCGGCGGCTTCCGGCCCGAGGTCTTCGCCGCCGCGGAGCGGCTGGTGGTGAGCCCCGGGGTCGCCCTGGCCGAGCCCCTGATCCAGGAGGCCCTCGCCCGCGGCGTGTCGGTGGTGGGGGACGTGGAGCTGTTCGCCCGGGCCGCCGGGGCACCGATCTGCGCCATCACGGGCTCCAACGGCAAGAGCACGGTTACCAGCCTGGTGGGTCTGATGGCCCGCCTCGACGGGCGCGCCGTGGCGGTCGGGGGCAACCTCGGGGAACCGGTGCTCGATCTGCTCGACCCGGCCGCGAACCTCTATGTGCTGGAGCTCTCGAGCTTCCAGCTCGAAACCACCCGATCCCTGGAGGCGCGGGTCGCGGTCTGTCTGAACCTCTCGCCCGACCACATGGACCGCTATGCGAGCCTGGAGGCCTACGCGGCCGCGAAGGCCGGAATCTACGCGGGGGCCGAGATCGCGGTCGTCAATCGCGACGACCCGCGGGCGCTCGCGATGGTGGAGGCCAACCCGCCCACGACCGGCCTCACCCTGGGGTTCACCCTGTCCACCCCCGGCCCGGACGACTTCGGCCCACGGGAGCACGACGGGGCGATCTGGCTGTGTCGTGGCGAGCGCCCGTTGATGCCCGCCAGCGATCTGCTGCTCCCGGGACGGCACAACCTGGCCAACGCCCTGGCTGCCCTGGCCCTTGCCGAGGCCTGCGGTCTCGACTCCCACGCCTGCATCGAGGCCCTGCGCCAGTTCCGGGGGCTCGATCACCGCACCCAGTTCGTGGCGGAGCGCCGCGGGGTGCGCTGGTACGACGACTCCAAGGGCACCAACCCGGGCGCCACCATCGCGGCACTCGAGGGCCTCGCGGACCCCGAGCACGGACGCCTGGTGGTGCTGATCGCGGGCGGGGACGGTAAGGGCGCCGACTTCACGCCGCTGGGACCGGCCGTGGCGCGGGCCGCGCGGGCGGTCGTGCTGATCGGACGCGACGGCCCGGCCATCGGCCGGGTCCTGGCCGAGGGGACCCGTGTCGCCAACGCCCTCGACATGACGGACGCGGTCCGCCAGGCGGACGCCCTCGCCGAGCCCGGCGACCGGGTGCTGCTCTCCCCGGCCTGCGCGAGCTTCGACATGTTCGATGACTACATCCACCGCGGGCGCGTCTTCGCCGAGGCGGTCAGGAGGCTCGGACCATGACCGCCGTGGCACGCGCCCCCAGCCTTCAGGCCAAGCGGGTCGCCGCACGCTCCGGCGGGCGGCGGCGGCGCGCCGCCGCCCCAATCGACCTACCTTTGCTGGCCGTGACCCTGGGCCTGGTGGCCTTCGGCATGGTGATGGTCGCCTCCGCGTCCATGTCGGTCGGTCAGAACTGCTGCGGCGATCCGTTCTTCTATGTGACCCGCCACGCCATCGCCCTCGCCCTCGCCCTGGCCGCCGGGGGCATCGCCTTCGCCGTCCGGGTGGACTGGTGGCAGCGCGCCGGGGTATGGCTGTTCCTCGCCGGCATCGGCCTGCTCGTGCTGGTGCTGGTGCCCGGTATCGGCCGCGAGGTCAATGGCGCCACCCGCTGGATCCCCGCTGGGCCCCTGAACCTCCAGCCCTCGGAGCTGATGAAGCTCTTCGCGGTGATCTATGTCTCGGGCTATCTGGTGCGCCACGCGGACAAGGTGGCGAACCAGCTCTCGGGGTTCGTACGGCCGATGATCCTGGTCGGCGTGGCCGCGGCCTTGATCCTGAAGCAGCCGGACTTCGGGACCACCGCGGTGATGCTCGCCGCGGTCATGGGGCTGTTGTTCCTCGGCGGCGCCAGCCTGCTGCCCTTCGCGGTCCTGTTCGGCACGGTGTTCTCCGCACTCCTGGTACTGGTGCTGACCTCCGAGTACCGCATGCGCCGGGTGCTGTCCTTCCTGGATCCCTTCGCCGACCCCTACAACTCGGGCTACCAGCTCTCCCAGGCCTTGATCGCCTTCGGCCGCGGCGAATGGCTGGGGGTCGGCCTCGGCAACGGGATCCAGAAGCAGTATTTCCTGCCCGAGGCCCATACGGATTTCATCGCCTCCGTGATCGGCGAGGAGCTCGGTCTGGTTGGCATGCTGGCGCTCATCGCCGCCTTCGCCTTCATCACCTGGCGAGCCATCGCCATTGGCGCTCGGGCGGAGTCACTCGAGCGTCCCTTCGCCGCCTATACCGCCTACGGGATCGGTCTCTGGCTGGGTCTCCAGGCATTCGTCAATATCGGCGTCAACCTCGGGATGTTGCCCACCAAGGGCCTCACCCTGCCCTTCATCAGCTACGGCAGCAACAGTCTGATCGTCGCCTGCATGGGTGTGGCGATCCTGTTGCGCATCGATCTGACCCTGCGCCGGCTCGCGGCTGACGGCGGACCCTCCGGGAGGTCGCGATGGACGCACGAGTAGCCGTGATGGCGGGAGGGACCGGCGGTCATGTCTTTCCGGCCCTGGCGGTGGCGGAGCTGCTGCGCGAGAGCGGCGCCGGGGTGTTCTGGGTCGGGACCCGCCGCGGGATGGAGTCGCGCCTGGTGCCCGAGCACGGATTCCCCATGGAGTGGATCGAGATCGAGGGGGTGCGCGGCAAGGGCCTGGGCCAGATGGCGGCCGCGCCCTTCAAGCTCTTCGGGGCACTCGCCCAGGCGCGGACCATCCTGCGCCGACGTGGGGCCAACCTAGCGCTGGGGATGGGCGGCTTCGCCTCGGGACCGGGCGGCCTCGCCGCGCGAGCCCTGGGCATCCCCCTGGTCATACACGAGCAGAACTTCGTCCCCGGGATGACCAACCAGTGGCTCGCGCGGATCGCCCGGCGGGTCTTCGAGGCCTTCCCGGGCAGCTTCCCGGCGGCACGCGGGGCGATTGCTACGGGCAACCCGGTGCGGGCCGCGATCACCGCCCTGGCGCCGCCGGATGAACGCTTCGCCGGGCGCTCGGGCCCGCCGCGGCTGCTGGTGGTCGGCGGCTCACTCGGGGCCAAGGTGCTCAACGAGACCCTGCCCACGGCACTCGCCCTGCTGCCGAAGCAGGATCGCCCGCAGGTGCGCCACCAGGCCGGCCAGCAGACCCTGGAGATCGCCCGCCAGGCCTACACGGCGGCCGGGGTGGAGGCCGAGGTGACACCCTTCATCACGGACATGGCCGGCGCCTATGCCTGGGCGGACCTGGTCGTATGCCGCGCGGGCGCGCTCACGGTCTCAGAGCTCGCCGCGGCGGGGGTGGGCTCCATCCTGGTGCCCTATCCCCACGCGGTCGACGACCATCAGGTCGGCAACGCCCGCTTCCTCTCCGATGCCGGCGCGGCCCGACTGGTGATCCAGGGCGAGCTGACGCCCGAGCGCCTGGCCGGGCAGCTCGCCGACCTGCTCGCCGACCGCGACCGCCTGCTCCGCATGGCCGAGGCGGCCCGCGCCCGCGCCCACCCCGACGCCGGCGAGCGCATCGCGGCCGCCTGCCTGGAGCTCGCCCGCCCGTGAATGCCCATCAGACACATACCGCCGCCAACATGGGCCGGGTCCGTCGACTGCACTTCATCGGAGTCGGCGGTTCGGGCATGAGCGGAATCGCCGAGCTCATGGTAAATCTCGGCTATGAGGTGAGCGGCTCGGATCTGCGCGCCGGACCAGCCACGGAGCGGCTGCGCCGCGCCGGGGTCGAGGTCTTCATCGGCCATCGCGCGGAGCAGGTCGAGGACACCGACGCGGTGGTGGTCTCCACCGCGATCGACGCGGGCAACCCAGAGATCGTCGAGGCCCGCGCCCGACGCATCCCCGTGGTCCGGCGCGCCGAGATGCTTGCCGAGCTGATGCGCTTCTACTACGGGGTGGCTGTAGCCGGCACCCACGGCAAGACGACCACCACCAGCCTGGTGGCCAGCGTGCTCGCCGAGGGCGGGCTCGACCCGACCTTCGTCATCGGTGGGCGGCTCAACAGCGTCGGCGTCAACGCCAAGCTCGGCACCACCAAGTACCTGGTGGCCGAGGCCGACGAGAGCGACGCCTCCTTCCTCCACCTGCAACCCATGATGTCGGTCGTCACCAACATCGACGCCGACCACATGCGCACCTACGGCAACGACTTCAATCGACTGCGCAGCACCTTCATGGACTTCCTGCAGAACCTGCCTTTCTATGGCCTGGCTGTGCTCTGCGTGGACGACGACGAGATCCGCTCCCTGCTGCCCATGGTGCCCCGCCCGATCCGCACCTACGGCACCCTCCCCGAGGCCGACGTGCGGGCGGAGAACGTCCGTCAGGACGGGCTGACCATGCACTTCGAGGTGCACGCAACGGAGCTTGCGCACCCACTGCCCATCCGGCTCAACCTGGCCGGACGGCACAACGTGCTGAACGCCCTGGCGGCCATCACGGTGGCCCTGGAGCTGGGTGTAGACGAGGAGTCGATTGCCCGCGCATTGTCCGGCTTCCAGGGCGTGGGACGCCGCTTCGTGGTCACCGAGACCACCGATGCCCGGGGGCGCGACCTGGTGCTGGTGGACGACTACGGGCACCACCCCCGCGAGCTGGCCGCGACCCTGGAGGCCGCCCGTGGGGGCTGGCCGGACCGCCGACTGGTGCTGGTCTTCCAGCCCCACCGGTTCACCCGTACCCAGGAGCAGTTCGAGGACTTCGTGCAGGTGCTCTCCGCGCCCGATGTGCTGGTGCTCTGCGAGGTCTATCCCGCCGGGGAGGAGCCCATCACCGGGGCGGACGGGCGTTCACTCGCCCGCGCCATCCGCGCCCGCGGCGAGCGCGACCCGGTGTTCGCCCAGGACATCGATGAGGTACCCCGGCTGCTCGCGAACATCCTGGAGGACGGCGACCTGGTGCTCCTGATGGGTGCCGGCGACATCGGCACCCTGGCCGCCCGACTCCCCGAGACCCTGAGGGGCGATGCGTGAGCACCCGCGCAACGGCCAGGCACCAGACCCGGCGCCCCGCGGGGCTGATCGGGCAACTGCTGATGGGCTGCGGGGAGCCGCTGCGCGCGCCCGCCGGCGGCCCGGCCCGGCGTGCCGAGGAGACCGGCCCGATGCGGGCGCCCTCGCCCCCGGCGGCTCCGCCCCTCGGGAGATGGACCCGATGAGGACCGCGCCCCGGGGCGAGCTGCTGCTCGACGAGCCCCTCGCACGCCACACCACCTGGCGGGTGGGCGGGCCGGCGCGCCGCCTCTATCGCCCGGCGGACGCCGAGGATCTCGCCGCCTTCCTCGCGGGCCGCGATCCCGGGGAGCCGCTCCTGTGGCTGGGGCTCGGCAGCAACCTGCTGGTCCCCGATTCGGGCTTCCCCGGTACGGTGATCCAGACTCAGGGCTGCCTGACCCGGCTCGAGCGTCGCGGCGACACGGGCATCTATGCCGAGTCAGGGGTCGCCTGCGCCAAGCTAGCGCGCTTCGCCGCCCGTCACGACCTGGTCGGCGCGGAGTTCCTGGCCGGCATCCCGGGCACCATGGGCGGGGCGCTGGCCATGAACGCCGGGGCCTGGGGCGGGGAGACCTGGCGACAAGTGACCTCGGTGCGGACCATCGACCGCTCCGGGACCATCCGCGAGCGCGGCGCCGAGGACTTCGGGGTCGGCTACCGAGAGGTCCAGGGGCCGGTCGGGGAATGGTTTCTGGACCTGGTCCTGACGCTGGAACCGGGCGACGGCGAGGCGGGGATGGCCCGTATTCGCGAGCTGCTCGATCAGCGTGCGCGCACCCAGCCAACGGGCCTTCCGAGCTGCGGCTCGGTATTCCGCAACCCGCCCGGCGATCACGCGGCGCGCCTGATCGAATCCATCGGACTCAAGGGCCATCGCCTGGGGGGCGCCCAGGTCTCGCCCAAGCACGCGAACTTCATCATCAACACAGGCGACGCCACGGCGCGCGACATCGCCGGACTGATCGCGCACGTGCAGGCCGAGGTGCTGCGCCAGACCGGCGTGGCCCTGATACCAGAGGTGAGGCGGGCCGAGGCGGAACGGATCGACGGAGACACAGAGTGACCAGCGACCAGAGACGATTCGGGAAGGTGGCCGTGCTCCTCGGGGGCCGCGCCGCCGAGCGCGAGATCTCACTGAAGAGCGGCGCCGCGGTCCTCGGCGCCCTGCTGCGACAGGGGGTGGATGCCCATCCGGTCGATCCGGACGAGCGGGTGCTCGAGACCCTGCGCACGGGGGGATTCGACCGCGCCTTCATCATCCTCCACGGGCGGGGCGGGGAGGACGGGGTGATCCAGGGGGCCCTGGAGACCCTCGGGATGCCCTACACGGGCTCCGGGGTGCTGGGCTCCGCGCTCGGCATGGACAAGTACCGCACCAAGCTCGCCTGGGAGGGCCGCGGGCTGCCGACCGCGCCCTCGGTGCTCCTCGACACCCCCGCCGACCTGGAACGGGCCGCGGCCCTGGGCTTCCCGCTCATGGTCAAGCCCGTTCACGAGGGATCGAGCATCGGCATGGCCAAGGTCGAGGACCCGGCCTCACTCGCCGCGGCCTGGGAGGGCGCCCGCGGGTACGACTCTCTGGTCCTGGCCGAGCGCTGGATCTCGGGCGGCGAGTACACCTGCGCCATCCTGGGACGCGAGGCCCTGCCCATGATCCGGCTCGAGACGCCTCACGCCTTCTACGACTACGAGGCCAAGTACAGCGCCGACAGCACCCGGTATCACTGCCCCTGCGGACTGCCCGAGGCCGACGAGCGCCGCCTCCAGAGCCTCGCCCTGGAGGCCTTCGACGCGGCGGCGGCAAGCGGCTGGGGACGGGTCGATTTCATGCTCGACGGCGCAGGGGCGCCCTTCCTGCTGGAGATCAACACGGTGCCCGGGATGACCGACCACAGCCTGGTGCCCATGGCGGCGCGGGTGGCGGGCATCGAGTTCGATCAACTGGTGATACGCATCCTGGAGACCAGCCTTGGCCACGGCCCTGCCCGCTGACATCCAGGAGCGGCTGGTCGAGCCGGACGCCCCGGCGCCGGCACGCGAGGGCCGGCGCCTGCGCGGTCTGACCGGCCCCTTGCTGCTCGTCGGCGCTCGCCTTCGCCGCCTGGCAGTTCGCCTACTGGGAGCCGCGGCTGCTGCCGGTGCGGGTGATCGAGGTGAAGGGCGAGCTGCACCATCACTCCAGCGAGTTGCTGACCGAGACCATCGGCGAGCGG
Source organism: uncultured Gammaproteobacteria bacterium (assembly GCA_963714915.1). GTDB lineage: Bacteria > Pseudomonadota > Gammaproteobacteria > Chromatiales > Chromatiaceae > Thiodictyon. The sequence continues at coordinate 70,706 of CAVQQM010000041.1, forward strand.
CTGCGGGGCGGCATCCTCACCGCCGATCTCTGGGATCTGAAGCAGGCCGCCGAGGACCTCGCGTGGGTGGGCTCGGCCAGCGTACGGCGGGTGTGGCCCGACCGTCTCGAGGTACAGGTCGCCGAGCATCGTCCGGTCGCCCGCTGGAACGACGACGGACTGGTGACCGCCGAGGGCCTGGTCTTCCACCCCAAGGCCGGGACCGTCCCGGCGGGCCTGCCCACCCTCGAGGGCGAGGACCATCGGGCGCGGGCGGTGGTCGAGCGCTACCTGGAGTGGCGCGACCGCCTGATGCTCGCGGGCCACCTGGTTCAGACACTCGCGGTCGATCCGCGCGGCGCCTGGCGGGTCGAGCTGGTCTCGGGTCCCCGTCTGGAGCTCGGCAGCCAGCACGTTGAGGAGCGGCTCTCCCGCTTCATCCGCAGCTCCGCCCAGCTCGAGGCGGCGGGCACGGTGCGGGTGGTCGATCTGCGCTACGCCAACGGTTTCGCCGTCCGTTGGCAGCAACGGACCAAGGCGCCTGGGACCACCATCGACAAAGGGCGCACGCCCAAACGGGGATAGAACTGAATGTCGCGACGTAACGACAAGAACCTGCTGGTCGGACTGGACATCGGCACCTCGAAGATCGCCTGTCTGGTCGGGGAGCTGAAAGACGACGACCAGATCGAGATCATCGGCGTGGGCACCCACCCCTCCCGCGGTCTCAAGAAGGGGGTAGTGGTGGACATCGAGTCCACTGTCCAGTCGGTCCAGCGCGCCGTGGAGGAGGCGGAGCTGATGGCCGGGTGCGAGATCCACTCGGTGCACGCGGGCATCGCCGGGAGTCACATCCGCAGCCTCAACTCCCATGGCATCACCGCCATCAAGGAGCGCGAGGTCACCCAGCCCGATGTGGACCGGGTGCTGGAGGCGGCACGCGCCGTCGCGATCCCAGCCGACCAGCAGATCCTCCACATCCTGCCCCAGGAATACATCATCGACGACCAGGAGGGCATCCGCGAGCCGGTAGGCATGTGCGGGGTGCGCCTGGAGGCCCGGGTGCACATGGTGACGGGCGCGGTGAGCGCGGTTCAGAACATCGCCAAGTGCATCCGCCGCTGTGGGCTCGAGGTCGACGACCTGGTGCTCGAGCAGCTCGCCTCGAGCCACGCGGTGCTCAGCGACGACGAGAAGGAGCTCGGGGTGTGCCTGATCGACATCGGCGGCGGGACCACCGACATCGCCGTCTTCACCGACGGGGCCATCCGCCACACGGCGGTGATCCCCATCGCCGGCGACCAGGTCACCAACGACATCGCCGTGGCCCTGCGTACACCCACCCAGCACGCCGAGAAGATCAAGATCCAGCACGCGTGCGCCCTCACCCAGCTCGCCGACGGCGAGACCATCGAGGTCCCGAGCATCGGCGACCGCCCGCCGCGACGGCTGTCGCGCCAGACGCTCTCCGAGGTGGTCGAGCCGCGCTACGAGGAGCTCCTGGACCTCATGCACAAGGAGCTGCGCCGCAGCGGCTTCGAGGAGCTGGTCCCCGGCGGCGTGGTGCTCACCGGCGGCAGCGCGAAGATGGCCGGCCTGATCGACCTGGCCGAGGAGGTCTTCCACATGCCGGTCCGCCTGGGGGTGCCCCAGTACGTGATCGGGATGGAGGAGATCACCCGCAACGCGGTCCACGCCACCGGCGTCGGCCTGCTCATGTATGCGCGGGACAACCGCTTCACCACCCGCCCAGAGCTCACCGGGGGGCGCGGCCTCAAGGGGATCTGGGCGCGCATGCGCAACTGGTTCACGGGGAATTTCTAAAGACTGTCGGCGCCACCCGGGACGGGGGGCGCGGATCGGGGGGCCGCTCCTGCGGCCTCGAGGCGGGGCGCTTCGGCCCCCGCCGTGTCAGGGGGGGATCGGTCCTTTCGGGCCGGTCGATTCGAGGTTACAGGTTTGCGTCAAAGAGAGCGCTAGAGGAGATCGACACATGTTTGAGCTTTTGGATACTCACAGCCAGAACGCGGTCATCAAGGTCGTCGGCGTGGGCGGCGGCGGCGGCAACGCCGTCAATCACATGGTGGCCTCGGTCATCGAGGGCGTGGACTTCGTCTGCGCCAACACCGACGCCCAGGCCCTCAAGGGGCTGAACGTCAAGACCATCCTGCAGCTGGGCTCGGGCATCACCAAGGGGCTGGGCGCCGGCGCCAACCCCGAGGTGGGCAAGCAGGCGGCGATGGAGGATCGCGACCGCATCGCCGACGCCCTGGAGGGCGCCGACATGGTCTTCATCACCGCCGGGATGGGCGGCGGTACCGGCACCGGGGCCGCCCCCGTGGTGGCCGAGGTGGCCAAGGAGCTGGGGATCCTCACCGTCGCTGTGGTCACCAAGCCCTTCCCCTTCGAGGGGACGAAGCGCCGCCGGGTGGCCGAGGAGGGCATCGAGGCCCTGGGCAAGAGCGTGGACTCGCTGATCACCATCCCGAACGAAAAGCTCCTCGCAGTGCTCGGCAAGGAGATGACCTTGCTGGACGCCTTCAAGGCGGCCAACGATGTGCTCCTCAACGCCACCCGCGGCATCGCCGAGCTGATCACCCGGCCCGGTCTGATCAACGTGGATTTCGCCGACGTCAAGACGGTGATGTCGGAGATGGGCGTGGCGATGATGGGCACCGGTAAGGCCCAGGGCAGCAACCGCGCGCGCGAGGCGGCCGAGGCGGCGATTCGCTGCCCCCTGCTCGAGGACATCGATCTGGCGGGTGCCAAGGGCATCCTGGTCAATATCACCGCCGGCATGACCCTCACCATGGGTGAGTTCGACGAGGTCGGCAACACGGTGCGCGACTTCGCCGACGACGACGCCACCGTGGTGCTGGGCACCGTGATCGACCCCGATCTGGAGGACGAGCTGCGGGTGACCGTGGTCGCGACCGGGCTCGGCGCTCGCCGCATCTCGGTTTACCGCCCGTCCCATGAAGAGCCGACCATGCGCCTGGTGCCGAGCGAGCACCACGACGGGACCCCGGATTTCCGCGACCTGAGCCGTCCGCCCCAGCAGCGCAAGGCCGCGCTCAACGTGGGCGGCGCCGCGGCCGAGGCCCCGGATACGGACATCGATTATCTCGACATCCCGGCGTTCCTGCGCCGCCAGGCCGACTGATCCAGGGAAATCCCTGTATCGCGTTTTGACGTATATTCAGTGCGTTACCTGTTGATTCAACGATCAGCTTGATAAAGCTCCGGGAAAACCCTAAGCTATGTCTCGAGCCCGACCCTGAGGTACGGGCCGGACCGGGCGCCGATTCGGCGCCCGGTCCAAGGCAAAGCGCCTGCGACCGGGGAAACCGCCCCGGTTCATGCCGGGGGAACTGGAGCGATGGTCAGACAACGCACCCTGAAAAACGTGATTCGAACCACCGGTGTGGGGCTGCACACGGGCGACAAGGTCCACCTGACCCTGCGTCCGGCGGCGCCGGACACGGGCATCGTGTTCAGACGGGTCGACCTGCCTCAACCAGTGGAGATCCGGGCCTGCCCACACAACGTCGGCGACACCCGGCTGTCCACCACCCTGGTGGAGGGCGACGCGCGGGTCTCTACCGTGGAGCACCTGCTCTCTGCCTTCGCGGGTCTCGGGATCGACAACGCCTACGTGGACGTGAGCGCCCCCGAGGTCCCGATCATGGACGGCAGCGCGGGGCCCTTCGTGTTCCTGATCCAGTCCGCCGGGATCGAGGAGCAGCCGCGTGCCAAGCGTTTCATCCGTATCCGCCGCCCGGTCGAGGTGCGCGACGGGGACAAGTTCGCCCGCTTCGAGCCGTACAACGGTTTCAAGGTCGAGTTCTCCATCGACTTCGATCATCCGGCCTTCCAGGACCGCACCCAACAGGCATGCGTCGACTTCTCCACCACCTCCTTCGTCCGCGAGGTGAGCCGGGCACGGACCTTCGGCTTCCTGCGGGATATCGAGCAGCTGCGCCAGAACAATCTGGCCCGCGGCGGGAGCCTCGACAACGCGGTGGTGGTCGACGAATTTCGTGTGCTGAACGAAGAGGGGCTTCGCTACGAGGACGAGTTCGTCAAGCACAAGATCCTCGACGCCATCGGCGACCTCTATCTTCTCGGCCATTCACTGATCGGCAGCTTCCGCGGGCACAAGTCGGGTCATGCACTCAACAACCAGTTGCTGCGGGCACTGGTCGCGGACGCCGAGGCCTGGGAAGAGGAATACTTCGACGACCCCGAAGTGGCGCCGATCAGCTTCGCGCCGCCCTTGGCACTGGCCTAGATCTCCCGCCCGTCCCGGTGACGTCGGGCAAGGCGCCGCAAGGCCTGGGCGATCTCCGGCTCGGAGATCCCGTCGGCTGCATCCAGGAGGTGAGCGATCACCCGCGGAGAGAGTCGCCGCGGGTAGTGCCCGAGGGCCCTGCCACCCGGCGCGTAAGCACCAGCACCTGGGGGTCGGACGCGGATCTTGACGCGCTCGCATCCCGCCGGCGCAAGCGCGCACCGCAGGGGCTCCTCCGCGTAGCGCAACCGGGTCGCCCAGACCGGCGAGTCCGCGGTGACGACCAGCTCGCCTGCCTTGAGAGACGCGGCGATGCAGTGGGGTCGCACGGCGGCGCGCAGCACCGCCCTCACCCGGGCGAGCAGGCCCTCGCCGCGCTGCTCGCGCCCGACCAGATCGGCCGTGAGCCGCTGACCCTGCAGCAGGCTCTGTACGGGGCTCAGTCCTCGAGGCATGGATGCTCCCGACGCAAGGCACACAGATGCCGTTGGAGTTGATCTCGATCAGTCAAACGTCACTGGGCGGACGTGCTCGCCCGGCGGGCGTTGTATAAGCGCAACGCTCAAACCCCTGTTCCCAAGTGGCTTGGCCGCCGGCCGTCTCGGCAAGGGGGAGACCTCGCCAGGGCCAGACAACGACAACTCGTTGATCACACAATCAATCGAGCAACACGCCTGCTGGAAGACGGGCTGATTCGGGCCAAGGACCGCCGCGATCGCATCCCCGCGGGGAGAAGCGCCTGGCTGGGCCGAAACCTTCAACCACCCGAGACCCAAGAGCAGAAGCAGCAATGTACCATCTTGACCGTCGCAAGAACGTCCATGGACATGCCGTCGTGGCCGTGCTCGCCGTGACCCTATTCGCCGTCGCCGGAGGCGGCATCGGCTTCTGGCTAGGACGCTACGCCGAGCTCCCCCAGTTGCTACCCGCCACCGGCACCATCGCCTCGACCCAATCCTCCGAGCCCGACTACCAGCCCTCCCAGACCGCCTCCGATCCCGACCTGGACGCCATCACCACCCGAATCGGCGATATGCAGGCCGAGCTGATGCGGCTGAACGCGGTCGGCGAGCGTCTCGTCGAGATGTCCGGCCTGAGCCCCGAGGAATTCGACTTCGCCGCTCCGCCCCCCCAAGGCGGCCCGGATGACGGGTCCCCGGTCAAGGACTACACCATCAAGGAGATCGCGACCGAGCTCGGAAGCGTGGTCAGCCTGCTCAAGGACCGCAAGCGCAAGCTGGATGTCCTCGAAGAGGCGATCATGGAGCGCCGCATCACCGCCCAGTCGGTGCCCTCCGGTTGGCCTGTCCCCAAGGGCTACATCACCTCCAACTACGGCTTCCGCGTCCATCCGGTGAAGCGCAAGCGCATGTTCCATCAGGGTGTCGATTTCGCCGCCCCGCGCGGGACCCCGATCCTCGCCGTCGCCGACGGTCTCGTGACCTTCAGTGGCAAGAAGGGCGGCTACGGGCGGATGGTCGAGATCAAGCACGTGGACGGACTGGTGACCCGCTACGCCCACAATCAGGTGAACCTGGTGAAGGAGGGGCAACAGATCCGCCAGGGGCAGAAGATCGGAACGGTCGGGTCCTCCGGCACCGCCACCGGGCCGCACGTCCACTTCGAGGTGCTGCGGAACGGCAAGCACGAGAACCCCATTCGCTACGCCGGCCGCAAGGCCCCGGCGGGCTCGCCGGCACGCTCCGGCTAAGACCTGCACCCCCCGCGGCCGATCCGACGCCCGCCCTCAGCGGGCGTCGTCGTCTCTGGCCCAACCCCTCCCAGTCGTCCCGGACCCGTCCCTGCGGCCGTGCGGGCTTTGGGGTATCATCCGCGCATTTTTCCCCGGGAGCGCCCTACTCCAGTGATGGTCAACACCCTGCTCAAGAAGGTCTTTGGCAGCCGCAACGAGCGCCTCGTCAAGAAGCTCCTCAAGTCCGTCTCCCAGATCAATGTCCTCGAGCCCGCGCTGTCCGAGCTCGATGACGTTGCGCTGGCCGCCAAGACCCCGGAGCTGCGCGGCCGCCTGGCCGATGGGGCGAGCCTCGACGATCTGCTCCCCGAGGCCTTCGCGGTCGTCCGCGAGGCCGGCCGCCGCGTCCTGGGCATGCGCCACTTCGACGTGCAGATGGTCGGCGGCATGGTCCTGCACCAAGGCAAGATCGCGGAGATGCGCACCGGTGAGGGCAAGACCCTGGTGGCCACCCTGGCCGCCTATCTCAACGCCCTCCCCGGGAAGGGCGTCCACGTGGTCACGGTCAACGACTACCTCGCCCGCCGCGACGCCGCCTGGATGGGCAGGATCTACCACTTCCTCGGCCTCTCGGTCGGGGTCATCAACTCCTCGGGCGGCCTGGGCCCCGACCAGGCCTCCTACCGCTACGACCCCGAGCACGAGGCCACCGACGGCCAGGGATACCGGCACATGCGTCCGGTCACGCGCCGCGAGACCTATGCGGCCGACATCACCTACGGCACGAACAACGAGTTCGGCTTCGACTATCTGCGCGACAACATGGCCTTCACGGCCGAGCAGCGGGTCCAGCGCGATCCCTTCTACGCCATCGTCGACGAGGTGGACTCCATCCTCATCGACGAGGCGCGCACGCCCCTGATCATCTCCGGCCCCTCCGAGGGCAACACGGATCTCTACAAACAGATCGACGCCATCATCCCGCGTCTGTCGCGCCAGTCGCCCATCACCAACGAGGAGGGCAAGCCCGACTTCGGTCCTGGCGACTTCTCGGTGGACGAGAAGGCCCGCCAGGTCTTCCTCAGCGAGGACGGCCACCAGAAGGTGGAGGAGATGCTCACCGAGATCGGCGTCCTGGCCGAGGGCGAGAGCCTCTACGACCCGGCCAACATCGTGCTGATGCACCACGTCTATGCCGCGCTGCGCGCCCATGCCCTCTTTCAGAAGAACGTGGACTACATCGTGCGCGACGGTCAGATCATCATCGTCGACGAGTTCACCGGCCGCACCATGCCCGGCCGGCGCTGGTCAGAGGGTCTGCACCAGGCGGTCGAGGCGAAGGAGCGGGTGGCGATCCAGCAGGAGAACCAGACCCTCGCCTCCATCACCTTCCAGAACCTCTTCCGGCTCTACCCCAAGCTCTCGGGCATGACCGGCACGGCCGACACCGAGGCCTACGAGTTCCAGCAGATCTACGGCCTCGAGGTCGTGGTCATCCCCACCAACCAACAGATGATCCGCGATGATCGCGGCGACCTCGTCTATCTCACCCCGGACGAGAAGTACCAGGCCATCATCGAGGACATCGAGGACTGCGTGAAACGCGGCCAGCCGGTGCTGGTGGGCACCGCCTCCATCGAGACCTCCGAGCTGGTCTCCAAGCTCCTGACCGACAACAAGATCGCCCACGAGGTGCTGAACGCCAAGCAGCACGAGCGCGAGGCGGGGATCGTGGCCCAGGCCGGGAGCCCGGGCGCGGTGACCATCGCCACCAACATGGCCGGCCGCGGCACCGATATCGTGCTCGGCGGCAACCTGGACGCGGAGCTGGAGCAGGCCGGCCCGGACGCCGATCACGATGCCATCCGCGCCGCGTGGAAGGAGCGGCACGCCCGGGTCATCGCGGCCGGCGGACTCCACGTGGTGGGCACCGAGCGCCACGAATCCCGGCGCATCGACAACCAGCTCCGCGGGCGCTCCGGGCGTCAGGGCGACCCCGGCTCGAGCCGCTTCTATCTCTCCCTGCAAGACAATCTGATGCGCATCTTCGCCTCCGACCGGGTGGCGACCATGATGCAGAAGCTGGGCATGGAGGCCGGCGAGGCCATCGAGCACCCCTGGGTGACCAAGGCGATCGAGAACGCCCAACGCAAGGTCGAGGGGCGCAACTTCGACATCCGCAAGCAGCTCCTCGAATACGACGACGTGGCCAACGACCAGCGCAAGGTCATCTATCGCCAGCGCCGCGAGCTCATGGACACCAACGATGTCTCCGAGACGGTCGGCGCCATGCGGAGCGACATCCTCGCGCGCGCCATCGACGCCTACATCCCGCCCCAGAGCCTGGAAGAGCAATGGAGCGTCCCCGAGCTGGAGCTGGCACTCACGGAGACCTTCGGCGGCGACTGGCCGATCCAACACTGGCTGGACAGCGACGACGAGCTCCACGAGGAGACCCTGCGCGAGCGCATCGCGGCGACCCTCGCGGAGCGCTATGCCGACAAGGAGAAGCTGATCGGCGCCGAGACCATGCGCCAGATCGAGAAGGCGGTGATGCTCCAGACCCTCGACACCCAGTGGAAGGACCACCTGGCGGCGATGGACTACCTGCGCCAGGGGATCCACCTGCGGGGCTACGCCCAGAAGAACCCCAAGCAGGAATACAAGCGCGAGGCCTTCGAGATGTTCTCCGCGCTGCTGGAGAGCATCAAGTCCGATGTGGTCGGCACCCTCGCGAAGCTCCAGATCCAGACCCAGGACCCCCTGTCCGGCCTGGAGGCACCGCCCCCGCCGCCTCGGGACTTCCAGTTCAAGCACGAGGAGTTCCACGGTTTCGGCGAGGACGACGAGGCGCAAGGGCTGGGCGCGGGGGGCCGCCACGGCGCCCAGGCCGGCGCGGATGCCCATCAGCCCTTCGTGCGCGACGGCCGCAAGGTGGGTCGCAACGAGCCCTGCCCCTGCGGGTCGGGGAAGAAGTTCAAGCAGTGTCACGGCAAGGTCGCCTGAGGTCAGCCCATGCAGGAGGCCGAACAGCCCCCGACCCAGGTCGCTGGCGTGCGTCTCGCCGCAGGCGCTGCCGGCATCCGCTACGCGGGACGGGACGACTTGGTGCTGGTGGAGACTGGCACCCGGCAGCGCCTGCGCTGCGACCTTCACACGTAACGCCTTCTGCGCGGCGCCGGTCACCCTCGCCCGCGCGCACCTCGGCCAGGCCGGGGCACGCTACTGGCTGATCAACTCGGGCAACGCCAACGCCGGCACCGGCAACCTCGGACTCGCCGACGCGCTGGCGAGCTGCCAGGCGGTCGCCGACCTCGCGGGCGTGCGGCCCGAGGCGGTGCTCCCCTTCTCCACCGGGGTGATCGGCGAGCCACTCCCGGTCGCGCGGATCACCGCCGCCCTGCCCGGGTTGATGGCGGACCTCACCGAGGACGGCTGGGAGCAGGCCGCGCGGGCCATCATGACCACCGACACGGTGCCCAAGCTGGTCTCGCGCCGATTCGAGGTGGACGGGCGAACCGCGACCCTGACGGGTATGGCCAAGGGGGCCGGCATGATCTGCCCCGACATGGCCACCATGCTCGCCTTCCTCGCCACCGACGCGGCGGTGGACCCGGCCTTCCTGCGCGAGGCGCTGGCAGCCGCCGTGGGGGTCTCCTTCAACGCCATCACCATCGACGGCGATACCTCCACCAACGACGCCTGCGTGATCGCCGCGAGCGCCGCCCTGGGCAACGCCCCGATCAGAGACCCGGAAGACCCCGCCGCGCTCGCCTTCGCCACCGCCCTGGAGGCGGTCTGCTCGGACCTCGCCCTCGCCATCGTGCGCGACGGCGAGGGGGCCACCAAGCTCGTGACCGTGCAGGTGGAGGGCGGCGGCGACGCCGCCGAGGCGCGCCGGGTGGCCTACACCATCGCCCACTCGCCCCTGGTCAAGACCGCCCTCTTCGCCTCGGATCCCAACTGGGGCCGTATCCTCGCGGCGGTCGGCCGCGCCGGTGTCGAGGGTCTCGCCATCGAGCGGGTCCGCATCTGGCTCGGCCCCGTGCAGATCGTCGCCGGGGGCGGGCGCTGCGCCGACTACACCGAGGGCGCCGGCGCGGCGGTGATGGCCGAGCCGGAGATCCTGATCCGCGTCGACCTGGGTCGCGGCGAGGCCTCCGCCAGGGTGCTGACCTGCGACTTCTCCTATGACTACGTCCGGATCAACGCCGAATACAGGACCTGACCCAGGCCACGCGCAAGCCCACCGACATGAGCCCACGCCAGATACACGTCATGGCCGGCGCCATCGCGGACGCCGACGGACGGATCCTGGTCGCGCGCCGCCCGGACCATGTCCATCAGGGCGGGCTGTGGGAGTTCCCGGGCGGCAAGCTTGAGCCCGGCGAGACGCCCGAGCAGGGGCTCGCCCGCGAGTTGGACGAGGAGCTGGGCCTGACCGTCCAGGCCAGCCGTCCGCTGATCCGGGTCCATCACGACTACGGCGACCGGCACATCCTGCTCGACGTACGCCGGGTGGATTCCTACAGGGGTGAGCCCAGGGGACTCGACGGGCAGCCCCTGGCGTGGCTGCATCCCGACGCCATGGACCCGGCGGGATTCCCAGCCGCCGACCGCCCCATTATCAACGCCCTGCGTCTGCCCGCCCTGCTGCTGATCACCGGGGCCAACCCGGAACGGCCCGAGGCCTTCCTCGCGCGCCTGGACCAGGCGCTCGGCAGGGGCATCCGTCTGGTCCAGTTGCGCGCGCACGGCCTCGATGACCGCGCCTACGCGGCGCTTGCACAGGCCGCCTTCGCCCGGTGCGAGGCGGCCGGCGCCCGTCTGCTCCTCAACCGCGACCCCGCGCAGGCAAGGCATCTGCCTCACCATGGCCTGCACCTCAGCGCCAGGGCACTCTCCAGGTTGGAGCGGCGCCCGCTCGCGCCAGAGGGCTCGATCGGCCTGGTCGGGGCCTCCTGCCACGACGATGCAGAACTCGACCGCGCGGCGGCGCTGGGGCTCGACTATGCCCTGCTCTCGCCGGTCAGATCCACCCCGACCCATCCCGACGCGCGGCCTCTCGGCTGGGAGCGGTTCGGGGAGCTCGCGGATCCCGTACCCCTGCCCATCTACGCCCTCGGCGGACTCGACCCCGGGGATCTGGATCAGGCGTTCCGCCATGGGGCCCAGGGCATCGCCGGGATCCGGGGATTCTGGCCCGAGTGAGGCGACGATCGCCGTCCCAGCAAGCGGTCGACACCGACTTGTTCCCGGGCGCCGCCGCCCCACCCTAGGCGAAACTCGCCACTCTCACCCACACCACCCGACCGGTGCGCGCGGTGGCCCACGGGGCCTATGCCCTGAGCCGGCGAGCCCGCCCCAGCAGGAGGAGCCGGACCATGCAACCGGAGCAACCACCCGGCCCCGCGGCCGAGGCCATCGAGGACCTCTACAACCGGATCACGGGGGATGAGGACGCCCGCGTCTGCAAGGACATCCCCGAGAGCGCCTGTGACGACCAGCCGCGCAACTTCTTCGCCTATCTGGTCGCCAATCTGCTGGGCAAGGTCGCCGACGAGATCGCCAGCGCCAAGCTGGTGATCCCCTGGCTGTTCGGCACCCTGGGCGTGCCGGCGGTCTTCACGGGCCTGTTGGTGCCCATCCGCGAGGCCGGCGTGCTGGTCCCCCAGCTCGCCGTCGCCGCCGCCGTGCGCTCGCTGCCGATCCGCAAGGGGGTGTGGGTGCTCGGGGCCGTGATGTCGGCCGCGAGCCTGTTCGCCATGGCCGCCGCCGCGCTCATCCTCGAGGGGGCCGCCGCCGGCTGGGGCATCCTGACCGCCCTGGTGATCTTCAGCCTGGCGCGCGGTCTGTGCTCGGTGTCCGCCAAGGACGTGCTCGGCAAGACGGTCTCCAAGAGCCGGCGCGGCACCCTCATGGGCTGGAGCGCGAGCATCGCCGGGATCGCGACCCTGGGGGTGGGGCTGTGGCTCGGGGGCCTCGACCCCGCGCAGTCCGGGCTCTGGGTCTTCGCCGTCCTGCTGGCCGCTGGCGGGGTCCTGTGGATCATCGCCTCCTTCGCCTTCGCCGCGATCCGCGAGCAGCCGGGCGCCACCGAGGGCGGGGGCAATGCCCTCGCCGTGGCGCTCGCCCAGCTGCGCCTGCTCTCGGACGATCCGCCCTTCCGCGCCTATGTGATCGGCCGCGCCCTGCTGCTCGCGGTCGCCCTGGCGCCGCCCTTCTATGTGTTGATCGCCCAAGGTGAGTCCCAGGGGGATCTGCTCGGACTCGGTGCCCTGATCATCGCCAACGGACTCGCCGCCAGCCTGTCCGCGCCCTTCTGGGGCTACTGGGGTGATCGCTCCAGCCGCCAGGTGATGGCCGCTGCGGCCGCGGGGGCGGGCCTGCTCGGGGTCTTCACCTTCGTCGCGGTCACCCGCGACTGGGGCTGGGCCACCGGCGAGCTGGGGCTCGCGGCCATCTTCCTGGTGCTCAACGTCATGCACGGCGGGGTCCGGCTCGGACGCAAGGTCTATCTGGTGGATCTGGCGAGCGGAGGCAACCGGGCGGCCTACACGGCCGTCTCCAATACGGCGATCGGGGTGCTGATGCTCGCGGGCGGCCTAGTCGGCCTGCTAGCCGACTGGCTGGGTGCCCCGGCGACGGTTTTGGTGCTCGGGCTGGCGTCCCTGGCGGCGGCCGCCTATGTCATGGGACTGACCGATGTAAGCGATCCGGTGTGACGCCGCCCGCAGACCGCGCATCGGCCCCGCCCCGGCCGTCCCGCGGCGTTTGGCAAGCATCCCGCGACCGGTTATCGTCTCGCGGCTATGGAAAACCTGGTCCGAGTCACCGACCTCAGCCGACGTTTCGGCCGCCACGCGGCGCTCGAGGGCGTGAACCTGACCTTGGACCGGGGCGAGGTGCTGGGCCTGCTGGGCCCCAACGGGGCCGGCAAGACCACCTGCATGCGCATCCTGAGCGGCAACCTCGCCCCCAGCTCCGGACAGGTGGAGATCGCCGGGGTCGACCTCGCCCGCAACCCGGTGGGGGCCAAGCGACATCTGGGCTATCTCCCCGAGCGCCCGCCACTCCACCCGGAGCTGCGGGTGGATGAATATCTGACCTTCTGCGCCCGGCTCCATCGGGTGGCGCCCGCCCGCGTGCGCGCGGCTGTGAACGAGGCCAAGGAGCGCTGCGGCCTCCACGACGCCGGGCGCCGCCCCATCGCCCGGCTGTCCAAGGGCTACCGCCAGCGGCTCGGAATCGCCCAGTCCATCGTCCATCGACCCCAGCTGTTGATCCTCGACGAGCCTACCGAGGGGCTCGACCCGGTTCAGATCCGCGAGGTGCGACACCTGGTGCGCGACCTGGCGGCCGACAGCGGGGTGATCTTCTCCAGCCACATCCTCCCCGAGGTTCAGGCCGTGTGCGACCGGGTCGTCATCCTGCATCGCGGGCGGGTGGTGCACGGGGACGAATCCCGTCCCGAGGAAGAGACCCTGGTGTGGCGTGTGCGCCTGGCACCCCCCGCGACCGCCAGCGATCTCGCCGACCTCTCGGTGGTCGCCGAGGCCGAGTGGGTGCGCGCCGACCGCTACCGCGTGGTGCTGCACCCCGGCAGCGGACCGGAGGACCTGGCGCGCGGCATGGTCAACGGGGGGCTCGGGCTGACCGAGCTCACCCCCGAGCGCTCCGACCTGGAGCGGGTCTTCTTCGACCTCATCGGGGCGGAGGACGCGGCGTGACCCTGACCATCGCGGCCCGCGAGCTGCGCGGCGGACTGGTGACCCCCCTGGTCTGGGTGCTCCTGGGCGGGGGCCAGGTGGTGCTGGCCTGGATCTTCCTCCAGACCGTGGAGAACTTCTCCGGACTCGGCGCCGAGGAGCGGGTCGCGAGCCTCTCCCAGGAGCTATCGGTGAACCTGTTCGGGTTTGCCGCCGTGGTAGCCCTGTTCGCCGCCCCCCTGATCGCCATGCGCATGCTGAGCGGGGAGTTCCGCGACGGCAGCTTCGACCTGATCGGCGCGGCCCCGGTGCGGCTCGTCCAGGTGGTGCTGGGCAAGTTCCTGGGTGCGGTCGCGTTGATGACCCCCCTGGCCCTGCTCCCGGCCCTGAACCTGCTGCTGCTCGCCGGCAGCGCCGAGCTCGATCCCGGACTCTTCGCCGCCGCCACCCTGGGGCTCTGGCTCGCCGGGATGATGTTCATCTCGGTCGGACTCTTCGCCTCCAGCCTGAGCAGCCAGCCGGGGGCCGCCGTGCTGGCGGCCTACGGCATCCTGTTGCTCTTCTCGGTCATCGGCCGTGCCCAGGACCTGGCACTCCAGGGACTGTCCTTGTTCGGCTGGCTGGCCTGGAACGAGCATCTGTTCTGGTTCCTGCTCGGGGCGGTGCGGGTAAGCGATCTGGCCTATTTCTTTTTATTCACCCTCCTGTTCCTGGCCCTGACCCACCGGCGCCTGGCGAACCGGCGGCTTGGCTGAGGATCGCCAGATGCAGCCCATCGCCGCCGTCGAATCACTGATCGAGCGCGCCCGGGCCGCCGCCGTGGGCGGCCTGCGCGCGCTCCATCGCCCGCTGGTGGACAGCCTGTTCGCCCTGCTCCTCACCGGGACCCTGATCGCCGCCGGCTGGCTGGTCGCCCGTCACGATCACTACTGGGACTGGACGACCACCCGCGACAACAGCCTGAGCGAGGAGAGCCTGCGCATCCTCGAGCAGTTGGATGGCCCCCTGCGGGCGACGGTCTTCATCGACCCCCGCGACCCGCTCGCCAAGCCCATCGAGGGTCTGCTCGCCCGTTACGCCCGGGTGCTGCCGGCCATGGAGGTGAAGCTCCTCGACCCGCAGCTCTTCCCCGAGCAGACCCGCGACGCCCGCGTGTCCATCTCCGGCCAGGTGCTGCTCGAGCACCAAGGACGGCGCGAGACCCTGAGCACCATCAGCGAGCGGGCCGTCAGCGCGGCCATCGCCCGGCTCACCACCAATCAGGCGCCCTGGGTGGCGGTGCTCGAGGGTCACGGCGAGCGACGCATCGACGGCGAGGGGCCCACCGACCTGGGCCGCTTCGGCCAGGAGCTGGACGAGCACGGTTTTCTGGTGCGCCACCTCGACCTGGCCACCGTGGCGGACGTGCCCGTGAACACCCACCTCGCCCTGGTCTCCACGCCCGCGATCGCCCTCTTCCCCGGCGAGGCCGAGCGTCTCGGCGAGTACATCGACCGGGGCGGGAACCTGCTCTGGCTCCTCGACCCCGGCCCGCTGAACGGCCTCGAGCTCCTGGCCAATCAGCTCGGGATCCGGGTGCTCCCGGGCACCGTGGTCGACGCCCGGGCGGCGAGCCTGGGCCTCGACACCCCCGCCGTGGCCGTGATCACCGACTTCCCCGACGATGCACTGGCCGGAGGGCTGCGCGGACCCGCCCTACTACCGGGCGCCGTGGCCTTCGAGACCGAGACCGCCCCCGGCTGGTCGGTCACCAGCTTCCTGGTCACGGGCGACGACAGCTGGAACGAGACGGGCCGCATCGAGGGCGACATCTTCCGCGACGAGGTGGTGGGCGAGCAGCCGGGGCCGCTGGCCGTGGTGCTTGCGCTCACCCGGCCCCTCGGCGAGGACGGGCGGGTCCAGCGGGTGCTCCTGGTCGGCGACGGCGACTTCCTCTCCAATGCCCAGATCGGGTCCTACGGCAACCGGGAGCTGGGGCTGCGCATGCTGCGCTGGCTGAGCGGGGAGGACGGCCTGCTCGCCCTCCCGCCCGACCCAGACCCGGCCCAGGGCCTCACCCTCGACCAGGACAAGCGGCTGCTGCTCGGGCTCGGCTCACTGGTGCTCCTGCCCGGATTCTTCCTCACCGCCGGACTCGCCGTGCGCTGGTTCCGGGGGAGAGGCTAGGCGATGGCCGGACGCTGGGCGGTCAATCTGCTGCTGGTCCTGGTGCTCCTCGGGCTGGGTCTCGTGATCCGCGATGAGCTCGCGCGCGCCGACCGCGAGCAGACCCTGGCCGGGATCGCCGCCGCCGATGTGCGGCTGTTGGTCGTTGAGCGTGAGGGCGAGCCGACCATCCGCATCGAACGCGTCGGCGACGGCTGGCGCATGCTCGAGCCCATGCAGGTGGACGCGGACCCCGAGCGCATCGGTCGGCTGCTCTCGGTGGTCGAGGCCCCGGTTGCCCGCAGCCTCCCCGCCCAGCCCGCGGCACTCGCCGAGCTTGGCCTGTCACCCCCGCGTCTGATCCTCAAGCTCGACACCCTGGAGCTGGTCTTCGGGGGCCTCGACCCCCTGGGTCAGCGGCGTTATGTGGAGACTGGCGGGCTGGTACACCTGATCGACGACCGCTTCCATCACCTGCTCATCGCGCCACCGATCGACTTCGTGGCCAAGACGCCGTTGCCGGCGGATCGGCCGCCCGCGTTCGCGACCCTGAGCGGGGTCCCGCTCGCCGCCCGCTCGCTTGCGGCGTTGAGCGGCGTCAGCGCCGAGCGCGTCGAGACCCTGAGCGGCGAGCTGGCGGGCGAGGCCCTGCAGGTGAAATACGCCGACGGGAGCGCGGTGCGCTTCCTGATCTCCGAGGATCGCCGGCGCTGGAGCCGGCTCGACCTCAAGCTGCGCTATGTGGTGGCCGAGCCGCCCGAGCTGGAGCTCGACCCGACCCTCATCGACCCTACCCCACCCGAGCCCCCGCCGCCCCTGGCCGAGCCCACCGAGACGGCACCCGCCCCGCTGCCCATGCCCTTCGACGAGCTGGCGACGGATGACGGACCCATGCCAGAGGTCCCGCTCGGGCCGCTGCCCGAGCCCGATCCGGCCGACCCCTTCGCGCCGCTGCCCGAGGGTGATGCCTGGTCCGGCGGACACGGCGGTCCCCCCGAGGTGCGTCTGAGCCCCGACGACCCCTACGCCGACCCGAGCTATAGCGATTCGGGCTATGAGGACGCGGGCTATGGGGACGGGTCTGGCGGATACGACGACGGCCCGGGTGAGCCCGGTAGCCTGGGCGGTGAGCCCTATAAGGAGCCGCCCCAGGGCTTCGGCATGGACCCCTTCGCGCCCGATCCGTCCGACGGGACCGGCGACGGCAACTGAGCGTGCCGGAGCTGCCCGAGGTCGAGACCACCCTGCGCGGCATCCGCCCGCATCTGGAGGGACAGCGCATCGAGCGTCTGGTGGTGCGCGAGCCGCGACTGCGCCTTCCCGTGCCCGCGGATCTCCCGGAACGGGTCGCGGGTCGGGCCGTGACCGACCTCGCGCGGCGGGGCAAGTATCTGCTCATCGGGACCGAGTGCGGCACCCTGATCCTGCACCTGGGCATGTCCGGGAGCCTGCGCGTGGTGCCCGAGGGCACCCCGCCCGGCAAGCACGACCATCTCGACCTGGTGCTCACGAGTGCCCGCGCCCTGCGCCTGCGTGACCCCCGCCGGTTCGGCCTGCTGGCATGGAGCCCGGATCCGCCCGAACGCGCCGCCGCGAGCCACCCCTTGTTGCGCGACCTAGGCCCCGAGCCCCTCGGCCCGGGCTTCGGCGGAGACTACCTCTACGGGCTGAGCCGCGGCCGACGCGTCTCGGTCAAGCCCTTCCTGATGGACGCGGGGGTCGTGGTCGGCGTCGGGAACATCTACGCCAGTGAGTCCCTGTTCCGGGCCGGTATCCACCCGGCGCGACCGGCGGGGCGGGTCGGACTGGAGCGCTACCGGCGGCTGGCTCAGGACGTGCGCGCGGTCCTCGGCGCGGCCATCGCGCAAGGGGGGACCAGCCTGCGAGACTTCGTCCAGGAGGACGGGGCCCCCGGCTACTTCGCACAGGAGCTCAAGGTCTATGGTCGGGCCGGCGAGCCCTGCCCAGGCTGTGGAGCGCCCGTACGTCTCAGACGCATCGGCCAGCGCTCGAGCTTCTACTGCCCGAGGTGCCAGATCTAGTGGGAGGCTCGAGGCAACCGGGAAGGCCAATCGCTTGGGGGAATCCCCGTCCTGTGACACCATCCATGGCATCGTCACTAGCAGATCCGAATCCGAACGAGGCGCGATCTTCGATGCAGTATCGAGTCCTTTCCCTGGCCGCGCTGGCCGCACTCTCGTTCGCTCCCCTGGCGTTCGCCCCCCTGGCGACCCAGGCCGAGGCGATCCTCTACGGCGAGGCCCATGTCTCCCTCGACTACGTGGACGCCGAGAGCGAAGCGACCTGGTTCCGACCCGCCCCGGGCAGCCCGGCGTTCGACTTCGAGTCGTTCGTGGACGGTGCGAACCAGGCCCTCGCCGAGTCGGGCTATGTTGGGATCCCGGGTCCGGAGGGCATCAACACGGCAATCGGGGACATCATGTTCGGCACCATCCCCTTCGACTCACTCGCCCCGGAGGTTCAGGCGGGCATCCTGAAGGCGCTGGATGACAGCCTGACCCCTGGGTTGCCCTTCAACGGGTGGGGCATGAACATGAGCGAACGGGCGTCTCGGATCGGCGTGCGGGGAAGGGAGGACCTGGGTGGCCGCCTCGCCGCCATCTATCAGGTCGAGCTGGAGGTCGAGCTGGCCAACGCGGACGAGAACGTGCTCGACGGGGACCCCAACCGGATCAGCTTCCGCAACACCTACGTCGGGCTCGAGGGCGGCTGGGGCCGCCTACTCGCGGGACGGCACGATACCCCGCTCAAGATGTCGACGGCACCCCTCGACCTCTTCGCCGACACCATGGCGGACTACAACTATACGGTCGGCTTCTCTGATCTGCGCCCAGACAACAGCATCCTCTATATGACCCCGACCCTATGGGGCGTGCAGCTCGCGGCTGCGATCATCCCCGCGGGCGGCGCGACAGCCCTAGGGATCGAGGACACGCGGGCCGACGCCATCGCCGAGGGCTGGTCGGTGGCCGCCGTCTACAACGCCGCACCCTTCTACGCCTCCGCCGGGTTGGAGCAGTTCTCGAGCGCCCTTTGGAGCAGGCAGAACGGACTCTACGACCTCTCCCATGGCCTGCTCGCCGACGACGTGGGACGCTGGCGCCTCGGTCTTGGGCTCTTGGGCTGGCACGGGATCGAGCTCTCCGGCATCTACGAATCGGGCGGCCAGGCGTTCGGCCAGCCCTTCGACTCCGATGTCCAGCTCTGGCAGGTCCAGGCCGGCTACCGCCTCGGCTCCACCCGCCTGAAGGCGATGTACGGCCAGGCCAGCAACGGCGCCTGCGCCGACCCCCTGGGGCTCGGCTACCGCTTCGCCTGCGAGGGTGGTGTCGTCGCGGCCAACTTCGGCGAGCTACTCGGAAATTTCACCGATCAGGGCGACAAGTCGACCTGGGCGATCGGCCTCGATCATGAATTCAGCCGCCGCTCGCGCGTCTATGCGCTCTACACGACCGTCGACGACGACAACCCGGACGCCGACTGGAGCGGCTTCTCGCTGGGGATGCGTCACCTCTTCTGAGCCGCGGGCCGCGGTCAACCGACAGCATGGTCGGGCATCGACTCCCCGGCCAAGCGATAGCCCAGGTCGATGATCTCCCGCGCCCGATAGAACTCCTGGGCACCGCAGGCGTCGCGGGGAATATTGATCACCGCGTCGGGTGCATAGGCGGCAAGCTTCACCGCCGTGATGGCGTTCTGCATGGTCTCGAACGAACGGATCACCAGCTCCAGCATGCCGAGCTCCGATGAGCCCGCGTGAACCCGGTTGTCCCCGAGCGAATCCCCGATCGAATCGAGGAATTGGCGGATTCGAGACACCAGATCCGCCTCCGACGCCGACCGGCGCGCCGCCGACGTTCGGGCCGGCGTGCTGGGCGTCGACGCGCCCTTGGTCTCGGCGTTCAGATTCACCGCGATCGTGAGGTCGGTCCGATCCCGAAAGGTGGGCGCGATGGGTACCGGGTTCAGCAGGCCGCCATCGACCAGGGTCAGCCCGAGATGGCGGTGGGGCGTGAACAGAGAGGGGACGGCGATGGAGCCCCGGATGGCGTCGAACAGCGGACCCTTGGACATCCACACCTCGCGCTGGCGGTCGATGTCGGTGGCGACGGCCGTGTAGGCGATGGGCAGATCCTCGATCTCATGCTCGCCGACCATGGCCTTCAAGGTGTCCATGATCCGGTCGCCCTTGAAGATGCCGGCGCCGACGAAGGCAAAGTCCAGAAAACGCAGCACATCGGCGCGGCTGAGGGCGCACACCCAGTCACGGTAGGCATCGATCTGACCGGCCGCATAGATCCCACCCACCAGCGCGCCCATCGAGGCCCCGGAGATGGACTCGATCCGATAGCCGTGCTCCTCGAGCCATTGGATGACGCCGATATGGGCCAGGCCGCGTGCGCCCCCGCTGCCGAGCACCAGGGAGACGCGTTTCCCCTTAGGTCCACTCATGGCATACCCCGCTCAGAGCGCCGTCCAACGAGTTTAGAGGCCATCCGGCCCCTATCCGTCCCGCATCAGCACGATCAGCTCCTTGGGCCCGTGGACCCCGTACGCCAGGGTCTGCTCGATGTCGGCGGACTTGGACGGCCCGCTGATGAGCAGGGCATTGGTCGGCATCCCCCGGGTCCAGCCCTGCTCGGCGATGACCTCGGCGAGGGTCGAGCGGACGGTCCCGGCATCGAGCAGGACGAGATGGATGGGCGGGACCAGCGAGAGCAGCCGGGGCTCCTGGGTATCCGGCCACAGCACCAGGCTGCCGGTCTCGGCGATGGCGCCGCGGCAGCCGGTGAGGCCGGCGTCGATGCGGTCGAAGAGCTCGGCGCGGAAGCCCTCGACGGGCTCGGCGTAGGGGACCAGGCGTGGGCCATCACCGGCAGGCCAGCCGGCCAGCAGTGCCTCGCCGGTCTCGCTGCCGGGTCCGTAGAGCAGGTTGCCCGCGCCCCGCTCGGCGAGCAGCGACTTGACCCTGGCGGGCCAGTCGGCGCCCACCCGGTGGACCTCGCCGCGCACCGAGCGGATGCGCTCCTCGAAACGCTCGAGCAGATCAGCCCGATCCCAATCGAAGCGGCGCACGGGAAATCTCGCGGGCGGCGGGGACGCCGTTTGGGCCTCGGAAAGCCGAGCCAGGATGCGCTCGCGCGGGTTGCTCATGGACACCTCGGACAGGACCCTGGGCCGGGATCGACGGACTTGCGCCCGATCGAGCGAGGGTCTAGTGTTGCGTCGCAGCATAAGAACGAGAACGGGCCGCATCGGCAGCGATGCGTGGCCCGAGTCTATCACCCGAGGAGAAACCGATGGGCTACCAAGCCACCTATGATCGCGCCATGCGCGATCCCGAGACCTTTTGGGCCGAGGCCGCGCAACTGATCGATTGGGATCGGCCCTGGGAACGGGTGCTCGACGCCAGCCGCCCGCCCTTCTATCGCTGGTTCGCCGGCGCCGAGCTGAACACCTGTTACAACGCCGTGGACCGTCATGTGGCGGCGGGACGCGGCGACCAGCCGGCGATCATCCACGACAGCCCGGTCACCGGCACCCAGACGGTCATCAACTACGCCGAGCTCCAGGATCGGGTGGCGGGTTTCGCCGGGGCCCTGCGCGACCAGGGCGTCACCCGGGGCGACCGGGTGATCATCTACATGCCCATGGTGCCAGAGGCGGCCATCGCCATGCTGGCCTGCGCCCGGATCGGGGCCGTCCATTCGGTGGTGTTCGGCGGGTTCTCCTCGCGCGAGCTCGCCACCCGCATCGACGACGCCAAGCCCAGGGTGATGGTCGCCGGCTCCTGCGGCATCGAGCCGAACCGGGTGGTGCACTACAAGCCCCTGCTGGACCAGGCCATCGAGCTGGCCGCCCACAAACCCGAGCGCTGCATCGTGCTGCAACGCCCCCAGGAGCCCGGCACCCTGATCGCCGGACGGGACATCGGCTGGGCGGACGCGGTCGCCGCGGCAGCGCCGGCGGACTGTATCCCGGTGGCGGCGACCGATCCCCTCTACATCCTCTACACCTCCGGAACGACGGGACAGCCCAAGGGCGTGGTGCGCGACAACGGCGGTCACGCGGTGGCCATGGCCTGGAGCATGGCCAACGTCTACGGCGTGCAGCCCGGCGAGGTCTTCTGGGCCGCCTCGGACGTGGGCTGGGTGGTGGGCCACTCCTACATCGTCTACGCGCCCCTGCTCGCCGGCTGCACCACGGTGATCTACGAGGGCAAGCCGGTGGGCACACCGGACGCCGGGGCCTTCTGGCGGGTGATCCAGGAGCACGGTGTCTCGGTGCTCTTCACCGCCCCCACCGCCTTCCGCGCCATCAAGCGCGACGACCCCAAGGCGCAGCATCTCGAGCGCTACGACCTCGGCTGTCTGCGCGCCTTGTTCCTGGCCGGCGAGCGCTGCGACCCGGATACCCTGGCCTGGGCCGAGCGCATCCTGGGCGTCCCGGTCGTCGACCACTGGTGGCAGACCGAGACCGGCTGGGCCATCGCCGCCAACTGTCTGGGCATCGAGCAGCTGCCCATCAAACCGGGCTCGCCCACCAAGGCCGTACCGGGCTATACGATCGAGGTGCTGGACGACCTGGGCGAGCCGGTCAAGGCCGGCGACATCGGGCGCATCATGCTGCGGCTGCCCCTGCCCCCCGGCTGCCTGCCGACCCTCTGGGGCGACGAGCAGCGCTACTTCCAGTCCTATCTCGCCGCCCAACCGGGCTACTACCTCACGGGCGACGCCGGTTATCTGGACGACGACGGCTATCTGTTCGTGATGAGCCGGATCGACGACATCATCAACGTGGCCGGACATCGCTTGTCGACGGGCGGGATGGAGGCGGTCCTCGCGGGGCACCCGGACGTGGCCGAATGTGCCGTGATCGGCGCCGCGGATCAGCTCAAGGGCGAGCTACCCCTGGGACTGGTGGTGCTCAAGGCGGGGGTCGAGCGGGATCGGGCCAGCATCGCCAAGGAGCTGGTGACCAAGGTTCGGGACGAGATCGGCCCGGTCGCGGCCTTCAAGACGGTGGTTATCGTGGAGCGCCTGCCCAAGACCCGCTCCGGCAAGATCCTGCGCGGCACCATGAAGGCGATCGCCGACGGCAAGGACTACAGGCCCCCGGCCACCATCGACGACCCGGCGATCCTCGAGGAGATCGACGCGGCCCTCTCGGCCATCGGCTACGCCCACCATCACTGAGACCCAGCGGCCAGAGGGGACCATCAGGTCCCCCGATTGAGGCCACTAATCCTTTAGATTGTCGACATATAGGCTTGACATGGCCCTGATATCCGCTATTTTGCCGGAAATGCACGCAAGAGTGTCGACACTTTTGGCCTCGGACCCCGGCGACGCCGTCACCGACGAGAACGCGACCATCGCCGACCGCGTCTTCGAGCAGCTGCGTCAGGCGATCGTGGAGGGCGAGATCCCGGCGGGGAGCAAGATCAGCGAGCCGGAGATGGCCGCCCGCTACGGAATCAGCCGTGGGCCGCTCCGAGAGGCCATGCGGCGGCTCGAGTCGACCCATCTGGTGGAGCGCCGGCCCAACCTGGGGGCCCGGGTCGTCACCCTCTCGAGCGACCAGCTCATCGAGATCTTTCTGGTGCGCGAGGCCCTAGAGGGCATGGCCGCCCGGCTCGCCGCCGCGCAGATGTCCGACGAGGCCATCGAGGAGCTCAAGGACCTGATGGAGGAGCACCGCCGGGGCGTCGCCCGCGACTTCTGGCAGGCCTACTTCCAGAAGGAAGGGGACATGGACTTCCACTACCGCATCGTCCAGGGGAGCGGAAACCGGCGGCTCATCGGCATCCTGTGCGACGACCTCTATCACCTGGCACGGATGTACCGCTGCCAATTCGGGATGGGCGGCGACCGTGCGCGCGATGCCCTGAAAGAGCACGCGCTGGTGGTCGAGGCCATCAGCGATCGCGACGGCGAGCTGGCCGAGCTCCTGATGCGCCGGCACATCCGCGCCTCGCGCCGGTCCGTCGAGGCCCGGCTCGCCGCCCAACCCAATGTCATTGCAGGGGAGACCAACCCATGAGCCCATCGAACAGCAGCCCGGGCGCGCGTCTGCGCCAGGCCGTCGCCGAGGAGCGGCCACTGCAGGTGGTGGGCGCGATCAACGCCTACCACGCCATGATGGCGGAGCGCACCGGCTACCGGGCGCTCTACCTCTCCGGGGGCGGGGTCGCCGCCGGCTCCTACGGCGTGCCCGATCTCGGGCTCACGAGCCTGAACGATGTGCTCGAGGACGTGCGCCGGATCACCTACGCCACCGCCCTTCCCCTGCTGGTGGACGCCGATACCGGCTGGGGCGGGGCCTTCAACATCGCGCGCACCGTGCGCGAGATGCAGCGCGCCGGGGCGGCCGGGGTCCACATCGAGGATCAGGTGGCGGCCAAGCGCTGCGGCCATCGGCCCGGCAAGGCCATCGTGCCCAAGGACGAGATGGTGGACCGCATCAAGGCCGCGGTGGACGCCCGCAGCGACGACTTCGTGATCATGGCGCGCACCGACGCACTCGCGGTCGAGGGCATGGACTCCGCCATCGAGCGGGCCGTGGCCTGCGCCGAGGCCGGCGCCGACATGATCTTCCCCGAGGCCATGGTGGAGCTGGATCAGTACCGCCAGTTCGTCGCCGCGGTCAGCGTGCCCGTGCTCGCCAACATCACCGAGTTCGGGTCCACGCCCCTCTTCACCACTACCGAGCTCGGCGATGCCGGTGTCTCCCTCGTGCTCTACCCCCTCTCCGCCTTCCGCGCCATGAACAAGGCGGCGCTGAACGTCTACCAGGCGATCCGGCGCGACGGCACCCAGGCGCAGGTGGTGGACAGCATGCAGACCCGCATGGAGCTCTACGACTATCTCGACTACCACGGCTTCGAGCAGAAGCTCGACGCCCTGTTCGCCCAAGGCGAGCAGTGAGCCCGGGAAGGCCGATCAGCACGAGACCTACACCACCGAACGAGGTACCAGAACATGGCCGAGCAAGAGAGCCAGCTGCCGAAGCCCAAGAAATCCGTTGCCCTGTCCGGGACCGTGGCGGGAAACACGGCCATCTGCACCGTCGGGCGCACGGGCAACGACCTGCACTACCGGGGCTATGACATCCTCGATTTCGCCGACCAGGCGGAGTTCGAGGAGATCGCCTATCTGCTCATCCACGGCAGCCTGCCGAGCCCCGCGGAGCTCGCCGCCTATCGGCGCAGGCTCAAGACCCTGCGCGGTCTCCCGGCGGCCCTCAAGACCGCGTTGGAGCAGTTGCCCGCCTCTGCTCACCCCATGGACGTGCTGCGAACCGGCGCCTCCATCCTCGGCAGCCTGGAGCCCGAGAAGGAGACCATGTCCGTGGCCGGGGCGCGCGCCATCGGCGACCGGCTGATGGCCTGCTTCGGGTCTATGCTGCTCTACTGGTACCACTTCGCCCACAACGGACGGCGCATCGAGGTGGAGACCGACGACGACTCCATCGGCGCCCATTTCCTCCATCTGCTCCACGGCGAGCGCCCGAACGGCGAATGGGAGCGTGCCATGCACACCTCCCTCAACCTCTACGCCGAGCATGAGCTCAACGCCTCGACCTTCACCGCGCGGGTGGTGGCCGGGACCGACTCGGACATCTACTCCTGCATCACCGCCGCCATCGGCGCCCTGCGCGGGCCCAAGCACGGCGGCGCGAACGAGGCCGCCTGTGAGATCCAGCAGCGCTACGGGAGCGCCGAGGAGGCCGAGACCGATATCACCGAGCGGGTGGGGAGGAAGGAGATCGTCATCGGCTTCGGACACCCCGTCTATACCATCGGCGACCCACGCAACAAGGTCATCAAGTCGGTCGCCAAACGGCTGTCCGAGGGCAACGGCGACCTGCGCATGTTCGCCGTGGCGGATCGGCTCGAGACGGTCATGTGGGACCTCAAGCGGATGTTCCCGAACCTGGACTGGTTCTCGGCCGTCGCCTACGCGCAGATGGGCATCCCGACCGCCCTGTTCACGCCGATCTTCGTCATCGCCCGCACCTCGGGCTGGGTGGCCCACGCCATCGAGCAGCGGCTGGACAAGAAGATCATCCGCCCCAGCGCCAACTATGTCGGCCCCGAGAACCGCAAGTGGGTGCCCATCGACCAGCGCTGAGACACCCCCTCCGGCCCGCGACCACCGAGGACCCCGGTCGCGGGCCACGCCCCGACACCGCTTGACCAATCCGTGCCCGCGCGTCCCGCGGCTCGCCGTTCAACCCTTTGAGATCCCATCGAATGAGCGCCCATATCGCCGATGCCAACCTGCGTCCAGACCCCGACCCGGAGCTGGTCGCCATCGCGGACTATGTCTGCGACTACCAGGTGACCTCCGAGGAGGCCATCACCACGGCCCGCCACTGTCTGATGGACTCCATCGGCTGCGCCATGCTGGCCCTCCAGTATCCGGAGTGCACCAAGCACCTGGGGCCGATCGTCCCCGGCACCCTGGTGCCCAACGGTGCCAAGGTCCCCGGAACCCAGCTCCAGCTCGACCCCGTCAAGGCGGCCTGGGACATCGGCGCACTGGTGCGCTGGCTCGACTTCAACGACACCTGGCTCGCCGCCGAGTGGGGACACCCCTCGGACAACCTGGGCGCCATCCTCGGGCTCGGCGACTATCTCTCGCGCAAGGCCATCGCCGAGGGGGGCGAGCCCCTGAGCGTGGGCGACGTGCTCCACGCCATGGTCAAGGCCCACGAGATCCAGGGCGTGCTGGCACTGGAGAACAGCTTCAACCGGGTCGGGCTCGACCATGTGCTGCTGGTGAAGGTCGCCTCGGCGGCGGTCGCGGCGATCATGCTCGGCGCCAGCAAGGACCAGGTGATCGACACCCTGAGCCAGGCCTGGGTGGACGGCCAGAGTCTGCGCACCTACCGCCACGCCCCCAACACCGGCTCGCGCAAGTCCTGGGCGGCGGGCGATGCCAGCTCCCGGGGCGTGCGCCTGGCGATGATGGTGCAGAAGGGCGAGATGGGCCTGCCCTCGGTGCTGAGCGCGCCGACCTGGGGCTTCTACGACGTGCTGTTCAAGGGTCGGCCGTTCGCCTTCCAGCGCGAGTACGGCAGCTATGTGATGGAGAACATCCTGTTCAAGATCAGCTTCCCGGCCGAGTTCCATGCCCAGACGGCGGTGGAGTGCGCCATGGCCCTGCACCCCGAGGTGCGCGATCGCATCGACCAGATCGAACGCATCGAGATCGCCACCCAGGAGTCCGGGGTGCGGATCATCAGCAAGGACGGGCCGCTCCATAACCCGGCCGACCGCGACCACTGCATCCAGTACATGGTGGCCGTGCCCCTCATCTTCGGGCGGCTCACGGCGGCGGACTACGAGGACTCGGTGGCCACCGATCCGCGCATCGACGCCCTGCGCGAGCGGATGATCGTGACCGAGGAGCCCCGCTACACCAAGGACTACCTGGACGCGGACAAGCGCTCCATCGCCAACGCCATCCAGGTCTTCTTCACCGACGGCAGCAGCACCGACAAGGTGGAGATCGAGTACCCCATCGGTCACCGCCGCCGCCGCGCCGAGGGGATCCCGGTCCTCGAGGCCAAGTTCCTTGCGGCACTGCGCACCCGCTTCCCCAAGGGTCAGGCCCAGCGCATCTACGACCTGTGCCAGGACCCGGGGCGGCTCATGGCCACGCCCCTCCACCAGTTCATGGACCTGTTCGTGATCTGATTGAAGGCCGCCAAGGAAGGCGGTCCCCACGCCAGCGGCATCAGGGACGGCATCTGCTCCGTCCCGCGGCGCCTCACTCGTTGATCAGGTCCTCGATGGTCGCGACGGTCGGGGCGTCCATCCAGTCGATGGACCCGAAGAGCGCGTAGCGCACCCGCCCCTGCCGGTCGATCACATAGCTGGTCGGATAGGCGAAGACCCGCCAGGTGGTGATCGCCTCCCCGGCGGGATCCAGCAACACGCTGAAGCGCAGACCCAGGTCCTCCACGAATCCCCGGATCGGCCCGGGCTCCTCGGCCAGGTTCACGGCGAGGATCTCGAACCTCTCGGGATCGAGCCGGTCCGCCAGGGCCTGCATCGAGGGCATCTCGTGCACGCAGGGCGGGCACCAGCTCGCCCAGAAGTTGATCAGCACCACCTCGCCCCGGTAGTCCGCCAGATCGTGCATCCGGCCCTGGAGGTCGGCCAGCCGGAGCGGCGGCGGCGTCGGGTCGCCGGTGAAGGGCTCCAGCAGGCGTTCGGCACGGGCCTGCACGGCCGGGCGCTCGGACGGGGCGGCAACGATCGCCGCGCGTTGGCGCGGCTGAGTGGCCAGCAGGCGCAGTGCCCCGGAGATCTCGCCCGGCAGGGCACGCGTCAGCTCCAGCTCCGTCGCCATCGCATCCGGACGGAAGAAGAAGCGGTCGCGGGCCTCGGCGAGGCTCCGCAGGAAGACGCTGCTGCCCCCCTCCTCGAGCCTCGCGGCCAGCTCGCCGACCCGCCAGTAGGTGGGGGAGCGCGCGGGCTGGATCAGAAACAGCGGCAGGTTCGTCGCCTCGGCAATGGGCAGATACTCGGCCTCGGCCCCCACCTCCGGGGTCCCGGCAAGCAGGTAGGGCGTGATCAGGATGGCGCCACCGAGGGCGTCGTCCCCGGGATGCGCGAGCTGCCACTCCTGGGCGCCGTGCAGCGCCAGGGCGGCGCCGCGGTCGTTGCTGGCCAGATAGACGGTCTTGCCGGTGACCTCATGGGCGGCCTCGATGAGCGCGGCCAGGGTCTCGACGGGGATCTCATCGAGGCTGGTGGGCACGGCGGGGAGGAAATAGGCGGCGAACAGATCCGCTACCCAGGACTCGATGCCGCCGCGGGCCAGGGCCTGGGAGAGGACATCGTGGGCCGAGACCACCCCGTGCTCGGAGGGCAGCCAGAGCACCAGGCGATCGCCCTCGGCCGGATAGACCTGAACCGGCACCTCGGTGTCGCCCAGGACCAGATGGGCCGGCCCCGCGGCGAGCAGGGCCGGGGCGCCCGGCGGGAGGATGAGCGCGGCGAGCAGGACGAGGGCGGAACGTGCCATGACACGACCTTCAATGATGCGGGTGGAGAAAGACGCCCGAGCCTTTGCCGTCTCGGCCACGGATGGCCCGGCATCTTCAGTCACCAGCTGATCAAATGCCAGGATGGCATCTGATCGGCTGCCCCTTGAGCCGTCTCGCTACTCGCCACTCGCCACTCGGTCGCATCGACCGATCCGCTGGCCGAACCGCACCGGGCTCCCTGGGGCGAGGGCAGGATCCCAGGAGACCGCACCCGGCGGGAAGAGCAGGATGACCGTGGAGCCGAGGTTGAAACGACCCATCTCCGCGCCGGCCTCGAGCCGAACCTGTCCCGTCGCCCGACGCTTGGGATCGGACGCCCGCGCGGGGGTCACGGGACCCGCCCACACGGTCTCGATCCCGCCGACGAAGATCGCGCCCACCAGCACCATCGCCATGGGCCCGACCTGGGTATCGAAGCGGCAGATCACCCGCTCGTTGCGGGCGAAGAGCCCCGGCACCAAGCCGGCGGTGATCGCGTTGACCGCGAACAGCCGGCCGTCCCGATGGACCATCGCAGTCAGGTCCCCGGCAAGGGGCATGTGGATGCGGTGGTAGTCCTTGGGCGAGAGATAGAGGGTGGCGAAGTCACCCCCCTCGAAGGGATGGCCGGACCCCGCGGGGTCGCCCAGGAGGTCCGCCACCGAGTAGTCGAGCCCCTTCGCCTGGATCAGGCGCCCGTCCTCGATCCTCCCGAGCTGGCTCAGCACCCCGTCCACCGGCGCGAGCACGGCCCCAGGATCCGGATCGACGGGTCTCAGCCCCGGTCGCAGGCGCCGCGTGAAGAGTGCGTTGAGATGGGGGTAAGCGCCCGGGTCGGGTTGCTCGGCCTGCTCCATGCGAATCCCGGTCAGGGCCACGAAAAGCCGCACCAGAGGCACCCGTATGGGCGCCCATTCGACCCGGGCCAGACCGTACATCAGGGACGAGAGCAGATGCTGGGGCAGCGCGTGCTGGAGCGCGACATAGGCCCGAGCCAGGGGCCCGGAGGGGGCGCTCACCCGCCCTCCGGGAGCAGCAGAAAGAGTCCGCGTTGCAGCGCGATCAGATCCTCGGCCAGGCGGGCCCGGTCCTCGGTCTGGGTGAGCAAGGCGATCAGATGACCGCCGGGCGCGAAGACGAACAGCGGGGCCTCCCCGTCCCCCAGCCCGCCCAGGGCCGCGACCAGCCGCTCGATCTCACCCGGCTCACCGGAGAGGATGCGCAGGGCCGGTGACAGCCGCGCGAAGTCGCGGGCCAGGTTGGGCGCATCGCTGGTGGTGACCAGCGCCAGACGCAGCGCCCGCTGGAGATCAGGCTCGTCGTCCACACGCTGGTAGACGTCCATCAGACGCTGGACGGCGAGCTGACCCGAGGCCGCGCTCAGGTCGCCAAAGGTGAGCAGGGTCCAGCCCTCGGCCAGGGTGTCCTGATCGAAGGGTCGACCCTGGCTGTCCACCAGGGCGAATCCGGGCACGTTCACGGGCGGGCGAACCAGGACCCCGTCGATGACCGGCGGCGAGGCGGTCTTGCGCTGGTATTGGTTGCCCCATTGGTAGCCGAAGATGAAGAGCCCCATCGCCCCCAGGGCGAAGAAGAGCCGCACCCAGAGGCTGTGGCGGTTACGCAGGAGCATGGGGCGATGCGCCCTGTGGCTTGCTCAGGCGTCGAGCAGGGCGCCCGCGGCCGAGAGGGCGCCGCCGACATCCACCGGATGACCGGCCCGCCCGAGCGCGTTGCCGAGCGCGCCGAGACACAAGAGGATGTTCTCCGCGCGGCTGCTGTAGCCCATGAGCCCGATCCGCCAGATCTTGCCCGCCAGGGCCCCGAGGCCCGCCCCGATCTCCAGGTTGTAGTGCGCAAGCAGGGCCGCGCGCACGGCCGCCTCGTCGACCCCGCCGGGCACGGCGACGCTGTTCAGCTGCGGCAGGCGCTCCCCCTCGGGCACGATCAGCTCGAGCCCCATGGCCTCGAGCCCCGCGTGCAGGGCCCGATGATTGCGGGCATGGCGTTCCCAGGCCTGCTCGATGCCCTCCGCGTGGAGCATCACCAGGGCCTCGTGCAGACCGTAGAGGGCGTTCACCGGGGCGGTATGGTGATAGGTCCTTTTCTGATCGCCGCCCCAGTAACCCAGCACCAGGTTGAGATCGAGGAACCAGCTGGTCACCGGATGGGTGCGTGCCTTCACCCGCTCCAGGGCGCGCCCGTTGAAGGTCACCGGGGACAGGCCCGGGGTGCAGGAGAGACACTTCTGAGACCCGGAGTAGACCGCGTCCAGGCCCCAGTCGTCGACCGAGACCTCGCAGCCGCCGAGCGAGGTCACCGTATCGACGATGGTCATACACTCATGTGCGTGGGCGATCTCGGCCAGCAGCCGGGCGTCCGAGCGGGCGCCGGTGCTGGTCTCCGCATGCACGAAGGCGAGCACCCGGGCGCGCGGGTGACGGCGCAGGGTCTGCTCCACCTGATCCGGATCCACGGCACGCCCCCAGGTCCCCTCGACGGTGACGGCCGTGCCGCCCTGGCGCACCACGTTCTCGCGCATGCGCCCGCCGAACACCCCGTTGATGCACACCACCACCTCGTCGCCCGGCTCCACCAGGTTGACGAAGCAGGTCTCCATGCCCGCCGAGCCAGGGGCCGAGACCGGCATGGTCAGCGCATTCTCGGTGCGGAAGGCGTAGCGCAGGAGCGACTTCAGCTCCTCCATCATGCCCACGAAGCACGGATCGAGATGACCGATGGTGGGCCGCGCAAGGGCGGAGAGCACCCGAGGGTGGACGTCAGCCGGGCCTGGGCCCATCAGGGTGCGGACCGGGGGCATGAAGGGGCGGAAGCTCATCGCGGATTCCATTGGACCCAGTGGGCAGGCGCTCGGCACGAGCAATGGGCCTGGCAGTGTAGGGAGTTCCTCCGGCTGCCTCAAGGCAAGGGCCGATGCGGTAGCGGCACCCTTCGTCCGCGAAGTGCAACACCCATCGACCTCGCCGACCGGAGTGACGGGCGCCAATGAGAACGGAACGCCGTCTACCGGCTCCGCGCTCTAAGGCGCCTCGGGCAGGCTCGCCCGCCAGCCACCGGGACTGGGAAGCATCTCCGGCGGGATGGGATCGAGCCGGTCGTTCGGATCGGTGCCGGCGTCGTATTCCTCGCGAATGGTACTCCCGTCCGCGTCCGCGTCTTGGGCTGCGTCACTTGGATCGAGGGGATCGAGTCCGTACGCGGTCTCGAAGCTGTCCGGCATCCCGTCGTTGTCGTCGTCGGGGTCGGTGGCGTCTGGATCGCCGTCTCCATCGGTGTCGAGGGGCTGCTCGACGGTGATCGAGACGCTGGCCTGGGCGTCTGCCTGGTCGGATTCCAGTCTCGCTTCGACCCGAAAGATAGCCCCATCGACGACCGCAGACGGCAGCCGAAGCGAGACATGTAGCCTGCCGGCATCGCCGGGATGGAGGATGCCTAGGGTCCAGAGATCGATGGCTCCGCTGTCCGGCGGCGGGTTGGCACCCAAAAGATCCAGGGCCGGGTCGTGGTCGAGTGCGACCACCACCCCGGACAACAGATCGCTGCCCAGGTTGGCATAGTCGATCGTGAGGTCGACCACCTCGCCCGGTCCCGCGGTGGCGTCGGGAGCGGTGATCCCGATGGCCGGCGCAATCGCCAGCGCCGTGACCTCCTTGATCGGACCCCAGTCCAAGGCCGGATAACCCTGCCAGAGGGTAGGACGGACCTGGATGCCGAGCGCACCCGACGCGCCGGGGATCAGATCGAAGACGGTCTCGGTGCCGAGCGCGGTCAGGCCCTCGTCCGCGACCCGCTTGACGCCAGTGAGCGCGATATCGTCCACGTAGAGACCCACGCCCTCGTCGGTCTGCGGAAACCACTCGTAATAGGCCCCGGCCGTCACCGTGTAAGCGAACCGGACCATCACCACCCGCCCCGCATAGTCCGCGAGCGAGACCTCATGGGGCGCGAAGGCGGTCTCGCCCTGTCCGCCGGTTCCGGCCTGACTGTAGAGGTCCGTCCAGTCGTCCCCATCGTTGACCGAGATCTGCGCCCTGGCGACCTGATAGGGGGTTGCCCACGAGAGTCGGCTATTGAAACGTAGGGAGGCACCGCTGCCGACGAGGAAGCGGTCGACCAGACCCAGGGGTTGGATAGGTGGAGGCGTCTCACTGCCGTGGGCGAGATGGAAGGCGGCGGCACCGTTGGCCCTGAACGCCGTCGAGATCAGCGGATAATCGGGGCTGGTGCCATCGCTCACCCCGGACAGGTCGCCCTCGGCACCCTCAATCCGCGAGTAGTCTTCGAGTGCGAGGCTACGCAGCTCGTAGCCCACCGCGTGGGGCACCGCGGGGAAGGCGTAGACGCTCGACCCCAGTGCGGGCACCTGGCCCGGTCCGGCGATCAGGGGGACGACCTCATCAGCGCCGGGCTCGACGGGGTCGATGACCGTGACCTGATAGCTGAAACCCTGGAGTTGGCCCCCGATCAAGACCCCGTCGATGTTGACCCGATACACCGTGTCCGCGGCGGGTCGTGGCCAGGCGCTGAAGGATGAATCGGCATCCAGCCCCTCGGGGACCCAGACCAGGGTGCTCTCGCCGATGAACCAGCTCGATCCCGGCGGCGGCGTCACCGCTTCCAACGCCACCTGCACCGGCATCCCGGATCGCGTCATGGTGACCGTCGCGGCGCTGAAGTCGGCGCCCGGATAGGAAAAGGACCACCGGGGCGGAACGACAGGATAAGGAACGAAACCCGGCGGCGGCCAAGCCACAAAGCCCTCGCGGGTCTGGGGGCGGGGATCGAACTGACGTCCGTCGTCATGCCACAGCGCATTGGCGGCGCCTGCCCCGTCGGCGAGCGGGATATCGCCGGTCCCCATCTCCTGGGTCTGCGGAAACAGGATCCAACGGCGGTGTCCGACCGCCGTGTTGTTGGCCCCGTTGTCGGTCATCTGGCTGCTCACCGCACCAGGGCCCACGCTGCCCAAGGAGAGGTTGGAGCGCCCCGCGGCGTCGGCGCCGCTCGCGCTCCAACAGCTCCAGGTATCCGGGGGCGTATGGTCCAGCGCGTGGTTGGCGCTCATGATGAGGGCCGCCTCCTGGGCCGCAGCGCTGAAATCGCGACGCAGCGCGATGGCCGCGGGCAAGCCCGCCATGGCGCGGAAGTAGTTCACCCGAGCCAGCACCGCCGCCTTGTAGCCCGCCCCCGTATCGCCCGCGGAGCAGGTCCCCACCTCACCCGTCCACTCCGCGGGCACCCCGTCGGAGCTTCGATACACCGTGCTGTAGAAGGCCCGGGACAGGAACCGGTCACCCGGATCGACCGCAAACCCGCCCGCCGGACGGTCCGCGGGCCATGGGGCGGCGAATGCCGGCAGGACGGTGAGGCACCAGACGATCAGCGCAACCCATCCGGTCGCGCGTCGCCTGCCGGGGGAACGCGGAAATCCTGGCATGCTGCGCTGGCCCTTGCCGGAACGGTAGAAAGAAGGAACGGAGCGCCAGTCTAGCAGCGGGCGGGGGGAACAGCAGTTCGAGGCTTCCCACGCATCAACCTTCTCCCCGGCGCTCCATTGGGAACGCGATGGACGGCCAATTGCACGAGGTGATAACACGCGAGCCGGGGCCACTCCTCGCGACTTGGTGCCGCTCAGAGATCTTCGGGGGCGTCGGCGTCGAGTGGCTCGCCGATGTGCCGGGGTGGGGCGGCAGGGATCGCCTCCTCGGGCGGGCTGTCGGCGTCAAGGGGTGCCCCCCCCGCAATGACCTCCGATTCCAAGTCCTCGGAGACGCCGGCCTCGGGGTCGTCCGCATCCAGGGGCTCGCCAATCCAGAGCGGCTCCTCCAGCGTGAGATCCACGTCCTCGACGTTGAGGGGCTCGCCGATCGCCCGATACGCCGACTCTTCCGGATCGACCGCGTCCAGCGGCTCGATGGGGTCTTCCAGCGGCGTGGGGTCGGGGCGGACCGGGCGTCGCGGATACGCGGGCGGGTCGACGGCGTCCGGCCCGGTGAGGTTCGGCGCAATCCCGGGCGCCGGCCAACTCGGTTCCTCGACGCCGGGTCGCTCGGCGCCATCCGCCGACCGCTCGACGGGCGGGGCAACAGGACCACCGCCCCACGGTCGCCACACCAGCACGGCCGCCACCGCCAGCCCCATGGCGACCACGGCGAGCGCCCTGCTGCTCATGGGCAGAACCAAATAGCAGCGCCTCGCCCTCGCCCGCGGTCCACACTCGCCACCTTCGCCTCGCCCCGGCCGTGCGGGCGCGCCGCGGGGATCACTTGAGCACGTCGATGCGATTGGCGAAGCAATAGCCGTTGTGGGTGCTGGTGTCGAGGATCTGCACCCAAACCTTCTTGTCGGCGGCCAGCGCCAGCTGGGCCTGGTCGAGCATCCGATATGCCCGCACCGGGTCGGTGAAGGTACCGGTGCAGCTGAAGGTCACCCAGCCCGAGGCGCACGCTGGCAGCACGCTCTGCGGATCAACGGAGATGCGTGCCATGCATCCGCCGTAGTTATCGTTCGCGATCAACAGCACCCGCGTCACATTGGCGACGACGCTGGCGCTGGCGGCCAGCGCCAGCGGGCTCGCGAGGGCGCTCACCAGGGCCAGCGCGGCGGCAGTCACAACGGTCTTATGTGTCATCTTGGCTCTCCTTGGGTTCACCGGTCTGCTCATGGGGCAGCACTGGAATTGAGTATCGAACGCCAGCCGCCGCGGCCTGGCAGGACCTCTTCGGGGATAGGGCTCATTCTGTCGAGCGGATCGCTGCCCTGCTCGTATTCCTCGAGATTCGTGATTCCGTCTCCGTCGGAATCAACACCGGCATCCGCCGCATCGAGCGGGTCGAATCCGTTGTCGATCTCGTAGACGTCGGGCATCCCGTCGTTGTCGTCGTCGGGGTCGGCGTTGTTGCCGATGCCGTCGCCATCGGTGTCGGCTCGCTCGGCGGGATCGACGGGAAGGCATCCTCGGCGTCGGGAGTGCCGTCGTTGTCGTCGTCGGGGTCGGCGTTGTTGCCGATGCCGTCGCCGTCGGTGTCGTATTGCTCGGCGGGGTCGAGCGGGAAGGCGTCTTCTGCGTCCACGACGCCGTCGTTGTCGTCGTCGGGGTCGCAGGCGTCACCCCGATTGTCGCCGTCCGTATCGACCTGGTCGGAAGTGATCGCGAGCGGGCAGTTGTCGCTCCCGTCCGGGATCCCGTCGTTGTCGTCGTCCGGGTCGGTGATGTTGGGAAGGCCGTCGCCGTCGGTATCCACCGGGGTAGCGATGAACCCATGGCGGCTCGTACCGTCGAAGTAATCCCCGACGACCTGCCCGCTGTCGTTGATTCCGTGGGCATAATTTTCGGTGGCATTGCTGGCAGCCGGATTGCGGATTGGGACATTGATGCCACCCCATCTCACATAGGTAAAGCCGCTGCTCCAGTACCAGAACAAAACCTGCCCGCTGTCGTTGATACCTACTGGATCGACCTGCGTGATGCCCAGCCAGACGAAATACAAGGGGGGGAGCGTCGTGTAGTTGCCGCTGCTTTGGTCGTAGACGTAACCGAATCCGATGTTTTGGTCAAAATAAGAGCCGACTACCTGCCCCGTGTCGTTAATGCCGTAGGCTCTGTTGTCACCGGTCGTCGCAAAGGGAGCGTTCAGATTCGTGTAGACTCCGCCGTTCTCCACGTAAGCACGCATATACGTGCTGTTGGTGCCAGGAAGAACGCTGTCATCCATCCAAAACCCCACGACCGATCCACTGTCGTTGATGCCATAGGCGAAATAGGCAGCCGTGCTCGCGGGGCCATCAGGTCCGTATAGGGCGGTGAACGGTAGGCCCCCACCCTGAACGAACCCGTGGATACCCGTGGAGTCATGGTAATACCCAACTACCCGCCCGCTGTCGTTAATATCAAAGGCCCAGACTCCCGCGATCGGCGCGGGAGGATCGTCGAGGGTGGTATAGACCCCGCCGCTCGCCACAAAGGCATGGGCGCGCCCCGCGATGTCCTCGAAATAGCCCGTCACTTGCCCAGTATCGTTGATACCCCTGTGATAGTAGGTAGATCCGGGAGGCGCATCCGGGTTGTCGAGGTCGGTGAAGGTGTAGCTCAGGTTGTCGTGCGGGTCGCAGGCGTCGCCCAGGCCGTCGCCGTCAGAATCTTCGTAGGCGCCGGAGAGCAGTGGGCAGTTGTCGTCCGCGTCCGCGATCCCGTCGTTGTCGTCGTCGAGGTCGCAGGCATCGCCCTGGCCGTCCCAGTCGGTGTCGAGCTGGTCGGGGTTTGGGGTCAGCGGGCAGTTGTCCGTCTCGTTGACGACTTGGTCGTTGTCGACGTCTGCGTCCGCGTCACAGGCATCACCTTGGCCGTCACCGTCGGTGTCGATCTGGTCGGGGTTGAAGATGGCCGGGCAGTTGTCGCTGGCGTCGGGGGTACCGTCAGCGTCGGCGTCGGGGACGATTTGGTACGCGGTCAGCTCGGAGACCCAGTCAGCATCGCTGCCCGGATCGCCCCCACCCCAGCCCTTAACAAATCCAACGCCTTTGGCATATGAACTGTCGCCCCTGGGGCCCTCGTCGGCCCAGGCCCCTTGTACACGCAGGGCATCGGTAAAGGTCCCAGCGGGAACCGTGACCGGCTCCTTGGCCACGACGGTCCAGACAAAAGTCCGAAGCGTCTGAGCCCCAGCAGGATCCGTCACCGTGGTTTCGGCCGTAAAGGTCTCGCCGACGGCCATATTGCGTGTGATGCAGACCGGCGGATTGAAGACCGTGTCGCCGGCGGGAGTACGCTCGCCGTAATAGCACAGGTGCTCGGCGTCGGCGTTCAGAAACTCGATACTGTAGGGTGTAGGCTCACCCGCATCGAACCACTTGTTCTGCAGGGCCTGCACCCCGTGAAAGTCGACGTAGCCACCAACCTCTGCGCGTTCCTCGATGTAGGTCGTGTCAACGGATTGCTTGCTGCGGTAGGTCAAGCTGTTTCCAATCGTGAGCCCAAAGTAGGCGACGATGTCTTCTGTCGCGGCGGCCGCAAATCCGGGGGCGATACCGGCGAGCAAGGTCGTCGCCCAGAGTGCGGCCGGGAGGGACAGAGCTATCCAGCTTGATCGAGCCGCTCCGCCAGGATGGCCCAGGGCGAGCGCGGATCGCTCGGGGCGAACTCGCCATGTCCAATGGCTCCAGGGCCGGTTGGAGCAGTTGTTGGCGTGGTACGCAAGACCGTTCATGGTGTCTCTCCTTGTGTTTTCGCCGACCCCGCCGCGCGCGGGCGCTGGCGAAAAACGTCGCTGCGGACCGCCCGGAAAAGCACCGGCTCTGAAAACACGCTACGCCGATTTCTTTGCGGCGGTTATCACAATCCCGGTCCGGCAGCTGATCGAGATCAACTTAACCGCTGCAGTGGTGGGGTGGTGGGCATCGGTGCCGTGCGGGTCACACGGGTATTGCCGGAGGCACGGACATTTCCAAACGAATGAAGCGCGCGTCCTCCGCGGAGATGGTGGCCCAGGTCCGGAACATGTTCCGGCTCCCACGAATTCGTTGGACAGTCCTCGTACCCACCCGTGGGACGATCCACGGGCCATGGGGCGGCGACTGCCGGCAGGACGATGAAGGACCAGACGAGCAGCGCGACCAATGTGGTCGCGCCTCGTCTGCCGGGGGGACGCGGGAATGTCGGCACGCTGCGCTGGTCCTTGCCAGTACGGGAGGAAGAGGAAGCGGAGCCGCAGTCTAGCAGCGGGCGAAGGAGAACAGCTTCCAGGTCTCCCACGCATTAACCTCCTCGCCGGCGCTCCCTGGCGACACGACGGATCGCGAGTGACGCAAGGTGATCGAGCCCAACCGGAACCCGCTCCTCGCGACTGGCACGGCTCAGGGATCGTCCGAGGCGTCCGCGTCGAGGGGTTCGCCGATGTACCGCGGCGGGGCGGCCGGGATCGCCTCCTGGGGCGGGTCGTCGGCGTCCAGCGGTGCCCCCACCGCGCTGACCTCCGACTCCAGGTCCTCGGACACACCGGCCTCGGGATCGTCCGCATCCAGGGGCTCGCCGACCGAAAGCGGCTCCTCGAGCGTGAGATCCTCGTCCTCGACGTTCAGGGGCTCGCCGATCGCTTGATACCCGGACGCTTCCGGATCGACCGCGTCCAGCGGCTCGATGGGATCCTCCAGCGGCACGGGTTCGGGACGTCCGGAGCGCTGGGGATGCGCGGGCGAAGCGCTGGGGGCCGCGCCGGTGAGGTTGGGCGCAAATCCGGGCGCCGCCAAGTCCGGTTTCACGAAGCGCGGCTGCTCGACGTCCCCAGCCGCGCGCCCGGCGGGTGGAGCATCCGGGCCAGCGCCCCAGGGTCGCCAGACCAGTAGCGCCGCCACCGCCAACGCTGCGGCAATCCCCGCGAGCATCCCGCTCATCGGCCCCACCCCGGGGTGGAAGCATGCGCCCGCCCGCGGTCCCTGCTCGCTACCTCCGCCTCGACCGGGCCGCGCGGGCGCGCCAGGGGGATCACTTGATCACATCGATGCGGCTGGCCATGCAGTAGCCGTTGTGCTGGCTGGTGTCGACAACCTGCACCCAGACCTTCTTGTTGGCGGCGAGCGCCGAGCTGGGCCTGGTCGAGCATGCGGTAGGCGCGCACCGGCTCGGTGAAGGTGCCGGTGCAGCTGAAGGTCACCCAGTTCTTGGCGCACAAGGGCAGCACGCTCTGGGGGTCGACCGAGAGCTGGGCCATGCAGCCGCCGAATGTGTCACTGGCGATCACCAGCACCCGGGTGACGTTGGCCACGACGCTGGCGCTGCCGGCCAAGGCTAGCGGGCTCGCGATCGCGCTCAACAGGACCAACGCGGCGGCGGTTACTACGGTCTTATGTGTCATCTTGGATCTCCTTGGGTTGATCGGTCCGCTCACTGGGCAGGGTTGGCATCGAGGATCGAGCGCCAGCCACCACGCCCGGGCAGCGCCTCCATCGGCACTGGATCCATCCGGTCGCGCGGATCGCTGCCCTGCTCGTACTCCTCGAGATTGGTGAGCCCGTCGCCGTCGGCATCCAGACCGGCATCCGCCGCATCCAGCGGGTCGAACCCGTAGTCGGTCTCGTAGTCATCGGGCATCCCGTCGTTGTCGTCGTCCGGGTCGCAGACGTCACCTTGATCGTCGGTATCGTAGTTCTCCTGGCCCGGGTTGTAGTCGAGCGCGCAGTTGTCTTCGTTGTCGGGAATGCCGTCGCCGTCGGTGTCGTCCGGCGCAGTGGGCCAACCAATCCGCACATCCGCCCCGGTGATCGCGCCCG
>CAVQQM010000042.1:0-145373 GCA_963714915.1 uncultured Gammaproteobacteria bacterium
GACCACACCAGACCACCGAGGATCGCCGCCATCATGTCCAGACCGCCGAGTCGTTTCGGGAGCCGTCTTGCACCCGTCGCACTGATTTCTTGCGCTGGGATGCTCTTCACGGGGCTCACCCCCGCCGCGCTTCAGGCCGCCGACGCGCCGGAGCGGCCCGGGCACGAGTCCGAGCTCCTCTCCAACACCCGCCAGCTGATCTTCGAGGGCACCCGCTCGGGCGAGGGCTATTTCAGTGCCGACGGGACGAAGATGGTCTTCCAGAGCGAGCGGGAGGCCGGCAACCCCTTCTACCAGATCTATCTCATGGACCTGGAGAGCGGCGACACCGCGCTGGTCTCGACCGGCGTCGGCAAGACCACCTGCGCCTGGATCCATCCCTCCGGGGAGCGGCTCCTGTTCGCCTCCACCCACGCGGATCCAGAGACCCTCGCCAAGCAGCAGGAGGAGATCGACAAGCGGGCGTCCGGCCAGGCCAGCCGCTATTCCTGGTCGTTCGATGAGCACTACGACATCTACGAGGCCGACACCCAGGGCCAGATCCTGCGCAGGCTCACGGATGCCCCGGGCTACGACGCGGAGGGGAGCTGGTCCCCGGACGGCACGCAGATCGTCTTTGCCTCCAACCGGCACGCCTACGGGCCCGACGCGCTCAGCGAGGACGAACGCGCGGTGTTCGAGAAGGACCCGTCCGTGTTCATGGACCTCTACATCATGGATGCCGACGGTGGAAACGTCCGGCGCTTGACGGACGGACTGGGCTACGACGGCGGCCCCTTCTTCAGCGCCGACGGCAGCCGCATCGTCTGGCGGCGTTTCGAGCCCACCGGGCATGTGGCCGAGATCTGGACCATGCGTCCGGACGGCAGCGATCAGCGCCGCATCACTGGGCTCGGCGTCATGTCCTGGGCGCCCTACTTCCACCCCTCCGGCGACTATGTGATCTTCGCCAACAACGCCCACGGCTACGGCAACTTCGAGCTCTATCTGGTCGACACCGCGGGGGAGCGCGAGCCGCTGCGGGTCACGGACAGCGAGGGCTTCGACAGTCTCCCCGTGTTCACCCCGGACGGCGCTCGACTCGCCTGGTCGAGTAGCCGCACCCCCGACAAGAAGCCCCAAATCTTCATCGCGGACTGGGACGATGACGCCGCGCGCCGACTGCTGGGGATCGGTGAGCCGGGTACCGCCCCGGCGAGCCAGCCCCCGATCCCGGCCGATCCGTTGGCGGAGACCCGCCCCGAGATCGCCCCGGACGACCTCCGCCGCCACGCGGGGACCCTGGCCTCGGAGCGCATGGAGGGGCGGCTGACCGGCACCCAGGGTGCCCGTCTGGCCACCGACTATGTCGCCGGGGTGATGGACGCCATTGGCCTGCATCCCGCGGGCGACATGGGCGGCTGGTTCCAGGACTACGCCTTCACTTCGGGGGTGACCCTGGCGGAGGGCAACCGGCTCTCCTGGGCTGCGAACGGTCGTTGGGAGCCCACCAGCCTCGACCAGGACTGGAGACCCCTGGCCTTCTCTGGCTCCGGGGATGTGGAGCCCGCCCCGGTGGTGTTCGCGGGTTATGGCCTGCTCGCCCCGGCCGACGGCGACAACCCCGCCTATGACAGCTACACGGGCCTGGACGTCGAAGGACGCTGGGTTCTCGCCTTTCGATTCCTGCCCGAGGACCTGAGCCCGGAGCGGCGCCAGTCACTCCATGAATACGCCGACCTGCGCTTCAAGGCCATGGTCGCCAGGGACAAGGGCGCCCGGGGACTCATCCTGGCGAGTGGGCCGAGCACCCAGGTCAAAGAGCAACTGGTCGCACTCGAGGCGGAGCCCGGCGCCGGGGCCGGCAGCCTGCCGGTCATCTCCGTGAGCGATGCCCTCGCCGGGCGGCTGCTCGCGGCGGCGGGTCAGGACCTTGCCGCGGTCCAGAAGGCCCTGGATAGGGGCGAGCCGGTGTCCGGCTTCCCCCTCGGCGGGATCGAGATCGCAGCGCGCATCGATCTCGAGCCAACCCGTTCGCTGGACCGCAACGTGCTCGGGCGGCTCTACGCGGGCGACTCACCCGGCGACTCCCTGGTGGTCATCGGTGCACACGTGGACCACATCGGACGCGGGATCGACCTGGATTCGCGCGCCGAGGACGCCGCCGCGGGCCAGATCCATCACGGGGCGGACGACAATGCCTCGGGCGTCGCGGCCCTACTCGAGATCGCCCAGGAGCTGGCCGCACGCAAGGCCGAAGGCAACCTCGATCTCGCCCACGACATCCTCTTCGCCGTCTGGACCGGGGAGGAGCTGGGCAGGCTCGGCTCCGCCCACTTCGTCGAGACCTTCTCGGCGCCCGCCGCGGAGCAGGGACTCTCGCCCCGCGTGGTCGCCTATCTGAATCTCGACATGGTGGGCCGGCTCGCCGATCAGCTCACCCTCCAGGGGGTGGGCTCGAGCAGCCTGTGGCGCCAGGAGCTCGAGCGCCGCAACGCCCCCATCGGGCTTCCCCTGCGCCTTCAGGACGACAGCTATCTGCCCACAGACACCACCTCCTTCTACCTCGCGGGCATCCCGGTGCTCACCGCGTTCACCGGGGCACACGCGGACTACAACACCCCGCGCGATACGGCCGACAAGCTCAACTACGAGGGTCTGACGAAGATCGCCCGGCTCATGGGCCTGGTCACCCGCGGGGTCGCGGCACGGGAGGAGCCACCCGACTATATCGCCCAGAAGAAGCCGGCCACGGGCGCGAGCCGGGCCAACCTGCGGGCCTATCTGGGCACGATCCCCGATTACACCGACAGCGCAACCCAGGGGGTGCTGGTGAGCGGCGTGGCCAAGGGCGGGCCGGCGGAGCTGGGTGGCCTGCTCGCCGGCGACGTGATCGTCTCGGTGGCCGGCAAGGCCGTCGAGAACATCTACGACTACACCTACTCCCTCAATGCCCTCAAGGTCGGCCAGCCCGTCGCGATCGGCGTGCTGCGCGGCGGGCAGCGGATGGACATCCAGGTCTCCCCCGCGGCGCGGGATTGATCTGAATCCTGGGCCCCAGGACGATCCCAGGGCCGGGGACGGGGCGCCCCGTCCGGCAGCCTGTCGTGCTAATGCAGCTGGGTGTCGGT
Source organism: uncultured Gammaproteobacteria bacterium (assembly GCA_963714915.1). Lineage (GTDB taxonomy): Bacteria > Pseudomonadota > Gammaproteobacteria > Chromatiales > Chromatiaceae > Thiodictyon. The sequence continues at coordinate 3,111 of CAVQQM010000042.1, forward strand.
GAAGTTGAAGCTCAGGGCCTCCTCCGGGAATTGGATGAAGTTGCCCTGGATATAGTCGACACCGCTGGACCATACGCGGCCGATGGTCTCGGGGTCCTCGATCCCGGCCGCGATGACCCGGGCGCCTCGTTCCTGGAGCCGTGAGACGCAAGCGCGCAAGGCCCGCCCGGTGCCCTTGGTGACCAGCTCGTGGGCAAGCTTGACGCATTGAACCGGGCGTCTATCGATGAGCTCGAAGACGCTCGGGTCGTCCGTGACACCCGCGAGGCAGATATCGATCCCGAGCTTGGCGAGGTCCGGGAAGACGATGCGGGCCTGGTCCTCGTGGGCCAGGATGTCGCGGGCCGGGAACTCGACCATGGGACGTTGCCGAACCAGATCGAGCCGCAGGATCTCGCCGCGCAGCCACCCCAGCCAATCGGGCGAGGCCATGCTGGCCGGGGTTTGATGGATCATTAGCTGGGTCGGGCGCCCGGCGTCGCGTTCCGCCCTTAGGGTCTGCAGGGCCCCCTTCAGCACCCAGCGATCGATCTCGGGCAAGAGCCCGAAGCGCTCGGCCACGGGCAGGAAGCTCAATGGCGGGATGATGACGCCGTCGGGTGCGTGCAGCCTTAGCAGCACCTCGTAGCGTTGGTGGACCGCTCGGCGCAGGGACAGCACTGGCTGATAGACCAGCCGGAACCCTTGGCCGCTCAAAGCCTTGCGGAGCAGGTCCAGGATCAGACCCTCGGCGGCGTCCCCAGCCCCCGAGGCCACACCCTGGGCGGCCGGCTCCAGACTCCGGTAGATGCAGATGGGGCTCCCCTGCCCTCCCCCGGCTCGGACCTCGGCGGCGGCCTGGACACAGGCCGCCTGGGCGCGAGAGATCAGGGTCTGGGCGTTGTCTGCGCGCGGGTGGAAGGACCCGATACCGATCCTCACCGCGGGCGGCACGCGCTCGGTCCCCTCCCGGTCCGCCATGACCTGGACGGCCATCGCGATACGCTCGGCCAAGGCCACCACTGCCGTTTCTTCGTCACGCTCGACCCACAGGGCGAAGCCGTGCTCGTTCAACCAGGCGCCCCGGTCTCCCGGCGCGGTCACGCCCCGAATCAAGGCCGCGAGGGTACGCCGCTGGGCCTCTGAGGAGAGATTGACGGACGCACTGCCGGACTCCTCCGCGCGATGGGGCTCGATATAGATCACGGCCTGACCAGGCCCGGGCTCGACACGTTCGGCCACCTCCTGATCGAGTCGCTGCATGAAGTGCATGCGGCTCATCCCCACGGCGCCGGGTCGGATCGCGGTCCCCGATACCGAGCCGCCGCTCGTGAGATCGAGGGTCATGTCGGCCGACATCAGCACACTGTGCTCGAGTCGTGACCTCACCGTGGCCAAGAGTCGCCCGGGACCGAGGGGCTTGAGGAGATAGTCGTCGCCGCCGATCCGCCGGGGATCGAAGCCGCCGTCGCCCGTTGCGTCCGAGGACAGGTAGACCACGGGGATGTCCTCGTAGCCCGGGCAGTCACGGATCAGGGCACTGGGCGCGTGCGCGTCAGGGCTCGCCATGTCCAGATCGATGACGGCGACGTGGGGTCTGAACCTGTGCACGGAGTCAGCGAGTCCGGCGGTTCCATCCAGGCGCAGGGTCTGGATGCCCGCCCCGCGCAGGGAGGCCGCGAGGGCCGCGTCCTGAACCAGAGAATCGCCCACCAGCAGCACCCGGCTCGGCTGGGGCGGCAGACTCGCCAGGCTGACGACGATCGACTCGGCGATTGACTCGATGGGAAACGGGGGATGAAAGACCGTCGTCCCGGCGGGGCCGCCGAAACCCCTCGGGGCCAGATAGATGGTCTCCGGGCGCACTCCGGCCGCCCGCTCCAACCGGTCCGGGAGCGCCTCCGGCCGTTCGCCGGGCGGCAGGACCTCATTGGCCATCACCAGGACCCGAATCGGCTCGGCGCCCAGGGCGAGCGTCAGGCCCGCGACGGTCCGGAAGATGCGCGGGACGATGCCGTCCTCGGCGAGCCGGTCCTCAAGCCGACGGGCCGCGGCTGGATCGAGCCCGAGGACGGCGACCCGAGCGGTGCTAGTGAGCTCGATCTGGGGCATGCAGTGATCCTCGAAATGACCGATAGGGTTGGAGGGCGGCGCCTCCAGCCCCGCCGCGCCGCCGCGCCGCCGGCCCAGCGATGATAGAGATCCTCTTCCGACCCTGCTAGCGCCCCGACCGGGTCATTGCCCGGCTGGACCGCCGGTGGATACCGGCTCAGCGATGCGTCTGATCAGCAACCCGGCCAGGGTCAGGCCGAAGATCGCCGGCATGTAGCTCAGGGTACCGTTGACGGCCCGCGGATGTCCGCGGCTCACGGCCTCGGGCGGAAGCGGCGGGCGCGGCGGCTCGTCCGACCAGACCACGGTCAGCCCGCGCCCCAGACCGCGGCGTCGCAGGCGGGTGCGCAGGGCCCGGGCGAGGCCGCATTCGCGGGTGTCCATGAGGTCTCCGACCACGTACCCGCGTGGGATCCAGGCGTCCGCCTGCCCCCATGCTGGAGACGATGGAGAAACCCCGCGCCCGCGCCACCGCGATCAGCTCCACCTTGGCGGACAGGCTGTCGATGGCGTCCGCCACCTGATCGAACCCATGGGCAAGGATCTCGGGGATGCCATCCGGATCAAGGAAACGCTCCACGAGCGAAACCTCACAGTGCGGGTTGATGTCGGCGATCCGTTCCGCCATGACCTGCACCTTGGGCCGGCCGAGGGTGCTGCGCAAGGCCACCAGTTGGCGGTTGAGGTTCGAGGGCGCGACCGTATCGTGATCTGCGAGGGTCAGCCTCCCGACACCCGCACGCGCCAGGGCCTCGGCCGCATAAGAGCCGACCCCACCGAGTCCGGCGACCAGCACGTGGGCGCCGGCGAGCCGCGCCATCCCCGCCTCGCCGAGCAGGATGTGGGTGCGCTCCCACAGGGGCTCGGGTGTCGGGCTCAAGACCGCGGGCCCGGCCCGCGCCAGGCACGACCCGCCGGACGGTGGGGCAGATCCCCCATCAGGCCGCGCCCCGCAGACGCGGGTCGAAGGCGTCCCGCACCACGTCCGCGAACAGGTTGGCCGCCAGGACCAGGGTGAACATGAAGAGGAAGGCCGCGGCGAGCGACCACCAGACCACCGGGTCACGGGCGAGCTCGAGACGGGCGCTGTTGATCATGTTGCCCCAGCTGTTCATGGTCGGGTCGACGCCGATGTTGACGTAGGACAGGACCGCCTCCGCCAGCACCAGGCCGCTGAAGTCGAGCACCAGGGTGATCATGACAATATGGAAGACGTTGGGCAGGATGTGCCGGCCGATGATGGCGAAGTGGCCCACACCCAAGGCCGTGGCGGACTGGACATAGTCCGACTCGCGCAGCTTCAGCGATTCACCGCGCAGCAGCCGGCACAGCCCGGTCCAGCTGGTGACCCCCAGGATCAGGCACAGGAAGAGCAGCCGGAGATCCGCGCGCTCCACCAGGCTCTCGAACTGATCGGCGTTGTTCGCCATGTAGACCTGGAGCATGAGGATGGCGGCGGCGATCAGCAGCACGCCGGGGATGGAGTTCAGCGTGGTGTAGAGGTACTGGATGACATCGTCGACCCAACCCCTGAAATAGCCGGCCATGATCCCGAGCAGGATGGCCGCGGGAAGCATCACCAGGGTGGTCAGGGTGCCGATGACCAGCCCGGTGCGGATGGACTTCAGGGCCTGGAAGAAGACGTCCTCCCCCACCTTGTCCGTGCCCAGGATGTGATAGCGCACCGCGAGCGACCCGGCGACGAAGGCGACCAGCAGTACGATCAGGAGCGCCACCAGTGCCACCCGCCAGGGAATCGCCGTGGTGCCCTGCATCACCGCGGCGCGGGTGACGGCGAAGGGCTCGCCGCGGCGTCGGGCGATCAGCCAGATCAGGGCCGCGGCGATCAGTCCCCAGGCGATCAGGCCCTGGACGACGCCGCCCAGCCCGATGAGCAGGATGTCCCTGGCCCGCTTCTCCGGGTCGGCGAGATGGCTGCCTCCGTGCTCCAGGCGCGGATAGTCGCGAATCACGCTCCCGTCCGGCTGGGTGATGGCCTCCTTCACGAACAGGTGGGTGGCGAAGGGCGCCGAGTAGGTCTTCTCCTGGCGCTCGCGCAACGGGGTGAGCAAGACATCGAGCAGGCTCAGCACCTCCGGGTCGTATTGGGGGCCAGCGGATGGTGCGGCTCTGGTCTCCCCGCCGATCTCGCCGCTGATTTGGCCCTGGGTCGCGCCGGGCTGCTCGGCCAACCTCAGGCGGAAATGGACCGTATCCAGAAGGCCGATGATCACATAGAGGGTCAGTACGACCAGGGTCGCCACACCCATCCGCGAGCGCACCACCCGCCGCCAGGGGGCACGCAGATGCTCGTGGCGACGGGCGTGCAGGCTGAACCCGAGCGCGAGCGCGAGCAGCAGATAGATCAGCGCATCGGTCCAGAGGACGACCGGCATCACCCCCATGGCGCGCTCGCCCCCGTCATTGCAGCCGTACCCGCGGGTCGACCAGGGTGTAGGAGATGTCGGTCAGGAGCAGACCCACGATATAGAGCACCGCGCCCAGGAAGACCATGGCGCGCACGATGGCGAAGTCCTGGTTGTTGATGGCGTCGATGGTGTAGCTGCCGAGCCCGGGGATCCCGAAGAAGGACTCGCTGATCAGGCTCCCCATGAACAGCAGGGGCAGCACCACCACCACCCCGGTGAGGATGGGGATGAGCGCGTTACCGAGCACATGGCGAAACAACACCCGGCGCTCCCCCAGACCCTTGGCCCGGGCGGTGCGCACATAGTCCTTCGACACCTCCTCCAGGAACAGGGTGCGGTACCAGCGGGCGCCCGAGCCGATCCCGCCGATCACCCCGACGATCACGGGCAGGATCAGGAACTTCCAGGCCCCGAGCCCGGTGTCGTAGCCGGAGATGGGCACTAGATGGAAGAGCTTACTGAGCAGGAACTGTCCGCCGATGATGTAGAAGAGCCCGGAGATGGACATCATGGCCACCAGCAAGACCACGCTGCCGATGTCCACATAGGTCGCCCGGAAGAAGATGATGAACAGGGCGAAGCTGATGTTGATGGCCAGACCCACCAGCAGGACCGGAACCGCGATGGCCAGGCTCGGCCACATCCGCTGGGAGATGTCGTACCCGATGTCGCGGCCGTCGTCCGAGGGGCCAAAGTCGAAGGCAAAGAGCTTGACCGAGCGTTGGAAAAAGATGGTGTCGGTGAGCCGATCGAGCCCCTCGGCCTCGTCGTTGAAGAGGAGCGGCTTGTCATAGCCATGCTCGGCCTTCCAGGCGGTGATCGCCTCGGGCGTCACCCGTTTCTCCCCCAGATGCATGCGCGCCATCTCGTCGGGAGAATTGAGCACGAAGAAGAGCACGAAGGTCAGCAGATTCACCCCGATCAGGATCGGGATGGCATAGAGCAGCCGACGGATGATGTAGGCGCTCACAGGGCGGTGCTCCGCTCACGCCGGCGCACCAGCCAGAGGGCGGGTACGACCAGCAGCACCACCAGCCCGAGCAGGGTCCACAGGGGCCAGAGGACCGGCGGGTTCCAGTCCTCCCGCAGACCCTCCCGCAAGGCCGGGTCGAGCCCGCGGTACTTGAGGGTGTTGTTGGCCATCTGGTTGGGCACCGCGTTCGACAGCCACTTGTGATGCAGGCTGAACGACTTGGGGTTGAAGCCCCACACCCAGGGGGCATCGCGGCGCGCGATCTCCACCATGCGGTCGACGGCGGCCTGGCGCTCGGGGCCGTCGTCCATGTCCTTCATCTCCTGGAACAGACGATCGAACTCCGGGTTGGCATAGTTGGCGGCGTTCTCCCCGTTGTGCTCCACCTTGCCATTGGGGCCATAGAGCAGGAAGAGGAAGTTCTCCGGGTCCGGGTAGTCGGCGTTCCAGCCCCATTGGAAGATCTGCCCGGTGCCGTTGCGCATCTTCTCCTGGAAGCGGTTGTAGTCCGTGGAGCGGATCACCAGCTCGATCCCGAGCTTGGCGAACTGCTTACGCATCCAGGTGAGCCGCGCCTTGTCGTCCGGGCCCGAGGCCACCGCCTCGAAGTTGATGCTCAGCGCACGCCCGGTCTCCCGGTCGCGGCCATTGGGATAGCCGGCCTGATCCATCAGGACCCGCGCCTCCTCGATGCTTCTACGCACGGCGCGGCCGTTCCGCCACTCGTAGACGAAGGGATTGATCCCGGCCTCGCCCTCCCGATGGCCGAAGATCCCCGGCGGCAACGGCCCCTGGGCCGGCAAGCCGCGGCCGTTGGCGAAGATGGAGATGAACTCCTCGTAGTCCATGGCGATGGAGATGGCCCGGCGCAGCAGACGGGCGCGCTCGGAGTCACCACCGATCACGGGGTCGAGCATGTTGAAGCCGGTGTAGAAGACCGAGGTCTGGACCGCGGTGGACAGATCGATGCCCTTGGCCTGCATCTCCGGGGTCAGCAAGGGCTCACCGTCGGCGCCCATCTGGACGGCCTGATCGAAGGCGTCCGATGCGATCCCGGAGCTATCGTAGAAGCCCTGCAGAAACTTGTTCCAGCGCGGGATATCCTCCTTCTCCAGGCTGTAGACCGCGCGCTCGATCAGGGGCAGGGGTCGCCCGGCGTCCGCGAGCCAACCGCGCTCCGCGTCTCCCGGCATACCCTCGCTCGGATAGGTCTCGCCGCGGAAGTTGGGATTGCGGCTCAAGACCATCCGCAGGTTCGGATTGTTCTCGCTCAACATGAAGGGGCCGGTCCCCACCGGGTACCAGTCCAGCACGATGTTGCGCTCCTTCATGCCCGGCTGGGCATAGAAGGCGTCCGCCTCCCAGGGCATGGGGGAGAAGAAGGGCATGGCGAGCCAATACACGAACTGAGGGTACTTGCCCTCCACGCGGATACGCAGGCGGTGAGGATCGAGGACCTCGACGCCCTCGATCCGGGAATCCCGAAGCAGCTGGACCCTGGCGATCGGGTCCTTGGGGTCCTCGGCGGTGAGCCGCTCGGCGAGCGCCCCGAATCCGCGGATATGGGACTCCATCACCCCGGCGATCGGCGAATGGACCCAGGGCGCGGCGAGACGCCGGATCTGATAGGCGAAGTCCTCCGCCGTCAGCTCCCGCGTACCGGTCTCTGCGAAGTCCGCGAGCCGGTTCACGCCGGCAAGATCGGCCTCGGCGAGTGGCAGAAACCGGTGGGCCCCCGCGGCGTCCAGGGCGAAGGCGGGATGGGGCTGAAAGCGGACCCCCTCGCGAACCTGGATCACATAGTCGCTGTAGGCGATGGATTCCGCCGGGGCGTCCGCGGGCAGGGCCTGTCCGGATGCGTCGAAGAACTGGGCGACCGGCACCGCGGCCGCCGACAGGGGCACCAGCTGGTAGGGTCGCAGCAACAGGTGGTACTGGAGCGGCGGCTCGTAGATCTGGGCCAGGAAGGCGTATTCGTTGGAGCTATACGAGCGCGCCGGATCCAGGTGCTTGGGCCGCTCGTCAAAGGAGCTGTAGACCGTGCGGGTCCCGGCGTCTCCCTCCGGATAGGGATCGTTCCAGGGGACCCGACCGCAAGCGGACAGGGTCAGCAGGGCCGTCGCGGCGAGGAGCACGGCGATCCGCCCGGACGGCCGCCGGATGGATCCCCGCGCCAGGCAAGGATGCACTTTCACCCGCGCTGGATCTTCGGTAGTGTTGGCCGCCCACATGGCGCGCCATGATCGCATGCCGTCTGGATGCCCGGCCAGGATGCCCCGAGGGTCCGGCTCACGGTGTCCCGTCCCCCACGTCCAACCAGAGACCCAACCAGAGACAAGAATCCATGGGATTTCTCACCAATAAACGCATTCTCATCACCGGGGTCGCGAGCAATCGTTCCATCGCCTGGGGCTGCGCCAGCGCCATGCGCCGCGAGGGCGCCGAGATCGTGCTGACCTATCAGACCGACAAGCTGCGCGGCCGGGTCGAGGACCTGGCTGGAAAGCTCGACTCGACCCTCTGCCTGCCCTTGGACGTGGCCAGCGACGCCCAGATCGACGAGGCCTTCGCCCGCCTCGGCGAGCACTGGGACGGACTCGACGCCATCGTCCATGCCGTCGCCTTCGCCCCGCGTGAGCAGTTGGAAGGGGACTACGTGGACGCCGTGACCCGCGAGGGTTTCGCCACCGCCCACGACGTGAGCTCCTACAGCCTCGCCGCCCTGGCCAAGGCCGGACGCGCGCTGATGGAGGGCCGCAACGGGTCGCTGGTCACCATGAGCTACCTGGGGGCCGTGAGGGCGGTCCCCAACTACAACGTCATGGGCGTAGCCAAGGCGAGCCTGGAGGCCAACGTGCGCTATCTGGCCGCCTCCCTGGGGCCTCGGGGCACCCGGGTCAACGCCGTCTCCGCGGGCCCCATCCGCACCCTGGCCGCTGCCGGGATCTCCGACTTCCGCAGCATGCTCAAGCAGGTGGAGGAGCGCACCCCCCTGCGGCGCAACGTCACCATCGAGGAGGTCGGCAACGCCGCCGCCTTCCTGTGCTCGGATCTGGCGAGCGGCATCACCGGCGACGTGCTCTACGTGGACACGGGCTACCACATCCTCGGCCTAGGCTGAGAGCCGCGCTGAGACCGCCGCGAGGCCCTTGGTGCCTCGCGGCTGCCCAATGATCCGAGCGGCCCCGAGCCGCATCAAGGGCGACCCGTCAGCCCTCGTCGTCCCCGCCGATCGCCTCGCGCTCGATATCCGCGCGCAGGGCCATGTCGTCCAGGACCGCCTCGGCGACCTGCCGACCCATGAGCTGGGAGAGCATGGCGCGGGTGGGGTCCGGTCCGTCGCCGGCCACCGCACGCACCTCCCCGGCCTCGACCTTGGCCACCCGCACCACCGCCGAGTCGCCGTCCTCCAGGGCGGTCGTCCCGACGCTCACCTGCCCCTCCGCCGGGGCCGTCAGGGTGAAGGCCAGGGTGGCGATGGCAGGCGGCACGTCGGGGGCGTTGCGCTCCACCAGGCCAGCCTGGGTGAGCGGATCATCCGCCGCGACGGCGGCCAGATCCGCCCCCTCGCGCAGGGCCGTTGCGGCGGCCTCGGCGGCATCCCTGGCGGCGGCCTGGGCCCGCTCCTGACGGATCGCGGTGACGATGGTCTCGCGCACCGCATCCAAGGGCTGGACGGTCGCGTCCTGATGATCCACCACCCTGAAGACCACCGCCCGCAGCTCGTCCTTGACCGGCTCGATCAGGTCGCTGTTGCGGCGCTCCAGCAGCACGTCCTCGCTGAACGCCGCGGCCAGCACCTTGGGTTCGTTCAGGATGCCCTCGGCGCCGCCCCCGTCGCGGTCGATCCAGGCGCTACTCGCGATCTCGAGCCCCAGCTCCTCCGCCGCCGGCTCCAGCGAGTCCGAGGACTCGTAGACCACGTTCGCAAGCCGCTCGGCCTGATCGTAGAAGAGTGATTCCGCCCGCTGTTTGGCCAGATCCTGGGCGAGGGACTCGCGGACCTGGTCGAAGGGCTTGACCGCCGCGGGGACGATCTCGTCAACCAGGATCAGGTGGTAGCCGAAACGCGTCTTGACGGGCTCGCTCACGGTCCCCGCCGCGAGTGAGAATGCGGCCTCGTCGAAGGCCGGGTCCATGAGCCCGCGCTCGATCTCGCCGAGCGACCCGCCCTGGGCCGCGCTGCCCGGATCCTGGGAGACCTCGCGGGCCACCTCGTCGAATGCGGCCCCGCCCAGGAGGCGCTCGCGGATCCCGACGAGCTCATTGAGCGTCGCCTCGGCGGTGGGGCCGTCGGCGCCCGGGGGCAGCGTCTTGAGGATGTGCCGGATCTTGCGCCGTTCGGGTTGGCCGAAACGCGCCTGCTCGCCCTCGTAGGCCGCGCGCAGGGCCTCCTCGCCGATCTCCTCCCCCTCCGCCAGGCGCGAGACATCCAGGATCAGATACTCGAGCTTGACCCGTTCCGGCACCCTGAAGGCCTCCGGGTTGGCGGCGTAGTAGGCCTGGATGTCCGCATCTGAGACCGGCTCATCGGAGAGGAAACGGGCGCTCGGGATGCGGATCCAGGCCAGCTCGCGGCGCTGGCCGGCGAGACGCTGGAAGCTATCGGCCTCGGCACTGGTTACCAGCTCGCTGGCGGCCAGCGCCCTGGCGAATTGTCCGCCCACCATGCGCTGGCGCAGCTGGGCCTCGAACTGGGCGGGCGACAGCCCCTGGATGCGCAGGGCCTGCTCGTAGGTGGCGTTGTCGAAGGCGCCATCACGCTGGAAGGCGGGCTCGGAGAGGATCTCGGCGCGCAGCTCCTGATCTGAGACGCGCATCCCCAACTGGTTCGAGACGTCCACCAGCAGGGCCTCGCGGACCATGCCGTCCAGCACCTCCCGGCGCAGGACCTTCTCGTCGATGCTCGTGGCGTCGTAGGACGCCCCGAGCTGATCGCGCAGTTGCATGCGTGTCCGCTGAACCCGCTGATCGAGGTCGCGACGGGTGATCTCGATCCCGTTCACCTTCGCCACCACCGGCTCCGCGCCGACCTCCAGGTAGGACTGGATGCCCCACAGGGCGAAGGGGATACTGATCAGGATGACGATGACCCAGGCGATCCAGCCCTGGGCCCGGTCTCGGATGGTCTGCAGCATGTCGGGGACTCTCGGGGAATGGACTGGGTGACAGGAGCGGGCCGTAAACGGCACGCCGACCCAGCGGGGGCCTGATTCTACCCAAGGCGGCCCGCAGGATGCAGCAGCCGGTGTGGGTTCGACGCCCTCGCCTCACCGCGGGCGGGCGCCACTAGGAATGCAAACCCCCAAAAAGCAAACGGGGTATCCGTTTGGATACCCCGTCTCGGGTGATTGGCGGAGCGGACGGGGCTCGAACCCGCGACCCCCGGCGTGACAGGCCGGTATTCTAACCAACTGAACTACCGCTCCGGACGGTCTTCGAAAGACCTTGGTGGGTGCTGCAGGGATCGAACCTGCGACCCTCGCCTTGTAAGGGCGATGCTCTCCCAGCTGAGCTAAGCACCCTCGAGGGGGCCACTCGAAGCGCGTTATTGTATGGCGTCTTTGAGCGCCTTGCCAGCCTTGAATGAGGGCGTCTTGGAGGCGCCGATCTCGATGGTGGCGCCGGTCTGGGGGTTACGACCCGTGCGTGCCGCCCGCTCCTTCACCGAGAAGGTGCCGAAACCGATGACGGACACCGTGCCGCCTTCCTTGAGTGCGACCGCGATGGCATCCACCAAGCCATCCAGAGCCCTCCCCGCCGCGGCCTTCGGGATGTCGCCCGCCTCAGCCATCGCCTCGATCAGATCCGATTTATTCATCATTCCCCCATTTTTCTGGCAATTAGTTCAGCGCGGGGACCCTCGGCCAATCGTTGGCCGATCCCTGAGAACGTCAAGATGTCCCCGTACTCGAGACGGCGCCGGCAAGGCGGCCTTGAGTGCGGGAATGCTAAAACGCCGGGAATCACAGGGCAACTTCGGATTTGCGCTTCGTGCCCGCGTATCGCGGCCCAATAGCTGCCTCCGCGCCAGCTTCACCAGCTTCCGCGGATGATTCCGGCGCCCGTGCGTGTCCACCCCTGGCGGAGGAGCCGCGCGCCCCTATCCGGTCAGTGACGGGTTCGCGTGGCCTGGTCCCGGACGGGCTCCACCGGCTGCTCGGCCGGGGCCTCGGGTACCACCGAGGCCTCACCGCCCCCGGCGGGGATGTCCACCTCCTCCGGGCGGCGGGTGAGTGCGATGTCGAGCACCTCGTCGATCCAACGCACCGGACGGATCTCCAGGTGCTGTTGGATGTTCTTGGGTATCTCGGCCAGGTCCCGTTTATTCTCCGACGGAATCAGCACCGTCTCGATGCCGCCGCGGTGGGCCGCCAGGAGCTTCTCCTTGAGGCCACCGATGGGCAGGACCTCACCGCGCAGGGTGATCTCGCCGGTCATCGCGACCGTGGAGCGTACCGGGATCTTGGTGAGTGCGGAGACCAGGGCCGTGCACATGGCAACGCCGGCGCTCGGGCCGTCCTTGGGGGTGGCACCCTCGGGGACGTGGATGTGGCAATCCAAGGTGTTGTGGAAGTCCGGCGGGATGCCGAGGGCCTCGGATCGGGCGCGCACCACGGTCATGGCCGCCTGGATGGACTCCTGCATGACGTCGCCGAGCTGCCCCGTGTAGGTGAACTTCCCTTTGCCGGGCACCAGCGCCGCCTCGATACGCAGGAGCTCCCCGCCCACCTCGGTCCAGGCGAGGCCGGTCACCTGGCCGATCTGGTCGTGCTCGTCGGCACGTCCGTAGCGGAAACGTTGGACCCCGAGATACTTGTTCAGCGACTTGCTGGTGACCGTGGTGCTGGCCTTGTCGGTGTCCTTCATGAGCACATCCTTCACCACCTTACGGCAGATCTTGGAGATCTCGCGCTCGAGGTTGCGCACCCCTGCCTCACGGGTGTAGTGCCGGATGATGTCGCGCAAGGCGGCCTCGCGCATCACCAGCTCGCCCTTCTTGAGGCCGTTGTTCTTGTTTTGCTTGGGCAGCAGATACCGCTCGGCGATGGCGACCTTCTCGTCCTCGGTGTAACCGGAGAGTCGGATCACCTCCATGCGATCGAGCAGCGCCGGGGGGATGTTCAGGGTGTTCGCGGTGGCGACGAACATCACCTCGGAGAGGTCGAAGTCCACCTCGAGGTAGTGATCGTTGAAGGTGTGGTTCTGCTCGGGATCCAGCACCTCCAGCAGGGCCGAGGCCGGATCGCCCCGGAAGTCCATCGCCATCTTGTCGATCTCGTCGAGCAGGAAGAAGGCGTTGCGCGACCCGACCTTGGACAGGTTCTGGATGATCTTGCCCGGCAGGGCGCCGATGTAGGTCCGGCGATGACCGCGGATCTCCGCCTCGTCGCGCACCCCACCCAGTGACATGCGCACGAACTTGCGGTTGGTGGCCCTGGCGATGGATTGGCCGAGCGACGTCTTGCCTACCCCGGGCGGTCCGACCAGGCACAGGATCGGACCCTTGAGCTTGCGGACCCGGTGCTGGACGGCGAGGTACTCCAGGATCCGTTCCTTCACCCGCTCCAGACCGTAGTGGTCAGTGTCCAGCACCTGCTCGGCGACCCGAATGTCGTTCCGGATGCGGGTGCGCTTGCTCCAGGGGACGTTCACCAGGGTGTCCACATAGTTGCGCACCACCGTCGCCTCGGCCGACATGGGCGACATGAGCTTGAGCTTGTTCAGCTCGGACTGGGCCTTGGCCTTGACGTCCTTGGGCATCCCGGCGGACTCGATCCGCTTGGCCAGCTCCTCGATCTCGTTGGGGGCCTCCTCGAGCTCGCCCAGCTCCTTCTGGATGGCCTTCATCTGCTCGTTGAGGTAGTACTCGCGCTGGTTCTTCTCCATCTGACGCTTGACGCGCCCGCGGATGCGCTTCTCCATCTGGAGGATGTCGTTCTCGGACTCCATCAGACCCATCAGATGCTCGAGGCGCGCCTGCACGTCGATCATCTCCAGCACCCGCTGCTTCTCGTCGAGCTTCAGCGACATGTGGGCGGCCATGGTGTCGGCCAGGCGGCTGGCATCATCGATGCTCGAGAGTGAGGTGAGCACCTCCGGCGGCACCTTCTTGTTCAGCTTCACATACTGGTCGAACAGGGTGACCGCCGAGCGCATCAGCACCTCCTGCTCGCGCTCGTCCGCCTCCATGGTCTCCGGCAGGGGCTCGATGACCGCCGAGAAGGACTCCTCGGTGGTGAGGAAGCGAGAGATAGTGGCCCTTTGGTTGCCCTCGACCAGCACCTTCACGGTCCCGTCCGGGAGCTTCAGGAGTTGCAGGATGTTGGCCAGGGTGCCGATCTCGTGGAGGTCCTTGACGCCCGGATCGTCCACGTCGGCGCTCTTCTGGGCCACCAGCAGGATCTGCTTGTCGTTCGCCATGGCCCCGTCGAGGGCGCGGATGGACTTGTCCCGGCCGACGAACAACGGGATGACCATGTGCGGGTAGACGACCACGTCGCGCAGGGGCAGCACGGGGACTTCCTGGGTGGCGTTGGGGTCGGACTGGGACGGATCTTGGTGCGCCATGTGGGGATCTCTTGCGGGGGTCGATGCGCGAGCGGCCGGCTCGAATGCGCCCGAATCCTGGGCACCGGGCCTCCGTCACGCTCAACGGCTGACGATTAGCAAACAGTCAGGGCGCGGCGCCGACACTTCAATAACCGCCGGCGGCTTCAGGGATTCCACCCCGGAGAACCCGGGGCGAGGTTGAGGGGTGAGCGCCTGGGCGGGGGATCAGTCGCCCGCCGCGGCCTGCTTGGCCGGCGTGCCCCGGTAGATCAGGAAGGGCTTGTTCTCGCCGGAGATCACGGAGGCGTCCACGACCACCTTGCTGACGTCCTGCATGGACGGAAGATCGTACATGGTGTCGAGCAGGACCTGCTCCATGATGGTGCGCAGCCCGCGCGCGCCGGTCTTGCGATCCATGGCCTTGCGGGCGATGCCACGCAATGCGTCGTCGCGCAGCTCGAGCTCGACACCCTCCATCTCGAAGAGCCTGGCGTACTGCTTGATCAGCGCGTTCTTGGGCTCGGTGAGGATGCGCACCAGGGCGTCCTCGTCGAGCTCCTCAAGGGTCGCCATCACCGGCAGACGCCCCACGAACTCGGGGATCAGCCCGTAGCGGATCAGGTCCTCGGGCTCCACCGCGGCGAGCAGCTCGCCGATCTGACGCTTGTCGTCCTTGCTGTGAACCTCCGCGGAGAATCCGATCCCGCCCTTGCGGGAGCGGTTCTGCACCACCTTGTCGAGCCCCGCGAATGCGCCGCCGACGATGAACAGGATGTTGCGGGTGTCGACCTGCAGGAACTCCTGTTGGGGATGCTTGCGCCCGCCCTGGGGCGGAACCGAGGCGACGGTCCCCTCGATGAGCTTGAGCAGGGCCTGCTGGACGCCCTCTCCGGAGACATCGCGGGTGATGGACGGGTTATCCGACTTACGCGAGATCTTGTCGATCTCGTCGATGTAGACGATGCCGGTCTGGGCCTTCTCGACGTCGTAGTCGCACTTCTGGAGGAGCTTCTGGATGATGTTCTCGACGTCCTCACCCACATAACCGGCCTCCGTGAGGGTGGTGGCGTCGGCGATGGTGAAGGGGACGTTGAGCAGCCGGGCGAGGGTCTCCGCCAACAGGGTCTTGCCCGAGCCCGTGGGTCCGACCAGCAGGATGTTGCTCTTGGCGATCTCGATCTCGTCCTTGCCGTCGGATGCCTCGAGCCGCTTGTAGTGGTTGTAGACCGCGACCGACAGCACCTTCTTGGCCATCTCCTGGCCGATGACGAACTGATCGAGGCTGTCGTTGATCTCGCGTGGCTTGGGGAGATTGCTGGTGGCGTCGCCCACGCCCTCCTGCATCTCCTCCCGGATGATGTCGTTACAGAGCTCGACGCACTCGTCGCAGATGAAGACGGAGGGCCCGGCGATGAGCTTTCGAACCTCGTGCTGGCTCTTGCCGCAGAACGAGCAGTAGAGCAGCTTGCCCTCGTCGCTCTTACCGTGATTGTTTCCACTCATCGGGGATGGCTCTCCGGGGGGTCAGAGGACAGCGTGCGGCCGATGCGGCCGACAGCGCGCGCTCCCAAATCATAACGGTTTGGGCTTGGATGGCAAGACGATGACGATTGGGGGAACCCCGGGCCGAGACCCGAGGCACAAAAGCCCATCACGATCCGGGGCTTGAGAGAGCGCCAGGTCACTCTTTACCGGCGGCGGGCGAGCGCGCCGCAAGGACCTGATCGATCAGGCCGTAGGCCCGCGCCTCCTCGCCGCCCATGAAACGGTCACGCTCGGTGTCATCCGCGATCTTCTCCATGGGCTGGCCGGTGTGCTCAGCGAGGATCTGGTTGAGCCGATCGCGGATATAGAGGATCTCGCGGGCGTGGATGTCGATGTCAGTCGCCTGTCCCTGGAAGCCGCCCAGGGGTTGATGGATCATCATGCGCGAGTGGGGGAGGCAATAGCGTTTCCCGGCGGCCCCTCCGGCCAGCAGCAGAGCCCCCATGCTCGCGGCCTGACCGACACACATGGTGCTGACGTCCGGTCGGATGAAGCGCATGGTGTCGTAGATGGCCAGACCCGCCGTGACCGAGCCGCCCGGCGAGTTGATGTAGAGATGGATGTCCTTGTCCGGATTCTCCGACTCCAGGAACAGGAGCTGGGCGACGATCAGGTTGGCCATGTGGTCTTCCACGGGCCCCACCAGGAAGATCACTCGCTCCTTGAGCATCCGCGAGTAGATATCGAAGGAGCGCTCGCCCCTGGCCGTCTGCTCGATGACGATGGGCACCAAGCCGAGGGACTGGGGTGTCCAGGGCTGGCTGCCGAGACCGGGGGCTGGGAGGTGATGCATGCTGTGTTACCCGCGCGTGTAGGGGATGGGATAGGGTCTCGGGTGGTCGGGACCGACCCTCGGGGCTGGTTCTGCCGGGCAGGGCCAGGGCTCCGCGGTCGCGTATGCCCGAGCCATCAGCTTGGGACGATGGGTCGCCTTATCCAGGCGGTCGCCGCCGGTCCGGCCCGCGGCGGGCCGCCGGCAGCAGGGTGAGGCTAGGCGGCCCCCTCGGTGACCTGGGCGAAGCTCATCGACTCGTCCTCCACCGCGACCTGGGTCAGCACCCAATCGACGACCTGATCCTCGAGGACCAGGGACTCCACCGAGGCGAGCCGCTGGCGGTCGGCGAAGTAATAGTCCACCACCTCCTGGGGATCCTCATAGGTCGCGGCCATCTCCTGGACGGCCTCCCGGACCCGCGCTGGATCCGCGGCGATCTCGTGGCGCTTGACGATCTCGGCGATGATGAGCCCGAGGGTCACGCGGCGTCGCGCCGACTCCTCGAACAGGTTGTCCGGCAGCTCCATGCGCCCCCCGCCCAGCTTCTCGCGCATCTGCTCCTTGAGCGCGCGGACCTCCTCCGCGACCAGGGCGGACGGGATGTCGATGGCGTTGGACTCCAACAGCAGGTCCATCACCCGCTCCTTGGCGCGGGCCTTCAGTCGCTCGCGCAGCTCCCGCTCCATGTTGGTGCGAACATCCGCGCGCAGGCGCTCGAGATCCCCATCCTCGATGCCGAAGGCACGCGCCAGCTCGGCGTCGAGCTCGGGCAGCACGGGGGCGCTCACGGCCTTGACGGTGACCTCGAAGCGGGCCGGCTTGCCGGCCAGGTGCTCGGCCTGGTAGTCCTCGGGGAAGGTCACATGGATGGTCCGGGACTCACCCGCCGAGGCCCCGATCAAGCCGTCCTCGAAACCCGGAATCATGCGCCCGGAGCCGATCTCGATCTGGCTCTCCTCGCTGGTGCCGCCCGGGAAGGCCTCGCCGTCGATGGTCCCGGCATAGGCGATGGTCAGCCGGTCACCGGACTGGGACAGCCGATCCACCGGCTCCCAGGTCTTGCGCTGGGTGCGCAGGCGCTCGAGCATGGCCTCGAGGTCCGCGTCCATGACCTCCGCGACCGGCCGCTTGACCTGCTTGCCGGAGAGATCGCTGAGCTCGATCTGGGGCAGGACCTCGAAGATCGCCGTATAGGCGAAGCTGCGGGTTTCGCGATCGATGTGGGGCTCGATGTGCGGCATCCCGGCAGGGCGCAGTGATTCCGACGCCACGGCCTCGGAGAACGTGGACTGCACCAGCTCCCCGAAGACCTCCTGCTGGACCTGCTCCCCATAGCGCTGGCGCAGCAGCTTCATGGGCACCTTGCCCGGTCGGAACCCCGGGAGCCGGGCGCTGCGCGCGAGGCTCTGCAGGCGTTTGTCCACCTCGCCCTGGATCTGCTCGAACGGCAGATCGATGCGCATCCGGCGCTCCAGTCCCTCTCCACTCTCCACCGATACTTGCATGCGTCTGGTCTCCAGCGGCATCGGACCCGAGTCCGATCCCGGCGATGCCAGGCTTCGCGGCCTGGGGGGTTCACTGCGTGCGCCGGGCGGCAACCCCGCCTGGCTTCCAAAAACAGGGCAGTATAGACGCCCCCAGGCTAGGGGTCCAAGGCCGGGAGAGAGACGCCGCGCTCGTGCTCGCCGGCGAGGCGCAGCTCGCGCTTGAGGATCTTGCCCGCAGCGTTGCGCGGCAGCGACGCGCGGATGACGAAGCGCCGGGGGACCTCGTGTCGGCCGAGTCGCTCGCGACACCAGTCCCGGAGCTCGGCCGCGGCGTGGGCCGGGTCCGCCTCGGGACGCAGGGCAACATGGGCGACCGGGATCTCGCCGTGCCTGGGATCGGGGTCCCCCACCACGGCCGCCTCGGCGACGCCCGGGTGCCCATAGAGCACCTCCTCGATCACCCTTGGGTAGACGTTCATGCCGTTGACGATGATCAGGTCCTTGATCCGATCGACCAGATAGAAATAGCCATCGGCATCGCGGGTACCGAGATCGCCGGTGCGAAACCAGTCGCCGAAGAAGGCCTCCCGGGTCGCCTCGGGCAGGTTGTAGTAGCCCTTCATGACGTTCGGGCCGCGCACGCAGACCTCGCCGGGGGTGCCGTCCGGGAGCCCTCGGCCCTCTGCATCTAGGATGCACATCTCGACCCCGGGGATGGGCGGCCCGACCGAGCCCGGCTTGCGCGGCCCATCCGGCGGGTTGACACAGGTGACGGGCGAGCACTCGGTGGGTCCGTCCCCCTCGACGATGGGGATGGCGAAGCGTGACTCGAAACCGCGCAGCACCGCCTCGGGCAGCGCCGCGCCCCCGCTCACGCACAGCCGCACACCCCGCCATTGCCCCATCGACGCCTCATCGAGTCGCAGCAGCAGGCCATACATGCTCGGCACACCAAGGAACAGGGTCGCCCCCTGGTCCGCGATGGCCTGGCTCACCAGGCGCGGCTCGAAACGGGCCACCGGCACGATCCCCCCGCCCTGGAGCAGTGGGGTCAGCACCCCGACCGTGGCCGCGAAGGCGTGGAACATGGGCAGGACCACCAAGACCCGGTCGTCCCGGGTGAGAGAGAGTGCCGCCGCGACGCTGGCCGCATTGGAGGCCAGGTTCGCATGGGTCAGCATGGCGCCCTTGGGACGCCCGGTGGTGCCCGAGGTGTAGAGGATGACGGCGACCGATTCGCTCGGGTCGAGCGCGGGCTCGACCCGCTCCCCAGGGGTCTCGATCAGATCCTCGAAGCCGCGGATCTCCCCGGGCCCGGCGCCGCCGATGCGCGCCCGCAGACGCAGATCCAGCCCAGCGGTCGCCTCGGCGGCCGCGGTGTCGAAGGCCTGATGATGGATGAGGGCGCAAGCGCCGCAATCGGCGAGGGCAAAGGCCATCTCCCGGGGATGGAGCATCAGGTTCAGGGGCACCGCGGTGGCACCTGACTTGAGGATGCCGAGATAGGCGACCACGAAGTCGGCGCCGTTGGGGCACAGCAGGCCCGCACGCTCACCCGCCCCGACACCCGCCCCCATCAGGGCCCGGGCGACCCCGTCCGAGCGGCGGTCGAGCTCGGCGTAGGTCAGTCCGTCCTCGCCGTGGATACAGGGACGCGCGCCCTGCTCCGCCGCGACCGTGCGAAAACGCCCGAGGATCTCGGCGCCGCCGGCAGCAGCGGTCACGACCCGTTACCCGCGGGTCTCTGGAGACAGAGCCGGCCCATCAGATCACCTTAGAGAAGCCAATCGGGCCCGTCTTGGCGGCCAGATAGGCGTCGAAGGTCATGCAGATGTTGCGGATCAGCAGCCGGCCGCGGGGGAGCACCCGGATGTGCACGGGGTCGAGGGTGAGGAGTCCGTCAGCGGCCATGGGTGCGAGCTGGTCCAGCGCGGCTCCGAAGTAGCCCGGGAAGTCGAGCCCCCACTGGGACTCGAAGGCCGGGATGTCGAGCTCGAAGTTGCAGATCAGCCGGGTGATCACATCGCGGCGGATCTCGTCGTCGCGGCTGAGCTCGATCCCGCGGAACACCGGCAGCCGTCCGGCGTCGATGTCGCGGTAGTAGTCCTCCAACCCGCGCCGATTCTGACCATAGGTGTTGTCGACCTTGCCGATGGAGGTCACGCCCATCCCGATCAGGTCGCAATCGGCGTGGGTCGAATAGCCCTGGAAGTTGCGATACAGGGTGCCGGCGCGCTGGGCCTGCGCCAGCTCATCGTCGGGGCGTGCGAAGTGGTCCATGCCGATGTAGACATAACCGGCGCCGGTGAGGAAGTCGATGGTCGAGCGCAGGATATCGAGCTTGACCTCGGGGGTCGGCAGGTCCTCCGCCTCGATCCGACGCTGGGGCTTGAAGCGCTCGGGCAGATGGGCGTAGTTGAAGACCGAGAGCCGGTCCGGCGCGAATCCCACCACCCGCTCCAGGGTGCGCAGGAAGCCATCCACCCGCTGGAAGGGCAGCCCGTAGATCAGGTCCACGCTGATGGACCGGAAGCCGTGCGCACGCGCCGCCTCGAGCACCGCCACCGTCTCGGCCTCGGTCTGGATGCGGTTCACCGCGGCCTGGACACGGGGCTCGAAGTCCTGCACCCCGAGGCTCATGCGGTTGAACCCGATCCGGCGCAGCAGCGCGACGGTGTCGGCGTCGGCCTCGCGCGGGTCGATCTCGATGGAGTATTCCCCCACCTCATCCGGTGCGAGGCTGAACTGCTCGCGGGTCTTGGCCATCAGGGCTTCCATCTGGCCGTGACTGAGAAAGGTCGGTGTACCCCCGCCCCAATGGAGCTGCTCGACCGGGCGGGCGGTATCGACCAACCCGGCCTGGAGCTCGATCTCGCGATGCAGGCGCCGCAGGTATGGGGGCGCCAGGGAGCGATCCTTGGTGGCAATCTTATTACAGGCGCAGTAGAAGCAGACCGTGTCGCAGAAGGGGATGTGGAAGTAGAGCGACAGGGGCCGACCGGCCGCGTTGCCCCGCTCGCAGGCCGCGCTGTAGGCCGACTCGTCGAACCCCTCGGTGAACTCCACCGCGGTGGGATAGGAGGTGTAGCGGGGACCGCTCTGGTCGTAGCGGCGGATGAGGTCCAGGTCGAGGGTGACGCCTTGGTCCATGGCTTAAACCCCCGGCCCGCGATCGAGCGCGTCATTCATCATTAGACCTCCAGGTCGAGACCGCGGCGATGGGTCTCGTTGATCGGCTTCAGTAGGCTGTGGAACGGGATCGCTTCGCAATACGTCCCGGCGAGATCCATGAAGGGCAGGCCATCCCGGCCGAACACATCGGTCCCCTCGGGCATGGACGGTTGGACGCCCTGGATGCCCTCCTCCAGGGGATTGAGGAAGGCGGGAACCCTCGTCGGCGCTAAGTGCCCGCCCAAGGCTCATCGGCGCATGCCTCCTCGAAGTGATGCTGATACAGGGCGATCTGCTCGCGGGTGAGCAGCAGGACACCCTCGCCGCCCCGCTCGAACTCGATCCAGGTCCAGGGCACCTGGGGCAGCCGTTGATCGAGGGCGGCCGCCGCGCTGCCCACCTCGAGCACCAGGATCCCCTCGTCCGTGAGGTGTCGGCCCGCCTGGCGGAGGATCCGCAGCACCACCGCCAACCCCTCGTCATCTGCGAGCAGCCCGAGCTCGGGCTCACGGCGATACTCGGCCGGCAGGGTGCGGTACTCCTCTGCGGCAACATAGGGGGGATTCGACAGGATCACATCGTAGCGGTGCCCGATCAGGGCCGCGAACAGATCCGACTCGAGCACCCGCACCCGGTCCTCGACCCCGTGCCGGGCCACATTGGCCCGCGCCACCGCGAGGGCATCGGGATCGATCTCGACCAGGTCCACGTCGGCGTCGGGCAGATGCACCGCGGTGGCGATGCCGATGCAGCCCGAGCCCGCGCACAGATCGAGCACCCGCCCCACCCGCTCGCCGTCGATCCAGGGCTCGAATCCCGCCTCGATCAGCTCGGCGATGGGCGAGCGCGGCACCAGCACCGAGGGGTTGACGTAGAATTCGAGGCCGGCGAACCAGGCCCGCTCGGTGAGATAGGCGGCCGGGACCCGCTCGCTGATCCGGCGCTCCATGAGCTCCGTGATCGCCACCCGCTCCGCGGCGGTCAAGCGGCACTCCCGCAGGCCCTGCGGCAGCGTGGGGCCGAGATGGAGGCAGTGCAGGACCAGCGCGGCCGCCTCGTCGAGGGCGTTGTCCGTCCCGTGCCCGAAGAACAGGCCAGCGCCGTTGAAGCGACTCGCACCCCAACGAATGAAATCCTGGATCGTGATCAAGCCATCGGGTTGCTCGGCCATGGCGCGGATGCCTCTGGGGGTCTGCGGGCACGCCCGAGCCATGCGCCGCGGCGGCCGCTCGGGGTCGGGGCCGGAGCATAGCATCACCGCGGCTCGCTCTTCATGGCGCCGCCGCGGCTCTCCGGGCACGATCGGGTGAAGGGCCTCTTCGGCAGCCTCGCGTTCCAGCTGAGCGCCGCCTTTGCGGCCCTGCTGATCCTGTTCGCCCTCGGCGGACTCTATGCGGTCGGGGCCTTCCAGCGCCAGGTCGCGGCGGACGCGGTGGTGGGGATCGCCGGGAGGCTCGAGCTCACGGCCGAGCGCATGCACGCCGAGGCCATGCAATACAAGCAGAACGCCCCCCGCGACTATCCCACCTACTTTCGCGACGTCAGGCTCTACTATCAGAACCTCAGCGCCGACGTGGCCACTTTCGACGAGGTGGTCGACATCTTCATGCGCGGCGATTTCCAGGGCCCAGGGGGCTGGCGGCTACCCTGGTCGCAACCGCAGGTGAGTCCCGCGGTGGCGGCGGCGATCCGGCGGATCGAGGCCGTCTGGGCCGAGTATCGCGCGGAGCTGTTCGAGGCCTTGGGCGATGACCTCGACGAGCCTCGTCTGGAATGGGCCGCCGAGCATGCCATGGCCCAGCATCAGGGGCTCAACGGGGCCACCCAGGACCTGGCCCAGGCCCTGCGCGACTGGGCGGCCGGGGAGCATCGGCGCATCGTCAAGGCAACCCTGGCCCTCGCCCTGATCGGCGGCGCGGTCGTGGCCCTGATCCTGATCGCCCTGAGGGTCAAGGTCCTGCGGCCCCTGCGGCGGACAATCGCGGGGTTCGCCCAGGTGGCGGATGGGGACTTCGCCTATCGACTCCCCGTGCAGGGCACCACGGAGGTGCAGGGGCTCACCGCCAGCTTCAACCGGCTCGCGGGCCGGCTCGACCTGCTCCATCGGCTCCTCGAGCGGCTTCAGCAGGGCAACGACCTCGACGAGCTGATCGCGTTCATCGCCCTGGAGTTCCGCGATCTGCTCGGATTCGATTGGATCGGGGTGGTCTCGGTGGACGACACGCGCTCGACGGCACGGGTTGAGGCCGCCCGTCTGGACGGGGAGCCGCATCTCGACGGGGCGCGCCTGCTCCCGATGAGCGGCCCCCTGTTGCGCGATCTGGTCGACGCCCCGGGGCCCCATCTCATCGCCGACATCGGCCAAGAGCTGCGCCGCCATCCGCAGCAGCGGCTACTCGCCCAGCTCGCCGGGTTGGGGATGCGCTCCGCCATCGCCCTTCCACTGGCAGCGGATGGACGGGGTATCGCCACCGGGCTGGTGGTCTTCGCGACGCGCTCACCGGGACGCTACGACGCCTCCCACCTGCGCTTCCTCGGCAACATCGCCCAGCTCGTGACCCTGAGCTTCAACCGCACGGCGCGGCTCGCGGAGCGCTCGCGTCTTGCGGCGGTCGGTGAGCTTGCTTCAGGCATCGCCCACGAGCTGCGCACCCCGCTGACGACCATCTCGATGGCCTTGGACCACCTGTCGGGTCAGGCCCTGGACCCCCGGAGCGAGCGGCGTGTGGTCCTCGCGAGCCAGGAATCGGCGCGGGTGGCCCGGCTGCTCGAGGAGATCCTGCTCTACGCCAAGCCGATCAAGCTGGCCCTCGAGCCGGTCGAGCTGGGGAGACTCATCGAATCATGGGTCGAAGAAGACGAGCTTTCCGCCGCCACTTCCGAACTATCGTTCGAGTGCACCGACGAGGCGAGCTGGGTGCTCGCGGACAAGGATCGCCTGAGACAGGTCTTCTCCAACCTCACCCAGAACGCACGCAATGCCGCCACTCCTGGATCGGTGGTCGCGTGGCGAGTCTCGGTGGATGCGCAGGGGGTGCGCGCTCGGGTTCACAACGGGGGTGAGGCCATCCCGAAGGAGATCGTTCCCCGGCTGACCGAGCCCTTCTTCAGCACCCGCGCGGAGGGCACAGGTCTCGGGCTCGCTATCGTGCAACGGCTGGTGCGGGAGCACGGGGGCTCCCTCGAGATCCGCTCCGAGCCCGGGTACGGCACCGAGGTGGGCTTCGTGCTTCCGCGTCTGGGTGGAGACGAGATCCCCAAGGGGGCCGCCAGCTAATGAAGCTCCCCGCTCGGCCGGGGCATCCGTGCCACCGGCGAGGCCTCAAGCCGCGCGGCGCTTGCGCTCGGTCTCGATGAAGTCCGGCCGCACCCGCGGCCGTTCGGAGCGCCCGCGCTCCACCAGGTCTGCCAGGGTGATGTCGCTGAGGAACCGGAAGATCTCGTCGCTCAGCTGATCCCAGAGATGATGGGTGAGACACCGCTGGCCGTCCCGGCAGTTCTCGCGTCCGCCGCACCGGGTGAACTCCACCCACTCATCCACCGCGCAGATGATGTCGGCGATGGAGATCGCCGCTGCGTCCCGTCCGAGATAATAGCCCCCACCCGGACCGCGCACGCCCCGAACGAGTTGCTTGCCGCGCAGTGCGGCGAACAACTGTTCCAGGTAAGAGAGCGAGATCCCCTGGTTGACTGAGATATCCGCGAGGGTCACAGGCCCCTTACCGGAGTGCAGGGCCAGATCGAGCATCGCGGTCACCGCGTATCTGCCTTTGGTCGATAGTCTCATCGTTGTGTGCCTGCCGATTGAGTTGAGACCCCGCGCTGACCGGGGTCGACGCGACCCTGAGTAAAGTAGTCAGGAAATCTGGTATTTCAATGCGGTGCCAGAAAGGCCCCGGCTCCCCGTATGTCAACGCGAGGGGCGCTTGGTTCCCACCCGGTCGGACCGGGGGTGGATCTCTTCGGGGGGCCCGGATGCAGGCAGGGGTACGGCGAGTGCCCCTGAGGAGATACTGATTGAAGCCATACCTGGCTTGAATCAGCTCGCGCCCACGAGTCGCGCCTCGGGGGTGCGACTCGTGGGGCGCTTCATTTTCAACGGCTTAGCGCCGATGAACATGGTGGGTCATCCTTGGCCTGCACGGGAAACGCTTTAATCAGCGTTCCCCAAGGCTAAGGTCAACCGCAGCTCGGCAGCAGGACGTCGCCGTGGCGATCGACGCCGCGTGTCTCCGTGGCGTCGAAGCGGTGTCCCTGGTCGACACAATAGGCGAGCCACTTGGACAGGAAGAGGTTGACCCGCCATTTGGCGTCCAGGGCCGGGTGGGCATAGTGGGCGTAGCGCGGCAGTGCGGTCTGCCGCAGGTCGAGCACCTCGACCTGGCGCGCGTCGTGATAGGCGCGCACGCGCGCATCGGGGTCAGCGCCAGGGCGACCCTCGCGCCGGCTGGCGCCAGCCTCGGGGGTCTTGCCGTCGAACAGATAGGTGAGCCGCAGCTCGGTCGTGTAACGGGACTGGGCCTCGATCTCCATGACCAGGTCCACCCCGCCGTCGACCCGTGAGACGAGCGTCCCGGCGCGGCCTTCGAGGCCTGGCGCGAGGCGAGCGAGACGATGGTAGTTCTCCTCGCACAGGGCCATCAGGGCACCGACCGTCGGCCGCGTCAGCAGGAGGTCGCGATTGGCCACGCGGCAGATGACCCTGGACTGCATGATCTTGGTCCCGGCCCGGCCGGCGTGAGGCCTGGCAGCCGGCCGGCTCAGGCGGTCTTGGTCTGCTGCTCGGCGATCTGCCGCCTGACCTCAGCCATGTCCAGCTCCTTGGCCTTGCCGAGCAGGTCGCGCAGGCTACTCTCGGGCAGTGCACCCGGCTGGGAGAAGATGATGATCTGTTCGCGGAAGATCATCAGGGTCGGAATGGAGCGGATCTGGAAGCGCGCGGCGATCTCCTGCTGATCCTCGGTATTGACCTTCGCGAAGACGACATCCTCGAAGTCGGCGGACACCTTGTCGTAGACCGGCGCGAACGAGCGGCAGGGCCCGCACCAGGGGGCCCAGAAGTCCACGATCACGAAGTCGTGGTCCTTGACCGCGGTCTCGAATTCAGTTGGGGAAGCGAGCTCTACAACGGCCATCTCGGCCTCCTGTGTCTGGTACAACGTCGCCGGCATACTAGCAGAATCCGCTTGCGGCTGGCGGCGGTGCCCGGCTGGCATGGCCGCCCCGACCTGGCTAGACCGGCGAGCCTTGGGTCGGTGCGAACAAAAGAAAACCGGGCCCATGGCCCGGTTGACCTGCTGCTCGAAGCGGCGCGAGGCGTCGCCGCCCCGCGGGCGCATCACACGGACTTGAGGCCCGTGATGATCTGGTCGCGGATCTCGTCCACCGACCCGATCCCGTGGATCTTGATGTATTTGGGGGCACCCTCCCCGCCCTTCTCGGCCCACCCGGAGTAATAGGCGATCAGGGGCTCGGTCTGGTCGTGATAGACCTTGAGGCGCGCCTTGACGGTCTCTTCCTGGTCGTCGTCGCGCTGGATCAGATCCTCGCCGGTCTCGTTGTCCTTACCCTCCTCCTTGGGCGGATTGAAGACCACGTGGTAGGTGCGACCGGAGGCGAGATGGACGCGCCGGCCCGACATGCGCTTGATGATCTCCTCATCGGGGACGTCGATCTCCACCACCGCGTCGACGAAGACCTCGGCCTCCTTGAGGGCATCGGCCTGGGCCAGGGTGCGCGGGAAACCGTCGAACAGATAGCCCTGCTCGCAGTCCGCGTCGGTGATGCGCTCCTTGACCATGCCCATGATGATGTCGTCGGAGACCAGACCGCCCTCGTCCATGATCTTCTTCGCCGCCTTGCCGAGCTCGCTGCCCGCCTTGACGTGGGCGCGCAACATGTCGCCGGTGGAGATCTGGGGGATGCCGAAGGTCTCCTTGATGAAACCGGCCTGGGTGCCTTTGCCGGCCCCGGGGCCGCCAAGCAGAATCACGCGCATGGGTACGTCTCCTCGTCGTATGGAAAGACGCGGGAGTGTGACACAGAGACCCGCCACCCGGCTATTCCGCAGAATCCATGGGGGGATCGAGCGGCTTTATCCCGATCAAGACGTGGCGCGTTGCGAGGGCCGAGCACCAGTACCGGTCATCTGCCACCCGCCACGCGCCGCTCTCACGCGACTTACCGCCCCGACAGCAGCATGCTCATCATCAGGCCATTGAGCCGCCCGACGAAGCCCGCCGGATCGTCGAGCTGTCCACCCTCGGCGAGCTGCGCCTGGTCGAACAGGATGGACCCCAGGTCGTTGAAACGCGTGGCGTCGGTCTCGGTCTCCAGACGCTTGACGAGGGGGTGGTCGAGGTTCAGCTCCAGGGTGGGCTTCTGATCGGGGGCCTCTTGACCCACTGCCTTCAGCACCCGGGCGAGGTTGGCGCTCATGTCGTGGGCACCCACCACCAGACAGGCCGGCGAATCCACCAGACGGGTCGAGGCCTTCACCTCGGCGACCCGCTCGCCCAGGGACTCCTTGAGACGCTTGAGCAGGTCGCCGTGCTCCTTCTCGGCCTGCTCGACCTTGGCCTTGTCCTCCTGATCGGCCAGGGCCCCAAGGTCCAGATCGCCCTTGGCGACGGACTGGAGGTGCTTGCCCTTGTACTCGTGGAGGTTGGAGACCAGCCACTCGTCGACCCGATCGGAGAGCAGCAGGACCTCCACGCCCTTCTTGCGGAAGACCTCGAGGTGCGGACTGTGGCGCGCCGCGGCGGGGCTGTCGGCGGTGATGAAATAGATCTTCTCCTGACCCTCCTTCATCCGCTCCATGTAGGCGTCCAGGGACTCGCTCTGGTCGTCGCCGTCGTTGTGGGTGCTGGCGAAGCGCAGGAGCCCGCCCACGCGCTCGCGGTTGCCATAGTCCTCGGCCGGGGCCTCCTTGAGCACCCGCCCGAACTCCGTCCAGAAGGCCTGGTACTTCTCTGGCTCGTCCTTCGCGAGGGTCTCGAGCAGCCCCAGCACCCGCTTGGTGTTGGCCTGGCGGATGGTGTCGATCTTCTTGTTGTGCTGAAGGATCTCGCGCGAGACGTTGAGGGGCAGGTCGTCGGAGTCCACCACGCCCTTGACGAAGCGCAGATAGTGCGGCAGCAGCTTATCCGCCTCGTCCATGATGAAGACCCGGCGCACATAGAGCTTCACGCCGTGCTTCTGGTCGCGGTCCCAGAGGTCCCAGGGGGCCCGCTTGGGCACGAAGAGCAGGGTGGTGTACTCGTTCGTCCCCTCCACCCGGTTGTGGACATGGGCGACGGGTCCCTCGAAGTCGTGGGAGATGTGCTTGTAGAACTCCTCGTATTCCTCGTCCTTGATCTCGGACTTGTTGCGCATCCACAGGGCCGTGCCACGGTTGACCTGCTCCCATTGCGGACCCTGGTCCGCGTCGGGCTTCTCCTTCTCCTCCTCGTCCCCGTAGTGCTCCTGCTCCATCTCGACCGGGATCGCGATGTGGTCGGAGAACTTGCCGATGATGGTGCGCAGGCGCCAGGGCTCGAGAAACTCCTTCTCTTCGTCCTTCAGATGCAGGGTGACCTCGGTTCCGCGGCCGGCCTTCTCCATGGTCTCCAGGCTGTAGCTGCCGTGGCCGTCGGACTCCCAGCGCACGCCGTGCTCGGGTCCGAGGCCGGCGCGCCTGGAGGTCAGGGTCACCCGGTCGGCGACGATGAAGGCCGAGTAGAAGCCCACCCCGAACTGGCCGATGAGCTGACTGTCCTTTGCCTGATCCCCGGACAGGTGCTCGAAGAATCGCCGGGTGCCGGAGCTCGCGATGCTGCCGATGGTCTCGGTGACCTCCTGGCGGCTGAGACCGATGCCGTTGTCCGAGACCGTCAGGGTGCCGGCGTCCTTGTCGACGGACACCCGGATGCGCAGGCTGCCGTCGCCCTCGTAGAGGGCATCGTCGGAGAGGGCCTCGAAACGCAGCTTCTCGCAGGCGTCCGAGGCATTGGAGATCAGCTCGCGGAGGAAGATCTCCTTGTTGGAGTACAGGGAGCGGATGACCAGGTCCAGCACCTTGCTGACCTCGGCCTTGAACTCCAGGGTCTCCTTGTGGGCGTCGACTGTCATGGGCGGTTCACCTCGTTGGGATGGCGCGACCGAGCCTCGGCCGGCGGGCTCGTCGGATGTAGGGGCGCGCCTGTCATCGCGCTCCGATTACGCTTCGCTGGACCTCAAGGGCTACAATCCGCGTCCTATCGCCAGCGCTTGCCTCGCCGCACGTCAATAGAGGCATTCACACGAGACTCAAGGGGTTGAACATGGATCCGATGGTCGTCGCCACCACGCCGTTCGAGGGCCAGCGCCCGGGTACCTCCGGACTGCGCAAGAAGGTGCGGGTGTTCGAGCAGCCGCATTATCTCGAGAACTTCGTCCAGGCCATCTTCGATACCCAGCCGGAGCTCTCGGGCGGCACCCTGGTGGTAGGCGGCGACGGGCGCTACTACAACCGCCAGGCGATCCAGACCATCCTGCGCATGGCCGCCGCCAACGGGGTGAAGCGCTGTCTCGTCGGGCGCGGCGGCATCCTCTCCACCCCGGCAGTCTCCTGCATCATCCGTAAATACAAGACCCAGGGCGGCATCGTGCTCTCGGCGAGCCACAACCCCGGGGGACCGGACGAGGACTTCGGCATCAAGTTCAACGGGTCCAACGGCGGGCCCGCCTCCGAGGCCATCACCGAGGCCATGTACGCACGCACCCGGGCCATCGACGCCTACCGGACCCTCGACTGCCCGGCGGTCGACCTGGATCGTCTCGGCGAGACCGAGCTCGGCGCCTCCACCATTCAGGTCATCGATCCGGTGGCGGACTATGCCGCATTGATGGAGTCCCTGTTCGACTTCGGCGCCATCCGCGCCCTCTTCGACTCCGGCCTGTTTCGCATGCGCTTCGACGCCATGCATGCGGTGACCGGCCCCTACGCCGTCGAGATCCTCGAGAACCGACTGGGTGCGGGCCCGGGGACGGTGATGAACGGCGTGCCCCTGGAGGACTTCGGCGGCGGGCACCCGGACCCCAACCTGGTCCACGCCCACGACCTGGTGGCCCTCACCCAGGGCGCGGATGCGCTGGACTTCGCCGCCGCCTCCGATGGCGACGGCGACCGCAACATGGTGCTCGGCAAGCGCTTCTTCGTCACCCCGAGCGACAGCCTCGCCGTGCTCGCCGCGAACGCCCACCACGCCCCCGGATATCGCGGCGGGATCCGCGGGATCGCCCGCTCCATGCCCACCAGTCAGGCCCCGGACCGCGTGGCCGAGGCGCTAGGGGTGGAGTGTTTCGAGACCCCCACCGGCTGGAAGTTCTTCGGAAACCTGCTCGACGCCGGGCGCATCACCCTGTGCGGAGAGGAGAGCTTCGGAACCGGCTCCGACCACGTGCGCGAGAAGGACGGACTGTGGGCCGTGCTTTTCTGGCTCAATCTACTGGCGGTCCGCCACCAGTCCGTCTCCGAGATCGTCCACGAGCACTGGCGCCGCTTCGGTCGCAACTACTACACGCGCCACGACTACGAGGCCGTGGACTCGGCCGCCGCCGAGGGTCTGGTGGACCACCTGCGGCGTCTGCTCCCCGGTCTCCCGGGGAAGCGGCTCGGCGACTATGCGGTGAGCTACGCGGACGACTTCGCCTACACCGACCCCATCGACGGCAGCGTCTCGACAGGCCAGGGGATCCGCGTCGGCCTCGAAGGCGGCTCGCGGGTCGTCTTCCGGCTCTCGGGCACCGGCACTGAGGGCGCGACCCTGCGCGTCTATATCGAATACTTCGAGCCCGATCCGGCCGCCCATGATCGGGACACCCAGGAGGCCCTGGCGCCCCTGATCCTCATCGCCCGGGAGCTCGCCCAGATCGAGGCCCGCACCGGGCGGACCGAGCCCACGGTCATCACCTGACCGGGATCACCCTGGCCATGAAGCGCGTGCCCAACCTTGCCTGATCCCGAGCCCCGCCGCGGTCCCGGCGCCGCCCGGGTCTGGCGGTGCCCTGGGGCTCGGTGGGCCTTGATCGCGGTCCTCGCCGCCTTGCTCGGGCCCGGCGCACCCTGGGCAGCGGACGCGGATCGCAGATCCCTGGAGGCCGAGCTCCAGCGGTTGCTCGAGCGCTACACCGAGGCCCACCCCGACGTCATCGACCTGCGCCAGCGGATCGAGGAGCTGGGGGAAGCACGCCAACCCGGCAGCGGCACGGCGGCGAAGCCGCCCCTTCCGCGGACGCCAAAGATGACGTCGCCCAATCAGGCGCCCGCGCCTGTGCCTCTGCCTGGCGCTACGCCCACGGCACCTTCCGCTCCCGCGCTGAGCGCGGCCAGACTGCCCCGCCCAACCCAGCGGACACCCCTGCCCCGCTCCATCGCCCCGCCGCTGCTGAGCTCGGGCCAGGGATGGACGGCCAGTGGTGACATCGCCGACCTCGAGGTCACACCCGCGCGCCTTCAGGCCAGGATGAGCGGGCCGGATCCCCATCTGATCTCGCCGCCGGTCACCGCCACCAGCCCGGTCCCCGTGCTGGTGCGATGGCGGATGCGCTCCACCGGCGACAGTACCGGGCAGATCACCGCCATGATGCCCGGGGGGGCACGCCCAAGCGCGGGGTTCAAGGTGAACCCTGACGGGGCCTGGCACGACTACGCGGTCCGCCTGCCTGCCCTGGGCGCGGGCACACGCCTGCGGATCGACCCCTCGGGCGCGCCGGGGACGCTCGCGCTCCAGGGGATCGATGTCCAGCCAATCGCCGGCTTTCTGCTTCCCACCAGCTCGCCGGTGCCGGTGCGGGGTCAGGGCCGGGGGGCCGCCGAGGATCTCAGGGCGGGCCGCCTGGGGTTCAGCCAGGGCGGCGAGCGGTTCGGCGACTATCGGGTCCTGGTCGACGGCCAGCTGATGGCGACGGGTTGGCCCGCGGAGCGGATCGGCTATCTCTCCGGAGATCGGCCCAGGTGGATCCAGGCCGGCGCGGCTCGACCGCGGGTGACCCGGGCCGGGTCCACGATGACTATCGAGGCAAGCCTGCGGGACGCTGAGGGCGGCACCTGGACCCTCACGCGGCGCCTCAGACCGGGGGCCGACCCCGGGGTGCTCGAGCTGGACCTGGAGATCCGCTGCTCCGAGCCGCGCGACCTGATCCATGTACCCTGGATCACCCTGCTCGCGGGACTCGACACCTTCGGTACTCGTAAGCATCAGGCGCTCCTGCCCGGGGTCGAATACCTGGGGGACGAGCCGAGCAGCAGCGAGGCCGACCTGGCACCGCCCTGGAACGATCGCCTTGCGCCCCATCCGAGCAAGCTCACCATCCCGCTCCTGGCCATCCAGGACTCGGGGCGTTTCCTGGCCCTGGCCTGGCGCCCCTCACAGGCGGTGAGCCCGGTCTTCGACTCCCCCGATCGGGTCTTCGGCACCGCCGCCCATCTCATGGCCCTCAGCGGACCGGCGGTGGGTCCACTGAGGCCGGAGAATGCCCTGGTAGCCCATGCACCGCTCCGTCTCGAGGCCGATCGACCCCTGCGGGTCTCGGCACGGATCATGGCCGGCAAGGCGCCCAGCGTCGTCGGGGCCCTGCGCCTCTGGGCCCGCGACCACCCCTGGGCCGAGCCGACCCCCCAGCCGCCCCCGATCCAGGCGACCTTGGGCTTGTTGACCCGTGGCTGGCTCGATTCACCCATCCACGCAGACGGCACCTGGGAGCACGCCCTGGGTTTCGGGCACAAGCCCTCGGCCCAGGCGACGGTCTACCTGGAATGGCTCGCCCGCTTCGCCGAGGACCCGGCCCTGAGCGAACGGTTGACCACGGGCATCCAACGGGGCCGGGAGCGGCTCGGCGCCAAGGCCAACCCGTCGGCGCGACTCGGCGAGACCCTGGCGCCTGCCCTGCACGGGCCGAGACGCCTGGACGGGGCATCTCCTGGGCATGCTGCGCAATCGCCCGCCGCCAGGCCGGGGCCTTCGGGCCCTCGGGGAGGCTCGACTACACCCCCGAGCCCGGCAAGCCGGACTACGGGCGCACCCACTTCGAGTCTCATGCCAACGGCTACGGGGCGCGCAAACTGGTTGCGATCCTCGCCTCCGCGGCCATCACCGGCGACCCGGACCTGAGACGCAGCGCCCTCGACCTTCTGGAGCGCCAGGACGCGCAGTATCGGCACGACGTCCCCCGCGGGGCCCAGACCTGGGAGATCCCGCTCCACACCCCGGACATCCTCGCCGCGGCCCTGCTCACCCACGCCTTCGTCCTGGGCTACGAGCTCTCCGGGGACCCGCGCCACCTCGAGGCCGCGGTCGAGTGGGCCTGGAGCGGGCTGTCTTTCGTCTATCTGACCCCGCCCACCCAGCGCGCCATCGGGCTCTACGCCACCATCCCCGTCCTGGGGGCCACGGACTGGGATCGACTGAACTGGATCGGCCGGCCGGTGCAATGGTGCGGGCTGGTCTATGCGGACGCCCTGTTGAAGCTGCACCGCCACGACAGCTCCGCCCCCTGGCGCAAGATCGCCCGCGGGATCATCGCGACCGGGCTCGCCATGGTCTACCCGCAGGGCTCGGGCCCGCTGACCGGCCTGCTCCCCGATTACCTGGATCTTGCCGATCAGAAGCGCAGCCGCCTCTCCCTTCAGCCCCGCGGGATTCAGCACAACATCGCGGAGCTCTATGGCCTGCCGCGGATCGAGGACCGCCTGGCGGACCCCGGACTCGGGTTGGTCATCCATGCGGCTGGCACCCTGCGGGGCCTCGATCGGGAGGCGGGCACGGGGACGGTCGAGATCCCAGTCATCCCCTGGTTCGAGGGTCCATCCTGGGTCCTCGTCAGCGGCGCCGTGGATGGGCTGGGGGAGATCCGGGTCTGTGACCTCCGGACGAACGACGAGCCGGCCGCCTGCCGAAGGCCCGAGATCAAACGCCTGAAAGCGCCCCTGCGGGCCCTCGCGGTGCGCATAGAGGGGCCCTCCCGCCTGCGTCTGGGGCGCACCGAGGCCGCGGCGCCCTAGGCGCCCGCCGGAACGCCGCCAGGGGTCAGGGTCAGGCGGCCCTCAGGCTCCGGCCTCCGGCCAATACTCGAACTCGGCCCACACGATGCCGTGATCGGTGCTGCCGCTCTCGGTCGTGATCGTCGCGGCTCAGGTGGTCGTTGACGACCTCCATGCCGCGAAAGGCCCACACGCGCTTGCGCGACTGGTCGTAGAGCTCCTGGGAGACAAGGATGTGATCGAGCGACTCCAGGCTCTGCTGGTAGACGTGGGTGTAATAGACATCCCGCAGGCTGCGGAGCTTCTGCAGGCTGCTCACCGAGTAGAGATCGTCGTCGCCACCCCCGCGGTACAGGGGGCTCGTGATGTAGTTCGGCTGCCCGGTGATGAGATCCAGTGTATTGCTGTCCGTGCTGTCGTTCAGATCCCCGAGCACGACCACCGGATCGTCGCCCCCCTTCAGGGTGTCCGTCAGCAGCATACGCAGGGCGAGTGCCTCAGCCGTGCGGCGCACCGTGGACAGGGCGGATCCGATGGCCTCCTTGTGCTTGGCGTAATACTCGTTGGCCTCGCGGTACCAGCCCTCGCGATAGATGTCGGTGGGGCGTTTGGACTTGAGATGGGCGACGAAGAAGGTGATGTCCCTGCCCCGCGCGCGGGGACGCACCCGAAAGCGCAGCACCGGCCTGGAGAAGCGGGCGATCTGAACAGCGATGTCGCTGGTCTGGGGATCGTCGCCGCCGCTCGCCAGCCGGAAGCCTTCGGGGAAGCGCTCGATCCATTCGGGCTCGTCCCGCAGCAGGTCGCCGCGCACCGCCCCCGCGCAGACGATCCGCCCGCCCTGCTGGACCGTCGGTGTCAGCAAGCGGTAGTCGCCGGCGAGTCCGGCGGCGTCGAAGACATCCGTCAGGGCGACCTGATGCCAGAGCTCCTGGAAGCCCCAGACATCCGCCCCCAGGCGCCGGACCTGGGCCGCGGTCCAATCGACCTTGCGCTGGTAGATCGCCTCGTCCCAGCCGTCCCGGTCGCGATAGATGGGCAGCCCCGGTCGGTTGAGGTTGTACAGGTTGCAGCTGGCGAAGGAGACACGCGTGCGGGCCATGGGCGGCGGCTCCGATGACAGAACGGGTATGGGAGAGTATCGGCCATGCCCGCCAGGGCCGTGGCGATCGCGGCGGCCTCGCGCGCCTTACCCCGCCCGCGCCCCAAGGTATACTCCGAGGCGTCCCGACCGAGCCGCGACACGCCCGGGCTCATGCCCGCGGTTGCGCGCCGGAACGGCCTCTCACCGGCCGATCGACACATCGAGCCGGGTGGACCGAGCCCCATCCGCGGCCTGATCATCTCCCCCGCCCCTATTCGCGAAGCGACGCCATGCTGGACAAGAACTACGACCCCCGGACCCTGGAGCAGACCTGGTACCAACGCTGGGAGGACGGCGGCTGGTTCGCCCCGGCCGAGGGCGCACACCCGGTCGGATCGACCGAAGGGGTCGGCACCTACTGCATCATGATCCCGCCGCCCAATGTCACCGGCAGACTGCACATGGGCCACGGCTTCAACAATACGGTGATGGACGCGCTCATCCGCTACCACCGCATGAAGGGCGACAAGACCCTCTGGCAGCCGGGTACCGACCACGCGGGCATCGCCACCCAGATGGTGGTCGAGCGCCAGCTCGAAGCAGACGGCAAGACCCGACACGACCTCGGCCGCGATGCCTTCATCGAGCGCGTCTGGGAGTGGAAGGCGGAGTCCGGCGGCAGCATCACCGGCCAGCTGCGCCGGCTCGGATCATCCCTCGACTGGGCCCACGAGCGCTTCACCATGGACGAGGGCCTATCGGCCGCCGTTCGCGAGGTCTTCGTTCGGCTCTATCAAGAGGGTCTGATCTACCGGGGCAAGCGGCTGGTCAACTGGGACCCGGTGCTGCACACGGCGGTCTCCGACCTGGAGGTCCTCTCCGAGGAGGAGTCCGGGTTCATGTGGGACCTGCGCTATCCGCTGAGCAACGGCAAGGGTCATCTCGTGGTCTCCACCACCCGCCCGGAGACCATGCTGGGCGACTGCGCCGTGGCCGTGAACCCCGAGGACGAGCGTTACCGACATCTGATCGGCGAGCTGCTGGAGCTGCCACTCACCGGCCGGCGCATCCCCATCATCGCCGACGTCCACGCCGACCCCGAGTTCGGCACCGGCTGCGTCAAGATCACCCCGGCCCACGACTTCAACGACCACGAGGTCTGGCTGCGACACCGCGACGAGACCCCCATCGCCTCGCAGGCCCACGGCGGGTTGATCAACATCCTCACGCCAGATGCGGCCATCCGCGCCAACGAGCCGGACGAGGGCGACCTGATCCCCGCGGCCTATGTGGGGATGGACCGCTTCGTGGCACGCAAGCGCATCGTCGCCGATCTGGAGGTCCGCGGGCTCCTCGAGGGCGTGCGGGACCACAGGCTCATGGTGCCCCGGGGCGACCGCTCGGGGGCCGTGATCGAGCCCTATCTCACCGACCAGTGGTATGTGCGCATCGCGCCCCTCGCCGAACCGGCGATCGCCGCCGTGGAGGACGGGCGCATCCGATTCGTGCCCGACAACTGGAAGAACACCTATTTCGAGTGGATGCGCAACATCCAGGACTGGTGCATCAGCCGCCAGATCTGGTGGGGCCACCGCATCCCCGCCTGGTACGACGTCCAGGGGAACGTCTACGTGGGGCACTCCGAGGCGGAGGTGCGCGCGACCCACGGCTTCGGGTCGGAGGTGGTCCTGATCCAGGACCCGGACGTGCTCGACACCTGGTTCAGCTCCGCACTCTGGCCCTTCAGCACCCTGGGCTGGCCGGAAGATACCGAGCGGCTGCAGAGACTTCTACCCGACCTCGGTGCTGGTGACCGGCTTCGACATCATCTTCTTCTGGGTGGCCCGGATGATCATGATGGGGCTCAAGTTCATGGGTGACGTACCCTTTCGGGACGTCTACATCCACGGACTGGTGCGCGATGCCCACGGCGACAAGATGTCCAAGTCCAAGGGCAATGTGCTCGACCCCATCGATCTCATCGACGGCATCGACCTCGAGGCCCTGGTCGAGAAGCGCACCCGCGGCATGATGCAGCCCCATCTGGCCGAGAAGATCGCCAAGCAGACCCGCAAGGACTTCCCCGACGGCATCCCCGGCTTCGGCACCGATGCCCTGCGCTTCACCTTCGCCGCGCTCGCCACGACGGGCCGGGACGTCAAGTTCGACCTCGGCCGCATCGAGGGCTATCGCAACTTCTGCAACAAGCTCTGGAATGCCTCGCGTTATGTCCTGATGAACACCGGAGGGGCAGGATTGCGGGCAGGAGGGCCAAGGGCCGAGGGCCGAGGGCCAAGGGGGCGCACTGGAGCTGAGCGCGGCCGACCGCTGGATCCAGGCGCGGCTCGACGCGACCATCGCCACCGTGACCGATGCCCTGGACGGGTACCGCTTCGACCTCGCCGCCCAGGCCATCTACGAGCTGACCTGGAACCAGTTCTGCGACTGGTACCTGGAGCTCGCCAAGCCGGTGCTCACCTCCGAGACCGCCTCGCCCGCCGCCAAGCGCGGCACCCGCCGCACCCTGGTGACCACGCTCGAGACCATCCTGCGTCTCGCCCACCCCTTCATGCCCTTCATCACCGAGGAGATCTGGCAGAAGGTGGCCCCGCTCGCCGGGGTATCCGGCGAGACCATCATGCTCGCCCCCTACCCCGCCGCCGCTGGCCTGCGGGACCCAGAGGCGGTCGCCGAGATCGAATGGGTGCAGCAGTTCATCCTCGGGGTGCGCCGCATCAAGGGCGAGATGAACATCCCCCCCGGCAAGCCCCTGCCCGTGCTCATCGCCGACGCCTCACCGCGCGATCGCGACTGGATCGAGCAGGCCAGGCCCTATCTCGACTTCCTCGCCCGCACCGAGTCCATCACCCTGCTGGACGATCCCACCCAGGCCCCCGAGTCCGCCATCGCCCTGGTCGGCGAGATGAAGATCCTGATCCCCATGGCCGGGCTGATCGACAAGGATGCGGAGCTGAAACGACTGGACAAGGAGATCGACCGGCTCAGCGCCGACATCGCCCGCACCGAGACCAAGCTCGCCAACCCGGCCTTCGTCGACAAGGCCCCCGAGGCGGTGGTCGCCAAGGAGCGCGCCAAGCTCGCCGAGCACGCCGGCGCCATCGCCAAGCTCCGCGAGCAGCGCGAGCGCATCGCGGCGATCTGAGCGCGGGGCGGGCGGCCCCGGGCAAGGTCCGCTATCCTCGCCCCAAGGCCCCGGCCGAAACTCCGGCGCCGCGGGCGGAAGACAACAGGAGGTGCGCATGTCCTTCTCCCAGGGTCACGCGCTGCTGGTCGGCGTCGGCACCTACCGGGATCAGCCGAACCTCAATGTGCCCGTCTGCGCCCTCGACGCCGAGGCCGTCGCGGAGGTCCTCCGCGACCCGAACCTGTGTGGATACCCGGCAAACCAGGTCGGATTGCTCCGCAACGCCACGGCGCGCCGGGACGACATCCTGATCGCACTGGACACCCTCGCCGATCGCGCCGCCGAGTCCGACACCCTGTTCCTGTTCTTCTGCGGCCACGGTGCCTACGGCGACGACGGCGACTATTACCTCACCACCCACGACACACGGGTGCGGGACGGCCGGGTGGTCAGCGGCACCGGCGTGCGAGAGGCCGAGCTCCTCGAGCGGTTGCGCAGGGTCAGGGCCAAGCGCGTCCTCCTCGTCATCAACGCCTGCCACTCGGGCGGGATCTCGCCGACCCTCGGCGCGACCGAAGCGGCCTTGACCGACACGCCACTGCCCAGCAAGACGGCCGCGGCCCTGCTCGCCACCGGCGAGGGACGCATCATCATCACCGCCTGCCGCGAGGAGCAGCTCTCCTGGATCGGCAAGGGGAAGCTGAGTCTCTTCACCGAGACCCTCGTCGACGGGCTACGCGGCCGGGGCACGAGCAGCACCCGAGGCTACCTCAGCGCCTTCGACCTCTACACCCATCTCTACTTCACGGTCGAGGAGACGGTGCGCGAGCAGTACGGCGCCAACCAGGAGCCGGAGCTGACGGTGCTCAAGGGCGTGGGCCCCTTCGCCGTCTCGCTCTATCGCGGCGCAACGACCCTGGGTGAGATCGACGGCGCGGCCCCGCCCCCGGAGGGCACGGCGGTGCGCGAGGTCAGCCCGACAGAGGCGCAGGCGAGGCTCAGCCAGATCATCGGTGCCAGCTGCGCGCCTGGCAGGCCGATTCCGGCCACGGCGACGTGCTGGTGCACGGCTCCCCGGCCGGAACCATGAACCGGCCCGTACGGGTCGCGGCGGACCTCGTCGCGATCACGGCCTCGGAGGAGCGGTTCGGCGACGACCGCGCCGGCGATCAGGTCAAGTTGCGACGAGATCTTCGAGCTCGGTCTCCAGCTCTCCGAGGCACTGCTCGCGCCACCGGTCTGGTCGCTGTTGGATCGCAGCCTGGGGGCAGCGGCGCCCGACGAAGGCCTGCGGCTCAGGCACTGGTCCCGACACCGCGCTCGGGGATCTCCCCTGGGAGCTCCTCTACCGGCCCGATCGCCCTGCCGGCGCACTCGCCGGCTTCCTGTCGCTCGACCTCCGCATCTCGCTCGGGCGCGGCGCGCCCACCCTATCGCGGAGCAGCGGTCCGCCCGGCGAGGCCCGGCGCTCGTCTTCCTCGGGGCGCTATCGCGAACCGGCGATCAGTGGCTCGTGGAGGCGGAGGACGCGCAACTCCGGGCAGCCCTCGCATCAGGCGCGCGCCGCGCTCGAGGTCGATCCGCTACGACCGCATCGGAGCGGTCGCTCGAGACGGCACAGGGTCTGGGCTGGCCGGCATCCCGCGACGACAGCGGACACAACGACCGGGAGCCGGGCGGCGCCGGCTCTCGGGGGCGGCGGTGCGCTCCGAGAGGCGGATGTCTGATCCAGCTCGATCGTCGGCTACAGCGATCGCGGTCGCCCGGCACTGGTACCGGATCAGGCCGGACGCCTGACACTCGCCGGTCTTCAGCGCCTGCAACCAGCGGCGACCGGGGCTACGCCGAGCCGTTGAAGGCGGCCGGCTTGCCGGCGTTGCTCGGCGTTCAGGACCCGGCGAGCGCAGTGCCCCTCGATCGGCCGCGACCCAGACGACCTGGGCAACGCCCTTTCGACCCTCGAGCGCGCGCCGGCACCGCGCGGCTCGAGGAGGCGGTGGCCGCCTACCGCGCGGCCCTGGCACGGAGATCGACCCGGACAGAGCGCGTGCACCTTCGACTGGGGACGCTTCATGGTCTACCGCGCGGCGCAGGAGGCGGTGCTGCCTGCCGCGGCCCTGGAGGCGTTGCCGCCGCGAGCGCGACCGCCCGCAACGAGCGGCAGCTCATCGATCAACCTGGCCGGCGACTACATCGCCTCCCAGGTCGAGCACCAGCGGCGGTGCCTACATCGGTGGAGGACGTCGCCGCGGGCGGCAACGTTGCGGCCCTGGAGGAGCGGACCCGCGAGCGCGTGCCCCCGACTGGGCCAGGACCCAGATGAACCTGGGCTTGCCCGCTCCTCGGCGAGCGCGCCCGCGACGAGAGCCCTCGCCCCGCGAGATCCAGGCAGCCTGGGTCGGTGCGGCAGGTCCTACGACCTCGCAGGTCCAGGCTGCTGGAGCAGGTCGACGCGACCAGACGCCGCCCTCAGCGAGGCGGCCGATTGAACTGGGTCGCGAAGGAGCCGGAGGCACGGCCGCGGCGGCCGGGGACCTGTGTGCGCGACGCCAGAGGGCCTGCGCGTACCGCAGGACGACGCTCCGTACACCCAATAGCGTGTTGGCGAGGCTGCAGGCCTGTGGCTGCCATCCCGGTTCAGACGTCCGGATCCCCGTCATGGACAAACCCGACGGGCAAGCGAGCGACCGCCATCGCCCATGCCATCGCACGATCGGCGACACCGCGACCAGGCCGACGCCCAGCGAGGCCAGCTCGCGCCGCTGCGGCCCAGCTCGCGGCCGCGCAGCAGGCGCAGGGCGGCACCGCGACGGGCGAGCGCGGCGTACAGGTCGCGGGCGACAACGCCGGCCCCATCAACACCGGCACCACCATCGCGACCCAGGGCGGCGCCGTCATCGAAGGGCGCGGTGGAGCTCCACAACGGCCATTTCATCGGCCGCGACTTCGTCCAGACCATCACCCAGGTCATTCAGGGCGGCGAGGACCCGGAGGAGGCGAAGTCGGTCATCGCCCTCTACCTGCACGCCCTGGCCGCCGACCTCGCGGGCCTGCGGCTCGGCGAGATCGACTCATCCGTCGACCAAGCGCATCGCGAGCCGCTGCAGCTCTCCGACGTCT
Organism: uncultured Gammaproteobacteria bacterium; assembly: GCA_963714915.1. Lineage (GTDB taxonomy): Bacteria > Pseudomonadota > Gammaproteobacteria > Chromatiales > Chromatiaceae > Thiodictyon. Next base: position 44,484 of record CAVQQM010000042.1, read on the forward strand.
ATGTGGCGCTGGACACGACCGAGTCGATCCCGCAGGAATCATCGCTGGCGGACTGGCTGGCACGGTTGCGATCCCCTTTTGGAAGAGACTTGCCACATGCCTTCGTTGCACGCCCGGTGAGTGCCCTGGAAGCGCTTGCCGAGCACCGGGAGCTGACCCTGCTCGGCAAGCCAGGCGGCGGCAAGAGTACGTTCGGCGCCTATGTGCTGCTCACCCTGGCCCAGGCGTGGCAGGGCCACGGCAGCGAGCTGGCCAATCTCGGCGAAACCTGGACCCACGGCGCCCTGCTCCCCATCCGAGTCGTCCTGCGCCGGTTCTCGGAGCAGCTGCCCGCCGGCGATCAGCCCGCCCGCGCCGGAGACCTCTGGGACTTCATCGGGCGTGACCTCAAGGCCAGCGGCTACGGTCTGTCACATCGCACCGTGGACTATGTACAGCGCATCGCGCGCGACACCGGCGCGTTCATCCTGCTGGACGGCCTCGACGAATGCGGCAGCGGAACGGGCCGGGAGCGTGTACTGGCAGCGGTTCGCGAGCTCATGGAATCGGCAGGGACCCGGTGCCGCTTCCTGCTGACCGCCAGGCCCTACGCGTGGCCGTCCGGCCCCGCCCCCACGCAAGGCGTCTACTCGCTGGCCGACCTGAACGACGACCAGACCGAGCAGTTCATTCGCGGCTGGTACGACGCCCTGGTCAGCCGGCGTGGCTGTCCCCCGGAGAGGGTCAGCGCAAGATGGCCGATCTGCTCGACGCCCGCCAGCGCCCGGATCTGGCGCCCCTCGCCCGCAATCCGCTGCTCCTCACCCTGATGGCGACCCTGCACGCCAACCGCGGCCGCCTGCCGGACGACCGGGTGGACCTCTACAACGAATCGGTCGACCTCTTGATGCTCCGCTGGAACCGGCGGATCGGCGCCGACAAGGCGCTGCTGAGATGAGCTGGCCATTCCGACCCTCAAGCTCTCGGACCTGCGCGAGGTGCTGGAGGAGCTGGCCTTCAGGGTCCACGAGGAGAGTGCCGCACTGACGCCGAGCGCGGACACCGGCCCGGACGGCACCGCGGACATCGGCGAGGATCGGCTGCTCAAGGCCTTTCGGCCCCTGCTCAACAACAGCTGGGACAAGTCGGCGGTGGTGGTCGACTACATCGAGAAGCGGGCCGGCCTGCTGGTCGGACAGGGCGAGAAGGACGGCGAGCGCCAGTTCGCCTTCCCCCACCGCACCTTCCAGGAGTTCCTCGCCGCCTGCCATCTGGCCGCGAAGGACGACCTTCCGGCCGAGTGTGTCCGCCTCGCGCGAGCCGCCGCGGGTCATTGGCAGGTGGTCTTGCCCCTGGCCGCCCGCCTGGCGAAGGCCGAGCGCGGCGCCAGCGCCGCCGACGAGCTGATCGGCGGCCGCTCCATCGCCGAGCTGCGCAAGCGCAGGCAGCCTGATGCCGACGACTGGACCCGTGCCCTGCTGGCCGGGATGCAGCTCCAGGAGATCGGCCTGGGCGCCATCCAGAAGCGGGAACGCACCAGCGCGATTCGGGGGCGGGTCGCCGACTGGATCGCCGCCTCCCTGCCGGTGCATCCGGACGATGGCGGGCTACCCGCGGCGCAGCGAGCGCACGCCGGCGATGTGCTCTCCGCTCTCGGCGACCCCCGCTTCGATCCCGAACGCTTCTATCTGCCGGCGGACGAGATGCTCGGCTTCGTGCACATCCCCGCGGATCCGGACTTCCGGATCGGCACGCGCAAGGCGGACGCCAAGCGGGTCGCCGAGATCATCGGCTACGAAGAGTCCCGGAAGACGAGATCAACGACGCTCCCACGCCGACGCCGGACTTCTACATCGCCCGCTATCCGGTCACGGTCGCCCAGTTCCGGGCCTTCGTCGAGGCGACCGGCGTTCAGACTCGGCGACGCCTCGCGCCTCACGCGATCCCGACTGCGCCGACCGGTGCGATATCGTCGACTGGCACGAGGCTCTGGCCTACTGCGAATGGCTCGACGGGATGCTCGCGACGGCCCCGCAGCTGAGGGGGTGAGGCGGCCCGGCTGGTGCGCGACGGGGGCTGGCCGGTCAGCCTGCCGAGCGAGCTGGAGTGGGAGAAGGCGGCACGGGGCGGGCCTCGAGTCGGCGGTGTTTCCCTGGGGCAATACCCCTGACCCGAATCGGGCCAACTACGCGCGACTCGGGGATCGGCGACACCTCGGCGGTCGGCTGCTTCCCGGCGAACGGCTTCGGGCTGCACGACCTGATCGGCAACGTTTGGGAGTGGACCCGGAGCGGAATATGAGCCTTACCCCTATCGGCCGGACGGTGGACGCGAGAATCTCGAACCGAAGGACGACGATTTGCTGGTCGTGCGCGGCGGCTCGTGGGGCTATCGTCGGGACGTCGTGCGCTGCGCCTACCGCATCAGGGTTCGGCGCGACAGTCGCCGCGGCTCGTTGGGTTTTCGAGTGGTCTTGCGCTCTCCTCCTGTTTCTTAGCTCGGTGGCCAGGTGGCTCTGGTCCCAGAGTCTCTGGCCTTCCGGACTCCAGAGGGGCAGCGGCGGGAGCCTTCCCCTGCGGCACGGCCTCGACCGACCTCAACCTGCGCGGCGGAATCGTCCCACATGCCCCGACCTGGTTCGCGTTCGTGACCGTCCGCCTAGCCCTTCTGCGGCGGTTCGCCCTCCGCGCGGTGGTCACAACCCCGAGGTAAGGCGACAGGGGAAACAAGCTCGCGCCCGCGGATCAGGGGGCCTAGACTTAGCATATGCAGACAACATAGGCAGAGAGAAAAAATGCTGCTGACGGCACGCCCCTACGCCTGGCCGTCCGGCGCCGACCCCCGGGGCGGCGTCTATCTGCTCGCCGATCTCGACGACGCGCGCATCGAGCAATTCATCCGCGCCTGGTACACGGCCCTGGTGAGGCGCAAATGGCGCAGCCCCGGCGAGATCGAGCGCAAGACCGCCGACCTCCTGAAGGCGCGGGAGCGCCGCGACCTGGTGCCGCTCGCCAGGAACCCCCTGCTGCTCACCCTCATGGCGACCCTGCACATGAACAAGGGCCTTCCGGAGGATCGCGCCGACCTCTACAACGACTCGGTCGACCTGCTCATGGTGCGCTGGAACCAGCAGGCCGGCGCGGACAAGGCCCTGCTGGATGAGCTCAACCTGCCGGGGCTCAAGCTCTCGGCCCTGCGCGAGGTGCTCGAGGGGCTCGCCTACGAGATCCACGCCGAGAACGTCGGGCGGGAAGGGACCGCCGACATCCGGGAGGGCAAGCTGCTGAGCGCCTTTCGGCCCCTGCTCAACAACAGCTGGGACAAGGCGGCGGTGGTGGTCGACTACATCGAGAAGCGCGCCGGGCTGCTGCTCGGGCAGGGCGAGAAGGACGGCGAGCGCCAGTTCGCCTTCCCCCACCGCACCTTCCAGGAGTTCCTGGCCGCCTGCCACCTGGCCAACCAGGGCGACCTCAACCCGCTCGCCGTCGAGCTGGCCCGACAGAACGCCGGTCACTGGAAGGAGGTACTGGTGCTCGCGGCGCGGCAGGCCCGGTCCGACCGGGGCGCCGCGCTGGCCGACGCCCTGATCGGCAGTGAGCCGTTCGACAGCGAAACCGCGCGATCCGCCACCGGCGACGACTTCCGCTGCGCGGTGATTGCCGCCGAGCAGCTGCTGGAGATCGGGCTTGCGAATCTCGCCGGGAGCAAGCCCCGCGATGCCGCGCGCAGACGCGTCTCGACTTGGCTCTTGGGTGGTTTGCAGGCATTCGAGCAAGTTCCCGAACCGCGCACGCGCGCCCGAATTGGCGACCTATTGTCCGAGTTGGGGGACCCGCGGTTCGATCCCGATCGCTTTTTTCTGCCTGATGATGACCTCCTCGGCTTCGTTCCTATTCCGGCCGACTCGAAGTTCCGGATTGGCACGCGTAAGGCGGATGCGAAGCGGGTCGCCGAGATCATCGGTTACGAGGTCGGGGAGGACGAGCTCAACGATGCCGTGACGCCGACCCCCGACCTGTATATCGCGCGCTACCCCGTCACCGTGGCCCAGTTTCGGGCCTTCGTCGAGGCGAGCGGCTTCGAGCCGGCCGATGGGCGAGCCTTGCGCGATCCCGACTCCCGGCCCGTGCGCTATGTCTCCTGGCACGAGGCGCTGGCATACTGCCAATGGCTCAACGAGATGCTCGTGACCGCACCGGCACTGGATGGGTGCGAGATCGCCCGGCTGGTTCGCGATGGGGCCTGGAGGATCAGCTTGCCGAGCGAGCTGGAGTGGGAGAAGGCGGCACGCGGAGGGCTGGAGTCGGCATGGCCCTGGGGAGACACCCCGGGCCAGAACCGCGCCAACCAGGGCGAATCGGCGATCAGCGACACCTCGGCGGTCGGCTGCTTCCCATCCAACGGCTTCGACCTATATGACATGATCGGCAACCTGTGGGAATGGACGCGCAGCCGCCAAAAAGATTACCCATACGTCCCAGGCGATGGCAGCGAGACCCTAACGCCGGGAGGCGACCGCTGGGACAGCTACCGCACAGCTGCGCCTTCCGCTACAGGTTTCGACCCGGGATCGGAACGACGCCCTGGGTTTTCGGTTGGTCTTGCGTGCTTGCGCCTGTTCCCTAACTCGGCGCCCGCGGCGCCCTGGATTCCGAAGTCCCGTAGCCTGGATGAAGCGCAGCGGAATCCAGGTCTCTCATCGACGACGCCAGGCGCTATCCATCCCAGTCGCCACCCCGTGGCTCGCCGAGCTCCGATCCCGCCAAGTTCCTGGGTCCCGCGGCCCAATCTGGGTTGCCGGAGCCGTGTATCGGGTGCCCCCAGTGCTTCTCTGACCGCGCCCGGCGATTTGACTCTGACCGGGCAATTGCTATGGTCTTTGTGGGGTTATTCCCCGCATTGTGCCGGCTCACTCGGCAACCGCCCCCCGACGCAAGGGCTGGTGGATCGGTATCCGCCCATGCGACCGCCGAGCGGTACATGCGCCCTCGCCCATCTCCGCCGCCCGTGCCTCGAGGGCACCCCCGTCCGCTGAGCGAGAGTCTCTTCAGCCGCTACCCATAGGGAAGTCTTGACCATGAGCAATCAGCCCATCTCACCGGAAACCGATCTGCAACAACTGAACAGAGCAGTGGCCAGCCTATCGGAGGCGCTCGCCCGCAGCGAGAGGCGCCATGCCCATGTGGCGCGCACGATGCGCTGGGGCGCCCTCGCGGTAGTCTCGCTCCTGGTCTTCGCGGGCTATCTGGTGGGTGACCGCGCCGGCATCGCCCACGCCCAGAACCCGGCCGGGTTCCCGCAGGCGTCCAACGCCGTCGAGGCACTGAACAACATCAATGCCAACCTCATGGTGATGGGCGAGATGGGCAAGATGCTCCAGCAGTTCTCGCCCGCCATCAAGCAGGCGGTGATGAGCAATCCGGATGTCCAGAAGCATGTGCAGGACTACTTCGAGAAGAACAACCTCAACCCCAGCCCCGAGGAGCAGGAGGCCTTTGCGGCGCAGGCCGTCGTGCAGAGCGTGGTCAGCACCTTCGTCGACACGGTCGTGCTCATGCAGCGCATCCGGCAGGACTCCAACGCCTTCCGCGACTACGTCACGGGCCCCGAGGACGTCCTGCGCGGCGTGGAGCGTCAGCTCGAGGTCATGAACCTGGCCATGGCGTCCATTCCCCCCATGGCGGCCCAGATGGACCTGATGAATCGCAACATGTCGACCATGTCCTACAGCATGGGCTCCACCATGGGCCGCATGGGTAGCTGGATGCCCTGGTAGCCGGTTCAGGCGCGGCGAGCAGCACCGAGGGCTTGGCCAGAAGGGCAACAGGACCGTGTGCAATCCGGCGCCGCAGCCTGGGGCCGAAGTCACGTAGCCTGGATGAAGCGCAGCGAAATCCAGGTCTGTCATCGACGACGGCTGGCGTTATTCATCCCTGTCTGCACCCCGTGGCTCGCCGAACTCCGCCGCCCCGAAGTCCACCGGTGTCCGCGGCCCAATCGGGGTTGGCCCATCCGACCCGCACGAATCGATGGAACGACGACCACGGCCAGTCGCTTACCCGGCTGACCAGCCCATGCTTCACCGGGTTGTAGTGGACGTAGTCGACATGGTTCGCCAGATCCTGCTCATCGCGAATGGTGTGCTCCCAGAAACGGCGTTGCCAGAGGCGATACTCGCCGCGCGAGTCCTTCTCCAGAGGCACCCCCGCGCGAGAGAGGGCACGCGAGAACCCACCCTTGATCGCCCGCCAGCGCGTGGCGTAATCCGAGTCGCCCTCCGGCAGCGTCATCACCGTATGCAGATGTTCGGGAAGGATGGCGATGGCGACGATCTCGAAGGGGCGTCTCTTGCGCGCGGCTCGGAAGGCGGCCCGAAGGAGATCAACATGGTCGGTCAGCGTGTTCGACCGCCGATCGCGAAGGGTCAGGGTGAAGAAATAGGTGCCGCCGGGGACGAGATTGCGGCGGAATCGGACCATGATCAAAGCCTCGCGGCGCGCGGGGTTGTGTGTCGGTCAACCCGCAGTGGTACGCGTCGGGATTTCTGCGGACCTGGATTTCGCTTCGCTTCATCCAGGCTACGAGACTGGAAACGCAGCGCCGGTTTAGTCAGTGACCGAAGGACGGACCACAATGCGAAACCCTTGATTATTTGATCGTTCTTTAGGCGGGCTACCACGGCGGAATGCGCATCTCGCGCCAAGCAGAGGGTCATCCCAGGAGCCACCCCTGACGACGCGAAGCATCTCGTCCCCTGCCTCAAGATCCTCCCGGCTCCGGTCCTGTGGATCGTATTCATAGGTGAATTCAGGCTTTTTCCAATATCGGCCCCAGAGGCTACGTGTCCATTCCCAGACATTGCCGCTCATCTCCTCGCAGCCGTAAGGGCTAGCGCCCTCTGGATAGCAACCAACCGCACTGGGCTCTCCTATGCTCGACTCCAAGTTCGCCTGATCAGTATAAAAAGACGGTCCATCCCAGGGGTAAGCGCGGTACCGAATCTGTTGCGTTCCAAGCGTTAAACCCGGCAGCCCTTCAAACGCATCGACCATCCGATTAACCGTGATCCGCGTCCTTGCCACTGGGATATGCTCGCCGCCCCGGGCCGCCTTTTCCCACTCTGCTTCGGATGGCAAGTTGAAAGTGAAGTTTCGCGGCAGAGCCGGCCCATAGGCCTCGTTCAACAAAGCGCAGAAGCGAAGCGCGTCGTGCCAGCTTATGAAGCGGACCGGATCATTGTCCCGGCCGCGGGATGGTTCATCCTTTTCCGGCTCTTCTCCGGTGCGTCGCGATAACGCTCGCCATTGGGCGACGGTCACCGGATAGCGCCCAATGAAATATGGGTAGTTGAGGTCGACCGAATGCTGGGGCTTCTCTTGATCGAACCCCCTTTTGTCTCCCATCGTAAAGGGCCCAGGCGGCACCAGGGCGAACTCCATGCCGTCAAGGGTCATCACCTCGGGCCGTGGGTCCCCCAACACAGCCAGTGAGCGTCCTGCCAAGGCGCGCTCACTTGCGGGCAGCTCGGCGCTGCGAATCAGCCTGACCTGCCAGTCCCGAATGCGGTCGCGCTTCACCTCGTCGCGGGTTGCCACTTTGGAAAGGCTCACGCATTCAACAAGCACGCGGCCCGCGAGGAGGCCTCCCCATTGATCGGTCGGTGCGAGTCCTGGATACCTGAGATAACGCCCCAGCACGCGGCCCGCGTGCAGGTTGGCCCATTGATCGGGCTCTGGATGCGGGGGCTCGTGTGGCGGCGTCGGGCAGAGGGTCTCGGCCAAGGCCCAGGGGTTGAGGGACGAGCCGCGGGCCGACTTCGCACCGGCCAAGAGCGTCACCTCCCGCCAGCGGTTGGGATCACCGCGCGCGAGCTCGGCCAGCTTGTCCGGAAACTCGTCATCGGTCAGGTGGCACGCCGCGAGATATTCTTGGAAGGACCGATGCGGGAACTGATACACGCCCTCCCCGTGCGCCGCCAGGATACCGGCACGGTCGCGCAGGTAGCGCTCCAAGAGCCCCACGTTCAGGTCGTCGCGGCGGGTGCTGGCCTTGAGCAGCGCGGCGATCAGGGTCTCCTGGCGGATTTCGGCGGTTCCGGTCAGCTGGGGCTGGTCACGATGCGCCTCGAAGGCGAGCCGATTGAGCTGCCGACGGATGTCGTCGCGGCTGGCGTTGAGCCATTCCGCCAGACTGGGCTCGATCTCCTTGGTCCCGTCGTCGCGCACCCGAACCTTCAGGGTCTCCCACCGTGTGAGGAGCAGATCGACCGCTTTGTCGTACAGTTCCTCGCGCTTCTCCGGGAGGGTGCCCCCGCCCTCGGTCTGGAGCTGGGCGATCAGGGTCAGGAGCAGCGGGCGCTCGGCCAGCTCGCGGATGCGCTCGTTGCGCTCGACGGTGCGAACCAAGACCCCGGCGCGGTCTCTCGCACTCGCCTCCGTGAGTCGGTCGAGCGCAACCATGTGGGCATACCAGGCTTCCACGAAGCTCCAGATCTGACCACGGGTGAAGGGCAGCAGGTGCACCTCAGAGAAGTCGTCCAGCTTCCAGTCCTGGCGCTGATAGGCGTAGGTCCGGCTGGTGACCAGGAACCGGCAGCGCGAGAAGGTGGCGGCAAAGTCCTGCACCGCGTACTTGATCTGGGCGCGGCGCTGGTCGGCGTCGGGCACCTCGTCCAGGCCGTCCAGAAGGACCAGGCCACCCCGCTCGAGCAGGGTCTGCTTTAGATGGGGTGCGAACTCACCGAGAGCCGCCTGCTCCAGGCGTCTGTGGATGAACTGCCACAGGGTCTCCGCATTGACTGGTGTGCCAGGTGGCGGCAGCTGGCTGGCGAGCTCACGCAGAACCACGGGCACGGGTAGAAGCGCGCCGTGCTCCCAGTGTTGGGACTGCGGATCCCCGGGGTCCCCATCCTCCTTGGGCAAGGGTGCCGTGAGTGTCTCCAGGTTCAGCCCGGGCACGCCTAGGAGCTCGCCGGCCATGGACAGGGCGATGAAACTCGAGAAGGTGCTCTTCCCGCTGCCGGGACCGCCAAGCAGCACGAGTCGAGGCTCTGCATTCAGGACGTCGAGTGCGGAGAGCCGTTTGCCCCCGTCCTCAGATGATCGTCGGCGTCGCTTGCTGGGCTCGACCACTGTATTCGCCCCGCTCTTTTGGGTCAGCAGGGCCGTGTAGACGGCCGAGAGCTGCACCTGCGCACTCCCTCCCTCCCCGACGAACAGGGGTAGCTGATCCGACTTGCGCAGGATTCGGGCGAGATAGGCCCGGGTCAGATCTTGCTTACTGGCGCCGGGCCTGGTTCCTTGCTGTATCAGAACGCCCAGATTGACGGTGCCGGTGTTGTCCCCCAGCACGCCCACACCCCCGGCGCCCACCGCGATGGCCTCTCGCCCCTGGGCGACGGCGCCGCTTCCGGCGAGCCGGGCGCTCATGGCCGCGACCGCGGCCTCGTAGGTGTCCTGGTCGATCAGACCGGCGTCGCGGGCGGACTTGAGCTGCTCGAGGCGTGATGGCTGCGATCCCGTCATGCCGTTTCCATCCTCAGAAGACCCGCACCGGTGCGTGCGCACCCGGGTCAGCTTAGCCGAGCACGGGATGAAGGCCAAAGCGGCGTTGGGCAGGGCCAGGGCTGGTGGCCATCGCGCGGAGAGGGCTCAAGCCGACCCGGCGAAGGCGGGATAGGCGAGATCGAGATCGTCGAGCGGCTTTGCCGGGCCGGAGGGGCGGAACACCGCGTAGCGGCTGAGCTCCGCCGCCGGGACCGGGCCGATGATGCGCTCGATCTCGGTGAGTCGGGCGCCCTGGCGCACCAGCCAGCAGATGTAGGTGTGGCGCAGGGAGCCGATGCCGATCTCCGCCGGGTGCGAGAGCCCGGCGTCGTGGGCCAGGAGCCCGATGCGCGCGGCGAGCCCTTCCACACCGTTGTCCGCCGGGGCCTCGTGCCACAGGGGGAGCGGTCGGTGGGCGCGCAGCCGTTCCAGCAGGGCGGGCTCGAGGACCAGCTCCCTGCCCTGCCCCGGCACCCGCAGCGTCCCGGTCTCCAGGTCGAGGTCGTCCGGTCCGAGGGCGGCGCACTCCCCGGTGGTGAGACCGGCCAGGATCAGCCCGATGAGCTGGGCGCTGGCGGGGTCGGCCAGCTCGGTCAGGGCGCGCACCTCGCCCACCAGCAGCTCGCGCTGGATCGCGCTGGGCAGGCTCGGGACCTCCTCGGCGCTCAGCGCCCCAGGTGCCTGGTGCGCGATCGATGGGACCCGGGGTCGGGACGGCGAGCGCAGGGGCCGTCGCGGTACCCGACGCCCCCGGGAAGACGCGCACACCGGTGAGCGGAAGCTCCTCGTCCTCGTCGCGGGTGCGCCGCCCGAGGAACTCCATGAGCAGCACCGCGAGCAGGGCGCTCGCCCCGGCCCCGACCAGGGTGTAGGCGAGATCGCGCCAGTAGTCGGGCTGAATGGGGCGCTGAGGGGGGAAGGCGGGCTCTACGACCTCGACCTGCTGGTAGCGCTCGGGGGCCTTGGTCTTGACATCGACCAGGCGGGCCTCGAGCTCCCGGTGCAGGTCGTCGACGGCCTCCAGATCCTGCTTCATGGTCTCGTAACGGGCGTAGCGGGCGGTGAAGCGCGACGCCTCCTCGCGGGCCACCCGCATCTGCTGCTCCTGGAGCTCGACCTGACGGCGGGTGCGCTCGATGTCCCGCCGCACCACCGAGCGCTGGAACTCCCGACCCTCGGTCTTCATCCGCTCGATGCGCTGGTCGAGATCGGCCAGCTCCGCCGGCAGCTCGCGCAGGTTCGGTGAGTTCTGCATGTACATGGGGGTGTAGCGTTTGGCGAGCCCCTCCAGCTTGAGGCGCAGCTCGGCCGCCTGGCGCTCCAGGCCCATCAGCTCACCCTGCTCGCTCTGGGGCACCACGGGCTCGCCGCGGGCGATGGCCTCCTCCAGCGCGGCGTAGCGGGACTCCGCCTCCAGGGCCTCGGCGCGTGCCTTGTTGAGGCTCTCGGTGAGGGCGTTCAGCCGCGCCAGGGCGCTGTTGCCGTCGCGCTCCATGGTGGCGATCTCATGGCGCTCGCGGTACGCATCCAGCGCCTCGGCCTTCTCCCGCTTGCTGGCGTCGAGACGGTCGTACTCCTCCTGCAGGCGGGTCAGAGACTCGTCCACGTCCGTCGCCACCTGACGCTGGCGCAAGGCGAGATACGCCTCGGTCCAGGCATTGACCAGCCGGGCGAGCAGCTCAGGGTCGCCACCCGTGGCGTCCAGCTCCACCAGGTTGGTGTCCGGCGTGGGGCGCACCGAGAGCAGGGTACGCAGTCCGTCGGGGTCGAGGGGCACGGCCCCACCGGAGGCCCCGGCGCGCGCCAGGGTGTCCTGCAGGAGCTCCTGGGCGAGCAGCACCCGGCCCTGCACGGCCACGTTCTGCAGGTCGTGGCCGTCCTCGCCCGCCCGGAAGCCGATCCCCTCGGGTGCCTCCACCAGGACCGTGGCGGTGGCCCGATAGACGGCCGGGCGGGTGAAGTTCCACAGCGAGCCGGCGGCCAGGACCAGCAAGAAGACGGCAGAGAAGATCTTGAACCGCGCGGATCGCCGCAAGGGCGTGCGTACGGAGGGCGAGGCAGGGCCGCGCGAGAGCACCTCCACATGGGGCACGCCACCGCCCCGCGTGACCTCGGGATAGGGGCGTTCCGGGTAGGCGGGGTCGCGGGTCAGATCGGTCAAGGTGCGGTCTCCGAGGCGAGGCCGGCTCGGACCTTCGTCCTAGCGCGCGGCCGACGCCGGGTCTGATGGGCTGATCTGATGGGCCGATCTGATGGCCCGGTTTGGGCGTCGCGGCCCCGTCGCGGCCGTCAGTCTAGCCGATGGGGGCTGTCCATCGGCACGGGCAGCGGGTCTCAGCCGCCCGGATGATAGGCCGGGCTCAGCTCGTGGACGGCGGCGACCATGGCACCCGCGTGGTCCGGCTCGACGTCGGGGGTGATCCCATGGCCCAGGTTGAAGACATGACCGTTGCCGCTGCCGTAGCTCGCCAGCACCCGGTCCACCTCCTCGCGGATGCGCTCCGGGGAGGCATAGAGCACGCAGGGATCCAGATTGCCTTGGAGGGCGACCCGGTCCGCGACCATCCGCCGGGCGTCAGCGAGGTCGGTGGTCCAGTCCACCCCCAGGGCGTCGCAGCCCGACTCGGCCATGGTCCCGAGCCATTGTCCGCCACCTTTGGTGAAAAGGATGCTCGGCACCCGCCGGCCCTCGGACTCGCGCGTCAATCCAGCGACCACCCGACTCATGTAATCGAGTGAGAACTCTCGGTAGCGCGCGGGCGAGAGTGCGCCGCCCCAGGTGTCGAAGATCATCACCGCCTGGGCGCCACGCGCGATCTGGGCGTTGAGATAGAGGGTGACGGCATCGGCCACCTTGGCCAGCAACCGGTGCAGCAGCTCCGGGCGGTCATAGAGCATGGCCTTGGTATGGCGGTAGGTCTTGCTGCCCGCGCCCTCCACCATGTAGGTGGCCAGGGTCCAGGGGCTGCCGGAAAAGCCGATCAGGGGCACCCGCCCGGAGAGCGCGGTGCGGATGGTGCTCACGGCCTCCATCACATAGCCGAGATCGTGCTCGGGATCGGGGACGGGGATGCGCTCGATATCGGCCGGGGAGCGCACGGGGCGCTCGAAATGGGGTCCCTCACCCTCGCTGAAATAGAGCCCGAGACCCATGGCATCGGGCACCGTGAGGATGTCGGAGAACAGGATGGCCGCGTCCAGCGGGAAGCGCTCCAGCGGCTGTAGGGTCACCTCGCAGGCGAGCTCAGGGCACTTGCAGAGATCGAGGAAGCTGCCGGCCTTGGCGCGGGTCGCACGGTACTCGGGCAGGTAGCGTCCGGCCTGGCGCATCATCCAGACCGGGGTGTAGGGAACGGGCTCGCGCAGCAGGGCGCGCAGGAAGATATCGTTCTTGAGCTCAGTCACTTTGGTGGGGTCCCTAGGCAGGATCAGGGGGCGGACACGGCGGGTCCAGGCCGGAAGGATACACCAGGGCGGGTGTCGGTCAGACGCAGGGGTGAAGCCGGGCGAACGCAGGCCGCCGCCCGCGAAACACGCAGCGGGCCGGGCGGCGAACCGCCCGGCCCGATGGGTCGAGCACCCGGTCCGCGCTCAGCGGAACCGGGCCTCGGCGGCCGCCTCAGTGCGCGGCCTTGAGCGCGGCGTGGGCCGCGGCGAGCCGCGCAACCGGGACCCGCGGACCCGAGCAGCTCACGTAGTCCAGACCGGCTCGGTCGCAGAAGGCGATGGACTGGGGATGGCCACCGTGCTCTCCGCAGATGCCCACGTGCAGACCCGGGCGCACCGCGCGACCCCAGTCCACCGCCAGTTGCATCAGCTTACCCACGCCCTTGACGTCCAGGACCTCGAAGGGGTTGTCCTGGAGGATGCCGGACTGGTTGTACAGGGGCAGGAACTTGTTCTCGGCGTCCTCGCGCGAGAACGAGAAGGCCGCCTGGGTGAGATCGTTGGTCCCGAAGGAGAAGAACTCGGCCTCCTCGGCCAAGGACTCGGCACGCATGCAGGCGCGCACCACCTCGATCATGGTGCCGAACTTGAAGCTCACCGGATGGCCGAACTTGGCCTCCACCTCGGCGCGGATGGCGTCCACGTACTCCTTGACGCGCTTGAGCTCCTTCACGGTGCAGACCTGGGGCACCTTGATCTGGGGCTGCACGTCGATGCCGGCCTTGGCGCACTCGGCGGCGGCCTCGAGGATCGCGCGGATCTGCATCTGATAGATCTCCGGGAAGGAGATGCCGAGACGCACGCCGCGGTGACCCAGCATCGGGTTGGTCTCGTGCAGCGCACGGACCTTCTTGAGCATGGTCTCCTTCTTCGCGATGGCCTCCTCCACCAGCATGGGATCCACCATGCGACGCAGCCCGTCGAGGTCGACGCGGGTCTGATCCGGCGTGTGCAGCAGGCCCAGGGAGCCGGCCAGGGCGGTCATGCCGCGGGTGGACATGGCCAAGGCGTGCAGATCGCGCAGATCCTGCTCCAGCTGGTGCTCGTCCGGCAGGAACTCGTGGATCGGCGGATCCAGCAGGCGGATGGTCACCGGGTGCGGCGACATGACCTCGAACAGCTCGCGGAAGTCCTTGCGCTGGAGCGGCAGCAGGGCATCCAGTGCGGCCTGACGCTGCTCCGGCGTCTCGGCGACGATCATCTCGATCACCACGGGGAGCCGGTCGACGGCGTTGAACATGCGCTCGGTACGCGCCAGGCCGATGCCGACCGCGCCGTACTTGCGGGCGTTGCGGGCATCGTCCGGGGTGTCAGCGTTGGCCAGCACCTTGAGTCTGGCCACCTCGTCGGCCCATCCGAGCAGGGTCGAGAGCTCCGGCGTGAAGTCCGGCTCCACGGTGGGGATCGCGCCGATGTAGACACGCCCGGAGGAGCCGTCGAGGGTGATGGTGTCGCCTTCCTTGAAGCTGGTGTCGCCGACGATCGCCTCGCGCCGGCCCACATCGACACTGATCCCCTCGGCACCGGCCACACAGGGCTTGCCCATGCCGCGTGCGACCACCGCCGCGTGGGAGGTCTTGCCGCCGCGCGAGGTCAGGATGCCCTGGGAAGCGAAGAAGCCGTGGATGTCCTCGGGCTTGGTCTCCTCGCGCACCAGGATCACCTTCTGCCCCAGGTCTCTGCCCAACTGCTCGGCGCGGTCGGCGTCGAACACCGCGATGCCTGATGCAGCCCCGGGCGAGGCGGGCAAGCCCTGGGCCACGGCCTCGGCCTTGGCGCTGGGGTCGAGCCGCGGAAACAGCATCTGCTCCAGGCTCATGGGATCGATGCGCAGCAGGGCCTGCTGCTTGTCGATCAGGCCCTCCTTCTCCATCTCGACCGAGGTCCGCACCATGGCCTGGGCGTTCATCTTGCCGTTGCGCGTCTGCAGGCAGTAGAGGACGCCCCGCTCGATGGTGAACTCGAAGTCCTGCACCTCGTGGTAGTGGGTCTCCAGCTTGCCGCGCAGCTCGGCCAGCTCCTCGGCCATCTGGGGCATCTCCACCTTGAGCCGGTCGATGGGTTTAGGGGTGCGGATGCCGGCGACCACGTCCTCGCCCTGGGCGTTGATCAGATACTCGCCGTAGAGCTTGTTCTCGCCGGTGCCCGGGTTGCGGGTGAAGCCCACGCCCGTGGCGGAGTCGTCGCCGCGGTTGCCGAACACCATGGTGCAGACATTCACCGCCGTGCCGTTCGCCATCTCCGGGGTGATGTTGAACTGGCGCCGATAGTCCACGGCCCGCTTACCCATCCAGCTGTTGAACACCGCCTTGATGGCGATCTCGAGCTGGGTCATCGGGTCTTCCGGGAAGGGTCTGCCGGTGTATTCCTCCACCACCTTCAGGAAGCGTTCGCTCACCTCCTTCAGGTCGGTGGCGGACAGGTCCACATCCTGCTTTGCGTGCGCGGCCCGCTTGACCGCCTCGAACTCCTTGTCGAGCAGCTCATCCGGCACGCCGAGGGCCACCTTGCCGAAGAGCTGGATGAAGCGCCGGTAGGCGTCGTAGCCGAAGCGGGCATCACCCGTGGAGCGGATCTCGCCCTGCAGAGTCGCGGCGTTCAGGCCCAGGTTGAGGATGGTGTCCATCATCCCGGGCATGGACATGGCCGAGCCCGAGCGCACCGACACCAGCAGGGGGTTCTCCGGGTCTCCGAAGCCCTTCCCGGTCTTCTCCTCCAGGGCGCGCATCTGGGCATGGACCTGTTCGAGCAGGCCCGCGGGCAGCTCGCGGCCCGGGTGGGCGAGATAGTCGAGGCAGGCGGCCGTGGAGATGACGAAACCGGGTGGGACGTTGAGCCCGATCTGGGTCATTTCGCAGAGGTTGGCCCCCTTGCCACCCAGGAGCTTCTTGTCCTTGCCGTCACCTTCCTCGAAAGCGAATACAAACTTGGTGTTCTCGGATGCCATGGCCTAAGGGGTCCTCTCTCGTCATGGGGCGTTGGGGATAACCGCGGTGCGAGAAGCGCGCGGGTAGGGTCAGGGCGCTATTGTGTCAGAGCTTGGGGCCTCCGGATCACGCGTTTATCGTGAAACATTGTCCCAGCGCACGATTTCAGCGGGGACGGATCGCAGGAGACGATCCTGGAGCCGATTCGGGGTGATTCGAGCCAGACCCTTTTGCTTTCAGGGTCCTTGTTTCGGTGTCTGGCACCATGCTTTAGCCGGCTTGGCCTTCCGGCCGGTCCGGGGAAAGGGCCGATGATACGAAGGGGTCAGTCCCCGCGTGCACCCTGCTCCTGGCGCCACAGGTGGACGGGTCCGGGCTCGTCTTCGCGCACGGGCGGTATCACCACGGGTGGCGCGTCCAGATCGTCGGGCAGGAGTCCAGGGTCCACCCGCTCGACGATGCCCTCGGACAGCCGTTCATCCGAGCTTGGGCGCAAATACCCCTCACCGAAAACCGATGGGGGCTCAGAAAGATCCGCCGAGTCGGGCGTGGGGGCCATCGCGTCTGGGGGCGACGCGCTCGCCGACACCTCGACCGGGGTCCCCTCCCCGGTCCCGGCCTGCCCCTCACTCTGGGCGACCGCCGTCACCTGATAGGGTTGGGCCGGGACCGGCTCATGGACGAGACGCAGGGTCAGGGGCGCGACCGGGGGAGGCGGGAGGGGCGGATCCAAGGGGGTATCCCGGAACCAGCCCCAAAGGAACAGGAGCCCGTTCAGACTCAGAAGCAACAGGGCCAGCCAGCTCAGCGTCCTCCTCAGCATGGGTCACCCCCGGCGGCGAGCCGCTCCAGTCCCATCAGCACCAGATCCGCGACCGGCTCGCCCGGGGGGTCGACCAGATCGGCGAGGGCCGCGCCGTCACCGCCGGTCAGGACCACCCGCGGCGATTCCCCTCCGGCGGCCTGGGCGAGCCTGACCCTGAGCCGATCAGCGAGGCTCGCCAGCGCCTGGGGTGCACCCCAGGCGAGAGCCGTGTCCGTATCGGTCGCCCAGGGATCGGGCGGTGGCGCCTCGAGCGCCGGCCACTCCCCCATGGTCTGCGAAGAAGGCGGGATACGGGTGCCCTGGACCAAGGCGGCGCGCATCATCCGGATACCGGGGAGGATCAGCCCACCGAGGTGCCGCCCGTCGGCGAGCAGCAGGTCGTAGGTCACGGCGGTGCCGGCGTCCACGATCAGCTTGGGTCCCGGCGCCAGGGTATGGGCGGCGAGCAGGGCCAGCCAGCGATCCACCCCGAGCCGCCCGGGATCTCCATAGGCAATGGTCACCCCGAGACAAGGGCTGCGGCAGGTCGCCTGCTCGGGGTCGAGACCCCAGAGTGCGCGGGCCACCCGGCCGACGGCATCCGCCACGGCGGCGCCCCCCACGTTTCCAACCAGCACCCGTTCCGGGGCGGGTCCCAGGGCCTCCCAGGCCGCGATCAGATCCAGCGGCGCGCCGCCCCCGTGGCGGACGGTCTGCGTCGTGCCGAGTCCATCCGGGCCGGCCAGGTTCCAGCGCAGGTTGGTGTTGCCGATGTCGACCAACAGGTTCATGGCGCCTCGCGACCGGCCACGGCCCGCACGCTGACCTCGCCGCCGTGGAAGGGCCTGATCCCCTCGGCGGTCTCGAGCAGCAGGGCCCCATCGTCCGCGATCCCCTGGTAGACACCCGAGATCGATTGCCCCGCGAGCAGCAGGATCAGGGTCTCCCCGCGCAGACAGTCGAAGGCCTTCCAGCGATCAAGCAACGGGGTCAGCCCCTCACGCGCGTAGAGATCCAGCGCACCCCACAGACCCTGGACGAGCGCGGCGACCAGGGCGTTGCGCCCCGGGCCACCGTCCCCCAAGACCGCGGCGAGATCGGTCCAGGGTTGGTCGATGGCCGCGGCGGCCTCCGCGGGCAGCCGAAGGTTGATCCCGACCCCCAGGACCAGATGACTCGGGCCCTCGGACTCCCCCGCGACCTCCAGCAAGAGACCGCCGAGCTTGCGGCCATGCCAGAGGATGTCGTTCGGCCACTTGAGACAGAGCCCGTCGGCCCCCGCCCCGCCGAGCGTCTCGGCCACCGCCACCCCTGCGGCGAGGCTCGCGCCGGCGAGGGCGGCGGGTCCAGAGGACGTGCGCCAGAGCATGGACAGTGCGATCCCAGCGCCGAAGGGCGTGACCCAGGTGCGGCCGCGGCGTCCACGCCCGGCGGTCTGGCGCTCGGCCAGACACAGGCTGCCGGACGGCGCCCCGTCGGCTGCGAGGGCCATCAGACGGGCATTGGTGGAGTCGATCTGATCCTGGAGCTCGACCCGCGCCAGGGCCGGGCCACCGAGACGTTCCAGCTCGGCAAGGATCTCCCTCACATCCAGGAGCTCGATCGGCGCCGGGAGCCGGTAGCCGTGCCCGCGCACGGACTCGATACTGACGCCCAGACCCTCGCGTGCACGGGTCACCGCCTTCCAGACGGCGGAACGGCTCACGCCGAGCCGTCGTGCGATGGTCTCCCCCGAGTGCCAGGAGCCATCCGCCAGGAGCCGCACCAGCTCGAGGGCCCTTTCCATGGGATCTCAGGCCCCCGCCGACAGCCAGGCGGCACGTGACGCGAGCAGGGTCTCCGAGGGGGATTCCGCCAGGCCAAGCTCGCAGGTGTCCGACTCGGGTGGCAACGGCTGGGCGACGACCTCCAGGATCTCGTCGCCGCGGAACAGGTGCAAACGCACGCCAGGGCTGGCTCGACCCCCATCGGTATCGCGCGCCGCCGCGGCCACCAGGGCGGCAAGGTTCTCGGCGTTCGCCTTGAATCCGTCCGCGGCGACGATCAGATCCCCCGGGCAGAGACCCGCGCGCTCGCCCGCGCCGCCGGTGATGACGTTCTGGATCAGGGCCTCCCGCACCCCGGGGGTGAGGCGCACGGCGAGGGTCGGTCCCGCCTCCGCGGGCTCGAAGCGTTCGACGAAGCCCCCGGCATCCTTGGGCCCCGTCTGGGGCCGCAGCCGCAGCTCAATGCCCAGGGCGGCCAGGGGCCCGGCGAGGTCGAGATCCCGGGTGGTGTCTAGGGCCTGCTCGAAGAACTCCCCGAGTGAGAGCCCGCTGACCTCCTCGGCGATCTGCTCGATGCCACGCTCGGGGACTCCGATCCCCGTGCGGCCGTGGCGCTCCCAAAGCATGCGCATCACCTGGTCCAGGCTGCACCGCCCCCCGGTCTCCGAGCGAAGCTTCAGATCCAGGGCCAGCGCCGTCAGGGCCCCCTTCGCGTAATAACTGATGATGGCGTTGGGGGCGTTGGCGTCCTGCTTATAGAGCTTGGTCCAGGCGTCGAAGCTCGATTCGGCGAGGGTCTGGACCAGACGCCCGGGGGTGCGCATCACCCGGGTGATCAGCTCGGCGAGGAGTTGGAGGTAGGCCGGCAGGTCGATGCAGCCCGAGCGCACCAGGGCGAGGTCGTCGTAATAGGAGGTGATGCCCTCGAAGGCCCAGAGTAGCCGGGTGTGCGCCTCGCGGCTGAGATCCGTCTCCATCAGCGCCCGGGGGCGTATCCGCTTGACGTTCCAGAGATGGAAATACTCGTGGCTGCAGAGCCCCAGGAATCGCCGGTAGGACTCCGACGCCGGCTCCTCGGCGCGCACCTCGAGTGCATCGCGGGGGCACATGAGGCTGGTGGAATAGCGATGCTCCAAACCCCCAAAGGCATCGGCCGTGCACCAGGTGAGGAACAGATAGCGATCGACCGGCAGCTCCCCGAACAGGGCCGAGTGGCACTCGCAGATCCGCGTCAGGTCACGCGCGAGACGCGCCTGGTCCGTGCGATGGCGCCCGGTGATCGCCATGGCGTGGGGGACCCCATTCACGGCGAGCTCGACCCGCTCGAAGCGGCCCATCTCCACGGGATGGTCGATGAGGTCGGCGTAATCCTCCGCCTGGTAGCTCCCGAACCCACCGGGCGCGGCCTCCAGGGGCGCGAGGCTGGTGGCGACCCGCCAAATCTCCGCGTCATCGCCAGGCGGCGGAAGCAGCTCGACCCGGCACGGGCTGTCCTCCCTGCCGACCACCCGCAGGAAGATGCTCGGACCGTTGAAGTAGCCCCGGGTGGTGTCCAGCCAGGCGGCGCGCACGGACGCATCCAGGGCGAAGACCTCCCAACGCACGCGGATCGGCCCAAGCCCGGTGGCCTCGGGCGTCAGCTCCCAGGTCTGCTTGTCGAGCTTGAGCAGCGGCAGGGCCCGACCGGCGCCGTCCTCGGCCTGGATACGGATCAGGTTGCGCGCGAAGTCGCGGATCATGTAGCTGCCCGGGATCCAGGCCGGCATGGAGAGCCGGATGGGACCCTGTGCGCGCGCCTGGAAGACGAGAGAGACCTCGAACAGGTGGCGCTCGGGCGCTAGCGGACGGACCTGATAGCTCAGGGTCTCATCCGATGGGGACGGATTCATCGCGGCGGCTCGGGGTTCTCAGGATGCGAGGGCCATGCTCGCGCGACCGCCGACCGATGGCGGTCTTGGCACCGCGGTGTGTCGGCCCGCTGGATCGGCGTGCCCACGGCGCGGAGAGGCAGGGATCGCGGCGTGGAGGGTGGAGCGGCGTCCGCGCCCGGTTGCCGGGCACGGACCGTTCATCGTGTGGGCTACCAGCGGGGACCGCGGTCCGGGCGGTCGCCGCGGGGCTTCGCCTGGTTCACGCGAATGTTGCGGCCCTTCAGGGGGGTCTCGTTGAGGGCCTTGATCGCGGCGTCGGCCTCGGAGTTGTTGGCCATCTCCACGAAGCCGAACCCCTTGGAATCGCCGGTGAACTTGTCGGTGATCAGATTCACGCTGGAGATCTCACCGTAGGCGGCAAAGGCCTCCCGGAGGTCGTCTTGGGTCACGGAGTAGGCCAGGTTGCCAACATAGATATTCATCGTTCAGGAGTTCCATCGATGTGCATTGACGAAAAGGAAACGGTCGAAGAATCAATGCACAAATCATTCGACGGTCATCACAATGTGTCACGGCACGACAGGCTCGCCCCGTGATGGGCGACATAGTAGCGCGTCATCGCCGTGAAGCGTAGGGTGTCTGGCGCGCCGTGGCCTGGTCGGGGAGCGACCGGGGGGCTCGCATCCCGCTCAATAACGTCGTCCCCGATCGACCCAGGCCCAGGCGAAGCCCCAGCCAAACAGTGCCGCGCCGGCGCCCATCGCGAAGGTGGCGAAGGGCCCGGGCCCTTCCCAGAGTATCCCCCCGAGCAGGCTCCCGAGGGCCCCGCCGGCCCCGAAGCTCAGGCTGTTGTAGAGCGCCTGCCCCCGGCCCTGTGTCCGGTTGGGGAAATAGTGATGGACGAGATGGATCGCCGCGGCATGAAAGGTGCCGAAGGTCGCGGCATGCAGGGTCTGGGCGATGACCTGGACCCAGAGGGTCTCCACGAAGGCCCCGATCAACAGCCAGCGAACCACGGCCAGGGCGAGGCTCCACAACAGCACGAGTCGGGCGCCGAAGCGGGTCAGGAGCCGATGCATGACCAGGAAGACCAGCACCTCGGCGATCACACCCAGGGACCAGAGCGCACCGACCGCGGTGCTGGAGTAACCCGCGTCCTTGAGATGGATGGAATAGAAGGCGTAGTAGGAGCCGTGACTCAACTGCATCAGGAAGCAGGCGGCGAGAAAGGCCTGCACCTCGCCCCGGGCAAGCAGTCCGCGCAGTGACGTCTGCACCCCCTCCCCCGTCTCGGGCGGGCTGTCGGGGATGATCAGGGTGCTCAGCCAGAGGGCGACGAACAGGCTGCCGACCCAAACGGGTACGATCGCGAGGCTGGCCCATTCGAGCTGGACCCCGAGCGCGGCCACGACCAGGATGAAGCCGACGGAGCCCCAAAGCCGGAT
Source organism: uncultured Gammaproteobacteria bacterium (assembly GCA_963714915.1). Classification (GTDB taxonomy): domain Bacteria; phylum Pseudomonadota; class Gammaproteobacteria; order Chromatiales; family Chromatiaceae; genus Thiodictyon. The sequence continues at coordinate 66,269 of CAVQQM010000042.1, forward strand.
CTGCGCATAGCGCACGACCCGCGGGCCGAGATGATTGAAGGTGACCGCCTCGACCTGGGGCAGGGCCGCGTTCCAGAAGAAGCTGAACAGGGTCATGGCGGCCGCCATTGCCCAGAAGCCGTCCGCGACGAAGACCAGCCCAAAAACCAACACCGAAGCCAGGGTCGCCGCCCGCACCAGGGGCATCCGGCGGCCGCTGACGTCGACCAGATGACCCCAGACGACGGGCGCGACCACCTTGGTGCCGGCGAGGATCGCCATCAGTTGGCCGATGGCAAGCGGATCGAAACCTCGCGACTGCAGGAAGAGCCCCCAATAGGGGACCAGCGCGCCCAGGGACGCGAAATAGCAGAGGTAGTAGGCCGACAGCCGCCAGTAGGGGACCCGGCCCCCGGGCTCCTGCTGCATGGGCGCCCGGACTCAGTCCGCGGTGCGCGGACCGGGGCTCGCGGGGATCGCCGGGGTGGGGGGCGTGACGTCCGCGTTCTGGCCCCTTTGGCGCAGCAGGTGATCCATGAGGACCAGGGCGACCATGGCCTCGGCGATGGGGGTGGCCCGGATGCCGACGCAGGGGTCGTGACGCCCGGTGGTGACGACCTCCGCGGGTCGGCCGTCCCGGTCGATGGTGCGCCCGGGCAGGCGGATGCTGGAGGTGGGCTTGAGCGCGATGCGGGCCACCACGTCCTGTCCCGTCGAGATCCCGCCGAGCACGCCGCCCGCATTGTTGGAGAGGAAACCGTCGGGCGTCAGCTCATCGCGATGCTCGGTGCCCTTCTGCTCGACGCAGCCGAATCCGGCCCCGATCTCGACCGCCTTGACCGCGTTGATGCTCATCAGGGCGTGGGCCAGATCGGCGTCGAGACGGTCGAAGATGGGCTCGCCGAGACCCGCCGGGATCCCGCTCGCCACCACGGTCACCGCCGCGCCGATGGAGTTCCCCTCCTTGCGCAGTGCGTCCATGTAGGCCTCGAGCTCGGGCACGGTCTCGGCGCAGGGGCAGAAGAAGGGGTTGCGCTCGACCTGATCCCAGTCGAACCCGCGCGGGCGGATCGGGCCGAGCTGAGAGAGATAGCCGCGGATCAGGGCCCCGTGACGCTCGGCCAGGTACTTCTTGGCGATGGCCCCGGCGGCGACCCGCACCGCGGTCTCGCGCGCCGAGGAGCGCCCGCCGCCCCGATAGTCCCGCACGCCGAATTTCTGGTCGTAGGTGTAATCGGCGTGTCCGGGCCGGTATTTGGCGGCGATCTCGGAGTAATCCTTGGAGCGCTGGTCCTCGTTGCGGATCAGGAGCCCGATGGGGGCCCCGGTGGTCCGGCCCTCGAACACCCCGGAGAGGATCTCGACGGTGTCGGACTCGCGCCGCTGGGTGGTATGACGGGATTGACCAGGCTTGCGCCGGTCGAGGTCGTGCTGCAGATCCGCCTCGCAAAGGGCCAGTCCGGGCGGACAGCCGTCCACGATACCGCCGATGGCCGGCCCATGGCTCTCGCCGAAGCCGGTCACCACGAAGAGTCTGCCGAAGCTGTTTCCTGACATAGGATGGTCTGGTCGCGGGTTGCGGCGTCCGGGTGGCGCTCGGGGTCAGAGCGGTCTTGCCGCTCGCCACCCGGCCCGCGGTTCTCGCCTCAATAGGCCGGCGGCGGGACCAGGTCGGCGGGGTCGAGCCAGGCATTGCCCTTCGCCAGCACGTCACGGGTCAGGGTGCTGGTGGCCTGGTGGAGCTTCACCCCATTGATGATGTAGGCGTAGCGGGCGCTAAGGTACTCGAACTCGGCCTGGAACAGGTTGCGCTGGGCATTGAGCACGTCGACCTGGGTCCGGGTGCCGACCTCGAGACCGGCCTCGGTGGACTCCAGGGCCGAGCGTGCCGAGACGACGGCGGCCTGGCGGGCCTTGACGTCCTCGATGCTGGAGAGCACACCGCGAAAGGCATCCTTGACCTGTTGGTCGACCAGACGACGGACCTGGTCGAGCTGGTCCTGGGCCGCCCGGAACTGAAAACCCGCCTGGCGGGTGCGCGATGCCACGGCCCCGCCCTGGTAGATGGGCACGTTCAGGGTCAGCCCCACGAAGCCCGCGTCGCTGTCGGTATTGAACTGGGCCCCCGAGCGGGCGATGTCGTATCCGGCCTGCAGGCCAACCGAGGGATAGAAGCCCGAGCGCTCGATCTCGATCCCCTTCTTGGCGGCGTCCACCGCCTCGCGGGCGGCGATGATGCCGAAATTGCTCCGTAAGGCGGTCTCGGCCCAGGCATCGAGCTCGTTCGGGGCCGGGGGTGCGAGCGGCAGCTGGTCGCCCAGGCGGGCCAGGGGGACGTTGATGGCGCCGACGATCACCCGCAGGGCCTCCCAGGCGTTGTCCAGCGCCACCTCCGCGTTGATCAGGTCGGCGCGCGAGCGATCGAAGGCCGCCTGGCTCTCGTTGACGTCGGTGATGGCCACCAAACCCACCTCGAAGCGTTGCTTGGACTGCTCGAGCTGGCGCTCGTTGGCGCGCACCAGCGACTCGCTCACGGTGACTGCGTCGGCGGCCCGCAGGACGTCGAAATAACGCTCGGTGGTGCGCACCATCAGACCGATCTGGGCGTCGCGAAACTGGGCCTCGGCCTGGGCGATGACGTCGTCGGACTGCTTCAGGGTCATCCAGCTCTGGCGGTTGTAGACGGTCTGGTTCAAGACCGCCGTCGCGCCCTGGGTGCTGAAGGAGTCGTTGCGGTCGAAGCTTCCGAGGGTCGTCGTTGCCCCGGCTGCTCACGTCCTGGTAGTCGACCTCGCCCGTCGCGCTGATGTTGGGGAGCAACAGGGCCCGCGCCTGGGGTTTCACCTCGCGGGTGGCGAACAGGTTCTGCTCGGCCTCACGCAGCACCGGGTCGCTGCGCACCGCCAGGTCGTAGATCTGGATCAGGTCCTCGGCGACGGCCGGGCCGGGGGCGAGGACCCACCAAACCGACAGGACCGCGGCGGCGATGGAGGCGAAGGCTATCCGCATGGGGGATTCCTGGGACTAGTCGGTCGGTGGGCGAGCGCGGACGGGCAGTATAGGCGAGCAGGGCGACGCGGCTCAATGCGACCCCGTCCCGCGATGAAGCGGGGGATTCCCGCCGCTCCAACCCCAATCTTCTCGGTACACTGGGTGATCCCCCGCTACCCTCGATCCCAATGCACGCCGAATCCCCCGACCTGATCGAGGCCCCGCGCTCGAGACCCTACGATTGGCGCGAGCTCTCGCGAATGGTGCTCGGCCACCGCCGCCAGCTGATCCTGGCGAACCTGATCGCCGTCGCCGGCACCCTGGTCAACGTCCCGGTCCCCCTCCTGATGCCCCTGCTCGTCGACGAGGTGCTACTCGACAAGCCCGGGGCGATCATCGCGGCGGTCAACCAGCTCTTCCCCGCCCACTTGCATGGGCCCGTGCTCTACATCGTCGCGGTCCTGGGACTCACCTTGATCCTGCGCCTGATCGGCATGGGTCTCGGGGTGTGGCAGACCCGACAGTTCACCTGCATCTCCAAGGACGTGATCTTTCAGATGCGCCGGGCCCTGCTGATGCGGCTCGAGCGGGTCTCCATGGCCGAGTACGAGACCCTCGGCAGCGGGACGGTCGCCTCCCACCTAGTGACTGACCTCGACACCATCGATCGCTTCGTGGGCGGGGCGACCAGCAAGTTCCTCGTGGCCGTTCTCAGCATCATCGGCACTGCGGTGGTCCTGCTCTGGATGCACTGGCAGCTCGGGCTCTTCATCATCTTGCTGAACCCGCTGGTGATCTATTTCACGACCGTCTTCGGGCGCAAGGTCTCGGAGCTGAAGAAGCGCGAGGTGACCGCCTACGAGGCGTTCCAGGAATCACTCGCCGAGACCCTCGACGCGGTTCAACAGATCCGCGCCAGCAACCGCGAGCGCTTCTATATCGGCCGCGCCGTCGAGCACGCCCGCGCGATCCGCGACTTCGCCGGCGCCTTTGCCTGGAAGAGCGACGCGGGCAACCGGCTCTCCTTCTCCATCTTCCTGTTCGGGTTCGACATCTTCCGCGCACTTGCGATGGTGATGGTCCTCTACTCCGGGCTCTCCATCGGCGAGATGCTGGCCGTCTTCGCCTATCTCTGGTTCATGATGGGGCCGGTGCAGGAGGTGCTCGGTATTCAGTACGCCTATCACAGTGCCGAGGCCGCGCTCACCCGCATCAACCGGCTGCTGGAGATCGACCTCGAGCCCCAGTACCCCCACCGTCAGGACCCCTTCGCCGGCAAGCGCACCGTGGGCGTGCGTCTGGACGACATCCGCTTTGCCTACGGCGACGGACCGGCGGTGCTGAACGGGATCACACTCGCGGTCGCCCCGGGCGAGAAGGTCGCCTTCGTCGGGGCGAGCGGAGGCGGCAAGACCACCCTGGTCCAGGTCATCCTCGGCCTCTATCCGCCGACCTCGGGTCAGGTGCGATTCGACGGGGTGCCAGTGGAGCTGATCGGGATGGACGTGGTGCGCGACAACGTCGCCACGGTCCTCCAGCATCCAGCGCTGTTCAACGACAGCATCCGCATGAACCTCAGCCTCGGCCGCGACCTGCCCGAGGCGGACCTCTGGCGGGCCCTGGAGGTCGCCCAGATGCGCGACGTGGTGGAGGCCCTCGAGCAGGGCCTCGAGACCCTCGTGGGTCGCGGCGGGGTGCGCCTCTCGGGCGGCCAGCGCCAGCGCCTCGCGGTGGCGCGGATGGTCCTCACCGATCCCAAGGTCGTGATCCTCGACGAGGCAACCTCCGCCCTCGACGGCGAGACCGAGGGGCGTCTACACCTTGCCCTGGCCGAGTTCCTGATCGGCCGCACGACCCTGATCATCGCCCACCGGCTGAGCGCCGTGCGTCAGGCCGATCGGGTGTTCGTGCTGGAGGACGGGCGCGTCGCCGAGGAGGGCCGGCACGACGAGCTGATCGAGGCCGATGGACTCTACGCGACCCTCTACGGACGCCAACAGGCCTGATCCCGGGACCGCTCAGACCCATGGGCCGCATCGTCGCAAGTGACTTCCGCCCCGCCTGGTGGCTGCCCGGGCCCCATCTCCAGACCCTTTGGCCAACCCTCGCCCGGGTGCGGCCACGCCTGCCCCTGACCCGGCGGCGGGTGGAGCTCGCGGACGGCGACTTCATTGACCTGCGTCTGGGTCCGGCGACCGGGCCCCGGGTGGTCGTGATCCACGGGCTGGAGGGCGACCTCAACTCGCACTACACCGGCACCCTGCTCGAGGTCCTCGCGGGCGCGGGCTACACGCCGGTCTTCATGCATCTGCGCGGCTGCTCGGGCGAGCCCAACCGGCTGGAGCGCAGCTATCACTCGGGATCGAGCGACGACCTGGCCCAGGTGCTCGCGGCCCTGGCCGCGGACCCCGAGGGCGCGCCCCTGGCCGCGATCGGGTTCTCCCTCGGCGGCAATCTGCTCCTGAAGTATCTGGGGGAGACCGACGCGCCGCTGCTCGGCACGGCCATCGCGGTGTCAGTCCCCTTCGTGCTGCGCGATGCCATGCTGCGTCTGGAGCTGGGATTCTCCAGGGTCTACCGGGGCTATCTGGTGGACAAGCTCAGGGCCGCCTTCCGACGCAAGTTCTCCGAGCGCCCCTGCCCGCTGCCGGTCGAGATCGAGCGCATTCGCGACTTCAACCAGTTCGACGATCAGGTCACCGCACCCCTGTGCGGCTTCGCTGGGGTCTTCGACTACTACAATCGGGCGAGCTCCCGGGGCTACCTGGGCGGTATCTCGACACCGACCCTGATCCTGCACGCGCGCGACGATCCCTTCATGTTCCCGAGCACGGTGCCCTTCGATCACGAGCTCGGCCCCGGCGTCACCCTGGAGCTCAGCCGCCGAGGCGGCCACGTCGGATTCGTCTCCGGCGCCCTGCCCGGGCGGCCCTTCTACTGGCTCGAGGGACGCATCCTGCGCCATCTCGCCGAGCATCGCGCGGACCGGTGAGGGGCCGAGGCCCCGACATGATCGCCGAGCGGCACGGCGCGGCCGCGCGCGGGGGACCATGCCTTAGAATGGGGCGATGGACGACGTCTCCCATATCCTCGATCCCCTGAACGACGCCCAGCGCGAGGCGGTCACCGCCCCGCCGGGCACCGTACTTGTGCTCGCCGGCGCGGGCAGCGGCAAGACCCGGGTGCTGGTCCACCGCATCGCCTGGCTGATCCAGGTGGAGCGGGTGCCGCCATGGTCCCTGCTCGCCGTCACCTTCACCAACAAGGCGGCGCGCGAGATGCGCGGGCGCATCGAGGAGATGCTCGGCCAGCCCGCCGGAGGCATGTGGGTGGGCACCTTCCATGGTCTCGCCCACCGATTCCTGCGCGCCCACTGGCAGGACGCCGGGCTCCCTCAGCAGTTCCAGATCCTGGACTCCGACGATCAGCTACGTCTGGTCAAGCGGGTGCTCAAGGCCTTGCAGTTGGACGAGTCCCACTGGCCGCCGCGCCAGCTCCAGGGCTTCATCAACAAGCAGAAGGACGAGGGGCTGCGGCCCCAGCACCTCGACCCCGCCGGCGACTTCTATCTCGAGCGTCAGGTTGCCGCCTATCGGGAGTACGAGGAGGCGCGCGCCCGGGGCGGACTCCTGGACTTCGCCGACCTGCTGCTCTGCGCCCACGAGCTCCTGCGCGAGCGCGCGGACATCCTGCATCACTATCAGACGCGCTTCCGCGCCATCCTGGTGGACGAGTTCCAGGACACCAACGCCATCCAATACGCCTGGCTGAGACTGCTCGCCGGGGCCAACGACAACCTCTTCGCGGTCGGCGACGACGACCAGTCGATCTACGGCTGGCGCGGGGCCCGGGTGGAGAACATCCAGTCCTTTCAACGCGACTACGCCGGCACCCGGGTGATCCGCCTCGAGCAGAACTACCGCTCCACGGGCAACATCCTGCAGGCGGCCAACGCGCTGATCGCCAACAACCCCACGCGGCTGGGCAAGAATCTCTGGACCGAGGACCGGGAGGGCGAGCCCATCCGCCGCTATGCCGCCTTCAACGAGGTGGAGGAGGCGCGCTTCGTGATCGAGCGGATCCGCCGCTACACGGCGGACGACGGCTATCGCCGGGACGAGTGCGCCATCCTCTATCGCACCACGGCCCAATCGCGGCTCTTCGAGGAATCACTGATGAACGCCCAGATCCCCTACCGGGTCTACGGCGGGCTGCGGTTCTTCGAGCGGGCCGAGATCCGCGACGCCCTCGCCTATCTGCGCCTGGTCTCCAACCCCGACGACGACGCCGCCTTCGAGCGGGTGGTCAACACCCCGACCCGAGGGATCGGCGAGCGCACCCTGGATCTGGTACGCCAGCACGCCCGGGGGGCGCGGGTCTCCCTGTGGCGGGCCGCGGAGGACCTGGTCGCGGCCGGCTCGCTCGGCGGTCGGGCGAGCGCCGCCCTCGCCCGCTTCATCGCGCTGATCGGCGAGCAGCGCGAGGGCCGCGCCGGGATGGAGCTCGAGGCCCTGGCCGCGTCATTGCTCGAGGCCGCGGGGCTCGCCGAGCACTATCAGAAGGCGAAGGACGGCAAGGGCGAGGATCGGGTCGAAAACCTCGAGCAGCTCCTGGCCACCACCGAACGCTTCCGTCTCGAGCTCGAGGACGAAGACGGGGACGCACTCACGGCCTTCCTCGCCCACGCGGCGCTGGAGGCCGGCGAGGCCCAGGCGGGCGACCACGACGACGCGGTCCAGCTCATGACCCTGCACAGCGCCAAGGGGCTCGAGTTCCCGATCGTCTTCCTCACCGGACTCGAGGAGGGGCTCTTTCCCCACAGCCTCTCCGCCGAGGACCCCAACCGGCTCGAGGAGGAGCGTCGGCTCTGCTACGTGGGCATGACCCGCGCCATGCACCAGCTCTTTCTTACCCACGCGGAGTCGCGCCGGCTGCATGGACGCGAGGAGTATCCCTATCCCTCCCGCTTCGTCCGCGAGGTCCCCGCCGAGCTGACCGAGGAGGTGCGCGGCGGCGGCGTCGCTCGGCGCGGCGTATCCGGCTTACCCCCCGCAACCGCCCAGGCCAGCGGCGATACAGAGAGCGGCCTGCGCCTCGGCCAACGGGTGCGTCACGCCAAGTTCGGCGAGGGCGTGGTGCTCAACACCGAGGGCCGAGGGGCCCAGGCGCGGGTGCAGGTGAACTTCGCCGATGTCGGCGCGAAATGGCTGGTCGTGGCCTATGCCCGGCTCGAGCCACTCGGCGGCTAGCCCTGCCGGCCACCGCCGCGACGCGTGCGTCAGCGCCGCCCGGCCGGAGGATCACCCGGGCGCAACGGCCAGGCGCCTAGAGCTGCTCCGCACGGACACGTAGCACGGTTCTGTCGTCCGCGGATTCGACGATGAATCGATAGCCCTCTTCATCGATCGAGTCGCCGGCCTGGGCGATGCGGCGCAACCGCGCGGTGACGAAGCCGCCGATGGTGTGGGCCTCGGTCAGTGGCAGCTTGATATGCAGCACGTCGTTGATCTCCGAGAGCGGTGTGCGGCCGCTGGTTCGAAACGCCGTCTCGCCGTCACTCTCGATGAAGTACTGGCGCTTCGACCGGTACTCGTCGAAGTCATAACCGACGTCGATATCGCCGACCACCTCCTCGAAGACGTCTTCCATGGTCAGGATGCCGATCCCGGAGCCGAACTCGTCGACGACGATGCCCATATGGTCGGGACGCGCCTGGAGCAGGGGCAAGGTCTGATCGATGGTCTGTTGCGGACTGAGGTAGAGGGCCGGCTGGATGAAGTCCGTCATGGGGCGCTCGTCGATGTTCTGGTCGAGCAGGTCCCAGGTGCTGAGGGTCAAGACGCCCTTGAGGTTGGTCATGTTGCCGCGATACACCGGCAAGCGGTTGAACCCATGCTTCATCACCAGCTCCACCGCATCGGCGGTGCGTCGCATCTCGCTGATCCCGACCACCTCCGCGAGCGGGATCATGGTCTGGCCGACGGTGGTGTCTGCGAACCGGATAATGCGCCGGATGCTGTGCCGGTCGACCTTGCGGGCAGCCACGGCGGGCTCGTTGTCGTCGAGCAGTACCCGCAGCTCCTCACGGGTGATGAACAGGTTCTGGCGGCTCGAGGTTCCACCCACTATCCGGGTCGCGAAACGCGCCACCCGGCTGAAGACGAAGATGACCGGATAGAACACATAGGAGAAGAACTGAAGGACCGGGCTGACGATGGGGGCCAGCCGGTCGGCCTTCTGCTGGAAGACGCTCTTGGGCACCACCTCGCCAAAGATGAGCAGGAAGGGCGTCATGATCAGAACGGCGATCAGATCGCCGACATCGCCGAATAGGTCGATACAGATCAAGGCACCCAGGGTGGAGATAGTCACCGTGGCGAGGTTGGTTCCGACCAGGGTCGTGCCCAGAATCACGTCAGGCGCCCGCAGCATGTTCAGCAGCAGCTTGGCGCTGCGATCGCCCTGCTTGGCCTGATGCCGGAGCTTCAGCTTGTCCGAATTGACGATGGCGATCTCCGAGCCCGAGAAAAAGCCCTTGAGCAGCAGGAACACCAGGATAATCAGTAGCTCGAGCTGCCAATCCATCAGGATTTCCCCTTCTTTTTCGGGCCGCGGAGGTCTTTCTTTGCGTCGCGCAGGTCGCGACCCTTCCCGGCTCGGTCTTTTCGCCCCTGCTTGCCCGCTGTCTCCCGGGGTGGCGCCTTCTCGCCCCGCTCCCGTGGCGGACGCGGCTCCACCTTTCGGCTCACTGCACCCCTGGCCTTGGCCAGCTTCTCTTGCCGCGCCTTGTGCTTCCGCTTGGCCCCGCTCTCTGTCGCTGTTCGATCGCTCGCTGCGCTCGGGTCCGCCGCCTGGTGCTCAGATCCCGCCTCGGCTCCAGCCTGCGTCTCCGGGTCGGACCCGGGCCCCTGGTCGAGTTCGAGTTTGGCCTCGGCCGCCGGGGCCTCCTTGGAGACCTGGACCTTGCTGATGCGCAACCCGTCGATACCCAGGACCTGAAAGCGATAACCCTGGTACTCCACCGACTCGCCCAACTCCGGCAGGCGCCCGAACAGCCGAAATACGAGACCGCCCAGGGTCGTCATCACCGGGTCGGCGATATCGATGTTGGTCAGACTGTAGAAGTCGAGCAACCGCATCCAGCCCGGAACGATGTGGCCGTGATCGGTGCGCTCGTATTCCTCGCTCCCGCGCACGTCCGTGGTCAGCTCACCGAAGATGAAGGCCAGGACATCCTTCATGGTGACGATACCGACGACCTCGCCGAATTCCCCCAGCACGATGGACGACCGCGTCTGGTGCTCCTGGAAGAACAGGAACAGCTCGTCGACCTTCACCGTCGGCGGCACATAGTGGGCCGGGCGCAGGATCGAATGAATCGTCAGCTCATCGAGATCGGCACCCCCACGAACCAGCCGCAGCACGTCCTCCGAGTGGACGAAACCGATGACGTTGTCCCAATGCCCGGAATAGACCGGCACCCGCGGATGTCGATAGCCCCGGAAGGTCTCGATCAGCTCCCGGAGGGGCTGGCTGGCGTCGAGCAGGCACAGCCGCGGCCCCGGGGTCATGATGTGCGAGACCTCGGTCTTGGAGGCCTCCAACAGATTGTCGATCAGCACCCGCTCGGAGGCATCGATGATGCCGGTGGCCTCCCCCTCCTCGAGCAGGGTCTTCAGCTCGTCGGGTTGAAGGATGTTCTCCCGGCCGACGTTTTCCCCGACGAGCAGGGTCGTGACCCGGTCCGCGACCTGGCGAACGGCCTCGCGCAAAGGCGTCACGATATAGATCCAACGGGGCAGGATGCGCGCACTGATCCGTTGTGCGAACTGCTGGGGATGGTTGACGGCGATGGTCTTCGGCGTCACCTCGCCCACCAGCAGCAACAAGGGGACCATCACCAGGATGTTCACCCAGCCGGCGTCCTGGCCGAACATGATCAGGAGCATCCCCGCCATGTTCGCGGAAGACGCGATGTTGACCAGCTCGTTGCCGCACAGGATGGAGATGATCAGCCTGCGCGGCTCGTCGAGCATCGCGTGGATGCTCTCGGAATGGGGGGCGCGACGGTTACGGAGTTGCTGCAGATCGATCCGGCTCAGCGAGAAGAGCGCGGTCTCCGACCCGGAGAACACGGCCGAGCCCAACAAGAGCACGATCTGCAGCAGTGCCCGAACGATCAGCTCAATGTTCCAAGGGTCGGTTTCCATCACCGCGCCGATCCGTTGTCCCGTCGCCGACTGACCATGAGGTACCCGCTCAAGACTCGGCCCACCGAATCCGAACCTTCTGGATCATCTGCGCCGTGCGGCGGTGGACCGTCAGCGTGACCGGTCCCTGCTCGAGGCTTGTGCCCTGGGGCGGGATGCGACCGGTCCTGTGGAGTATGAACCCCGCCATGCTCGAAAGCCGGTCCGATATCCGCGCGGGGTCCTGGGGCAAGCGGCCGAGCCGCGTCCCTAGATTGTCACGGAACCGTAACAAAGTTCAGCTCATGCCGCTATGGACAGCGGCACGGCCCGTGATCTCGGTCGGGGTCGCCGAAGGAGGATGGGTGCAGGCGATCGGGTCGCGAGGTTGCCGTAGAACCTAGAAAGAACCCAACCCGCGGGTCGCGGCACGTGCCTGCCCGATCGCGGGAGTCTCAGGGATCGTCGAGCCTCAAGCGCCGTGGCTCACCGCGCGGCGCGCGTTGGCGGACGAGCCAGCAATGCGATCGCCAGCGCCGCCCCGAGCGGCGTGACCCACCAGACCGGGTCCCCCATGGCGAGCAGGCTGAGGCCGGCATAGAGGCACCAGAGGGTCGGGACGACCGCCAGGGGCCAGCGCAACGGTGAATCCAGGGCCGCGAGCACCGCCAGGGTCGCCAGCGCCGTGGCGTCCGGTGCACTCCCGAACCAGCCGAGTCCCCGCCAGTCGCGCCCGATCACAAGCTCGATCAGGGGCAGTCCGAGCCAGGCGAGGAGCAGGATCCCGGCGGCGCCGGCCCGCCCGGGACGCCAGTCGACCCGTAGCAATGGTGATGGTCGGCTGGCGGCTGCCCATCCGACCAAGACCCCCCCCTGCAGCCCGAAGGCCAAGGCCGCCGGGCCGGCGGGCCAGTTGAGGGGCGCGTAGCTGCCCCAGAGGAAGGCCCAGGCGACCCAGACCCAGCAGAGTCCGAGCGGCGCCAGCACCCAGGCGAGGCCCTGGTCGCCGCGGACCAGCCGCCACCACAGCCAGGCGCCCACCCCCGTGCCCAGCAGGACCATCGGCCAATGGCTCGCGTTGTAGCGCGCGTGCAAGGTGAGATAGGTCTGCCGCGACAGGGGCAGGAGATCCTCCAGGGAATAGTAAAACCAGTCCTCCACGAGGAGACGAGGAGCTCCCTGATCGCCTAAAGCGCTGCGAAGTCGTTGGCCATGCGCCCTCGCAACGCGGCGTCCGGCAGGGGTCCGAGGCCGGCGCCCATGTTTTCGACCATGTGGGGCACCTGACTGGTCGCCGGGATGGCGCAGGTGATCGCCGGGTGGGAGACGATGAACTTCAGCAGGGCCTGGGGCCAGCCCGTGCAGGCGATCTCGCCGGCCCAGCCCGGTAGCGGTCGGCCCCGGCTGCGCTCGATCAGCTCGCCACGGCGGAAGGGGCGGTTGGCGATGACGGCGATCCCCCGTTCGGCCGCCAGCGGCAGCAGCCGCGACTCCGCCTCCCGGTCGACGATGTTGTAGGTGAGCTGAACGAAGTCGATCGGCTCTTGCTCCATCACCCGCACCAGCTCACGGTGGCGCCGACCGTGGGAGGTGGTGACCCCGATATAGCGCACCCGGCCCTCGGCCTTCATGGCCTTCAGGGTCTCGAGGTGCTCCTCCCAGGCGAGCAGGTTGTGCACCTGCATGAGATCGAAGCGATCGAGCCCCCAGAGCCTGGCGGACTCGGCCATCTCTGCCGGACCGTCCGCGCCGGACCCGGTCCAGACCTTGGTGGCGGAGAAAAGCCCGGGCGGATGACCCAGCGCGGCGAGGGTCGCGCCGAGCACCGCCTCGGCCGAGCCGTACATGGGCGAGGAGTCGACCATGCCGCCGCCCGCGCCGAAGAAGGCGCGCAAGACCTCCGCTCGGGAGGCGATGGCCGCAGGGTCGTCGCCCACGTTGAAGGTGATCCAGGTCCCCATGCCGATCACCGGCATGGCCTCACCGGTCGCGGGGATGGTCTTGGTGGCGGCAGCCGCAGGCAGGGCCGGCGCCGCATCCGCGAACCGACCGGCGATGAGCGCGGGCCAGGCGAGGGCGGCGAGTCTGATCAAGTCACGGCGTTGCATGGTCCTTCCCCCTATGGATGATCCCGGGATTGGCCTCTTAGGGAAACGCAAACTAATGCGTTTTCCGAAGGGCCAAGGATGGCCCGCCAGTCTTGACGGCGCTAAGCCGTTGAATATGTAGCGCCCTACGAGTCGCGCCTCGGGGGGCGCGACGTGATTCGAGCCAAGGATGGCGTTAACCAGCATCTCCTTAGGGTCCGAGCCATGGAGCGGGTTCCGGGCGGCTCGCGCGCCGGGACCCGTCCGGGGCGGTTGTTCGCGGCAGGCCAAACCCGGAGAATTCCCCGGATGGTCGAGCGCACCCCTCTGCAATCCCAACCCAATCTGCCCGAAGAACCCAAGTCAGGGAGCCCCCCATTGGCCTCACAGATCCTCTTCGAGCACCCACTGAACGAGCGTATCCGTACCTTCCTGCGGCTGGAGCACCTGTTCGAGAAGGTCGAGCATTTCATGCCCCAGTACGATTCCTGGGCCACCCGGGTGGCGGTCGAGTCCCTCATCGACCTGACCACCGTCACCGCGCGCGCCGACCTCAAGACCGAGATCGTCAAGGAGCTGGACCGGCATATGGCCACCCTGGAGCGGCTCGCGAGCCAGCCCGGGGTCGACCCCGGAGCCCTGGACCGGGTCCAGGGCGAGCTTCAGCGTGCGGCGTCCGGGATCCAGGGGCTGACGCACCCGATCGGACAGACGGCGCGCGAGGACGACCTACTCAAGGCGGTCGCCCAGCGCAGCAGTCTGCCAGGTGGGGCCTGTAGCTTCGACATCCCCAACTATCATCACTGGCTGATCCAGTCTCCCGAGGAGCGCCAGACCCGACTCGATCACTGGCTGCGAGACATGCGACCCGCGGAGAACGCCATCCGGCTCGTGCTCTCCCTGGCGAGGACCAGCGCGACCCCCCGCGAGGTGACCGCTGCCGGGGGGTTCTTCCAGGAGGCCGTGGACACCCAGGCGCCGGCCCAATTGGTTCGGGTCGGGTTGCCCAATGGCGCGGGGATCTACCCCGAGGTCAGCGGTCACCGCAGCCGCTTCAGCATCCGCTTCATGCGCATCGAGTCCAGGGGACGCCCCGTGCCGGTCAACCAGGACGTCCCCTTCCGTCTCACCTGCTGCGTCCTGTGACGCGCGCCGAGCGCCATGTCTCCGCCTATCGTCCCCTGCCCCACCTGCGGCCGCGAGGTCCTCTGGACCGAAGACTCCCCGTACCGCCCCTTCTGTTGCGCGCGCTGCCGCCTCATCGATCTGGGCGAGTGGCTCGACGAAGGCTATCGCATCGCTGACGCCACCGACTCCCCCAGCGACGACCCGCCGCCCTCGGACGACGGCACCCAGACCCATTGACCCGCCCCCCGCCGGGCAAGTGACGGCCCGAAACCGCCCGCGGTGCGGGCTATAATCCCGCGCCCTCCCCCATCCCACAGCAGTCACAGCAGTCACCATGGACACCCTCCAGATCGCCCTGCTCGCCTTCGTGCAGGGTTTCACCGAGTTCCTGCCCATCTCGAGCTCGGGACACCTGATCCTCACCCCGCTGCTGTTCGGCTACGAGCTCCAGGACCTGTCCTTCGACGTGGCGGTGCACCTGGGCACCCTGGGCGCCGTGATCCTCTATTTCAGCCGCGAGATCGTCGCCATGACCGGCGCCTTCTTCGGCTCCATCCAACGCCGCGCCATCCACAACGACGATGCCCGCCTGGCCTGGATGATCATCATCGCCACCCTGCCCCTCCTGGTGCTCGGGATACCGCTCAAGTGGATCCTCGAGGGCCTGCGCGAGGACGATCGGCTGATCGCCCTGGTGATCGCCACCACCACCATCGGCTTCGGGCTCCTGCTCTGGCTGGCGGATGTGCGCGGCAGACGCTCCCGCGACGAATACGACCTGGGCTGGAAGGACGCCCTGGTGGTCGGCATCTTCCAGGCCATCGCCATCATCCCCGGGACCTCGCGCTCGGGCATCACCATGACCGCCGGACTCTTCCTCGGACTCACCCGGCGGGCCGCCTCGCGCTACTCCTTCCTGCTGTCGATCCCGACCATCCTGCTCGCCGGCGCCGTGGCCACCAAGGACCTGCTGGAGCAGACCGTCCCAGTGGACTGGCACGCACTGGTGCTGGGGGCGGTGCTCTCCTTCGTGGTGGCCTTCCTCACCATCCATTACTTCCTGCGCTTCATCGAGCGTCTGAGCATGCTTCCCTTCGTGGTCTACCGGCTGCTGCTCGGGGCGGTGATCCTGTTCCTGGTGCTCATGTAGCCGCCTCCGGGCCGTCGGAGCCCGCCGCGTGACGGGCGGCCAGCCGGACATAGTTGCCGGCGGAGTACTCCAGATACTCCAGCTCCCGGTCGTTCAGGGCCCTCACCCGACGCGCCGGCGCACCCACATAGAGATAACCGCCCTCCAGGACCCGCCCGGGCGGCACTAGGGTCCCGGCGCCGATCATGGTGCGGGGCTCGATCACCGCACGGTCGAGCACCCGTGCGCCGATGCCGATCAGGCAGAGTGATCCGACCTCGCAACCATGGAGCACCGCCTGGTGCCCGACGGTGACCCGATCCTGGATGATCAGGGGGGCGCCGCCGGGCATGAAGCGGCTGTCGTGGGAGACGTGCAGGACACTGCCGTCCTGGATATTGGTCTCGGCGCCGATCTCGATGCGATGGATGTCCCCGCGGACCACGCACATGGGCCAGATGGAGGCGCCGGGGCCGAGGGTGACGTCGCCGACGACCACCGCGGTCTCGTCGACCCAGGCCCTCGGGTCGATGCGCGGTGCGCGGCCGTCGAAGGTGCGAATGTGCGGCATGGGCGGTCTCGGGCTTAAGGCGGTGCGGGGGCGTCCGGCCCATGTTATGCGCCGGCCGACGGTCGGCCAAGCGCGCACCCGCCCGCTTGGGTTCCCGGCGCGCGCCGCCACCTTTTCCCAACTGTCGGGCGATCCCCGGTCCCCGGGCCGATCCGATCGACCTCGGCAGACACCAAAACGATCGAGACAGAGGAGTGCCCCATGGAGACCGCCGCCGCAGACCTGCCCACAGAGATACCGATCAATCGGATCCCGCTCACCCGCCCCTTCCATTGGTTGTCCCTGGGCTGGAGGGACATGATCACGGCACGTCCCTACAGCCTGGTCTACGGGGGTGCGGTGGCGCTGATCAGCCTGCTCATCACCCTGACCTTGACCTCTGAGGGTTATGGTTTCCTGATGCCCTTCCTGGTCGCCGGCTTCTATCTGCTCGCCCCGGCCATCGGACTCGGACTGGTCCAGATGAGCGCGAATCTGGAAAAGGGCAACAAGCTTCAGTTTTGCCAGGCGCTCGAGGCCCTGCGTGGCAATCAGGGACAGCTCGGCATGGTCATCGCCGGGCTTTCGATCATCGCCCAGGTCTGGATCGCGGCCAATTTCGTGCTCTTCGCCCTGCTCTACACCGGCTTCCACCCGCCGCTCGACCGCTTCTTCAGCACCGTCTTCCTGTCGGAGGAGGGCCGCACCTTCGCCATCGCGAGCGTGCTCGTGGGATTTGTGCTCGCCTGGGCCGCATTCGCCATCAGCGCCGTCTCCATCCCGATGCTGGTGGACCGCGACGTGGATGGCTGGACCGCCATTCGCACCAGCGTGCGGGCCGTGACCCACAACTGGCCCGCCATGAGCCTGTGGGCCGCGCTGATCGTGGCGGTCATCGCCATCGGGCTCTCCCCCTTCTATCTGGGCCTGGTGATCGCCCTCCCGGTGGTGGGTCATGCCACCTGGCACGCCTACCGCGACCTGGTGCCAGCCCCCGCCTGAGTCGGCGTGTCCCGCTCGGGCTGCGGATAGTTCGCAACCCCGACGCGGCGATTTTGGCTATCGCCCCTGGCAGCTCCCGGCCAGGGGCCTCTCACCGTACCTCGCATGGCAAGAGCCCGGCGCATCCTCATGATTCGTCGATGGGATTCGGCCATGCCCAGGGCGGGAGTCGGATATCCCGGCTAGACTGATCCCCTGAGGGGTACGGTGCCGCTTCGGCCGTGCCAGCGATTCCCGGGAGGCACGGACCATGGGCGGTCAGCAATTCCCCATCAACCTGTCCGGCCTGGTCGTCGCCGGGATGTTGATCCTCGCCGCCCTCCTCAACCGGCCACCCCTGAGCTCCGACCGCCCGCCCCCCGCACAGATCGAGGCGGAGCCGTCAGGTCCTTTCGAGGATGTCCCCGCCCGCATCTGGGAGGATCCCCTGGAGGCCGCGGCGCGCGCACCGAGGCCACGGGCCGAGCCAACCCTGCGTTTCGACGCGCGTTGCGTCCCGTCCGGCCGCGAAGGCGATTCAGCCCCCGCGGAAGGTCCTCCGGCGGCCTTCGCCCGCGTGGCCGGCCCGGAGTTGCACTGCCGGGGAACCGGCACGCTTGGCCAAGTGCCGGCGAGTGCCTCCTCCCCCGATGCCAACGCCATCGCCGGGTACTTGAGGTATCTGAGCACCACGGGCAAGCGCACGCGCCTGCAATTGCTTCCGGTGCTCATCGACGGCGCTCCGTACCCGGCGACCCGCGAGGCGCGCCTGCGCCGCCGGATGGCGGTCCATGCGGCGCTCGCCGCCGAGGGTTTCCACCCCCTGCGCGCCGATCGCATCGGGGTGTGGACCTGGCAGACCACGGGGGACCTCGCGCTCCCGATCCCCTTCGAGGCCTTCCGCAAGGACGCGCCCGATCCCCCAACCCCTGACTTCCCAGCCGGCGAGCGGCGGATCGTCCTGGTCCTGTGGCTGAACGACCAGGCACTGACCCGCGAGATCGCCAGCGAGGGCGCCACCCTCGCGCAATCAGGGGACAAGGCCTATACGGGCCCCCTGGTACTGCTCGACAGGCTGCTCGCCGAGATCGGCCTTCCCGAGTCCCGCGCCAGGTCGAGGGTCCATTCGCGTTCCGATCCAGCGCCGTGCGACTCATTGGGCCCAGCAGCTCCGACAGCCTGCGCACCCTCTACAACGAGCTGCTCGGTTGGTTCCACCGGCCGGCCGATTGCGGTGATTCCTACTGGCACATCGACAATCAGCCTCATGGGCGACGGCCCAGCCCGACGCCCCACGCAGCCGGCCACCGAGTCGGGGATGGTTGGACTGCGCCGAAGAACGTTCGCGATCCTGTCTCCCCTTGCCACTGCACCTTGGGAGAGATCTGATCCCAGGACCAGGGCCGACCCAAGGGGATTGGGACATCCGGTCGGCAAGGACCAAGCGAGACCTGCGCCACCATCGACGTTCACCGCACCATCACGACGGACGACGTGACCATCGCCGCCCTGGTGGATGAGCTGCGCGTACGCGGGATCGATCCCACACGCCCGGCGGGGCACGGGAGCGTCCTGTCTCAGCGGCTCTCGGATCTCCAGCCCTGGCGACTCCTCTCCGGCGCCGGCCCCGATCCTTGCGCGACCCGCGACCACCTGGTGCTGATCTCGGAGTCCGACACCAAGTTCGGACGCACCCTGTCGGACCTCTTCGTGGACGAGATCCAAAGGCGGGCAGACAAGGACCCAACCCGGGCGGAACGGGGTTGCTCCGACGAGATGATCGCCGGACTGCACCGCTTCTCCTATGTCCGTGGGCTCGACGGCGATGCGCCCAAGGCCCCCGCGTCGGCCAACGCACCCCAGCTACCCGACATCGTGTCCCTGGCGACGGGCACGGATGCGGGCTTCAAGGAGCCGGCACTCGGCACCAATCAGTTCGACTACCTGCGTCGGCTCACCGGTCAGATCGCCGAGCTCGACGGGTCGCTGCGCCAGTCGAACCAGGGTGCCATCAAGGCCTTCGCCATCCTCGGCAACGACTACTTCGACAAGCTGCTGATCCTGCAGGCCCTCAAGGAGCGGTTCCAGTCCCAGCTCTACCTGACCACAGACCTGGACGCGGGCTACCTCGACGCCAAGGTCTTTCGCTGGACCCGCAACCTGGTCATCGCCGCGCCCTTCGCCCTGACCCTGCGCAAGCGCTTCGAGTACCCAGCCGCCGGGGTGTCCGGCACGAGCGGAATCGAACCGGACCTCCGGCTCAAGATCGATCAGGGCGAGACGCCGCCGTTCCGCCACTCGATCCAGACGTCGCTCTATCTCGCGGTGCGCGCGGCGCTTCAGGGACACGAGGCCGAGGTCGCCCAGCTCACGGGTGCGTCCCAGGCGCTGCGCTTCGAGGTCGGCTACGGCCGCTTCTTCCAGCTCGACTGGCCGACCGTATCCGACGGGGAACCGGCGGCCCTCCTCCACCCACTCGCGGACGATCCACGTGGTTGGACCTTCTTGGCGACCCACGCCACCTCGCTCGCCCTGCTCGCAGCGGCCTCGGTGCTGCTGATTCTGCTTGCCCTCCCCGGCCTGCGCCTGCGTATCTTTCAGTTCGCGTTCGCGCCCTTCACCGGGGGGCGCAAGGACCTCCTACGGACCCTCGCGCTCGTCGTCGCGGGGGTCGTGACCTTGCTGGCCCTGATCCGAATCGGACTGCACGCCGCCGACCGGCCCCTCGGGTTCCCGTGGGGCGCGGTGATCCTGCTCGCGGCCGCCTGGATCCTCCCGGTCTTGGTGCTCGGCGGCCGGGGATATCTACAGGCCAACGAGCGTCTGGCGAGCGGCGATGCAAATCCGGCCCCCCAACGCCGAGAGGCCATCATCCATCTGGCGTTCCTCCTGGCCGGCGCCATCCTGCTGGCCTATCAGCTGGGGCTCTCGGGCGACGAGGCCCGGGCGGGCCCATGGACCTTGCCGCCCGCGCTCATCCTGGTGTTCTTCGTGCTCTGGCTCGCCACCATCAGCGCGGCGGCCCTGATCCAGGGACGGGCTGGTGCCACGAGCGCCTACCCGCCCCAGACCGAGCAGCAGGCCCTCACCCAATCGGTCCTGATCCTCACCGCCTTCTATGTTGCGGTCGGACTGGGCTGGATGCTGCCCATCATCCTCTCGGGTCAGGAGCCGTTCGCATGGGCGGGGGGCGTGAGCCTCTGGCCATCGGAGATCATCCGGCTCGCGGCGGGATGGGGCGCCGCCCTCTGTCTCGTCCTCGGGTGGCATCACCTGCGCACCGAAGACCAGCGGATCGCGGACCATTTCAACCTACCCACGCCTCGCGAGACCGCGCAGGAGGACCCGCCCCCGAAACCCCAGCGGTTCGCCGATTGGTACCGGGACGCCGGTGCGTCGATCCTGCGCGGGCGGTCGTCCGGGTCCGGGAACCCCGTGTCAGACCCGGTGCTCGGCGGGGAGCCGAGCGAGGGGGAGACGGGAGCCGAACGGGAACGGGGCCATCGGGGGGCTCGGCGAGCGCATCTGCCGCCTCTTCGGGGAGGAATCGCCCCCCTGTGGAGAGGGACTCGACGCCTCGGCCCTGTGGCGAGAGTATCTCCCCCACGCGAGCTTCCGGGCGCGCCTGCGGCGTGTGCTCCCGCCGGCACTGCTGTTCTGGGGGTTGTCGGTGGTCCTGGTCTACGGATTCGCCGACCCCGCTACACCCCATCGGGGCGAGGACGCCTTCTGGTTCGATCTGCTCGCGGGGCTATTCCTGGTGGGCCTCCCGTTCTTCGCCCTGCTGGTGGCCGCCGTGGACGAGTCGCGGCTGTGCCGGGGACTGCTGCGCAAGCTCGCCGGCGGCGATCTCTCCTGGCGACTGGACGGTCTCACCGAGGGATGCAAGGAGGTCCGGGACGACGCCAGCGTGGTGCGCTGCGCACTTGGCTATTGGGTCACCACCGAGTTCGTGGCCGAGCGTACGGCGCCGTCCGCCCGCATGATCCATCTGCCGCTGGTGATCACCCTGTTTCTGCTGTTGTCGCTGAGCACCCGCTTCGACAACTGGGACACGCCCGCGAGCGTCCTCGGACTGGTAACCCTCTCGGTCGGCATGGTCCTGCTCGCGAGTTGGCGGTTGCGGGCCACGGCCGCCGGCATTCGCCAGGCCGCCCTGAACAACCTGCGCGACGAGATCACGCGGATCGAGCACGCCCGGGCGGAGCGTCCCGACGACAAGCTGCGCCAGTTGCTGAAGCGCATCGAGTCCATCCACGAGGGCGCCTACACCAGCTGGTATCAGGAGCCGGTCTTCCAGGGAGTGGCCTGGGTGGTCGGAATCGCGGCTTGGATCGTGACCGAATACACCAAGGTCGGTGGTTAGGGAGAGCCCCACCATGGATCGGACTCGTGCTGATCCCGATCGCGTTCAACCTAGAAAGAGCAGTTGGACGGTCGTCAGGGTGCGTCCCGCGTGGTGTCCAGCAAGGCACAACGACGCGGAATAGTCATTCTATTCCAAGGAGTTGTAACGCAGCTGGGCGCCGCGCGGGGCGTGCCCTGACGACCGTAGCGCCGTTCACCCTAAGGGTGCCTCCCGAGTTGCTGCTGAACTTCAAGAACCTCAGATGCTTACATGTATGACGAAGCGGTCAACTGCTCTTTCTAGGTTCAATGATCTGAATAGCCCCCCGGGGCGTGGTCGGGGCGAGCGCGACATGCTTTGATCGGTGCGAGACGAGCCGGACGCCCAATCAGGCCACGGCCGGCAGACCGCCTCACACACGGCCAACACAGTGAACGCCCCCGAGATCCCCCCGATCCTAGCCTCGATCTACGCGCACACGGGTTTCCGGGCCCTGGACACCGCCCAGGCGGAGGCCGCGGGCCTGCTGCGCGATCTGCACGAGCGGCTCGAGTCGACGGCGGCGCGGCGCCGTCCGGGCAGACTGCACCGTATCCTCAAGCGCACCCCGCGTGTCCTGGAGCCGGTGTCAGGGATCTATCTCTGGGGCGGCGTCGGACGCGGCAAGACCTATCTGATGGATTGGTTCGTCGACGAGCTCCCGCTCCCCCACAAGCGCCGCCTGCACTTCCATCACTTCATGCGGGCGGTGCACGACGCCATGGCCAGGCTGCCCAAGACCCCGGACCCGCTTGAGGTCGTCGCCGACCAATGGCGGAGCGAGGCGCGGGTCCTGTGCCTGGACGAGCTGGTGGTGACGGACATCGCCGACGCGATGATCCTGCACCGGCTACTCGCTGCACTCTTCAGCCGCGGGGTGACCCTGGTCACCACCTCCAACACGCGGCCCGCGGATCTGTACCGCAACGGCCTGCAGCGCGCCCTGTTCCTGCCGGCCATCGGCCTACTCGAGCGCCATACCCGGGTGGTCGAGCTGGACGGCGGCGTCGACTACCGGCTGCGCGCCCTGACCGAGGCCGGCGTCTGGCTGGATGCGTCCGAGGGAGATGGCCCCGTGGCCGCCTGCTTCGAGCGCCTCACGGGCGGCCACGCGGAGCCGGTGCATGAGTTCACGGCCAACGGCCGCGGCTTTCCGGTGCGCAGGCTGGGGACCGACGTGGTCTGGTTCGACTTCGATGCCCTGTGCGGCACGGCCCGTTCTGCCGCCGATTACATCGAGATCGCCCGCGAATACCACACGGTGCTGATCTCGGACCTGCCCGTGCTGTCACCCGCCAACGAGGCCGCCGCCCGCAGGCTCGTCCACCTGATCGACGAGCTCTATGACCAGCGGGTCAAGCTGGTCGTCTCCGCCCGCGTGCCCTTGGCGGGACTCTATGCGGGCGGACTCCACGATTACCCCCACGAGCGCCTGTTGAGTCGCCTCCAGGAGATGCAGTCGACCGACTATCTAGCAGCCTGTCGGACTTAGGATCCATCGGCTGCGGAACTGGGGCGGAACTGGGAGCGCGGTCAGTCCTCGCAGTCCATCACCGCCTCACCCCACTCGGACAGGGCCTCGAGCACGGCCAGCTTGGCGGGGTCCTCGGCGTGGGTCTCGGCCAGCTCGACAAGACGCTGGGCGTATCGGTCGAGGGTGATGCTGCCCCCGCCCTCGGGCTCGGTCAGACGGCTGAGACGGAAGGCGTCCCAGGTCTCCCGCTCCTCTGGGCTCAGGGTCGCGGGCCAGTTACGGGCGCGATAGCGGAAGAGCATCTCCGCGAGGCGCGGGTCGTCGAAACGGGGATGGGCCTGGGCCAACCCCTCTGGGGTCTCGCCGACCAGCCGGGCGAGGGTGCGGCGATCGTCGTTGGAGAAGAAGCCTCCCGAATAGATCATCAGATCAGGATCGCTCGCGGTTGCGGCGTCTTCCCTGGGCTCGTGGACCTCCCGCACCCGCTCGCGAATCGACGCGGCATGTCGGGCGATCTCACCGGCGTGACGCGCCACCTGCTCGAGATCGATGGACCAGCGCTCGGCCGCGCGCGCGGAGAGCGTCCCCAGTGGGGCGAGCACGGGGGCGCGGTTGACGTGCACGGTCTTGAGCGGGATCCGGGTCACGCCCGGCAGAAGCTCATCGGCGCGGGTGAAGAGACGCGTGCGGATCTCATCGACCGAGAGATCCTTCAGCACGCCGGGATCCTCCCGCAGATCGAAGCAGATGACCCCGTTGGTGTTCACTGGATGGGTTGCGACTGGCATGACCGGGGCGATACAGCCCTGGGCCGCCGGGTAGCGCGCGGAGACGTGGAGCAGGGGTTGACCCTGGTCGAGCAGCTGGCGCACCCGCCGCTTGTCGCGCAGGGTCAGGGCATAGTCGAAGAGCTTGGGCTGGGCGGTCTTGAGGAGCCGCGCCAGGGCAACCGTGGCCCTGACGTCCGCCAGGGCATCGTGGGCGCCGGCGTGGGGGATGGCGTTGGCGGCGGTCAGGTCCTCGAGCCGGAAGCTCGTGGTCCCGTCCTCACGGGTCGGCCACTGGATGCCCTCGGGGCGCAGGGCATGGGCCAACCGCAGGGTGTCGATCAGGTCCCAGCGGGAGTTTCCGTTCTGCCATTCCCGCGCGTAGGGATCGCGCAGGTTACGGTAGAGCAGGTTGCGCGTGACCTCGTCATCGAAGCGCATGCTGTTGTAGCCGACACCGCAGGTGCCGGGCGTCCCGAGGATGGACTCGATGCGCGCGGCAAACTCGGCCTCGATCAGGCCGGCGGTGTCCGCCTGCTGGGGCGTGATCCCAGTGACCAGACAGGCCTCGGGCTGGGGCAGGAGGTCGGTCGTCGGGCGGCAGAAGAAGCAATCGGGCGAGCCGATGGGATTCAGCTCGCTGTCGGTGCGCAGGCCAGCGAACTGACAGGGGCGGTCCCGTCGCGGGTCCGCCCCCCAGGTCTCGTAATCGTGCCAGTAGAAGGTGGCGGCCAAGGTCCGTCAGGACCGTGCCGGGGACGGCGGGTCGATACCAGCGGTCCCCGGGGACCCTTACACCTTTTCCTTGATGCGGGCGGCCTTACCGGTGAGGCCACGCAGGTAATAGAGCTTGGCGCGCCGCACATCACCCTTGCGCTTGACCTGGATATCGGCAACGGTCGGGCTATAGGTCTGGAAGACCCGCTCGACGCCCTCGCCGTGGGAGATCTTGCGCACGGTGAAGGCGGAATTGAGCCCCCGATTGCGCTTGGCGATGCAGACACCCTCGAAGGCCTGGAGGCGCTCGCGATTGCCCTCCGTCACCTTGACCTGCACCACCACGGTGTCGCCCGGGTTGAACTCGGGCACCTGCTTGTTCATCTGCTCGGCTTCGAGCTGCTGAATGATATTGCTCATGATCCTGTGATCTCCGGTTCGTCTCCGGCCCCCTCGGTCGAGTGGGCCTGGATGAATTCATCGAGCAGGGTCCGCTCCTCTGGGCTCAGACCCCGCCGCTCCAGCAAATCCGGGCGCCGGATCCAGGTCCGGCCCAGGGACTCCCGCAACCTCCATCGGGCGATGGCCGCGTGGTCCCCCCCGAGCAGCACCTCGGGCACCCCGACGCCCGCGACCCGCTCCGGGCGGGTGTAGTGGGGGCAATCGAGCAGGCCCTCCATGTGCGAGTCCTGGGCCGCCGAGTCCTGGTGCCCGAGGGCCCCGGGAAGCAGACGGATCACCGCGTCCATCACCACCAGCGCGGCCAGCTCGCCGCCGCTCAGGACATAGTCGCCGATGGACCACTCCGCATCCACGTCGCCGGCGATCAGACGCTCGTCCACCCCCTCATAGCGTCCGGCCACCAGGATCCATCCCGGCGAACCCGCGATCTCGACCATCGCCGCCTGATCCAGCACCCGCCCCTGGGGCGAGAGATAGACCACGGGGCTACCCGGCGCCTCGGCCCGCGCGGCGCGGATGGCGTCGCGCAGGGGCTCGACCTTCATCACCATCCCCGGGCCCCCGCCGTAAGGGCGGTCGTCCACCGTTCGGTGGACGTCGCGGGTGTAGTCCCGCGGGTTCCACAGATGCAGTCCCGCGATCCCTCGCGACAGGGCCCTGCCCATGACGCCCTGCTCCGAGACCGAGCGCATCAGCTCGGGGAACAGGGTCACGACATCGAATCGCATGCGATCTTAGAAGTCCGGGTCCCAATCCACCCTGATCCGACCGGTCTCGAAGTCCACGTCGCGGATCACCTCGTCCCAGGCGAAAGGTAACAATCGTTCCCGATCGCCTGACACCACGAGCACGTCGTTCGCGCCGGTGGAGAAGAGATGGTCGACCATGCCGAGCACCGTGCCCTCCTCCGTGATCACCTCGAGCCCTTCGAGGTCCACCCAATAAAACTCATCGGCGCTCGGCGGCGGCAGACGGTCCCTGGGCACGGCGATCTCTTGGTCGAGCAGTGCCGCGGCCTGATCGCGATCCTCGCAGCCGGCGATGCGGGCGACGACGCCCTTACCTTGCAACCGACCCTCCAGGACCGCCTTCGGCTCCTTCGCGTCGCCGAGCAGCCAAGGCGAGTAGCGCAGGATCCCTTCGCGGGGCCGGGTGTCCGAGAACACCTTGACCCAACCGCGCACACCATAGACGCCGCTGATGCGCCCGAGGACGACGCGCCTATCGCTGACCCTGGGCGAATCCGCCGTCACGCTTCACACGTTGCCCGCGGGACAGGGACCGCGTCGTATGCGCATCCGCTCAAGCGGCCGGCGCGGCCTCGGCAGCGCCGGGGATCGCGTTCTCGGCGTCCCGCGCGGCCTGCTTCAGCAGCTGCTTGACCCGATCGGTGGGTTGGGCGCCCTGGGAGATCCAATGCTGGGCCCGCGCCCGATCCACACGCAGCGGGATCTCGCCGCCGCGGGCCTGGGGATTGTAGAAACCGAGACGCTCGATATAACCCCCGTCGCGGGCAGAGCGGATGTCGGCGACGACGATCTGATAGAAGGGGTGCTTCTTGGCACCGCCGCGAGACAGGCGAATCGTGACCATGTGGAATCCTGG
The DNA here is from genome assembly GCA_963714915.1 of uncultured Gammaproteobacteria bacterium. Taxonomy (GTDB): domain Bacteria; phylum Pseudomonadota; class Gammaproteobacteria; order Chromatiales; family Chromatiaceae; genus Thiodictyon. The sequence continues at coordinate 92,715 of CAVQQM010000042.1, forward strand.
CGTGCAATCCTGAACTGGAGACCGACCTGGCCAAGGCCAGGTTTCCCGGGATCGGGCCTGCGGAGCGGCCGCAGGTAAACCGGGGAGTATACAGGAATCCAGGCGCAACGAAACCGGGCGAATCGCTCTTCGAGCGGCGGGGAAACACGCACCTGCGGCCCTGCACCGAGCCCGTCTGGGCGGCAGTGTCCCCCTGGACCGGCCCGCGACTTAGCCGTCAGGGCCAGGCCATGCCCGGACCGCCGCGGGCGGCCCGTGAAGGTCCTCGGGGATATCCACGTCCCAGAGGATGCCGGGGTCGTCGACCGGGATCAGGGTCAGCCGGTCGAGCGCACCCTCGATGAGCTTGCGGGCACCCACATCGCCCCGCAACGACCTCAGGGAATCGAGCCAGCCGCGTCCGAATCCCACTGGATGCCCGCGGCGACCCTGGTGGGTGGGCGCCACCAGGCTGGTGCCGCCGCGCAGGGCGGCAGCCAGTTCGCTGATCGTCCCCGGAGCGATCCCGGGCATGTCCGCGAGGGCCACCAGCCAGGCATCCGCCGCCGCCGTCGCCGAGACCCCGTGGGCGAGACTGTGCCCCATCCCGAGCGCGGCCTCCGCACAGATCCCGATCTCGATCCCAGGGATGCCCCGCAGCGACTCGGCGATCGCCAGGCCATCGGCCGCGACGACGCAATGGACCGGGAGCCCGGCTCGCAGTAGCCCCTCGGCGGAGCGGCGGATCAACGGCTCCCCATCGAGATCGGCGAGCAGCTTGGGCCCGCGGAAGCGACTCGAGCGACCCGCGGCGAGCAGCAGTGCCTGGACGCGCATCGCGGCGGGCCGTTGGGCAAAGGCCGCTAGGCCCTCACACGGCGATCTGCTCCTTGACCACGGTGGCGAGGCGGTCGGCGAGCGCATGGACCTGGGCGTCGTCGGCGCCCTCGACCATGACCCTGACCAGTGGCTCCGTGCCGGAGGGGCGCAGCAACACCCGCCCCCGTCCGGCCAGCTCCTGCTCGGCGACGAAGACCGCATCTTGCACGGCGGGCAAGCCGACGACGTCACGCCGCTCGGGGAGCCGCACGTTGACGAGCACCTGGGGATAGCGCTCGACCTCGGCGCACAGGTCATCGAGGCTGCGATCGAGCCGCAGCAAGGCCGCGAGGACCTGGAGCGCGGCGACGATGCCATCGCCCGTGCTGGTGCGGTCGCGGCAGATGATATGACCCGAGGGCTCGCCGCCCAGGATGCCGTCGATCTGCTTGAGGCGCTCCATGATGTAGCGGTCACCCACCTGGGTCCGGTGGAATCCGATGCCCAGCCGGCCGAGGGCCTGCTCGAAGCCCAGATTGCTCATCAGGGTGCCGACCACCTCGCCGCGCATGGCCCCGGCATCGAGCCGCGAGCGCGCGATCACGTAGAGGAGCTGGTCGCCGTCGACCACCTCGCCCTTGGAATTGACCATCAGCACCCGGTCACCGTCGCCGTCGAAGGCGATGCCGAGGTCGGCGCCCTCCTGGACCACCGCCCGGCAGAGCCCCTCGGGTGTGGTGGAGCCCACGTCGCGGTTGATGTTGAGCCCGTCCGGCTCGGTACCCAGGGTGACCACCTCGGCGCCGAGCTCCTCGAAGACGTAGGGCGCCGTGTTGTAGGTGGCCCCGTTGGCACAGTCCACGACGATCTTGAGGCCGCGGAAGTTCATCACCGCCGGGATGGTGCTCTTGCAGAACTCGATGTAGCGCCCGACCGCGTCCTCGAGACGCTTGACCTTGCCGAGGGACCCGGCGTCGACCGTCCTCAGGGGCTGATCGAGCTCCGCCTCGATCGCCAGCTCGACCTCATCGGGCAGCTTGTCGCCATCCGCGGAGAAGAATTTGATCCCGTTGTCCTGATAGGGGTTATGGGAGGCCGTGATGACAATCCCGGCGATCCCCCGGAAGGTGCGGGTGAGATAGGCCACGCCCGGGGTCGACATGGGCCCGAGCAGACGCACGTTGACCCCAGCCGCCACCAGCCCGGCCTCGAGGGCCGACTCGAACATATAGCCGGAGATCCGGGTGTCCTTTCCGATCAGTACCTTGCCGCCGCGGCCATTGCCGAGGACCCGCCCCGCGGCCCAACCGAGCTTGAGGATGAAGTCCGGGCTGATGTTCGCCTCGCCCACCCGACCTCGGATGCCGTCGGTGCCGAAATACCTGCGCATGCGCTTCTCCCCCAGGCTGGCGCCAGGCGGCCCTGGCGCCGATGATGCGATGTGTGTCGAGGCCGCCGCCGGGCGGCCTCGGAGATTATCCGCCGAGCGCGTCGACGCGGGTGTGCGCGGCCACACGCGATACCGCCTCGACCACCGCGAGGGCGTCCCTGGTCTCGGCCACGTCGTGGACCCTGAGGATCCGCGCACCCCGCTCCGCGGCGAGCACGGCCGCCGCGAGTCCCGCCGCCAGGCGTGCCCCCACCGGTTGGCCGGTGATCATGCCCAACATGGACTTGCGCGAGAGCCCCACGAGGACAGGCACACCCAGTGACGCGATCTGCTCGAGCTCGGCGAGCAGACGCAGATTGTGCTGAAGATCCTTGCCGAAACCAAAACCCGGGTCGATCAAGAGTCGCTCCCGGGCGATGCCCGCGCCCTCACAGGCACCGATGCGTGCCGCGAGAAAGGCGCGCACCTCGGCCACCACGTCGGCATAGGCCGGCGACTGCTGCATGGTGCGAGGCTCACCGCGCATATGCATCAGACACACCGGCACACCCAGCTCGGCCGCCGCCTCCAGCGTCCCAGGGGCACGCAAGGCATTGACGTCGTTGATCATGCCGGCGCCGGCCGCGACGGCGGCGCGCATCACCTCGGGCTTGGAGGTGTCGATGGAGATCGGCACCTGGACCTCGCCGGCGAGGGCCTCGATCACGGGCAGCACCCGCGCCCGCTCGACGTCGGCCGCGACCGCACCCGCGCCTGGCCGGGTCGATTCACCGCCCACATCGATCAGGTCGGCCCCAGCCTCGATCATGGCCCTGGCATGATGGAGCGCGGCCTCGGCCGAAACGAAGGCACCCCCGTCCGAGAAGGAGTCGGGGGTGACGTTGAGGATGCCCATGACCCGGGGCCGGGTCAGGTCGAGCAGGCGACCGCCGCAGTCCAGCACCGACATGGAGGCCGCGTGAGGAGCGGTGCCGTTAGTGCTCCCCGGCGGGCTGCCCGATGTGTCCGTCGTCGGCCGTGGGCCCGGCAGAGGCATCGCTGGCCCGCTCGGGACGCTTGGGCTCCTCGTCGCTCCAGTCCTTGGGCTCACGTGGGGTGCGGCCGGACATGATGTCGTCGATCTGATCCGAATCGATGGTCTCGTACTTCATCAGCGCCGCGGACATGGCATGCAGCTTGTCCATGTTGGAGGTCAGCAGCTCACGCGCGCGCTCATAGTTGTGATTGATGATCCGGCGCACCTCCTCGTCGATGAGGTGGGTGGTCTCATCGGAGACGTTCTTGTGCTGGGCGACGGAATGCCCAAGGAAGACCTCCTGCTCCTCCTCGCCGTAGGTGAGCGGCCCCAGCCGGTCGGATAGGCCCCACTTGGTGACCATGTTGCGCGCGATGTCCGTGGCCCGGTGGATGTCGTTCTGGGCCCCGGTGGTGACGCTCTCGGCGCCGAAGATCAGCTCCTCGGCCACCCGCCCGCCGAACAGGCTAGAGATGCTCGACTCCAGACGCTGCTTGCTATAGCTGAAGCGGTCGTCCTCGGGGAGGAACAGGGTGACGCCGAGCGCACGGCCGCGCGGGATGATGCTCACCTTGTGGACCGGGTCGTGCTCCGGGACCAGACGACCCACGATGGCGTGACCGGACTCGTGGTAGGCGGTGAGCTTCTTCTCGTCGTCGGACATGACCATGGAGCGCCGCTCGGCGCCCATCATGATCTTGTCCTTCGCCTTCTCCATGTCGCCCATCTCCACCAGCTTCTTGTTGGCGCGCGCGGCGAACAGGGCGGCCTCGTTGACCAGGTTGGCCAGGTCCGCGCCCGAGAAGCCCGGGGTGCCGCGCGCGATCACCGATGCCTTGACGTCGTCGGCGGCCGGGATCTTGCGCATGTGGACCTTGAGGATCTGCTCGCGTCCGCGCACGTCGGGCAGGGGGACCACCACCTGGCGGTCGAAGCGGCCCGGGACGCAGCAGGGCGGGGTCGAGCACGTCCGGACGGTTGGTGGCGGCGATGACGATGACGCCCTCGTTGCCCTCGAAGCCGTCCATCTCCACCAGGAGCTGGTTCAGGGTCTGCTCGCGCTCGTCGTGTCCGCCGCCGAGGCCGGCGCCGCGGTGACGGCCGACGGCGTCGATCTCATCGATGAAGATGATGCAGGGGGCGTGCTTCTTGGCCTGCTCGAACATGTCGCGCACCCGCGAGGCACCCACACCCACGAACATCTCCACGAAGTCAGAGCCGGAGATGGTGAAAAAGGGCACCTTGGCCTCACCCGCGATGGCCCGCGCGAGCAGGGTCTTGCCCGTGCCCGGCGGACCCACCATGAGCACGCCGCGGGGGATCTTGCCGCCGAGCTTCTGAAACTTGGTGGGATCGCGCAGGAAATCGACCATCTCCGAGACCTCGTCCTTGGCCTCCTCTGCACCAGCCACGTCGTTGAAGGTCACCTTCACCTGATCCTCGGAGAGCATCCGTGCGCGGCTCTTGCCGAACGACATGGCGCCGCGCCCGCCGGCGCCGCCCTGCATCTGGCGCATGAAGAAGATCCACAGCCCGATCAGGATGAAGAGCGGGAACCAGTTGATGAGGATCTGCATCAGGATCGAGGGCTTCTCGGGCGGGGCCGCCTTGATGATCACCCCGTGGTTCAGCAGATCCCCGACCAGCCCGTCGTCGCCCGGGCTATAGGTGGAGAAGTGCTGGCCCGCTGCATTCACGCCCTCGATGCTGCGGCCCTGGATGGTCACCTCCTTGACCTGCCCCTGCTTCACCTGCTCGATGAAATCGGAGTAGTTGAGGCTGCGGGCCGGGCTGCGGGTGGTGGTGAAGTTATTGAAGACGGACATCAGCACGATGGCGATGACCACCCACAAGATTAAGTTCTTTGCCATATCGCTCACGGCATCTGGCCTCTCATGTCTCCCGCGCCCCAGGTCGGGGGCGGGCTGGATGAATCGAAAGTAGCACCATCAAGGGGTGGAAAAAAGCGCCGCGCGCCATCCGGGTGCGCTCCATCCCACGCCGCCAGGGCATCCGGGGGCGAGCACGACCCAGGCTCAAGGTCTGCGAAAGCCCTTCGCGACCAGATATAGCTCCCGACTCTCTGGGCGAGAGGCTTGAGGCTTGCGGCTCGCCACCTTGGTAAAGCCGGTCCTGAGCTCGGCGAGCAGCTCATCGAAACCCGTCCCTTGAAAGGCTTTGAGTACTAGATCGCCCCCGGGTTGCAGGATCTCGCGCGCCAGGTCGAGGGCGAGCTCGCCGAGATACATGGCGCGGGGCTGATCCACGGGGGCGGAGCCAGAGATATTCGGCGCCATATCCGACAGGACCAGATCGACCGATTCACCCCCCAGGGCCTCGCGCAGCGCGTGCAGTGCCGCATCCTCCCGAAAGTCAGCGGTCAGGATCAGCACCCCTTCCAGGGGCTCCATCGGTAATAGGTCCAGGGCGATCACCCGCCCCTTGGGCCCCACCGCTCTCGCCGCGACCTGCGACCAGCTCCCAGGCGCCGCACCCAGGTCGAGGACCCGGGCACCCGGCCTCAGCAGCCGGTCCTTCTCCTGGATCTCGAGGAGCTTGTAGGCCGCGCGCGAGCGATAACCCTCGCGCTGGGCGCGCTTCACGTAGGGATCGCTGAACTGGCGATCGAGCCAGCGGCGGCTGGATTTGCTGCGGGGCATGTCAGAGACAGGTCAGCCCGGGGCGGAAAACGCCCCAGGCTAGCACAAGCACGCCCGCCTTCGGCGTGTCGGTCTCAGAGATCGTGCACCCAGCGAAAGCCGAAGAGTTGCAGCAAGGCGCCCGCCACGGCCCCGCCGAAGATGCCTCCGAGGAGGCCATAGGGGAGCTTGGCATAGAGTTGCTCCCCCACCGGGACCAGCCAGGGGGCGGGGTCATGGAGCAGCGGTCCCGCCATGACCCAGATGCTCCCCGCACCGAGACCCGCAAGCAGGGCCACGACGACGGACTCCACGAGGTTGCAGCGCCGCGAATGTGCCAGGCGCGCGGTCAGCACACCGACCATGCGTGGGGCCCCCGCAACGTAGAGCACCCCGTTGACGCTGGTCAGGAAGGCCAGCACCGCGAAGCAGGAGAAGGGGCTGGGATGGCAGGGCTCAGCGATGGCGAGCACCGTCCCGCCGAGGGCACCCGCAGCCACCCCGGCCAGGGCCTTTGCGGGCGCATGCCGGCCGCAGCGCGACGGGAAGGCGGGACTCGCCGCGATCAGGGCCGCCAGCGCAGTGGCCCCCAAGACGGCGATCTCGAACGACCCCCAGGCCGGCGCGGCGATGAGCAATCCGGCCCCGACCACCAGGCCGATCCCGGTACCCACCAGGGCGACCTCGCGGGCGCTGTAGAGGAGCGCCCCGGCCCCCCCGGCGACGGCAGCCGCGACAATATAGGTGCCCCAGCCGAACCCGAGCTCGTCGAGCAAGGCCGATAGGCCGATGAACAGGGGCGCGTAGACGAGACCGATGATGCCCCAGATGACCGCACGGATCAGGATGAGGCGCGGGCTAAGGGTCGAAGGCCTGGAACCGGGATCGTCACAGACAGGACGGGAGTGACACTGCTGGACCACAGACATCGTGGCAACACCGCGATACAACAAGCGAGGTACTGCGACCTTGCCCGCTCGACGCGGGTCCCGCAATGACATGCCTCAAGGGAAGCCACGACGGCCCGGAGCTCCCTCGGACCCGGGACGGGGCGGGCGCAATCCCTGAGATTGCTCCGCTCCAAACGAAACGCGGGGCCAAGAGGCCCCGCGATCGACTCCGGAGAGTCAGCCCCGCGCCGGGGGGCGTGCGATCAGCCGGCCTTGAGGGTCCAGGATGCGCACCAGCCGTTGACGTTCACGAGCTTGCCCGGGAACAGGCTGCAGCCGTGCCAGTCGCCCTCGCCCTGGTCGGTGAGGAGGAACTGACAGTTGGCGCAGTGCTGCTCCTCGGGGGGCTTGCCCGGACGGGCAGCCGCGGCGCGATCGGCCTCAGCGGCGTCGTGCACGTACTTCAGGGCGACAGCGGTCGGGTCATCCGCGGCCACGGCGTTGGCCGGTGCTTCCGCGCGGGCGACGCCGATGCCGATCAGGTTGATGACTGGAACGGCCGCGGCGGTCCCGAGCATCAGCTTGACTGCATCCCGACGGCTCGTGCTCATTGGCTTATCGGACATGTTTCGAAGCTCCTAGATTTCTCACGGTGGTGACGAAACCGCGCCCGCTTACAGCGCGCGGGTCGCGGCGAATTCTGCATCATGGGGGCGCAAAACGCGAGCCGAACCCCGGCACGGCGACGACGGTTGTCCCGTCCCGGGCCGAGCGGACCCGACGAACAGGATGCCTGAGTCCCACAAGACTGCGTCTTTCAGCGGCTTAGGCCCCAGGTGCAGGACCAGCCTTCCAGTCCAGGAGCGCGAGACGCGAGATCGACCCAGACGACCTCCTTCGCCAAAGCAGCCCCACTTCGTCACCGAAGATAGGTCCCTCCCCCGGCGTAGTGCTTGCGCCAATAGGGCGTGTCCAGAGTCGAGATCAGGACCTTGCGCTTGGAGGTCGAGGCATGGACGAACCGCTTCGAGTCCACCATCAGACCGACGTGGTTGCCGGATCCGATACGGAAGAACACCATGTCTCCGGCCCGCAGGGCACGCGGCTTGACGGGTTGCGCGCTGCGATGCTGGGCGGCGGCGGTCCTTGGGATGGCCAGCCCGGCGACCCCGTGGGCGTAGTGGGTGAGACCGCTACAGTCGAGCGCGCGCCCGGGGGCATTGCCGCCGTAGACATAGGGGGTGCCGATCTGGGCCAACGCGGCCTTGACCACGTCTGCGCGTCTGGCCTCGATCCCGCCCCCACCGGAGCCCGCGCAACCGCCGAGCAGCAGGGCGATGGTTAAGGCGAATACCGCAAAGGGAGCCAGATCGCTCGGGTTCCTCATGTCATACTCCAAATGACAAACCTAACCGCATGTTCTGTTTAGACGCGAAAGGTTCGGCTGTCAATGGTGTCTGGCTCGGCGGTTCCCCGGCCGTGACGGGATCGGCAGCATCCTGGAGACGCCCGTGCGCCCGATCCTGAAGGGACGGCGGGTCGCCGTGGGAGAGGGCTCGTACCTCGAGCTCGATCCGGATCCGGCGCGGCCCGAGCGTTATCTGGTGCGCTTCTGCGGTCTGGACCGGGACCCGGCCGCACGCTCGGCGACCGAGCACGCGCGGGTCCGGCTCATGCTGGCCAATCTCCGGGGCGAGGCGCCGTTTCCTCATCCCCTACCCGCGCGGATCGCCATCGGGTGGCTGGACCGCACGGGCTGGCACCCGGGCCGATCGCCCCTCGCCGCCGCGCTCGCGCAGATGGAGTCTGTGCGGGAGGCGATGCTGGAGCTCGATTCCGATCTCATGCTGCGCGTCGCCCTGGTGGCGGCCGCCGCGGCGTCTCGGGACAATGACGGCTGACGGCTTGTGAAGGAGCTCGCCGATCGACTGCGGGCGCGCCCGGAAACGCCCTCCCTATGGCCGACGAATCTTTCACCAGCGCTGAGCACCGCGCGGGAGCGCCCTTACCCATGTCACGCACCCAGCCCCGGCATCCGACCTGGAGCCACGCCCTGATCCTGCTGAAGACTGCCCTGCCTCAGCTCGTCCTGTATGACCTGGCCTTCAAGGCCATCCAGTTCGCCGTGCTCGGCCCACTCGCGGCCCTGGTGCTCGACGGCCTGATCGCCCGCTCGGGTGCACTCGCGATCACCAATGCCGATCTCGCGGACTATCTCTCGGACATCACCGGGATCATCTTCACGGTCGTGGCCTTGACCCTGATCCTGGCCTCGACCTTTGCCGAGCAGGCGGGCCTGATCCGAATCGCGGCGGCGGCCGAGGCGGGGAGACCCATGCGCTGGATCGGGGCCCTGCTGCACACCCTCCGGGATCTCCCGCGCCTGCTGCGCACCGCCCTCGCGCAGGCCGCCCTGGTGGTGCTCGGGGCCCTGCCCCTCGCGGCACTCGCCGCGCTGGCCTACAAGGGGCTGCTCACCGGGCACGACATCAACTGGTATCTGGCCGAACGCCCCCCGGCGCTCTGGGCCGCCCTCGCCATAGGTACGGCCCTCGGCGGTGTGGGGCTCGCACTGCTGGCCTGGACGACCGTGCGCTGGTCACTCGCCCTGCCCGTCACCCTGAACGAGGGCGTTGCGGGTCTCGCCGCGTTGCGCCGCTCGAGTGCGCTGGTCTCAGGCCACTGGTGGCGAGTGGCACGCCTCACCCTGGGATGGATCGCCCTGACCCTCGGGATCGGCGCCGCTGCACTCCTGGCGCTGCGCCTCCTGGGGCGCCTCGCCCTCGCGCCGTTCACCTCCACCGGGGGACAGATCGTCGTCACTTCCCTGTGGCTGATCCTCCTCACCCTCGCCGCGACCCTCCTGACCTTCATCGCCTTCGCGGGCTACGGGATCATCATCTCGCGCCTCTATGCCGATCGATCCGAGCCACCCCTCAGCCCGGCGGCACCCCTCCCGCCCTCTGCCTATCCGCGGCTGACCGCCGGTCGGGTCGCCGCCGTCCTCGCCCTCCTGGCCGCGGTAGCGGCCTACGTGGCGACCGATACCCTCGAAGACCTCAGCATCGGGCGGGAGGTGGCCATCACGGCCCACCGGGGCAGCTCCACGCTGGCCCCCGAGAACAGCCTGAGCGCGATCCGTCAGGCCATCTCCGAGGGGGCGGACTACGCCGAGATCGACGTCCAGGAGACCGCGGACGGTGTGCTGGTGCTCCTCCACGACAGCGACCTGATGCGTGTGATGGGACTGCCCCGCCCGATCTGGCAGGTCACCTATGAGGAGATCAGCGATCTGGACGCGGGCAGCTGGTTCTCCCCGGAGTTTGCCGACGAGCGCATCGCCACCCTCCAACAGGCGATCGAGACCGCCCGGGGCCGTATCCGCCTCAACATCGAGCTCAAGTTCAACGGTCACGATCGCCGGCTCGCCGAGGCCGTCGCCGAGACGGTGCGCGCGGCCGGATTCGCCGAGGACTGCATCATCACCTCACTCAGCCGCGACGGCCTCGCACAGGTGCGCCGGATCGACCCCAGCCTCAAGATCGGCCAGATCGTCACCCTCGCGATCGGCGATGCACGCCGTCTCGACGTGGACCTGCTCAGCCTGGAGGCCGCCCAGGCCACCCCCGAGGCGGTGCGCGGCAATCGCCGGGCGGGGCTGGAGACCCACGTGTGGACCGTCAACGAGCGCCCGCAGATGCAGCGCATGATGGAGCGCGGGGTGAGCAACATCATCACCGACCGCCCGGCCCTCCTGCGCGAGGTGCTCGAGGAGCGCTCCGGACACTCCGACGGCGAGCTCCTGCTGCTCGCCCTGGCCGGGAGGCTGCGGGGCTGAGGCGCCGCGTCGGCTTTCGGCTTTACCTCCACGGACCAAGCCCGTAAATTCCCGCCATGACCTGACCCCACGAGCGTCCGCCGAGCGCGGCCGCGACGCCCCCACGGAGACGAGAAGTTGAGCGAAACCAAACACTGCCGACTGCTGATCCTCGGATCGGGCCCGGCCGGCTACACGGCCGCCGTCTATGCCGCCCGCGCCAACCTGAGCCCGGTGCTGGTCACCGGTCTGGAACAGGGTGGGCAGCTCATGACCACCACCGACGTGGATAACTGGATCGGCGACGACGCCGGCGTTCAGGGACCCGAGCTGATGGAGCGCATGCGCCGCCATGCCGAGCGTTTCGAGACCGAGATCGTCTTCGACCATGTGAACAAGGTCGACTTGAGCGAGCGCCCGTTCCGGCTCACCGGCGACTCGGCCACCTATACCTGCGACGCCCTGGTCATCGCGACCGGCGCCAGCGCCCGCTACCTTGGGCTGCCCTCGGAGCAGGAGTTTCGCGGCCGCGGTGTCTCCGCCTGCGCGACCTGCGACGGATTCTTCTATCGCGGTCAGAAGGTCGCGGTGATCGGCGGTGGCAATACCGCCGTGGAGGAGGCCCTGTATCTCTCCAACATCGCCTCCGAGGTGACCCTGGTCCACCGCCGCGACGCCCTGCGCGCGGAGAAGATCCTGCAGAAGCACCTGTTCGAGAAGGCGGAAGGCGGCAACGTCAAGCTCGCCTGGAACAGCACCCTCGATGAGGTGCTGGGCGACTCCACCGGGGTCACGGGCATCCGCATCAAGGACACCCAGGACGGCACGACCCGGGACATGGAGCTCACTGGCGTGTTCATTGCCATCGGTCATCAGCCCAACACCCAGATCTTCGAGGGGCAGCTCGAGATGGCCGGTGGCTATATCAAGGTCAAGAGCGGGACCGAGGGCGGTGCCACGGCCACCTCGGTGCCCGGGGTCTTCGCCGCCGGCGACGTGATGGACCACGTCTACCGCCAGGCCATCACCTCGGCCGGCACCGGCTGCATGGCCGCGCTGGACGCCGAGAAGTATCTCGACGCCCTGACCGCACGCGGGGGCTAGCAGGCGGGCTCACAAGCGGGGGCCTGAGGACCTGTATGGGCCCGGCGCCCCCGCCACACCCCCTGTCGACAAGCGCGCTCCTCGGGGCAACCCGATTCCGACGGCCCGACGTCGTTGAGATCCGCTGGCGGCGACGGGCCTCGTCCGCGCCCCCGCCACCTTTGCTCCCGGCCCTTCGCCCTCATGTCTCCCCGGCCAAGACTGACTGACGGCCGAGGTGCATGTACACCCTGACCACCCACGACCAGCTCGCCGAGATCCCCGCGCGGGAATGGAACGGCCTGGTGAGCCCAGACACGCCCTTCCTGCGCCATGAGTTCCTCGCCGCCATGGAGCGCCACGGCTGCGTGGGCGAATCACTGGGCTGGATCCCGCGACATCTGGCCCTGCGCGACTCCGACGGTCGCCTCCTGGCCGCGGCGCCCTGCTATATCAAGCTCAACTCATACGGCGAGATGGTCTTCGACTGGGCCTGGGCGAATGCCTACCAGCGCAACGGCCTCGCCTATTACCCGAAGCTGGTGGTCGCCTCTCCCTACACGCCCGCCACCGGCCCGCGCATCCTGGTGGCCGAGGGCCCCGGGCGCGTCGAGCACGCCCAGGCCCTTATCAAGGGTGCGGTCGCGGCGGCCGAGCGCCTGGGTATGTCGTCACTGCATTGGCTGTTCACGACGCGTGCCGAGGCCGATCTCCTGGAAGGCGAGGGGCTGCTGCGCCGGGTCGGCTGCCAGTTCCACTGGGACAACCCGGGCTATGGGAGCTTCGACGACTTCCTCACCACCTTCACGGCGGAGAAGCGCAAGAAGGTCAAGCGTGAGCGCCGCCGGGTCGCGGAGGCGGACATCCAGATCCGCCGGGTGCCCGGCAACGAGGTCCGGGAGTCCGAGTGGGTCACCTTCCATCGGCTCTACGAGGACACCTTCGACAAACGCGGCGGCATCCCCACCCTGTCCCTGCCCTTCTTCCAGGAGATCGGCGAGACCATGGGCGAGCGTCTGCTGCTCGTGTTGGCCTACCACCAGGGTCGGATCGTCGCGGCCGCGTTCGATCTGGTGGGGGAGCGCTCCCTCTATGGCCGTCACTGGGGCTGTTTCAAGGACTTCCATAGCCTGCACTTCGAGGCCTGCTACTATCAGGGTCTGGACTACTGCATCGAGCGCGGCCTCTCCCGGTTCGAGCCGGGAGCCCAGGGTGAGCACAAGGTGAGCCGAGGCTTCCTGCCGACCCCCACCTGGTCCGCGCACTGGATCGCCGATCCGCGATTCCGATCCGCCATCCGCGATTTCCTGGCTCACGAGACCCGGGGCATGGATCATTATCTCGACGAGATGCACGGACACAGCCCCTATCGCGATTCGCCCCGCGCGCCACACCCACGGCCCTCATGATCCCCTTGCTCAAGCCCGAGGACCCGCGCGTCTTCCCGGATGTCCGCCGGGCGCTGCGCCATCCCAACGGCCTGCTCGCCGCGGGCGGCGACCTCGCCCCAGAGCGCCTGGTGAGCGCCTATCGACGGGGGATCTTTCCCTGGTACAGCCCCGGCGACCCCATCCTCTGGTGGTCCCCGGACCCGCGGACCGTACTCTTCCCGACACGCCTTCACAGCTCGCGGAGCCTGCGCAAACGGCTGCGCCAGCGCAGCCTCGCCGTGACCCTCGACCGGTCGTTCGCGCACGTGATCCGCGCCTGCGCCACGCCCCGCGGCCCGGATGGGGGGACCTGGATCGTGCCGGAGATGATCGCCGCCTACGAGGATCTGCACCGCCTCGGGCTCGCCCACTCGGTGGAGGTCTGGCAGGGCCAGGAGCTCGTCGGCGGGCTCTACGGGGTCGCGGTCGGGCGGGTGTTCTACGGCGAGTCCATGTTCAGCGCGGTGGACGACGCATCCAAGGTCGCCCTGGTCCATCTCTGCCAGGTGCTCGCCGGCTGGGGCTTCGGGCTCATCGATTGCCAGATGCGCACCGACCACCTGTTGAGCCTGGGGGCCGAGGAGATGTCCCGGGCCGACTTCGTCACCCTGCTCGGACGATTCTGCCGGCTGCCCGGCCGGGCCGGCCCCTGGGACGATGGCGAGCTGCACTACCCCGGCCTGGGCGATCCGCGCTCGGTTGCGGATCGGGAGGGCAGGTCGTGAAGCCCGTGGATGCGGAGAACGGCGACCGACAGATCGCCCTCTATCTCACCGGCGAGCATCCCTGCTCCTATCTCGCGGGGTTGAAGGCGCGGACCCTGTTCGTGGACCCCACGGCCCCCATGGATCCGATCGCCTACCAGTCCCTGATCGACCAGGGGTTTCGCCGCAGCGGCGCCCATGTCTACCGTCCGGCGTGCCGGCAGTGCACGCGCTGCGTGCCGGTGCGCATCCCGGTCGCGACCTTCCAACCCAACCGTTCCCAACGCCGCAACTGGGCCCGAAACTCACCAGAGCTCGACATCACCCTCGCACCGGCGGCCTTCAACCCCCGGCACTTCGCACTCTACCTGCGCTATCTCGAGAGCCGTCACGGCGACGGGGGTATGGCCGAGGACACCAGCACGACCAGCTACCGGCGCTTCCTGATCGAGCCCTGGGGGGGCGACACGCGGTTCATGGAGATCCATGCGGGGGGCGATCTGGTGGGCGTCGCGGTCACGGACTTCCTGATCCACGGGCTCTCGGCGGTCTACACCTTCTTCGACCCAGAGCTGTCCGAACGGGCACCCGGGACCTTCGCCGTCCTTGCCCAGATCGAGCTGGCGCGCCGACTGGCCGTCCCCTATCTCTACCTCGGCTATTGGATCGAGGCATCACAGAAGATGGCGTACAAGGATCGGTTCCGGCCCCTCGAGGCGTGGGACGGTCGTGCCTGGCGCGCCTACGAGCGCGGGGAGCCGATCACGGCCCAGGCGTGACCGCGAGGGCGTGGTTCCCCGGCAGTCGCGCCGCGGCCCTGTGCTATACTCGCGCGCCTTCGGACACAGGGGCCACGGCCCTGTCCCCCAATCGACAAACGGACACGGCGCCGCGATCCAGCGGCGCACGGCGCAGCACGAACCTCATATGGCAAAAGACGACGTCATCGAGATGGAAGGGACCGTGATGGAGACCCTTCCCAACACGGTGTTCCGCGTCCAGCTCGAGAACGGCCACACCGTGACCGCCCATATCTCGGGCAAGATGCGTAAGCACTACATTCGGATACTGACCGGCGACAAGGTCAAGGTGGAGCTCACCCCTTACGACCTCACCAAGGGGCGGATCGTCTACCGGGCCCGTTAGGCCCGTTGGGCCAGTTGGGTAAGCCGCGACTTGTTGCGTTTCCCAGGCGGCCAAGGCCATCCGGAAACGAAGACGCCCGCGCGAGGCGGGCGTCGGGGTCGGGCAGCGAACAGCGTGCTTAGCTGGTGACCTTCGCGCCCTCGATCTCGAAGCTCAGCTCACCGTCGCTCACCCCCACCCGGACCTTGCCTCCCCCGGTCAGCTCCCCGAAGAGCAGCTCGTTGGCCAGCGACTTCTTGATGCTGTTCTGGATCAGCCGCGACATCGGTCTCGCGCCCATCTTGGGGTCGTAACCGCGCTCGGCGAGCCAGTCCCGTGCGGCCGAGTCGACGCTGAGTGAGACCTTCTTGTCCGCGAGCTGCTGCTCGAGCTCGAAGACAAACTTGTCGACGACGCTCTTGATGGTCTCCGCACCCAAGGGGGCAAACTGCACCACGGCGTCCAGCCGATTGCGGAACTCGGGCGTGAAGTAACGCTTGAGTGCCTCCATGCCATCGGTCGAATGGTCCTGCTCGGAGAACCCGATCGAGCGGCGGGCGGTCTCGGCGGCCCCGGCGTTGGTGGTCATCACCAGGGCGACGTTACGGAAGTCCGCCTTGCGGCCGTTGTTGTCGGTGAGGGTGCCGTGGTCCATGACCTGTAGCAGCAGGTTGAACACATCCGGGTGTGCCTTCTCGATCTCGTCGAGCAGCAAGACCGCGTGGGGGTGCTTGTTGACCTCCTCGGTGAGCAGGCCGCCCTGATCGAAGCCCACGTAGCCAGGCGGCGCACCGATCAGGCGCGACACCGTGTGCCGTTCCATGTACTCGGACATGTCGAAGCGGATCAGCTCCATGCCGAGGATCCGGGCGAGCTGGCGCGTGACCTCGGTCTTACCCACACCGGTCGGGCCGGTGAACAGGAAGGAGGCGATGGGCTTCTCATCGTGTCCCAGGCCCGAGCGATTCATGCGGATCGCCGCGGTGAGGGCATCGATGGCCTCGTCCTGGCCGTAGACCACCATCTTGAGGTCGCGATCGAGGTTGCGCAGCGACTCGGTATCCGACACCGACACCTTCTTGGGCGGGATCCGGGCGATCTTGGCGACGATCGCCTCCACATCTCCCACGTCGATGCGCTTCTTGCGCTTGGCCTTGTCCTTGAGCTGGACGTTGGCCCCGGCCTCGTCGATCACGTCGATCGCCTTGTCGGGCAGGTGGCGATCGTTGATGTAACGGGCCGAGAGCTCCGCGGCGGCCTTCAGGGCCGGATTGGTGTAGGTGACCTGGTGGTGCGACTCGAACCGCGACTTCAGACCCTTGAGGATCTCGAAGGTCTCCTCCACGCTCGGCTCGTCGATGTCGATCTTCTGAAAGCGCCGTGCCAGCGCCCGGTCCTTCTCGAAGATGCCGCGATACTCCTGATAGGTCGTGGAGCCGATGCAGCGCAGATCGCCGGAAGCCAGCACCGGCTTGATCAGGTTGGAGGCATCCATCACCCCGCCCGATGCGGAGCCGGCGCCGATGATGGTGTGGATCTCGTCGATGAAGAGGACGGCCTTGGGCTGACGCTTGAGCTGGGCGAGGACGGCCTTGAGCCGCTTCTCGAAGTCGCCCCGGTACTTGGTACCCGCGACCAGGCCGCCGAGATCCAGGGCATAGATCACCGCGCCCTTCAGGACCTCGGGGACCTCGCCGTCGACGATCTTCTTGGCCAGGCCCTCGGCGATCGCTGTCTTGCCGACGCCGGCCTCGCCGACGAACAGCGGGTTGTTCTTTCGGCGACGGCAGAGGATCTGGATGGTCCGCTCCACCTCGCCGGCGCGCCCGATCAGTGGATCGATCCGACCCTGTCGGGCCATCTCGTTGAGATTGGTGGCGAAGCTCTCGAGCGCACTGCCGCCCTCCTTCTCCTCGCCCCGGGCCTCCTCCGGCTCGCCCGGACCTTCGTCTTCCGGGTTCTCGCCAGGGACCTTGGAGATGCCGTGGGAGATGAAATTGACCACGTCGAGCCGGGTGATGTCCTGCTGGTTCAGCAGATAGACGGCCTGGGAGTCCTGCTCACTGAACAGGGCCACCAGCACGTTGGCGCCGGTGACCTCCTTTTTGCCCGCGGATTGGACATGAAACACGGCGCGCTGGAGCACCCGCTGGAAGCCCAGGGTCGGCTGGGTCTCACGATCCTCGGTGGGCGGGATCAGCGGCGTGGTCTCGTCGATGAAGGCCGCGATCTCTCGGCGCAGTCGGTCGGTGTCGGCCCCGCACGCCCGCAGGACCTTCGCCGCCGCCGGGTTGTCGAGGAGCGAAAGCAGCATGTGCTCCACGGTCATGTACTCGTGGTGCTTGTCGCGTGCCTCCTTGAAGGCGCGGTTCAGGGTGAACTCAAGCTCTTTGCTCAGCATCGGGTCATTCCACGCACGGTAGGGTTGCAGCTGGGTCTTTGCGTCGGTGGTTTCGGCATCATGCGTCTCTTCGACACCCGGCGCGGCCGACCGCGCGCCCTCGGGGGCAATGTTTGGGTCGTGCTCAGGCTTCTTCCATCGTGCACATCAACGGGTGTTGGTGCGTTCGGGAGTACTCGTTAACCTGGGTGACCTTCGTCTCAGCGACGTCGCGAGTATAGACCCCGCAGACCCCCACCCCGCGAGTATGGACGTGGAGCATGATCTGAGTCGCCTTCTCGCGGTTCATCCCGAAAAAGGTCTCCAGCACCTGTACCACGAACTCCATCGGCGTGTAGTCGTCGTTGAGCAACAACACCTTGAACAGCGGCGGGCGGCGGAGCTTGGGGCGCGCCTCCTGGACGGTCAGCCCGGATTCTCGTTCTTCGCTCGGCGAATCGTCACTCATGGGTGGGCATCCTTGAAGGTTTCGGTGGGATGCAGACCCGGCGCGACGAGGCGACAGGCGGTACCCGACAACCGTTTCCCGCCATCCGCGGCAGGTCGTCCCATTCGGACCGCGCAAGCGAAGAACTGACTCGCCGCGCCGCCATCCGCGCCGGGCGCTCCCTCGCGCCGAGGGCGGCCGGGCACCTGCGGTTTGACCCGCTCCGGCGGGTCACTATACTTGCCCGACATGGCGGTCACGGCCCTGTCAAGCCGAGTCGTCATGGACAGCCATATGAAAACAGATCGAGGCCGCGTACCGCCTCGGCCGCCGGAGGAGTATCCCAGACATGATCAGTGGTATCGTCAAGTGGTTCAATAACGCCAAGGGTTATGGGTTCGTACAGCCAGACGGGCGCGAGGAGGATGTCTTCGTGCACTTCTCGGCAATCGACATGGACGGCTACAAGACCCTACGCGAAGGTCAGAAGGTCGAGTTCGAAGTGAATCAGGGGCCGAAAGGGCTGCATGCAGCCCGCGTCCACCGGGTGAGCTGATCCCGGAGACCCAACCCGGGCCCTGACAACCTGTGAGACCCGCCGACCCCGGCGGGTCTCGTCGTTTTGGGTGTGACCACCGGGGTTCGATGACCCGGCGTCCTCACCCCCTGTCGGGTCACATGTGGGCGACGATCGCCTCACCAAAGCCCGAGCAGCTCAGCTTGGTGGCCCCCTCCATCAGCCGCTCGAGGTCATAGGTCACCGTCTTGGCCGCGATGGCCCCCTCGACGCCCGTGATCACCAGGTCCGCGGCCTCGGTCCAGCCGAGGTGCCGCAGCATCATCTCCGCGGACAGGACGAGCGAGCTCGGATTGACCTGATCCTTGCCGGCATATTTGGGCGCCGTGCCATGGGTCGCCTCGAACATGGCCACCGAGTCCGAGAGGTTCGCGCCCGGGGCCATGCCGATGCCGCCGACCTGAGCGGCCAGGGCATCGGAGATGTAGTCCCCGTTGAGGTTCAGGGTGGCGATGACGTCGTAGTCCTTGGGGCGCAGCAGGATCTGTTGCAGGAAGGCATCGGCGATGACGTCCTTGATCACGATGTCGCGGCCCGTCCTGGGGCTCTTGAAGGTGCACCAGGGGCCGCCATCCAGCTCGCTCGCCCCGAATTCGGATTTGGCGAGGTCGTAGCCCCATTGTTTGAAGGCACCCTCGGTGAACTTCATGATGTTGCCCTTGTGGACCAGGGTCACTGAGGCGCGGTCGTTGTCGATGGCGTACTGGATCGCCTTGCGCACAAGACGCTCGGTCCCCTCGCGTGAGACCGGCTTGACCCCGATCCCGGAGGTCTCCGGGAAGCGGATCTTGGTCACCCCCATGTCGCGTGTCAGGAACTCGATGACCCGCTTGACCTCAGGCGTCCCGGCCTGCCACTCGACCCCGGCATAGATGTCCTCCGAGTTCTCGCGGAAGATCACCATGTCGGTATGCTCCGGCGCCTTGAGTGGGCTCGGCGTGCCCGAGAAGTAGCGCACCGGCCGCAGGCAGACATAGAGGTCCAGCTCTTGGCGCAGGGTCACGTTGAGTGACCGGATACCCCCACCAACCGGCGTGGTGAGGGGGCCCTTGATGGAGACCACGAAATCCTTGACCGCCTTCAAGGTCTCCTCGGGTAGCCACTGATCCTCGCCGTAGGTCAGGGTGGACTTCTCCCCGGCGTAGATCTCCATCCAGCGGATTCGGCGAGCGCCCCCGTAGGCCTTCTCCACGGCGGCGTCGGTGACCGCGATCATCACGGGGGTGATATCGATGCCGATCCCGTCGCCCTCGATGAAGGGGATGATCGGGTTCTCGGGCACGGACAGGGACATGTCCGCGTTGACGGTGATCCGCGCACCGTCCGCGGGGACCTGAATCTTCTCGTAGGCCATCTTCGGTACTCTCTCCGCTCGCCTGATGAAGCGGCAATGCTAGCATCCCCGGCCACTGCCCGCCCGAGGGGCCGGGGGTGTCGAGGCAGGCATGGCACGCATCCTGATCTTCAACAAACCCTACGGAATCCTGTGCCAGTTTCGGCCCGTCGCGGGTCAACAAACCCTGGCCGATTTCATCGCCGTGCCAGGGATCTATCCTGCAGGTCGACTCGACAAGGACTCGGAGGGCTTGCTGCTACTGACCGACGATGGCGCCCTACAGCATCACATCAGCCATCCACGCCACAAGCTCTGGAAGACCTATTGGGTGCAGGTCGAGGGAGAGCCCGGGCGCGAACAGCTCGAAGGACTGCGCCGGGGACCCATGCTCGGCGACGGCCCGAGCCAGCCGGCACGAGTGCAGACCATGGCCGAGCCCGATCTGTGGCCGCGCGACCCGCCGATCCGCAGCCGCAGGTCGGTGCCCACGGCCTGGCTCGAGATCGGCATCCGCGAGGGCCGCAACCGCCAGGTCCGCCGCATGACGGCAGCCGTGGGCCTCCCGACCTTAAGGCTCATCCGGGTGCGTATCGGCCCCTGGGGATTGGAGGAGCTCGGCCCGGGTGCTCACCGATGGCTTGCGGAGCCTGGGCTCCAGCCAAGGCGGCCATCCAAGGCCACGCCCCGGCCAGGTTGGCGTTCCACGCGGCGCGGCAAACCGTCGATCTGAGCAGGGCAGATCCGCGCTCGCCGATCTCAGGGTGCCGTGTCCGGGCTCGCCCCCCGGATTCAACCGGCCGCGCCTACCGCCCCGGGCGGGCAGGCCCGCCCCGCGTCCTCTCGCCTGTGCTAGCATCGCCGCCCTGCGCGGGCCGCGACTGCGGTCCGATCGATGCCTACCGGCATGCGCCCCCCGAGGGCGACGTCTGCCTTGACTCCAGTGCGAGGGGAAATCGGGTGAAGATCTGTTGGTACGCGATGGTCGGCCTGGTTGCGGTGAGTCTCGGCGTGCTCGGCGGCTGCGCCGGAACGGGATCGACGACGAGCGGATGGGAGATCGGCAATCGTCCCCAGATCCTGCTGCCGGGCGCCAATCGCTCGGAGGTCAAGGGCCTGGCCATGGGATCGGCGCGCAGCAAGGGATGGTCCATCGTCACCTCCAGCAATGATCGGCTGGTCGTGCAGCGACCGCTCGATCCCGCCTCACCCACCGCACTCGCCGTCGGGGCCGCCGCGAGCACCATCACACCGATGGTCGAGGTCACCTCCGCCTTCGTCGAGCGCTCGGACGGCGTCGTCGTGGCCCTCGGCGCCGAGCTCGTCACCCAGCCGCCCGGCGAGAAGGCGCCGACACGCGTGGACTACACCGAGACCTACCGCGAGGCCTTGAACCAGTCATTGGAGTCGCTGCGCAACAACTGGACCTCCAATCGCCAGCGCGTCGCCAACGCGGTACCCGCTGAGTCCAGCCACTCCGAAGAGGCGGTCGCCAGCCCGGAGGGCGGCACCGAGCCCGCGAACCCGCTCGCCCAGGCCTGGGGACAGACCCTCGAGGAAGAGAAGCGCGCGAAGGCGGAGGAAGGTGCGGCGGCCACGAGTGCGCCCGCCCCCGTCCCACAAGAGCCCCGTGCCGCACCCGAACCACGGGTGGCGGCATCGCCGCCGCCTCCGTCGACGGCTCCTTCGACCCCGGCCCCGGGCCCGGCTCCAGCGCCTGTACCGATCCCCGCTCCGACCGCCAGCCCCGGCGGGGCACCCGTCATCGACGGGAGCAGCGCGGTCGCGTCCCCCGCCCAGCCGCCCCCCAGCCGCGGTACGAGCTCATCGCTCCTCCCGCCCGTTCCGATCGAGACGGTCGCGCCCGAGGACAATATGCTGACCCTCACCGAGGCGACTGGAACCGGCACCTGGGCCTACTACGCGGAGCAATATGCCCGCCTGCGGGGCTGCACCCTGACCGAGCAGGGATCTGTCCTGGTCGAGACGCGCTCCGACAGTGAGATCCACCGCGTCCCCTGCGTCGGCGCCGATAGCTTCCTCTTGAAGTGCCAGAACGGGGTGTGCCGGGGCCTGGAGTGACGCGGAGTCTTGGGGCGCCGCGGCGCCCCGTCCCGGTCGCCCATGCCGCGCTCGTCACCCTCGCCGTCGCAATCCTGACCTGGGCGGCTTGCGCCCGGGCCTCTGACGCGCCGAGCGTCTTCCTCTTCGGTGCCGGTCTCGATCAGGCCCGCTCACTCGCGATGGAGTCCGCCCACCGCCAAG
Source organism: uncultured Gammaproteobacteria bacterium (assembly GCA_963714915.1). Lineage (GTDB taxonomy): Bacteria > Pseudomonadota > Gammaproteobacteria > Chromatiales > Chromatiaceae > Thiodictyon. The sequence goes on from CAVQQM010000042.1 coordinate 114,609, forward strand.
GCTGGACCATCTCGGCGATCACGGTCGACGAGGCGGCCTTCGAGCAGGTCCTCGAGGGGTCCACGAGCGAGGATGGGGGCATCCCCGACAAGGTCATCCGGATCATCGCCCGCTTCAGCCCCGAGGCCGAGGGGGTTCGCGTCGGACTGCGGGCGCAGGAGATCGCAGAGCCCGGCGGCGAGGGCGAGTGGTCGACGGATGTGACCGCCCGTTACCGGGACAACCTGACCAACGCCCTCGCACGGCTCCTCGTCAGTTGGGACCGCGCAACACCCGCCATCCAGAGGCACCCCGCGGCCTTCGAGGCGCCGGGGTCCGGGGAATCCGCCGCGACGGGCGAGATCGGCACCTGGGCCTACTATGCCGAGGACTATGCCCGCCGATCGGGTTGCAGCCTCGGGGACAGGGGTGCCCGCCTGATCGGCTCCGGGCCCGAGTGGGAGCGGCATCGCGTCTACTGCGCCGACGGCTCGGTCCTGGACGTGATGTGCCGCTACGGAGAGTGCACCGGCGCCCGTTGAGACACCACGCGGACGGCGCCCCCGGTCAGTCGCTCGGCGTCGGCAAGCTGGAGCGGTGGCGCCATCCGACAGTGATACAGGGGTCGGATACAGCGCAATGAATGCAGGTTACCCGCCTCCATGGGCCTGAGGAGCCAGAGGGACTCCCGGAAGACCGGGTCCGCGCAGCTCCATCCCGCGATCAGCGCCGGCACCCGCGTGACCGGGTCGCGGAGCAGGGCCACACGCACGCCTCGGATGCCGTATAGACCGGGCTCGGCGATCTGGGTCTGCTCGGAGACCGTCTTGATCTCCAGCTCGCAATAGGGGTCGAGGTTGTTTGCGGCCGACACCTGCCGCCCGGCCTGGAAGATGGTGTGTGCACGCCCCGCCGGGATGGTCACCGGCCTGGTCAGCTCCAAGGTCGCCCTGGGGTCGGCCTGCTCCCGGATTCCGGTGCAGGCCGTCGCGACCACCGAGACAAGGACCGCCGTCAGCACGCGCATGCGCGGGTGGCATCGCGCCTCGGGCTTAGGGTGATTCACGCCTGTCACTGGCACCCTCCTCGCGGCTGGCTGGTTCTGCCGGGTCATCGCGATTGGCATCCCGGCTGCGCGATCCGGCCATGAACAGGCCCGCGACCCCGAGGGCAAGGAGCAGCAACAGCGAGATCGCAACGAGCGCGCCGGCCAGCGTCATGGACCACTCCCGCGGCTCCGCTCGCCGCCTCGGGCGACCCGCCCGTCAGCGGTTGAGTGCCGCTCACGAGAGATGGTCATCCGACCGGAACAATCATCGTATAGACTGTGCACGTTGTCCCAGATCTACTGAGATACCGGAAGGCGGTCGCACTTTGGCACTCCTTGGATGCCGGTACTCGATAACAGGCTCGGTGTCACGCGCGGTTTGGGGGCCCTCGCCCACCGCCCGTTGGACCTGATGCGCAGGAGCTTCTTGATGAGACCCAAGCATGCCCTCTGGCTGTTCGTCGCCATTCTCTGGTCGGCATGGTTCTTTGTCGACCCCGAGGCCCGTGAGCTGATCCGCACCGACTCGAGCCACCACTCGGCAGAGCATTCCTCGACCACCGTCGAGGCCCCTCGTGGCCGATTTCCTGACCCAGCACTTCTAGTCCTCGACCCCTGAAGGAGCCGGCAGCGCCAAGGACCGGTCCCCGATCCGCGGGATCCGCCCCCTCTTCCGACCCCCCCGACGCGCAAAACTCGCGGGGCGCTCGATCCAGTTTGCGCGCCTCTGCCGCCGATCCGACTCGTTGACCGATCTGCGTTGCACTACGACCTTTCCCGGCCCCCTGGCAACCAAGACACCAGGGACGCAGCGACCCACGGATTGCGTTCGCGCCTCCCGGCCCCGATTTCTCGCCTCATGGGCAATCGCGCACCTCGTCTCGCTTTCCCAATCGCGCTGCTCGTCTTGCTACCCCTGGTCTGCCTTGTGGAGCTAGCCGAAGCCGCGCTGCCCGCCCGAGTCGGCGACCAATCCCTGCCGAGCCTGGCACCCATGCTCGAGACGGTGATGCCAGCGGTCATCAACGTGTCCACCGTCACCCAGATCCAGTCGGCCGATCACCCACTCCTGCGAGACCCCTTCTTCAGGCGTTTCTTTGAGCTACCCGACACGCGCCAGCGGGAGGAGAGCAGTCTCGGCTCCGGGGTCATCATCGACGCCGAGCGGGGCATCGCACTGACCAACCACCACGTGGTCGCCCAGGCCGACGCCATACGGGTCACCTTGCATGACGGCCGTACCCTCGACGCGGAGCTGATCGGGGCGGACCCCGACACCGACGTCGCGGTCCTGCGGCTCCCCACTCGGACGACCGACGGCGCCGCGGGGCTTCGGTCGGTGCCACTGGCGGACTCCGACGCGCTGCGGGTCGGAGACTTCGTGGTCGCCATCGGCAATCCCTTCGGGCTGAAGCAGACGGTCACCTCTGGGATCGTCAGCGGACTCGGCCGCTCCGGCCTCGGGATCGAGGGCTACGAGGACTTCATCCAGACCGATGCCTCCATCAACCCCGGCAACTCGGGGGGGCCACTGGTCAACCTCCACGGCGAGCTGGTGGGGATCAACACCGCCATCCTCGCCCCGGGTGGCGGCAACATCGGCATCGGGTTCGCGATCCCAGTCAACATGGCGCGCGCCGTCATGGACCAAATACTCGCTCACGGCCGGGTGCGTCGCGGGCTATTCGGGGTATCGGTTCAGACCTTTACCCCGGAGCTCGCCGGGGCGCTGGGCATCCCCGAGGTCGCGGGCGTCCTGGTCAGCGGGATCGAGCCAGGGTCCGCGGCCGCGGCTGCCGGTCTGCAGGAGGGAGACCTGATCCTGTCCATCGACAGCCGACTTGTGAGCGACGCGAGCGATCTGCGCAACCGCTTCGCCCTGCTGCCCATCGGCGCACCCGTGCGCCTCGAGGTGATGCGCGGCGGCCAGAGACTCGCGTTGACCGGCCGCATCGCCGACCCCTACGCCGGCTTCATACCCGGCGAGCGCATCCATGGGGCGTTCGCCGGTGCCCTGCTCGGCGGGACCGGAGGTGTCGCGGACAACGACCCCGGGGGTGTCCGCGTGGGCCCCGTCGAGCGCGATGGACCCGCGTGGCAGGTCGGACTGAGGGAGGGGGACGTCTTGGTGGCCGTCAATGGCCGTTCGGTGTCGGGGCTCCGCGGGCTGGCCCGGGCGCTGCGGGGCTCCAAGGGACTCTACAACCTCCAACTGCGCAGGGACGGGCGGCTCCTGGTACTGTCCCGCCGTTGAGCCACCTGCGGACAGGTAAGGGGCAGGGGTCACTCAGAGCCCAAGCTCCCGCCAACGGGCGTCGATCCGCTTCACCGAGACGGGGTACGCGGTCCCGAGCTGCTGGGCGAACAGTGAGACCCGCAGCTCCTCGAGCATCCAGCGGATCTCCTCCAGCCGCGAGTCCCGCCGCCCCTGCCCTCGGGCCACCTCTTCGCGGGCACGCCAGCGTCCGAGTAGGTCCGCCATCTCAGCCATGCGCTCACGGTCGCGCCCGCCCGCGTGGGTAAGGCGCTCGACCCGTTGGTCCGCCGCCTGGAGGTACCGGGGATAGTCCTTCAAGCGCACGTACGACTCATCGACCAGAAATCCGCGGTAGACGAGGGCATCGAGCTGACAGCGGATGTCACGGACCGAGTCGAGCCAGTTCACCTGGGTGATGCCGGCCAGACGCCCGCGCAGGGTCTGATAGGCGGTGAGGATGCGGCCGACCAGCGCACAGACGGTGTCGGCGGTCTCCGTAAGCGCGCCCCTCCGCCCGGCTAGCCGGGCCTCGAAGGCCGTCTGGTCGCGCAGGGGACCCATGCCCTCGACGAAGGTCAGGTCCAGGATCAGGGCGAGCAGCTCGTCACCCAGGTCCGTCGCCCCGGACGCCTCCCGCACGGGCGCCTTGGCGTATTGCAGGCGCATGCGGTCGAGACCCGGAAGATGCTTGCGCAGCGCACGCAGCTCCGCGCCGAGCTGTAGGGCGATCAGCCGCCGCAGGCCGGCGCGCATCGCCAGGGCCGCGCCCTCCTCTGAATCCAGCACGCGCAGTGCGACCTGGTCGCCCTCGTCCACCAGCGCCGGATAACCCCGCACCTGGATTCCCCCGCGCTCCAGGTCCACCTGCCCCGGCAGCTCGCCGAAATCCCAGCGGGTGATCCCCGAGCGCTCGAGCCCACCCACGGGGATCCGGGCGAAGCGCTCGCTCGCCGCCTCGCCGTGGGCGCGCCTGAGGGCCAGCGGATCGGCATCCCGGGCAAGGGTGCGCCCCGAGTCGTCCACCAGACGGACCTTCATGCGCAGGTGCTCCGGCACCTGCTCCGGGTCCCAGGCATCCTCGGGCACCGCAACCCCCGTCAGCTCGCGGATGGTCTCCCCGAGGGCCTGGATCAGGGGGCGATCGGAGGGCGTGAGTCTCGCGGCCACCCGCGCCGCCGTATCCGGCAGGGGCACGAGCTGCTTGCGGATCTGCTTGGGGAGGGCGCGCATGAGGGCGACGATGCGCTCCTCGAGCAACCCCGGGACCAGCCACTCCAGGCGTTGGGGCGAGACCTGATTGATCAGCGCCAGCGGGACCACCAGGGTCACCCCGTCGGCCTGCTCACCGGGATCGAAGTGATACTCCAGAGGCAGGGCCGTTGCGCCGATCTGGAGCGCGTCGGGGAAGGCCTCGCCGGTCACCGCGGCGGCGTCATGCCGCATGATGTCCGACATGCGCATGTGCAGGATCTTGGGGTCGCGCCCGGTGGTGCGGCGCAGCCACTGCTCGAGCTGGGCGCGGGAGTAGATGCCCTCGGGGATCCGCTGGGCGTAGAAGGCATAGATCGCCTCCTCGTCCACCAGGATGTCGCGGCGGCGCGACTTGGCCTCTAGATGCTGGACGTACTCGATCAGCTCCCGGTTTTGACGCCAGAAGGGCGCCCGGGTCTCGAAGTCACCCTCCACCAGGGCGAAACGGATGAAGACCTCCCGGGACTCGGCCGGGTTGATGGGCCCGTAGTTCACGCGCCGCCTGGGCACCAGGGTGACACCGAACAGGGTGACCCGCTCGTAGGCCGCCACCTGACCCGAATCCCGTTGCCAATGGGGCTCGGAATAGGTGCGCTGGAGCAGATGGGCGCCGGCGCGCTCGATCCAGCCCGGCTGGACCCGCGCGACGATGCGTCCGTAGTGGCGGCTGGTCTCGATACGCTCGGCGGCGACGATCCACTTGGGGCCGGCCTTGAAGAGCCCCGAGCTCGGGTGGATCTGAAAGCGGCTGTTGCGCGTGCCCTGGTAGTCACGCTCGTCGCGAAAGCCGATGTTGCCGAGCAGACCGGCGAGCAGCGCCAGGTGGATCTGCTCGGGGGTTCCGGGCGAACCGTTGAGCTTGAAGCCCATCTCCGTCATCTGCTCGAGGAGTTGGGCATGCACGTCGCGCCACTCCTGCACCCGGTTCCATGAGAGGAAGTGGCGCTGGCAGAGCTTCCTGAACTGGCTCTTCGACAGGTGCCTGCGCTCCCCATCTAAGAACCCCCAAAGATTGAGGAAGGCGAGGAAATCCGAATCCTCATGATGGAAGGTCGCGTGGATCTCGTCCGCCGCCTGTTGCTTGTCGAGCGGCCGCTCCCGCGGGTCCTGCACACTCAGGGCCGCGGCGATCACCAGCACCTCGGCGAGACACTGCTGATCGGCGGCCGCGAGCAGCATGCGCGCGATGCGCGGGTCCACCGGCAGGCGCGCGAGCTGGCGGCCAATGGCGGTCAGCCGGCCTTCCGGATCGAGCGCACACAGCTCCTCGAGGGTCCGGTAGCCGTCGCTCACCAAGCGGGAGTCAGGCGGGTCGAGGAAGGGGAAGGACTCGATGGCCCCGAACCCCAGCACCGTCATCTGCAGGATGACGGCCGCCAGGTTGGTGCGCTGGATCTCGGGCTCGGTAAAGGCCGCGCGGGCCGCGAAATTGTCCTCCGAATACAGCCGGATGCAGACCCCGGATGCGACGCGCCCGCAGCGCCCCTTGCGCTGGTTCGCCGAGGCCTGGGAGACGCGCTCCACCGGCAGACGCTGCACCTTGCTGCGGTGGCTGTAGCGGCTCAAGCGCGCGAAGCCGGGGTCCACGACATAGTGGATGCCCGGAACCGTCAGCGAGGTCTCGGCGACGTTGGTGGCGAGCACCACCCGCCGGGTGCCATGGGCCTTGAAGACCCGCGCCTGCTCCTCGGCCCCCTGACGGGCGAAGAGCGGCAGGACCTCGGTCGACGGCGGATGATGCTTGCGTAGGGTCTCGGCGGTCTCGCGAATCTCGCGCTCGCCGGAGAGGAACACCAGCACGTCCCCCCTGCCCTCCCGGGCCAGCTCGGAGACGGCATCCGAGATGGCCGTCTGCATCAAGGGGTCGCGCTCGCCGGCGCTCTCGTCCTCCTCCACCGGGCGATGGCGCACCTCCACCGGATAGGTCCGACCGGAGACCTCGATCACGGGTGCCGGTTGGCCGTCGGCGCCCGCGAAATGTCGCGCGAAGCGCCCCGGGTCGATGGTCGCCGAGGTCACGATCAGCTTGAGGTCGGGCCGCCGGGGCAGGAGCTGCTTGAGATAACCCAGCAGGAAGTCGATGTTCAGGCTGCGCTCATGGGCCTCGTCCAGGATCAGGGTGTCGTATTCGAGGAGGCGCCGGTCGTGTTGGATCTCCGCCAGCAGCATGCCGTCGGTCATGAGCTTGATGCAGGTGGTGGGCGACACCCGGTCGTGGAAACGCACCTTGTAGCCGACCAGACCGCCCGTCTCGGCCCCGAGCTCCTGGGCCACCCGGCTCGCGAGGCTGCGGGCAGCGATGCGCCGGGGTTGGGTATGGCCGATCCTGCCCAGTCGTCCCCGTCCGAGACCCAGGCAGATCTTGGGGAGCTGGGTGGACTTGCCGGAGCCCGTCTCGCCGCACAGTACGATCACCTGGTGGCGTGCGATCAGGTCCTGGATCTCGGCGCGGCGCTCGCTGACCGGCAGCTCCGCGGGGAACTGGATGGCACCGACCTGGCCGTCGCGCTGCTCGGCCAGGGCCCTAGAGGCAGACAGCTCCTGCCAGATTCCGAGCAGGCCCCGCTCGAAGGGCTGGCCCGCGCGCGCGCGCCGCCGCAGACCCTGAAGGCGGCCTTCGAGGCGGTGACGGTCGGCGATGAGACAGGCGGCGAGATCGCTCGCGGACGGGAGATCAGTTGCGTTCAAGGGATCAGGCGGTCGTTGGTTCGGGACTGGCGGGGTCGCCGGCCGGGTGCCGCGCGAGGCCGCGTCCCCCACAAGATGGGGCTCGGCAGCATGGCGCAAATCCGGTTATGGTAGCGCGCTGCCGCGCATCCACCCGCCACCAGGGGCCGGCCGGATGGTCCTGAAGGATCGTGAAGGGATCCGAACAAGCGGCCCCTCCGTATCCCTCGGCAGGAGATGGCGACCACGATCGACAGGACCGCAGCCGAGCACCGACCGGGCGGCACCGGAGCACCCATGACGCACCAGACCCAGATCGACGTCTCGCCGTCCCCCCGCTCCGTCGCGGTCTCCCGACCACCCTGGCTCGCAGCAGGGCTCGCGGTGCTCCTGCTGGGAGGGATGGCAACGGCGACCCCGGCCCAGCCGCCGTCGGCCGGTGACGCGGGGAACGAGGCGCCGACCGCCGAGACGGCCGAGGTACCTGCGTCGCCCCCAGCGCCGCCCCCACTGCCCCAGGTCACCCCGGACGTCTTCGAGCAGGGCCCGGGGGTGCTCGGGGTGAGCATCCACACCCTGCGCAAGGCGCTCATCGAGGCCTATCCGACCCCGGCCCTCGGCTTCACCGCACTGGGGCTCGAGGATCTGCGCCTGTCCCCTGTGGCCAAGGACGACAGCGTCGCCCTCGACCTCAACGAGGAATTGGAGTTCGCCTTCAATTCGCACCAGGTCCCCAAGCAGGCGCGCCCCCTCTTGGACGGCATCGCGAGACTCCTGGTGGAGAACCCGGACACCGCCATCCAGGTGGTCTGCCACACCGACGACCAGGGCGATGCCGGATATAACCTGAGGCTCTCGGAACGCCGGGCGGAGTCCCTTAAGGCGTATCTCGTCGGGCGCGGGGTCGCCGACCAGCGCATCACGGCCGTCGGCAAGGGCGAGGAGGCCCCCCTGATCGACACGGGAAAGCGCACCCCCACTCGGGCCGAACGGGCCAAGAATCGCCGAACCGAGCTCGTGATTGCACCGCTCGGGGTGATCGCCGGGGAGGGGTCGCCGACACCATCCGACGCCGGTGCGACCAGCCTTGCCGCGGACGAGGACCGGTCCCCCGCCGTCAGGCCGGCCATCAAGGGCACCGCAGGCGGGAACTGACCTAGTTGCTTGAGGGCGCCGAATGTTTGCAGATGAGTCAAGTTTCATGGCGACGACACGCTTGCCACCCGAAGGGCCGAGCGCCGAGGGCCAAAGATGCGCGGTTGCGCTGTGGCGCAATCCTCGGCCCTCGCTGCTTGGCCCACTTGAAAACGCCCACAGGTCAAGAATCGTAGCGCCGTGCTCTCGTCGGTCTGAGGCATCGCCTCGCTAGAGATGCTGCAATCGAAGAGCCCTCAGGGCACCTCACCCGCCGCCTCCAGGATCGCATTGAGACGCGCGAGCTCGTCCTTGGCCTTGATCTGCTCGGTCACGTCGTACTGCACACCCAGGTAGTAGATGAGCTTGCCATCCCGGTCGAACAGGGGACGGATGGAGAACCGGTTGTAGAACAGGGTTCCGTCCTTGCGGTAGTTGCGCAGGGTGACCGTGACCGGTGAATGATCGCGCATGGCCTCACGGATGCGGTCGATCTCGGGCTGTTCGCGATCCTCGCCCTGCAGGAAACGGCAATTGCGCCCCAGGATCTCCTCTCGCTCATAGCCGGTGATCAGCTCGAAGGCCGCATTGGCGTAGACGATCGGGTTGTCCGGCTGATCCGGATCGGACAGGGTGATGCCGTTGACCACCGTGTCCAGGATCTGGGAGAGCACATAGGGGATGAGCCCCGGGTCTTTCTCGGCGTTGAAGTCCATGGTGCCTCTCGCTGGCAGGGCCAGTTGTCGTTCGAATGGAAGACCTGGCGATCGGATCGCGCTCGGCGCGACAGCGGCCGGGCCCTCCGAGCTGGATCCTGGATCGGCTCGACCCGGCGCCCGGTCCCGGTGGGGCGCCCCTGACGAGGATCAGTATGCGCCCTAAGCGGGTCGGGAATGACCAGACCGCACTCAGGCGACCGGCGGGGATCCGATCTCGCGCTCGACCAGACCCTTGATATTTCGCACGACCCGCTCCGCCCCATCCTGGACGGCGGCGCGTATCAGCTTCTCGAAGGGCCGCATATAGATCTCGATGCGGGTCAGTTGAAACGCGAACGTCAGCCGGGTCAGATCCGCCCTGCCGTCCGACCCGCCCAAGGGCTCGAGACGATACTCGATCCTGAACTGGTCGCGGCTCTCCGCAAAGCAGACCCGTTGGGGTCGCTCCAGGCGCACCACCCGGAAGGTCGTGTCCGTGCGCCGCCCCTGATCGACCCGCACCTGGCGGGCGCGGCTGCCGACCCGCAGTCGGCCCGGGGTGAGCACCTCCAGACGCTGGACCTCGGGCGACCAGCGGCGGTAATTGTGCGCGAAGTCGTCGGCGATGAAGCCGAAGACCTGCTCCGCGGACCGTTCGATGAGGATGCTCGCTTGGGCGGATACCACGCTGATCAATCCCCCTGCTTGTCCAAGCTCGGTGCCCCGCGGAACAAGGCCGCTGCATCCCACGCGTCCCTTGCCGCCCCGAGCACCGTGGTCAGTCTATGCGATCGCCGCGCGCCTAGCGACGCGCGGACTGGCCTGGGTTTCGTGGGGGCCTGGACCAATGTCTCACCACTGGTCAGCCATCCCCCGCGCCCCGAGCATGCCGCCGATACCCACAGAGACCACCGCCAGCGCCTACTGGATCATCGAACCCGGCAGGGGCGAGATCCGGGATGAGACCCTGGGCCAGGCACGGGACGGTGAGATCCTCGTGCGCACCCTTTACAGCGGCATAAGCCGGGGCACCGAGTCGCTGGTCTTCCGCGGGGAGGTCCCGGCCAGCGAGCATCAGCGGATGCGCGCCCCCTTCCAAGGTGGCGATTTCCCCGGCCCACTCAAGTACGGTTACTGCAACGTCGGCCTGGTGGAGGACGGACCGCCAGGGCTCATCGGGCGGACGGTCTTCTGCCTCTTCCCCCACCAGACCCGCTACCGAGTACCCGCAAGTGCGGTCCATCCCGTGCCCGACGCTGTGCCCGCGGGTCGGGCGGTGCTCGCCGCCAACCTGGAGACGGCGATCAACGGCCTGTGGGACGCCGGCCCCCGGCTCGGGGACCGGATCACGGTCATCGGCGCGGGGACGCTCGGCTGCCTGTGCGCCTGGCTCGCCGCCCGGATCCCCGGCTGCGAGGTTCAATTGATCGACCTAAACCCTCGCCGGGCCGAGTTGGCCGCCGACCTGGGCGTGGATTTCGTCCTGCCCGATCAGGCCCAGGGCGACCAGGATCTGGTCATCCACACCAGCGGCTCGCCCGCGGGGTTGGCCGCGGGACTGGACCTCGCGGCCTTCGAGGCCACCGTGCTCGAGCTCTCCTGGTATGGGACCCGAGAGGTCGGCCTGCCGCTGGGTCGGGGCTTCCACCAGCGCCGGCTCACCCTGCGCTCGTCCCAGGTCGGCAGCGTCGCCGCCAGCCAGCGGGCGCGCTGGGACTACGCCCGGCGCATGGGACTCGCCTTGAGGCTCCTGCAGGATCCACTGCTCGACCTGCTCATCACCGGCGAGGATCCCTTCGAGGCTCTGCCAAAGGTCCAGGCGCGCCTCGCCCGCGACCCGGGCGACACCCTGATGCACCGAATCCGCTACGACGAAGGAGGGGACTGATGTACAGCCTGTGCGTCCGCGACCATGTGATGATTGCCCACAGCTTCCGCGGCGAGGTCTTCGGCCCTGCCCAGCGCCTCCACGGGGCCACCTATGTGGTGGACCTCGAGTTTCATAGGCCTGACCTGGACCCCGACAACCTGGTGGTGGACATCGGGCTCGCCAGCCAGGCCCTGCGCGCGGTGCTCTCCGAGTTCGACTATCGCAACCTGGACGAGCACGGCCCCTTCGCGGGGCAGAACACCACCACCGAGTTCATGGCCCGCGTGGTGTGGGAGGGCATGGCGGAGCGCATCGCCGCGGGTGATCTGGGGGTGGGCGCACGCGGGGTGACCGCGCTGCGGGTAGTGCTCCGCGAGTCCCACGTGGCATGGGCGGCCTACGAGGCGCCGCTCCCATCGTGACGCCCCCGATCGCGGCAACCCCGACGTCCAGCTCGGTCTGGTTCCTGGTCCCGGGCGATCTAGACACCCCCACGGGCGGCTATGCCTACGACCGCAGGATCATCGCCGGGCTGACCGCGGCGGGTGTCGAGGTGATCCACCAGGCCCTCGACCCCGGCTTTCCGCGCCCAGACGACGTCGCCTTGACCCGCGCGGACGCCGGGCTCGCCGCGATCCCCGACGGGGCACTGACCGTGATCGACGGGCTCGCCTATGGCGCCATGCCCGCCCTCGCCGCCCGGCACGGTCCGAGGCTGCGGCTGGTGGCGCTCGTGCACCACCCGCTCGCGTCCGAGACCGGTCTCTCCCAAGGGGTGGCGGAGACGCTCCGGGCGAACGAGCGCGAGTCGCTCAGCCACGCCCACGGGGTGATCAGCACCAGCGCCGCCACGGCCACCCTGCTCGCCGACTACGGCGTGCCCTATGGCCGGCTGTGGGTGGTCGAGCCCGGGGTCGATCGGCGCGAGGCCGCCCCCGGCTCCAGTGACGGCCTGATCCGGCTGCTGAGCGTGGGCAGCCTGATCCATCGCAAGGGGTTCGATGTCCTGCTGCGCGCGCTGGCACCGCTGCGCGGCCATGCCTGGCGCCTGGACTGCGTCGGCAGCCCGGATCGCAATCCGCTGGAGGCCGGCGCCATCGGCGCTCTGCGCGATCGCCTGGGGCTCGCCGGCCAGGTGAACCTATGGGGCAGCGAGTCGGATGCCCGCTTGGTCGAGCGCTATCGGGAGGCGGACCTGTTCGTGCTCGCCACCCGTTTCGAGGGCTACGGGATGGTCTTCGCCGAGGCCCTGGCCCATGGACTACCCATCGTCTCCACTACCGCCGGCGCGGTTCCGGGCACCGTGCCCGCGAGTGCTGGCCTGCTGGTGCCGCCGGACGACCCCGTGGCGCTCGGTGCCGCCCTCGAGCGTCTGATGCGCGACCGCCCCCTGCGCCTCCGGCTCGCGGCCGGTGCGCGCGCCGCGGGGGATCGCCTGCCCTCCTGGTCGGACGCGGCCCTGGGGTTCGCGCGGGTCCTGGAGCACGCAGCGAAACTCCCACACGGAGAGACGCACCTTGGGTGACTTCCATCCCGGCTGGCTCGCCCTGCGTGAGCCGGCGGACGCCGCGGCGCGCTGCGAGTCACTCCTCGCCCCGCTGGCCGCCTGGATCGGCCGCGGTCCGCGGCTGGGCCCGCTCGAGATCCTCGACCTGGGTTGCGGCGCCGGGGCCAATCCGCGCTGGCTGGCGCCCCGCCTCGACGCCCTGACCGGGGTCGGCCAGCGTTGGATCTGCGTGGACCGCGACCCCGAGCTGCTCCGCGTCCTGCCGGGGGCTTGCACCCGCTGGGCCGGCGGGCGTGGGATGGGGGTCAGCCCGGACGGGCCGGGCCTACGCCTGGGGGCCCCATCGGTCGATTGGACCATCGAGACCCGCGCGCTCGACCTCGCCGGCGGACTCCCCGCCGACCTCATCCCGGTGGGCGCCCTGACCGCGGCCACCGCGCTCCTCGACCTGGTCTCCGAGGACTGGCTCGAGGGCCTCGTGGCGGCCTGCGCCGGGCGCGCCTCGCCCCTGCTCGCCACCCTGATCTACGACGGGCGGGTGACCCTCTCGCCGAGCCTGCCCCTCGACGGTCCGGTGATCGCCCTGGTGAACGGCCATCAGCGGCGGGACAAGGGCCTGGGTCCGGCCCTGGGGCCGAGCGCCGCCCCGCGGCTCATGGCCCTCGGAAAGGCCCAAGGATTGATGATCCACGCCGCCGACAGCGACTGGATGCTGGACGCGGGGACGGGGGATCTCCAGTTGGGTCTGATCGAGGGCTGGGCCGCAGCGGCCCTGGAGCAGTCGGCGATATCCGGCGCCCGGGACGGATCACGGCTCTCCGCACCTATCGCGGACTGGCTCGACGCCCGTCGCCGCGCCGTCGAGGAGGGGCGTTCCCGCATCCAGGTCGGACATCGGGACGTCCTCCTGCTGCCGCCTTGAGCCGGACATCCCGGGATCGTCGCGGGCAGCCCTCAGGGTCCCCGATCAGGCCCTGAGGACGCATAGCGGCACCCGCAGCTCGGTCTCCGTTAGCCCGCCGTGCTGCCCCACCAGGACATGGGGCTCCTCGAAGGGCAGCCGCTGGCGCAAGACCCCATTGCCCCTGGGCAGGAGGCACCAGTCGCCGATCCGCTCGGCGAACCGGGGATGGGCCTCTCCCCTGCCGAAATAGCCCGCATCCAGCAGGTCCTGACTGACCCTGAGCTCGATCTGATCCGCCAAGGGGCCGCGGCACTCAGCGAGGAAGCGGGCCTCGTGCCCGGGGCGCAGATAGGCAAAGGCCGCGCGGGGCTCGCCGCACAGGGGTAGCGCCAGGCAGTCTGCAAGCCCGGGGTGGTCGGCGAGGTCGATCACGTCGGCGGACCGGGTATCCACCTGGCCATGGTCGCCGGTCACCAGGACCAGGGTGTTCCGGCCTGCGATGCGCTGGAGGAACCACGCCAGCGCCCCTTCGATCTGGTCCAGATGGGCGGTGGCGGCGGGCGTCTCCATGCCTTGACGGTGACCGATGGTGTCGAGCTCCGGCCAGTAGAGATAGAGATACTTGCGGCCGCGCTCCTTGCGGATGATCCGGGCCGCGGCGCGAAACAACCCCTCGAGCCCCCGATACCCCACCACCCGGGCGCGTCCCGCGTGGGCACGGGTGAAGTCGGATCCGGCGATGTGCTCGGGCGTGACTACCCAGGAGGGGTCGACGATGCGATCGAAGACCGATCGATGACCGAACAGCCGAACCGGATCGATGCCCGCGCGGCTGTAGGACACACCGCCGTAACGCGGGACCCCTGGCAGCACGCTGATCACCGCCCCGAGCTCGCCCATCCAGGTGTTCCAGCCGGTGAGGCCGTGGGCCAGCGGTGGATCGCCGGTGAGGAATGTGGTGATCGCCGTCGCCGTGGTGGACGGGAAGACCGTGGTCATGGACCCGGGACGATGGCCGGAGAGCAGTCCCCCGGGGGCGCGCCGGCGCAGCCAGTCGTCACCGAGCCCGTCGATCACCAGGAGGACCAGGTTGGTCGTCGCGGCCAGCTCGGCCTCGGATAGGACGCCAAGTAGGGGGTGCGCGGCCCGGCCGCCGCGCGAGCGGATGATGGATGCCATCAGATTGACGATCCCGCCGCCCGCGTAATCCGGGGCCAGGGGCTGGGGGATCGAATGGTCCATCGCCGACATCGGCGCCTCCGCTCATTGGGAGGCGCCCATCCTACACAACCGCTCGGGCCGCTGCGGCCCTCTCCGGAATCCCTCGCCCGCCGCGCCCGGGCACTCGGCGGCCAGACGGCATCAAGGCGAGTCGGTCGGCTTGGGCTGCGGCGCCTTGGTCGCTGCCCGCCCCCGGCGGACCGCCGGTCCGGGCTTGCGCGCCGCACCCTTGTCGCCCTTGGAATCCTTGGCTACCGCCTTCACGGGATCGGCCGAGGCCTTCGGGACGCGTTTGGCCGGGGTCCGCTTGGCACGCGGCGCACGCGCCTTGGGCGATGGGGTCTCCGCGTCCGGGGCGGGGGCGGCCGCCTTGCGCGTGGAATTCACCGGGTCATCGCCATCGCTGCTCCAGAGTGCAAACGAGGGCAGACGCGTCTCGGGCTTCGCGCTTGCCGGTGCGGGGCTCTCCAGACCGGAAGGCGTCAGATCGGGACCCTGGGCGGCGGGCAAGGGCGGCTCCGAGGTCCCCGGGGGATTGCCGGACGCCGCGCCCCCGACCGGGGAACCCCCGCTCGGCGCGGGCGAGCCCCGGCTCGGACCGGGAGACCCGCCGCCCGGGGCGCCGCCGGTGCCGTCTCGCGTGCGGCGACCACGCAGGCGGCCGATCAGGGCGCCGATGGTCCCGAACAGCCAGAAGACGGCGGAGACCAGGGCGCCCCATAGACCCAGGAGCAGCCGCGACCAGAGAGCCGGGCGCCGCGGCCTACGGTCTGACTGCACCCGCGCGCTGGCCGGCTGGGTCGCCTGGACGGTCCCCACCTCGGTCTCGAAATACCGCTGGGAGAGCTCGATCTCGCCGGTCTCGGTCTCCACCAGATAGAAGCGCCGGCGCATGGTGATACAGCCCAGCGGAATGACGATCACCGCCATCAGGGTCCCCACCGCGGCACCGAAGAAGATCGAGACCGCCATCCCCTGGAAGATGGGATCGAACATCAGGGTCCAAGCCCCGCCGATGGTGGTGAGCGAGGTGATCAGGATGGGCCGCATGCGGATCTCGGCGCCCGCCAGGGCCGCGTCCGTGACGTTGCGGCCCTTGGCCACCTCGATCTTCACGAACTCCACGATCAGGATCGACTGACGCACGATGATGCCGCCCAGGGCGATGAGTCCGATCATGGAGGTAGCGGTGAACTCCGCCCCCATGATCCAGTGGCCGGGGACGATACCGATCAAGGTCAGGGGGATCGGTGCCATGATCAGACCGCTCAGGGCGAGATCGCGGAATTGCCAGACGATCAGCCCATAGATGAGCAGCAAGGCCGCCATGAAGGCCAGCCCCATGTCGCGGAAGGTCTCGTAGGTGACCGTCCACTCGCCGGTCCACTCGAAGCCCGAGACCGAGTCGTCGACGGGCGGCCCGATCAGGCCGCGCGGCATGCCGGAGATCTGGACGCCGTCGGGCGCCCTGTAGTCCTCCAGACGATCCTCCACGGCGAGCATCCCGTAGATGGGCGCGCCCAGGAAGCCTTCCATCTCACCAACAACGTACTCCATGGGACGCAGATCCTTGTGGTAGGTGATCGGGTCCTCGGGCTGCTTGACGAAACGTCCGAGCTCCGCGAGCGGCACGGTGCCGCCGTCCGGGGTCGCGATCGGGAGGCTGCCCAGGCTGCTCGGCTGGGCCCGGTAGGCAAGCGGCACCTGGAGCACGATGTAGGTCGGCTCCTGGACGTTGCCGCGCTTGACGTCGCCGAGGCGGAAACCGCCCATGGCCATGGCCAGGTTCTGGTTGACCGCGTCCACCGAGACGCCCCGACGCACCGCCTTCTCGGCGTCGACCTCGAAGCGCCAGGCATCGTAGGGCTCGGAGAGATAGTTGTCGGCGTCGACGATGTTCGGCACGTCCTCGAAGATCCCGGTGAGGTCGCGGGCCGCCTCGCGGCGGGTCTCGGCGTCGGGCCCGTAGACCTCGGCCACCACGGTCTGCAGGACCGGTGGCCCCGGCGGCATCTCGACCACGGCGATGCGCGCGCCCAGTGACTTGGCGAGCGGCGTGAGCAAGGCACGGGCCTCGGTCGCGATGGCATGGCTGCCGCGCTCGCGCTCCTTCTTGTCCGTGAGCATCACCAGTAGATCCCCTTCCCAGGGGTTCCGGCGCAGATAGTAGTGCCGCACCATGCCGTTGAAATTGAACGGTTGGGAGGTGCCGGCATAGGTCTGGATCGCGGTCACCTCCGGGATCTCCCGCACCTTGCGCGAGAGCTGATGCAGCACGTTCGCGGTCACCGGCAGCGCCGTGCCCTCGGGCAGGTTGACCACCACGCTGAACTCGGGCTTGTTGTCGAAGGGCAGCATCTTGACCGGCACCGTCTGCGTATAGAACAGCACGCACACGGCGGCGGTGGCCGCGATGACCGTCACCAGGAAGGCCCGGCCCATCAGCGGGTGCTCGATCAGGGGGGTCACCAGGGGGCGGTAGATGCGCCCGACGAAGGCCCGGGTGCGCTCCTCCCGGCGCTCCGCCTTGTGCAGGGCATCGAGGCGGGGACGTACCCGCAGGGTGAACCAGGGGGTGAAGACGAAGGCCGCGAACAGGGAAAAGGCCATGGCCGACGCGCCCAGCACCGGGATGGGTCGCATGTAAGGTCCCATCAGGCCGCTCACCCAGCCCATGGGCAGGAGTGCCGAGATAATGGTGAGGGTCGCGAGGATGGTGGGATTGCCCACCTCGTCCACCGCCCGCACCGCCTCCGCGATGGATGTCTCGCCCTCCTCGAGCCAGTGTCGGAAGATGTTCTCCACCACCACCGTCGCGTCGTCCACCAGGATGCCGATGGAGAAGATGAGCGCGAACAGGCTCACCCGGTCGATGGTGTAGTCCACCATCATCGCCCACCAGATGGTCAGCACGATCACCACCGGGATCACGGTGATCACCACGAAGGCCGCCCGCGCCCCGAGCCCCACCAGGCAGAGGACGGAGACGATCAGGGCCGCCTCGAACATGGCCTTGAGCAGCTCGTTGACCTTGTCGTTGGCGGTCTTGCCGTAATTGCGGGTGATCTCTACCCGCACGTTGTCCGGGATGACCTCCCCTTTGAGGGTCTCGAGCTTGTCGAGCACCGCGCGGGAGACGGTGACGCCGTTGGTCTTCTCCTTCTTGGCGATGGCCAGCGTCACCGCTTGGGCAGCGTCGGCGGGATGATCGCCCAGGTAGCCGGGACCAGTGGAATGGGTCACCATCTGGCTGGTGTCCTCGGGCAGGTGCGCCACCCGCGCAACGTCGCCCACATAGACCGGTCGCCCGCCCTGGGCACCCACCACCAATCGGGCAATGTCGTCGGCGCTGCGGAGGAAGTGGCCGGAATAGACGTTGTAGGCAGCCCCCCCGGACTCGGAGGCCCCCGTGGTCAACTCCGAGTTCGCGCCGCGGATGGTCTGGGCGATCCGGTCGAGGGTAATGCCGTGGCCCGCCAGGCGCTCCATGAGCACCTCCACCCGGATCTGCTCCTCCCGGCCCCCGACCACGAACCCCTTGCCGGTGTCGGGCACCGAGCCGAGGCGCTGCAGCACGTCGAGCGCCAGGGTGCGCAGCTGGCTGTCTGGCACCTCGTCCGACCACAGGGTGACGGTCACCATCGGCACGTCGTCGACGCTCACCGGTTTCACCAGCGGCATGCCGACGTCCGGCGGCACCTTGTCCATGTTGGACTGGAGCTTGTCGTGGACCTTGACGATGGACTCGCCCATCTCCTGACCCACAAAGAACTGCACCGTGACGATCGCCGCCCCGCGCTGGGTGGCGGAGTAGACATGCCGTACCCCGGGGATCTCTTTCATGATCCGTTCGAGCGGCTCGGTCACCAGACTCTCCACCTGTCCCGCCGACGCCCCCGGATACTGGACGAAGAGATCGATCATGGGGACCGATATCTGCGGGTCCTCCTGGCGTGGGGTGAAGAACAGCCCCATGAGCCCGAGCGCCATGCAGGCCATGAGCAGCATGGGCGTGACCGGGGTGTTGATGAAGGTGCGGGCGATGCGCCCGGAGAGGCCCACCTCGGGTAGCTGGGCACGTGGGGCGGAGGGCTGTGCGGCGTTCGGATCCGGCATGGACGGGGCACTCGGTGGTGGTGAGCGCACCGCGGCGAGAAGATACGGCTTCGCTCGGTCCGCGAGGCGCGGCGAGATGGAGCGGAACCCGGCGGGCGGAGACCCGGCCGGCGGCACGAACCCCCGGCCCTAGCCGCGACGGCGTCCGCCCGCGCTGGCGAGCATCCAAGTCCTCCGCGAGGTCCCGGTCCTCCGACGCTCATGTTCCATTCCCTTGGGCCATTCCGTTGGCATTGTCCAATCGCAATGACTGAAAGCTAGTCCAGCACCGAAGTGCCCACAAGGACCATCGGATTACCAGGTCCGCCCTCCGGCGCCGAAAACCCTGTCCGAGATCAAGGATGTCCGATTTTCCTTGACAGTACTTAAGCGTTTTCTTATAAACCTGCCATTCGATCGCCAAGAGGTCCCACCGGACCGAGCCGTCACCCCATGATCCTTGATACCCTCACCCTTGCCGGACTGATCTCCATCGCCCTCTATCTCGCCGCCTTCATCTGGTTCGGTCGAGAGACCCTGCGGGTCGAAGAGCACGACCAAAACCGCGAGCCGCGCACCAACCCAGCGCGCGAGACCATCCTTACCCCCTAGATCCACTAGCTCCACCAGATCCACCATCGCCGCCACCGCCGCGCAGGTCGACAATCCCGGCGGCTCGCGCCGGGCATGCCTCCCCCGCGGGGCGCCGTGACGACCCGCCGCGCCAACCCGCCACTGCGCCTGGTCCCGCGCCCCTCGCGGCGGCTGCTGGTCTTGGTGCTCGTGACCCACGGGGCGGCGCTCGGCGCGGCGCTCTCCCTCTCCGGGCCCTGGCGGCTGACAGCCCTGCCGGTGATCCTCAGCGCCGGCTATCAGCTCTGGGTGCATGTGCTGCGCCTGGCCCCCTGGTCGATCGTCTCCGCCACCTGGGCCCCTGACGGCGCCTGGAGCCTGCAACTGAGGTCAGGGGTCCAGATCGACGCCCGGCTCTCCCCCGCCACCTTCGTCAGCCTGCCCCTGGTGGTGCTGAACCTCCGAGTCGGCGCCTGGCGCCGTTGCGCCCTCCCCCTGTTTGGCGACGCCATCGACCCGGATACCCTGCGAAGACTGCGCGCGCGCCTCCGGCTGGAGGGGGCGAGCGGCAGAGACGACCCGCCCGCCGCATGAACCGGCCGGACTGGCCGGCGCGGGTTTCGCGCTAAACTGGCGCCCTGGTCCAGCAGTCGATGAGGTAAGTGCGGATGAGAGTCCTGGTCACCGGCGGCGCCGGCTACATCGGGAGCCACACCTGTGTGGAGCTGCTCGGCGCCGGCATGGACGTAGTGGTGGTCGACAATCTCTCGAACAGCAAGGAGGCCGCCCTGGACCGCGTGCGCACCATCGCAGGCCGCGACCTCAGCTTCATCCAGGCCGACCTGCGTGATCGCGCCGCGCTCGACGCGGTCTTATCCGCCCGCCCCATCGACGCGGTCATCCATTTCGCGGGCCTCAAGGCCGTTGGCGAGTCGGTGCAAAAGCCCCTCGAGTACTACGACAACAACATCGCCGGCACCATCAGTCTGTGCGAGGCCATGCGCGATGCGGGGGTCAAGAACATCGTGTTCAGCTCCTCAGCCACGGTATACGGCGACCCGGCGAGCGTCCCGATCCGCGAGGACTTCCCCCTTTCGGCCACCAACCCCTACGGCCGCTCCAAGCTCTTCATCGAGGAGATCCTGCGCGACCTGAACGTCGCAGACCCCGCCTGGAACGTGGTGCTGCTGCGCTACTTCAACCCGGTGGGCGCCCACCCCAGCGGACGTATCGGTGAGGACCCCAACGGGATCCCCAACAACCTGATGCCCTTCGTCGCCCAGGTGGCCGTGGGCAAGCTGCCCAGGCTCCAGGTCTTCGGCGACGACTATCCGACCCCCGACGGCACGGGTGTGCGCGACTACATCCATGTGGTGGACCTCGCCCGCGGCCATGTGGCGGCCTTGAAACGGCTCCAGGACGACCCCGGCGCCGTCGTCTACAACCTCGGCACTGGCAGGGGCTACAGCGTCCTGGAGATGGTCGCGGCCTTCGAGCGCGCGAGCGCCCGTTCGGTCCCCTACGACATCGTCGCGCGCCGCGCCGGGGACATCGCCACCTGCTACGCCGATCCTACCCTCGCCCGCGAGGCCCTCGGCTGGCAGGCCGAGTACGACATCGACGCCATGGTACACGACGCCTGGCGCTGGCAGTCCGAGAACCCCAACGGCTACGACTGACCCGCCCGGTCGCCGTCGAACCACTGAGTTGCCGCGCGGATAGCTGACAGTTGCGAGTGGCGAGGATGCCTTGACGAACCCGCGAATTAACCCTGGAGACAACGGGACGCTGGCGTGGTTCGGGTAGTCTCAGAGCTTGTGAAAAATTCGTCGGCCGTAGCGAGGCCGGTCCCGGGCGTGCCCGATTGAGATCAGGGCAAGGCGCGGGAAGTCGGAAATGGGAAATCGGGGAGCGTAGTGGGCCTACGTGACTCGGTTTTCGGCTTTTCGCAACGCAGCGGAGTACGTCCGGGGGCGCCCGCAGTAGGTCGGCGAATTTCTCACAAGCTCTCAGGGGCGGTCTGACCCGTTGGCGAAAGAGATCCCGCCGGAGGAGTCCGGAATCGGAACGGCCTTCAGCCGTGCTCGCCGAGGAGCAGTCGCTTCGCCTCGTTGATCTTGGCGGCGAGATAATCGGAGCCACCCCGATCCGGATGCAGCTTCTGCATCAGACGGCGGTGAGCGGCGCGGATGGCGTCGCGGTCCGCGCCCGGCTCGAGACCGAGGATCGCCCAGGCCTCGGACTCGCTCAGGGCGCCGCCCGATGCGCCCCGTTGACTCCCCGCGGCCGGCTCACGGTCTCGCCAGTCGGGATCGCGCTCCCGGTCCAGGTAGGCCTCGAGCACCGCCGCGGACTGGCCGTCCGAGTCCCGATAGAGCTCCAACATGCGCAGGAGCTGCTCGAGATCGAGGTCTGACAGGCGTTGACCCGCGAAGGGACCTTCGAGGACCTCACCGTCCATGGCACCGCTGGCATGGTCCAGGGTCATGGCAAGGAAACGGGTGCGGATCGCGGACTGACCCGAGCCGGCCGCGCCGGCGGGGCTCCCACCGCCGAGCACCCCCGCCCCGCCGAGCCCGAGGGAGCGGACGAGACGCTGCAGGGCGGGCAACAACTGGATCAGGTTCAACACCCGCAAGGCGATGGGGATCAGCGCGGCAAAGGCGGCGAACACCGGATTCAGGCGCCCGGTGGCCACGGCCAGGATCACGCCGCCGATCAGCCCCCAGAGGGCCGCCTTGCGCAGGGTCCGCGCGACCTGGGCGGGTGGGGTCTTCTTGAACCACCAGAGGAACCAGAGGACACCGAGGACCAGCCCGATGAGGATCAGGAGGCGCGCCATGAGTCGAATCAGTCCCCCTTGCGACTGACCTGGTGGGTCAGTGCGAGCACCGCCCCGCCCCGCGCCTCACCGTAGCGGGTGAGGGCCTTGCGGCCCCCGGCGGCGAACACCGCGACCGCCGCCAGGAGGTCGCGCAGAACCTGAGGGCTGTGCAGGTCGAAAGGCGCCCAGGCGCCCCCGGAGAGCCGGGCGATCTCCTTGAAGCTGCGCTCGGCGGCCGGGTCCCGCCCCTCCTGAAAGACGAATGCCGGCACCCCGAGCAGTCCCAGCCGACCGGCGCGTCCGGCCAGGGCGTCGCGGTCCTCCTCCATGCAGTCGCCGACGAACACCAGGGCGTCCAGGCGCCCCGCTTGCGCCACCGAGATCGCGTGGTCCAGCACCCGGGCGATCTGGGTCAGACCGGCGGCGCACGTCACCCTGTTCATGCGCCGCAGCAGACCGTCCGAATCCCCGATCCAGTCCGAGTGCCGGAGTTCCTGAAAACCCCGGTAGAAGCAGAGCTGGACCTCGATCCCCCCGAGGGCCGCCGAGTCCGCGAACATGGCAGACTGGATCTGGGCCGCCTGATCCCAGGTGGGCTCACGGCTCGCGGTGGCGTCCAGGGCCACGAGCAATCGACCGCGCGAGCCCGCCGGGCCCCGCCGAGGCGTGGCCGCCACCTGATGCAGGAAGGCATCGACGTCGGGATTGGACTGGAGATCCTTGGGATCGCGTGGCATGTGGGGGCTGGCTGGAAGGGGCGGCTGGACCGGGTGACGGGAGGAGCGCCGGGGGCCGGAGGGTCGGCGGGCGGGGCGGATCCGTACAACGGACAGAGCATGACGACTCGAGTTGACCGATTCAACCTCAACCACCAACTCGCCCGCCCGGCCTCGGAGAACTAAAATTCACCCATTGGTAGCGCGTGATTGCGTCTCCGGGACCGGCCGCCGCATGGAACCACCGAGCCGCCGCGGACTCGCCGGGTCTGATCCCCTGTCCCTCGATACCGCTCATGGACGTACAGAAACAACCCCGCACCCCCCGATCCACGGCTGGGCCCGCGGCCGTGCTGACACCCGCCCTTCGCCGCCTGCTCCTGCTGCTGGTGGTCCTGCTCTCCCTGATCGGGGCCAACTCACTCTACCTCGCTGGCGTCGACGCGGCGGGTGCCTGGTCCGGTCGCAGTCTGGAGACCGAGGGTTATCTCTACGGGTTCCTGCTGCACCTGGTGCTGGGATTGCTGATCGCACCGCCCCTCCTTTGGTTCGCGATCGCCCATCTGCGGCGGGCCTGGGCTCGACCCAACCGCTACGCGGTTGCCGCCGGCCTCGCCCTGTTCCTGACCCTGGTCGCCGTCCTGGTGTCCGGGGTGCTGCTGACCCGTTTCGAGTGGATCGCCATCGACGATCCCCGCTGGCGCGTCCCCCTCTACTGGGCCCACGCCTTGCTGCCGCTGGCCGCCCTGTGGCTGTTCCTGCTGCACCGGCTCGCCGGCCCACCCCTGCATCGGGGCGCCACCCGCGCCGCCGCGGCCGCGGTGCTCGGCGGGGGCGCGGTCGCCCTCGCACTGCATCTAGTCGCCCTGCCCGCGCCAGTGGCCTAGGAGCAGCGGCATCTCCCGGCCCTGGCGGAGACACCCGCCGAGGGGGTGATCGACCGGGATCGGCTGATGTCCGACGAGGCCTGCGCCGAGTGCCACCCGGACGTTGCCCGCCGGCACGCACTCTCCGCCCATGCCATGAGCTCGTTCAACAACCCGGCCTATCGGGCCAGCATCGACGAAACCCGCCGGGTAGTCCTCGGCCGCGATGGCCATCTGGACGCAGCCCGGCTGTGCGCCGCCTGTCACGACCCCGTTCCGCTCTACTCGGGTCGGTTCGACGAGCCGGACTACGACCCGGACACGGACCCGGGCGCCAGCGCCGGGATCACCTGCATGACCTGCCACGCCATGACCCGCTCGGGGGACGTCCGCGGCAACGCCGACTACCGGCTCGGCAACCCGCCCGCCTATCCCTTCGAGGGCAGCGACCACCCCTGGCTCGCGGCACTGCACCGCCTGCTAATACGCGCCAAACCAGACCTGCACAAGGCCAACCTGCTCAACCCCGGACACCGCGACCCGGCCTTCTGCGCCGCCTGTCACAAGGTCCAGCTCATCGAGGACCTCAACCACTACCGCTGGCTGCCGGGGCAGAACCATCACGACAGCTTCCTCCTGAGCGGGGTCTCGGGACACCGCGTGGATAGCTTCTATTACCCCCAGACGGCGCGTGAGGGGTGCACCCACTGCCATATGCCCGCCGCGCCGTCGGATGACCCGGCCGCCCACCCGGATGCCATCGGCCGACTGGTGGTCGCCGATCACCTCTTCCCCGCCGGGAACACCGCGATCCCACTGCTCCTGGGGCGCGCCGACGGCAACCCGGAGCGGGAGGACGTGCTCGCCGAGTCGGCCCGAATCGACCTCTTCGCCCTGCGCCCCGCGGCGACAGAGGCGGCGGAGACAGCGGGGATCCTGCGCCCCGAGATGCCGGTCCTCGATCCCGGCCAGGTCTACGACCTCGATCTGGTGGTGCGCACCACCGGGATCGGCCACGCACTGACCCAGGGCACGGCCGACTCCAACGAGCTCTGGCTGGACATCGAACTGCGCGAGGGCGGACGGATCATCGGTCGCTCGGGCGGACGCGACGCCAGCGGCGCCGTCGATCCCTGGAGCTGGTTCCTCAACGCCTATCTTTTGGATCGGGAGGGCCACCGCATCGAGCGCCGCAACGTCCAGGACATCGCCGTCGCCCTCTACGATCATCAGATCCCGCCCGGCGCCGCGGCGGTGGTGCATTACCGCTTCGCCCTACCCGCCGACGCCCGGGGCCCACTCGAGATCCACGCGGCGCTGCGTTACCGCAAGCTCGATACCCGGTTCCTGCGCTTCATGCGCGCCGACCCCCTCACCGTGAACGATCTGCCGATCACAACCCTGGCCGAGGACCGGGTGAGCCTGGCGCTGCGCGGCGGGTCCGAGGCGCCTGCCCAGACCTCGGAGATCCCCGCCTGGCAGCGCTGGAACGACTACGGGATCGGCCTGCTGCGGGAGGCGGGAGACGCCGGCAAGCAAGGCGAGCTGCGCGCGGCAACCCGCGCCTTCACCGAGGTGGAGCGCCTAGGGCGTGCCGAGGGCCCCATCAACCTGGCCCGAGTCCGTCACCGGGAGGGGGACCTCCAAGGCGCCACCGAGGCGCTCCAGCGCGCCGCCGCCCTCGACCCGGACACAACCCCCTGGGTGCGCGCCTGGCTGGGGGCGCTGGTCAAACGCGACCTGGGGGACCTGGACGGCGCCATCACGGACCTGCGGGCCCTGACGGAGACCCGGTTCACCGAGGCGCGCCGCCGGGGGTTCGACTTCTCCGGGGACTACAGGCTCCAGAACGAGCTCGCGCGCACCCTCTACGAGCGGGCGCGCCGGATCCCGAGGGGCGAGGACGCCGCAATCCAACGCCAAGCCCTGCTCGCCGAGGCGCGCGCGGCGCTCGAGGCGGCCCTGGTCCTGCACCCGGAGTACGCCCCCGCCCATCACAACCTCGCCCAGGTCCTGACCGCCCTGGGCGAGACCGACGCGGCCCGCGAGCACCTGGCCCTGCACCGCCAGTATCGGCCCGACGATGCCATCGCGGCCCTGGCCGTCTCGCGCCACCGGGCCGCCAACCCGGCCGCCGATCATGCGGCCGACCCCGGCGCCGTCTACGACCTCCAGCGCCAAGACGCCTTTGGGCTCGCAAGCGAGCCGCCGCGACTCGCGGGGCTCGACCCTCCCGGCCCGAGACATCCCCCGGAGACCCGGGAAGAGACTCACCATCGGAGCCCGATCCAGCCATGAGCGACCCACCCAGGACCAGGCACGTCTCCCAAGGCGAGGCCCGCATTCGCCGCGCCTTCATGGGCTCGGTGGCCGCGGTGGTCGCGCTCGGCGTTCTCGCACTCTCCATCTTCTGGCTGAGCCAACCGCCCGCGCCGGACCCGAGCGTGGTGGAGGCGACCGTCACCGCCCCGCGGACGCCATCCGACACCCCGGACGCGCCGGCCACCGGCCCCGGCACCCCGGCGAGACCCCCGGCGCTGCGGTTCACGGATGTCACCGAGGCCTCAGGGATCGATTTCGTCCATGTGAACGGGGCGCGCGGCGAGCGGCTGATGCCCGAGACCATCGGCAGCGGCGCGGCCTTCATCGACTTCGATCAAGACGGCGATCAGGACCTCTTGCTGGTCAACTCCAGGCACTGGGAGGGCGAGGCCCCCGAGGGCCCGCCGCCCATCCAGGCCTTGTACGCAAACGACGGCAGGGGTCACTTCTCCGATGTCACCCGGGCCGCCGGCCTCGACCTCAATCTCTACGGCATGGGCGTCGCCGTCGGCGACTACGACGGCGATGGACGCGATGACCTCTATCTCACCGCCCTGGGGGGAAACCGGCTGCTCCGCAACCTCGGCGGACGCTTCGAAGACCTGACGGCCACCGCCGGAGTCGGGGGCGGACCGGACCAATGGAGCAGCAGCGCGGCCTTCCTAGACTACGACCGCGACGGCGATCTGGATCTCTTCGTGGTCAACTATGTGCAGTGGACCAAGTCCGTGGACCTGGCCATCGACTTTCGACTCGCCGGGCTCGGGCGTGCCTACGGGGCGCCGCTCAACTTCGTCGGCACCCACAATCGGGTCTATCGCAACGAGGGCGACGGGCGCTTCAGTGATGTCTCCGCCCAGGCCGGGGTCGAGGTGACGGATCCGGTCTCGGGCCGACCCGCTGGCAAGGGACTGGGGATCGTGCCCCTCGACTACGACGGCGACGGCTGGACGGACATCGCCATCGCCAACGATACGGTGCGCAACCTCCTCTACCGCAACCGCGGCGACGGCACCTTCGAGGAGGTGGGCGTCTTCGAGGGGATCGCCTACGACCGCAACGGGAAATCCACCAGCGCCATGGGGATCGACGCGGCCCGCTATCGCAACGACGGCGACACCGGGATCGCCATCGGCAACTTCGCCAACGAGATGTCGTCCCTGTTCGTGACCGCCGGTGGGCGCACGCCCTTCGTGGATGAGGCAGTGCTCGACGGACTGGGTCCTGCCTCGCGCATCCCCCTCACCTTCCGGCTGGTGTTCCTCGATGCGGACCTCGACGGACGGCTCGACCTGCTGCTCGCCAACGGTCACCTCGAGCACGAGATCCACCGGGTCCAGCAGAGCCAGACCTACGCCCAGCCGCCCCAGCTCTACTGGAGCTGCGGGGACGACTGTCCGGCCCGCTACCAGTTGGTCGAGGGCGCCGGCGACCTGCACGAGCCCCTGGTGGGGCGCGGGATCGCCTACGCCGACATGGACGGGGACCGGGACCTGGATCTCCTGATCACCCAGAATGGGCGCCGCCCCGCCCTGCTGCGCAACGACCAGGCGACGCGCCACCACTGGCTGCGCCTGGTCCTGCGCGGGCGCGCGCCAAACACCGACGCCCTCGGCGCCCGGGTGAGCCTCACGGCCGGCGGCGTGACCCAGGTCCGCGAGCACTTCCCGGCGCGGGGCTATCTGTCGTCGGTGGAGTTGCCCCTGACCTTCGGGCTCGGAGAGGCAACGCAGGTGGAGACACTCGAGATCCGCTGGCCGGACGGCAGGGTCCAGCGCCTGGTCCCCGAGGGCGTGAACCGCACCCTGGTGATCGATGAGCCTGGACCGACGGAGCCAACCGGGGGGGCGCCCTCATGATCCGCATCCCGGCACCCCTCATCGCACTGGCCGGCCTGATCGCGGCCCTGTCCGCATTCGCCGATCCGCCGGCCGGTGGGGACCCGGTGAGCACGCCCCCGCCGGCCTGGTCCGAGCGCCTGCTCGCCATCCCCGATGCAGACCTCAGCGGCACCGAGGAGACCATGCGCGAGGCCATCGCGGCGGCACGCGAGGAGGTCGCTCGGCGCATCCAGGCCACCGACCCGGACGGCGACACGGGCCCCCTGGCCGCGGCCTACGGGCGGCTCGGCGCCTTGTTCGTCCTGCTGGAGATAGAGGCCCTGGCCGACGCGGCCTTCCGCAACGCCCGCGTCCTCGATCCCCGCGAGGTGCGCTGGCCCTATTACGCCGGCTACATGGCCATGCTCTTCGGCAACACCGAGCGGGCCATCGCGCTCCTCGAGGCCGCACGCACGCTCGCACCCGACTACGCCCCGATCGCCCTGCGTCTGGGCAAGACGCGCCTCGACTCGGGCGACCTGCCCGGCGCCCGCGCCGATCTGGAGGTCGCCGTCCGCGAGCCCGGGCTAGCCGCGGCGGCCGAGTTCTATCTCGGCCAGATCGCGAACCTGGAGCGGCGCCACGAGGATGCGGTCGGCCATCTCGAGACGGCCCTCGCCGCCGACCCCAATGCCACCCAGGCCCACTGGGCCCTGGCCCAGGCCTATCGCGCCCTCGGCCAGGACACCCTCGCCCGGGAGCACATGAGCCAGGCGGCGCCCCGCACCCCGGACGCCGAGGATCCGCTCCTGGCAGAGCTCAAGGCCGCCGGCCAGCGCTCCATCCCCGCCTTCGAGCGCGGGTTGCACGCGGTCCGCTCGGGTGAGTATGTCCGGGCGCTGGACGAGTTCAGGGTCGGTCTAGGCGTCGACCCGGACAACCAGGCCGCGCGGGTGAGCTATGCGCGGGCGCTCTATCTCGCCGGCGAGGTTGAGGCCGCTCGACAGGAGCTCGACCGCATCCTCGGGTCGGGAGACGCACCGGCCTTGGCGATCTTCCTCGACGGGGTGCTCGCGGAGTCCACGGGTAACACCGAGGTCGCACGCACCCGATACCGGGAGACCCTGGCGGCGGACCCGCGCCACTTGGGCGCCCTGTTCAACCTCGCTAACCTGGACCTTCGGGCCGGCGATCATGGGGCCGCCGCATCGGGCTACCGGGCGGCACTGGACACAGACGAACCGCCGCCGCCGGCGCGGCTCCTCGCACTCATCGCCGCCCGTCGGGCGGGACTCTCCGAGCGGGAAACGGCCGAAGGGCTCGATGCCGTGATCGCTGAGAGCCAGGGCGATCCGGCGGCCCGCTATGCCCAGATCAGGCTGCTCGCACTCGCGGCCGACCCCCAAGTCTGCGACCCGGAACGGGCGATCGCACTCGCCAGCCGACTCGCCTTCGAGCAACCCGGGCCCAATGCCTTGCGGGCGCTCGCCATCGCCCAGGCCGCGAGCGGTGACCTCGAGTCCGCCGCGCACACGCAGCAACAGGCCATCGCCACCGCGGGAGGCTGGCTCCCTCCCGCGTTGCTGGAGGCGATGACCGCCGAGCTGACCGCCATGACGGACGGCCGCCTGCCCGCCCCGCCCTGGCCCGATGATGACCCGCTCCTCGCACCCCCGCCGACCGATGCGACGCGCACCTTTCGGGACTACCCGGCGGCGGTGCCCTACTGAGGCAGCCCGCTCGGATCGATGAGGCACCGGCACGCGGTCGCCCCGGCGTAAAACCCCAGGCCAAGGCCTGTGATAGGCTCCCAACGCATCCGGATGTGAGCCGTGGCGGAGAACCCGAAGCCGCCCAGCCCATCCATCCCGTGGACGTTGATTCGTGCGAGCCGACCGTCTCGGGAGTCTTCTGTCTACTCCTTTTGCTTTCGGGCCGCCACCCCGCTCATCCCCTCAGGACGACCCATCATGAATCCATTGAGCTGGCTTTCGTTGAAACGCCGCCCGGGGTCGAGCCAGTCGGCCGCGCCGGCCATCGCAGGTCCCGGCGCCCATCCGCCGGACACGCTCGAATGGCTCTCGCTGCCCCCACAGATCCCGTTCAGCCATCGTTTCAGGTCGATCGACGAGTATCGAGCCTTCCGTGACGACCACCACGCCGACCTGGCGGCCCAACGCGCCTTCGAGACCACGCTCTTCTCCGGCCGCCCCGAGTTCAGCGTGCGCGGTTACTGCTCCGGTTGCGACGCCGTCACCGATCTGCGCGTGGATCTCAACTGGGGTAACGGCAGCTACCCCAACTGGCGCGAACGTCTGGAATGCGGCTGCGGGCTGAATAATCGCGTGCGTGCCTCCGTGCTGTTTCTCAGGCAGCAGTGCGGGTCGAAGCGCGATACTCGCATCTATGCCACGGAACAGGTGACCGCACTCTTCCGACTGGTCGCGCAACGCTTCCCGAACACCACGGGATCGGAGTTTTTGCGGGATGGAACACCATCCGGGTCACTGAATCAGGCCGGGATCCGCCACGAGGACCTCACGTCCCTGTCGTTCGCGGACGGCTCCTTCGATGTCATCCTGTCGTTCGATGTGCTTGAGCATGTCCCGGACTACGCGGCGGCCCTGCGGGAGATGTCGCGGATTCTCGTGCCCGGGGGATCCCTGATCGCGAGCTTCCCATTCGACATCGATGCCGCCGAGACGGAGATACGCGCGACCATCGATCCCGATGGAGGGATCAACCATCTGCTACCCCCGGAATATCATGGGGATCCGATCAGCTCGGAGGGGTGTCTCTGTTTCCAGCGTTTCGGATGGAGCGTCTTGGATGACCTCAAGCAGGCCGGGTTCAGCGACGCCAGCGTCCTGCTCTACTGGTCCCCCGATCATGGCTATCTCGGGCCGGACCAACTCCTGATCATCGCGACCCGTTGAGGCACCGCGCGTCGCCCTCCCAACCCATGGATCAAACGCGCGACCAGGCCCCCCGATGATCAGAGCATCGGCGCGCC
>CAVQQM010000043.1:0-19551 GCA_963714915.1 uncultured Gammaproteobacteria bacterium
AGACCTTGAGCGGCTGGTACATGGCGTACATCCGCACCATGGTCGTCCCGGAGTTGCGGACGAACTCCGGCAGGCTTCTGAACAGATGGGACTTGCGAGTCTTCGGGTTGGTGCGCACGGGCACGGATTGGACCGCAAGCTGTCGCTTGCCGGCCTGGATCACGGTCTCGATCGTGTAGCTGAACGACGAGACGATGTTCAGCCGGATGGCAGCCTCCCGTGAGAAGGCCCGGAATCCGCTCACCGTGTCCGGGACCCAGATCCCGGCCAGCCGTCGCACGATGCCGCTGCCCAGCCATTGGAGGAACTTCTTCATCCCCGAGAAGTGCGGGATCTTGTGGGTCTCGCGGTCACCGATGACGATGTCGGCCTGCCCGGTGAGGATCGGTGCGATCAGGTTCGGGATGTCGCCGCCGTGATACTGGTTGTCGCCGTCGGTGTTGACGATGATGTCGGCGCCCAGGAGCAGGGACGCCTCGAGGCCCTTCTTGAAGGTCTTGGCGAGCCCGAAGTTCGCCTTGTTGCGCAGGACGTGGTCGACGCCGAGCTCGCGGGCCACCGTCGCGGTGCGATCGGTGCTGCCGTCGTCGATCACCAGGATCTCGACCCGATCCACGCCGGGGACCTCGCGGGGGATGTCCCGCACGGTCAGCGGCAGGGTGTGCTCCTCGTTGAAGCACGGGATCTGGACGATGAGTTTCAACGGATGGGCCCGGGTGGATGGGCCGAGGCCTGGCACGCCTTGGGCGGGTCCGGCCCTCGACAGGCTGCGGAGATTA
Source organism: uncultured Gammaproteobacteria bacterium (assembly GCA_963714915.1). Lineage (GTDB taxonomy): Bacteria > Pseudomonadota > Gammaproteobacteria > Chromatiales > Chromatiaceae > Thiodictyon. The sequence goes on from CAVQQM010000043.1 coordinate 780, forward strand.
TACAGGAGGGCCCTGGGCGGGTTTCTTCGGCACCGACCGCGATCGGGCCGCGCTCGATCGGCGCGCGTTCAAGGGGCGGCCGGGCAATCGTCCCAAATGGGTCCAGGGCACCCGACGGCGGGGGCAGCCAAGGCACCCACCCGCGCGGCTGTGCGTCGGGGCGCCGGACCCCGGATCACTCTGCGTAACCGCCGCGCCCGGATCCCCGCATATCGCGGGCGAAGTAGCTGATCCGTCCGCTGGGGACCACCGTGACGCCGCCCGCGCTCACCACGTAGCGCTGGCGGTCCTTCTCGGCATCGAAGCCGATGACATCCCCAGCCTCGATCACGTTGTGCCGGTCCACGATGACCCGCCGCAGCCGGGCCCCGGTACAGACCCGGGTGTAGTCCATGATGATGCAGTCCTCGAGCTCCACGTCGTCCTCGATCACCGTCTCGCGGCGGATGATGGAGTTGCTGATCTTCACCCCGTCGTGGATCACGGTGGCGGCGCCGAGGAGACTGTTCTTGAGGGTGCCTCCCAGGACGCGGGCCACGGGTCCCTGATAGCCGCTGGAGTAGACAGGCCATTGGGGGTTGAACATGTCGAAGGTGGGCTCCGCCCCCAGGACGTCCGCATGGGCATCGAAATAGGCGTCGATGTTGCCCACGTCGCGCCAGTAGACCCGGGTCTCGTAGGGCTGGATCCCGGGCACATCGTTGGTCGAGAAGTCGTAGGCGAACAGCCGGTGTCCCTTGAGCAGCCGCGGCAGGACATGCTGGCCGAAGTCCGTCTCGCCCGCCTCCTGGGCCTCGCGCAGTGCGCGGGTCAACACCTCGGTGTTGAAGATGTAGTTGCCCATGGAGGCGAAGGCCTGGTTGGGGTCCGATGCCATGGGCGTGGGGTTGGCGGGCTTCTCCTCGAAGGCATGGATGCGCCCGTGGGCGTCGGCGGCGATCACCCCGAATCCGCGGGCGTCCGCGAGTGGGACGGGCAGGGCGGCGATGGTCACGTCCGCCTCGCTCTCCTTGTGGAAGGCCACCATCTGGCGGATGTCCATGCGGTAGATGTGGTCGGCCCCGAACACCGCGACCAGGTCCGGGCGGTGTGACTCGATGAGGTTGATGTTCTGGTGGACGGCGTCCGCGGTCCCCTGGAACCAGTGCTCGCCGGAGAGCATCTGCGGGGGCACCACGGTGACGAACTGGTTCTGCAGCAGGGGGGAGATGGTCCAGGCCTTGCGGACGTGCTCGATCAGCGACTGGGACTTGTACTGCACCAGGAGATAGATGGTGTGGATCTGGGAGTTGACCAGATTGCTCAGCACGAAGTCGACGATCCGGTAGCGCGCGCCGAATGGGACCGAGGGCTTGGAGCGGGCCGCCGTCAGTGGTTGGAGTCGCGAGCCCTGGCCTCCGGCCATGACGAACGCAACGATCTTGTCACTTTGCATGATTCCTCCGTCTGGCCCGCACCCCGGGCCCGTCATTGTCGTCCCCCGGTTTCGCTGCCGGCCGGAGGACCGATGGGCAGCTCGACCGGATTCTTGCCATTGCCGGCCTGGCGTCCGGCGCGGCCATCTCCTCGAGTGTTGACCCGCCAATGTTACGGCAGATCCGGCGCGCTTGCCCCGGTGCGGGTCGCGGACTTGACCTGAGGCAGCCACGGGGCGCGGTGGCGGCGCCATCGGACCCGGCGCCCACCGTGTCCGATGCCACCGGGCACATTTCCGGTCGCTAAGACTCTACACTAGCGCCCCCGGCGCTCCGCGCCGCGACGATCCTACCCGCCGAATCCCCACCCCGAGGAGCCAAGCTATGAGCGATCCCATGAAGAAGATCCCGCGCCGCCCGGTCATCCTCATCATCCTCGATGGTTTCGGCTCTAACCCGAGCAAGGCCGACAACGCCATCGCCCTGGCCCACACCCCCAACCTCGACCGTTATTTCTCGACCAACCCGCACTGTGCGCTGCTCGCCTCGGGGGCCTCCGTCGGGCTGCCGGACGGTCAGATGGGCAATTCTGAGGTCGGCCACATGACCATCGGGTCGGGCTGCATCGTCCGCCAGGATCTGGTCCTGATCAACGACGCCATCGCCGATCGCAGCTTCTACAAGGAGCCGGAGCTCGTCGACGCGGTCCGCGCCGCCGCCGAATCCGGACGCCCGGTCCATCTGATGGGTCTGGTCTCCGACGGCGGCGTGCACAGCCATGTCCAGCACCTGGTCGCACTGATCAAGCTGTGCAAACGTGAGGGGGCCAGGCCGATGATCCATATGATCACGGACGGTCGCGACACCCCGCCGCGCTCGGCGCTGAACTATCTCGGCTGCCTCGATGAGGCCCTGGCCGCCACGGGCGGGCGCTTCGGGACGGTGATCGGCCGATACTACGCGATGGATCGCGACAACCGGTGGGAACGCACGGAGTCGGCCTGGCGGGCCATGGTGGACGGCGATGGGCGCCATGCCGCCAGCGCGCGCGCGGCGATCGAGGCGGCCTACGCCGCGGACGAGGACGACGAGTTCATCCGACCCACGGTCATCGCCGGCGGCGAGCCGATCCAGAACGGCGACCAGATCATCCATTTCAACTTCCGCAAGGACCGCCCCCGTCAGATGGTGGCTGCCTTCTCGCGCAAGGACTTCGACAAGTTCGATCGCCGAGGTATGACCGGTGCCCGGGTGACCTGCATGATGGAATACGACCCCTGGTTCGGTCTGCCCTTCGCGTTCGATCACGACACACCCAAGGTCACCCTGGGGGCGATCCTGAGCGACAACGGTCTGCCCCAGTTCCACGCGGCCGAGACCGAGAAATACGCCCACGTGACCTTCTTCTTCAACGGCGGGCGCGACGACCCCTTTCCCGGCGAGGAGCGGCTCCTGATCCCCTCGCCGAAGGTCGCCACCTATGATCTGAAGCCCGAGATGAGCGCCCCGGAGCTGGCCGCCGCCCTGATCGAGACCATCGAGGCCCGGTCCTTTCCCTTCATCGTGGTCAACTTCGCCAACGGCGACATGGTGGGCCATACCGCCGTGCGCTCGGCGGTGATCGAGGCGGTCGAGGTGCTCGATCGGGAGGTGGGCAAGGTGCTGGACGCGGCCGTGGCCCAGGGCTACTCCGTGATCCTATCGGCCGACCACGGCAACTGCGACGAGATGATCGATCCGGTGACCGGGGATCCCCATACCCAGCATACGACCTATCCGGTGCCCTGCCTGATCGTCGACGAGGTGCCTTGGCGGCTCTCTGCGGGGGGCGGCATCAAGGACCTCGCGCCCACCGTGCTGGCCCTGATGGGGCTGCCCGTCCCCGAGGAGATGAACGGACGCCCGCTGCTGCTCGGCCCCGCGACCGTGTGACCCGCCCCGGGGGCGGGGTCGCGGGTCGGGTTTGTCACCCGCGCGCCTTCGTGGTTGACTTGCGCCCCGCCGCCCCCCGCCAGGAGATCCCATGCGGACCTACCTCGACCTGCTGCGCGACGTCATCGATCACGGCGTCGACAAACCCGATCGCACGGGTGTCGGGACCCGCTCGGTGTTCGGCCGGCAGGTGCGGTTCGATCTCTCCCAGGGCTTCCCGCTGCTCACCACCAAGAAGATCCACCTGAAGAGCGTGGTCCACGAGCTCCTGTGGTTCCTGTCCGGCTCTACGAACAACCAGGACCTGCGGGCCCAGGGGGTCAGCATCTGGGACGAGTGGGCGGCACCCGACGGCAGCCTGGGTCCCATCTACGGCGCCCAATGGCGGAGCTGGAGCTGCCCGGACGGCCGGTCCCTCGACCAGCTCGCCGAGCTGATCGCGACCATCCGGGCCCGTCCGGATTCCCGCCGGCTGGTGGTCTCGGCCTGGAACCCGGCCGACCTCCCGGACGAGACCCAGGCCCCCCAGGCCAATGCGGTCGCGGGGCGCATGGCGCTCGCGCCCTGCCACTGTCTGTTCCAGTTCTACGTGGCGGAGGGCAGGCTCTCCTGCCAGCTCTACCAGCGCAGCGCCGATCTCTTCCTCGGCGTCCCTTTCAACATCGCGAGCTATGCCCTGCTCACCCATCTGGTCGCCCAGCAGTGCGATCTTGGGGTCGGCGACTTCGTTCACAGCTTCGGCGACCTGCATCTGTACCGAAACCACTTGAGCGATGACATCGTCTACGCCCAGCTCGCCCGTGAGCCTCGGCCCCTGCCGACCCTGGTCCTCAAACGTCGTCCGCCGAGCCTGTTCGAGTATCGCTTCGAGGACATCCAGATCCAGGGCTATGACCCCCATCCGGCCATCCGCGCCCCGATCGCGGTCTAGGGGCCTGTCTGATGACCGAGATCCTATTCGACTACATCCTGTTCCTGGCCAAGACCGCGACGGTGCTCGCGGCCGCGGTGGTCTTTCTGGTCTTCGCCGTGCGCGCGCGGCGCCACCTCGCACCCGAGGAGGGTGAGCGGCTCGAGATCATCGATCTCAACGACCGTTACGAGGGGCTGGCCGATGCACTCAAGGAATCCTCCCTCCCGAAGAAGGCCTATCGGGCCTTCGTCAAGCAGGAGCGCAAGCGCAAGAAGGCCCTGGACAAGGGCCAGGCAGGCCAAGGCGGGCGCAAGCGACTCTTCGTCATCGATTTCAGCGGTGACATCCGGGCGAGCGAGGTCTCCGGCCTGCGCATGCTGATCACCACCATCCTCCTGGACAAGCGCGACGACGACCGGGTCCTGGTGCGCCTGGAGAATGCGGGTGGCACGGTGAGCGAGCATGGGCTCGCCGCGTCACAGCTTGCGCGTCTCCGCTCGGCAGGGGTCCATCTGACGGTGGCGGTCGACAAGGTGGCCGCCAGCGGCGGCTATCTCATGGCCTGTGTCGCGGACCGCATCGTGGCGGCACCCTTCGCGGTGGTGGGCTCCATCGGGGTGCTCGCCGAGCTGCCCAATTTCCATCGTCTACTCGAGGAGAAAGGGGTCGATTTCGAGCTGCACACCGCCGGTGAGTACAAGCGCACCCTGACCCTGTTCGGGGAGAACACGGACGCGGCCCGGGCCAAGCTCAAGGAGCAGTTGGACGAGACCCATGGGCTCTTCAAGGGGTTCATTGCGCGCTACCGCCCCGGGCTCGATCTGGACCGGGTCGCGACCGGCGAATACTGGCACGGTGAGCAGGCGGTGGACCTCAAGCTCGTCGATGCCATCCAGACCAGCGACGACCTCATTATGGAGTCCCGGGAGGATCGCGAGCTCTGGCAGCTCAAGTACAAGGCTCGAAAGAAGCCCGTCGAACGCCTGCTGGCGAGCGTGCTTTCATGGCTGGGTCGACGCACGTCCTGAGACTGTCCCGCGGACGCCACTGCGGGTCCGCAGGAAGCGCGATCACGGAATAGGGTCGCCCCACGATGCGGCGCCTGGGGTCGGCGGTCAGCCCAGCGACCGTCCCTCAGGGGTCTCCCGGCTCCTGGGCTGGGACCGGGCGTCGACTCGCCCGGATCCGCCGGACCCGACCCAGACCGGCGCGAAGGACCTGCTCCAGGGTCTCGGGCAGCCGCGTCGCGCCCGGTCCGTCGCCGGTGCCCGACCATCACATGCACCGTGCGCGCGTTGGCGCAGGTCCGCCCCTCGCAGTCGCTGAAGCGGTAGACGAGGGCGAAGGAGCGCTGGCGCAGCTCCTCGACCCAGAGCTCCACCTCGATGAGATCCCCGTGGCGCATGGGTCGCTCGAACCGGGCGCTTGCCTGGGTGATGGGCAGGGCCGGGCGCCCTGGTTCGCGCAGCCAGGCATCCAGGGGCAGATCGGCCGCCTCCATCAGGTGCTCGTAGGCATCATGGGCATGGCGCAGCAGGTGGGCGAAGAACAGCACCCCGGCGGCGTCCGTGTCGTGCAGTCGGATCCTGAATCGGTAGCGGAAGGGAAAGGCGATCATGCCGGCCTCCGGGTTGACTCGCTGGGCTCGAAGCCCGTGCCGGGAGTGGGCGGGATCTGGATCCGCCCCCCCGCGATGGGCGGCCCGGGCCCCAGGTCACGCGCCAGCCAACCCGCGGTTCCGAGCCCGTGGGCGAGATTGCCGTCGATAAGATAGGCGAGCTGGGCGCTGGCCCAGAGGCCGGGTGCGGCATCCAGGATGCTCGTCACGACGATCTCCGCGTCTTGGCCTAGGAGCGCCCGGGCGAGTGCGAGGCCCTGTCTGGGACCGCCGATGGTCGCGGGCTTGAGGATCGCCCGACGCACCGGGAGGCCGGTGCTCGCGAGCCGTTCCGCCGACTTGGGGAGTGACTCGTCCAGGGCAATCGGGAAATTGGCGGCGTCCTGGAGTCGGGCGAGGGCGTCCGGGTCGGGTATGGCCAGGGGCTCCTCGAGGGACTCGATAGGCAGGCCGGCCAGACCCTCGATCACGGCGCGTGCGCCGGACTCGTCCCATGCCCCATTGGCGTCCAGTCGCAGGGTCACGCCCGGAGGCAGGTCCAGGCACAAGCGCTGGAGCCGGGCGATCTCGTCCGCGGGGGGCTCCAGGCCGAGCTTGATCTTGAGGACCCGATACCCGGCGCCCAGGGCGCATGCGAGGTCGTCCGACCTCAGGTCCATCAGCGATCCCAGGGCCGCGTTGACCTCGACCCGCGCGGGACGCTTCATCGCGGGTAGACCCGCATGCGCGCTCAAGCAGTGATGGAAGGGCAGGCCATCGAGTCTCGCCTGAAGGTCGATCAATGCGCATTCCACCGCCCAGCAGGCGGCCGGAGAGCCGCCGGCTTGCAGGCTCGGGTGGGCGAGGGCATCCGCGATGCCGAGCCCAGCGATCTCCGCGGCCAGCAAGGTGAGCGCACGCTCAGCGGCGGCAGGCTGCTCGGTGCCCGCCTCCGGCAGGGGGGCACAGTCGCCGTAGCCGGTGGCGCCAGACGCGCTGGCTCGGACCAGCCAGCCGCGCCGCTCGCGCAGCGTACCGCGGGCGCTGCGCCAAGGGGCCCGCAGGGGCAGGGCATAGGCTTGCAGGCTCAGGGTCTGTCGGCAGCGCCCCGGGTCGCCCACGGCGCTCATGCGGGGCTCGGGAATGCGAACCCGAACAGGAGCAGCAGGGTCAGGGACGCCTGATAGAGTGCGGTCCTGCCGAGCAGCGGGTTGATGGCCGGGCCGTGCGCGCCGGCGAAGAGGTCCCGGATCAGGACCAGCGCCAGGGGCAGGGCGCCGAGCACCGGCCAGGTGGGCCCTGGAAGCGGGGCGAGCAGGATCAGGCCGGGTGTCAGGATCAGCAGGGCGGCATAGAGCCAGCGGGCCCCCGGCCGGCCGAGGTAGTGGACCAGGGTGCGGCGCCCGGCCAGGCGATCGGTCTCGAGGTCCCGATAGTTGTTCAGCAGCAGCACGGCGGCGGCGGGCAGGCCGAGGGCCGCGCCCAACAGCAGCGCGGGGCCGTCGGCCGTCAGGGTCTGGAGATAGTGACTGCCGGCGACCGAGGCCAGGCCGAAGAAGGCCAGCACATAGAGCTCGCCGAAGGGTCCGTAGGCGATGGGGCGCGGACCGCTTGTGTAGGCGTAGCCGGCCACCAGCGCGGCGATACCGACGGCCAGGATGGGCCAACCGCCGCGGACCACCAGCAGACAGCCGAGCATCAGGGCCAGTGCGAAGGCCAGATGGGCGGCCGTGCGCACCTGTCGGGGGCTGAACCAGCCCTGGGCGGTGGCGCGGGGCGGGCCGACGCGCGCCTCGGTGTCGGTCCCGCGCTCAAAGTCCGCCGCGTCGTTGTGCAGGTTGGTCCCGACCTGGATGGCCGCGGCGGCGAGCAGGGTGGCGAGCCCGGTCCAGACTGCCAGGGTCCCGGTCTGGGCGACCGCGAGCCCGATGCCCGCGACCACCGGGGTGATCGCGAGGGGAAGGGTCTTGGGGCGGCACGCCGCGATCCAGCGCCCAAGGGTGCCCGGTCTCGCCCCGGTCGATGCCGCGCGGGTGCTCACGGGTTCCATCCGGCCCTGGTCCTCGCCCTGCAATGGGCTCTGATCTGGACTTGGGCGCGGTCGTCCGCCGGTGAGGCCCCCATGGTCAGGGGCGCCGCGGGAATCGCCCGAAGTCCGGCGGGCGGCGCTCCAGGAAGGCGTCCCGGCCCTCCTGGGCCTCGGCGGTGGTGTAGTAGAGGGCGGTGGCGTTGCCCGCCAGCTCCTGGATGCCTGCGAGCCCGTCGGTATCCGCGTTGAAGGCGGCCTTGAGCACCCGCAGCGCGGTCGGCGAGAGGGCCAGCATGGAGCGGCACCAGTCCAGGGTGACCGACTCCAGATCCGCGAGGGGCACCACGGTGTTGACCAACCCCATGTCGAGGGCCTCCCGGGCGTCGTACTGACGGCACAGGAACCAGATCTCCTTGGCCTTCTTGAGACCCACGGCGCGGGCCATGAGTCCGGCCCCGAACCCGGCATCGAAGCTCCCGACCCTTGGGCCGGTCTGGCCGAAGCGGGCGTTGTCCGCGGCGATGGTCAGGTCGCAGACCAGATGAAGCACGTGGCCGCCGCCGATGGCATAGCCGGCCACCATGGCCACCACGGGCTTGGGGAGGGTGCGGATCTGGCGCTGGAGCTCGAGCACGTTGAGGTGCTCCGTCCCGGCGCCGTCGCGGTAGCCTTCCTGGCCGCGGATGCGCTGGTCGCCGCCGGAGCAGAAGGCCAGGTCGCCCGCCCCGGTCAGGACGATGACGCCCACGTGCGGATCCATGTGGGCGCGGTGGAAGGCGTCGATCAGCTCGCGCACCGTCTCGGGACGGAAGGCGTTGCGCACCTCGGGCCGATTGATGGTGATCTTGGCCACCACGCCAGGGCCCAGGTCCGCGTGCGCATAGACGATGTCGCCATAGGCTGGGCCTGCGGGGGTCTCCCAGACGGGTGGGGTGTCGTCCGCCTTGTGCTGCATGGGTGATGGCTCCGTTCAATGCGGGATCGGGTGGGTACTACAGCAGATCCGCCTCGGCGATCAGGCGGCGGAAGTCGAGGTGCATGGCCCGGCTCGACTCGGCGTCGATGCGGGCCTCGATCAGCGGGCAGGCCGCCCCCGCCGCCAGGTCCGCGCGGGCGAGCCGCCAGGCCTCGTCCCAGCCGCGGGCATCGCCGATCTCGATGTGGCGCAGGCCGAACGGGCGCACCAGATCACCGAGGGGGACCGGCCGGGGCGTGCGCCACAGGCGCTCGATGCCCGGCAGGCCTGCCTGGGGCAGATAGTCGAAGATGCGGCCGCCGCCATTATTCAGGACCACCAGCGGACGGTCGAGGGGGGCCAGCAAGAGCAGTCCCGAGAGGTCGTGCAGGAAGCTCAGGTCGCCGAGTAATCCGCTGGTGGGTACGCCGCCCCGGTTGATCCCGGCGAGGGTCGAGGTCTGGCCGTCGATCCCGCTCGCGCCGCGGTTGCCGAACAGCCGCAAGGGGGCGTCCCGCGTCCCCGACCAGGTCTCGAGCTGGCGGATCGGCAGGGAGTTGGCGCACAAGAGTCCGTCGCCCGCCGGGAGGCTGTGGATGACGTCGCGGATCAACTGTGCCTCGCACCAGGGCGCGTCGGCCAGATAGCCCGCCGCCAGGGCGTTCGCCTGCGCCTCGGCTAGGCGCCAGAGGTCGAGCCAGCCCGGGTCGGCCGGCCGTGGCGGATCCGCGGCCAGGGCATGGCACAGGGCCTTTGGGTCGGCGTCCAGGTGCAGTGCCAGGTCGTGGGCCGGGTCCGACCAGCGTCCGGCCGGGTCCACCAGGAACATGGGTACCCCCGCGAGCCATTCGTGGACGGTCTTGGAGATGGCCGGGCGGCCCAGATGCAGCACCCAATCCGGCCGCAGGACATCGGCGGCGGTCCGATTGCGGGTGATGAGCTTGTAGCGGCCCACGCGCGGGCTCGCCGCGGGCTCGCCGGCGGGTCCGAAGCGCAGCCCGCTCAGCGGATCCGTGAGCACCGGGACGCCCAGCGCAGCGGCGCAGGACCAGAGTGCCGACGCCAGCCCCTCCCCCGGGGCATCGGGGCCGCAGTAGATGAGTCCGCGGCCGACCAGGCGCCGGCGCAGCTCATCGGGCAAGGCAACCGCGGTGACTTCCGGGCGACAGGTGGCGATGGGGTCGGCCCCGGTCGGCGCAGCGGTCTCCAAGGCCTTGCCCCGCGCGAACCGGGCCGGCACCAGGGGCTCGCGCAGGGGCAGGTTGATGTGGACCGGCCCGGGGTTGCGCCCTAGGGCCTCGGCGGCGGCACGCAGGCCGAGCCGGTGGAGCGCACGCTGTGCCGTCGGCAGGTCCACCGGGGCGCCGGGGTCGTGGAAGGCCCGCACCAGATGGCCGAAGAGCCTGGTCTGGTCGATGGTCTGATTGGCGCCCCAGCCCTGCAGCTCTGGGGGACGGTCCGCCGAGATCAGGACCAGGGGCACGCCCGCCGTCGCGGCCTCGATCACCGCCGGAAACCAATGGGCCGGGGCGCTGCCCGAGGTGGCGAGCAGTCCCACGGGCCGGGCGCTCGAGCGGGCCAGGCCGAGGGCGTAGAAGGCGGCACTGCGCTCGTCGAGGATGGGGGTCAGGGTGAGCCCGGGCCGCGCCTGGGCGGCGAGCACCATGGGCGTGGAGCGCGAGCCAGGCGAGAGCACCAGGTCGCGCATCCCGCCGGCCATCAGGCCGTCCAGGAGGGCCAGGCACCAGCGCACCGCCATCTCGGCGGGGTCGCGGCTCGGGGCTGTCTCGGTCATGCGGGGCCTGGGGGCAGGGGGCCAGACGCGAACTCACCTGGCATTGTCCCTCGCTCGGATCCGGGGGCGAGCGTCGGCGCGGTGGGGGGCATCATGGGGAGACACGATCGCGAGCCGATACAATCGGCGCATGTTACGTGACGCCCGGCTCGGCGGTCGACTATCGCGGGGAACCCCTTTGAACACCCATCTCCCCGACGTGCCCCCCTTCTGCGCCTGGCCAGCGGAGGCCGGCCCCCTGGACGCCCTGGTGGACGCGGACCGGATCGAGCCCGGCCTGACCTGGGACGGCGTGGGCGTGCGGATCGCCTGGATCGGGTCCCGGCTCCTCGCCCAGGGTCTTCGCCACGGTCAGCTGGTTGCCGCCGGTCTCGGCCCGGGTCTCGCGATCCCGGTCATGCAGCTCGCCCTGCCGCGGCTCGGCGCGGCCCTGCTGCCCCTCGCCGAGTCCCAGGACTCTGACGCACTCATGGGCCTGGCGGGGGCCGAATGGGTCTGGTCCGGGGATGGGCCCGACGCGTGCGGGCGGTTGAGTCGCCGCGCACCTGCACCGGGCCATGACACACCGCACCGGGCGATGGGCTGGTCTTCGCCCCTCGCCCTGGTGGTGGCCACCAGCGGGACCAGCGGGGCGCCGCGGGCGGCCATGCTCACGGCGGCGAACCTGGTCCACTCGGCCCGCTCGGTCAACTGGGACGCTGGAATTCGGTCTCGGCGATCGCTGGCTGTGCTGCCTGCCCCTGAGCCACATCGGGGGACTGGCGATCCTCTACCGCTGCGCCCTGGCCGGCGGCACCCTGGTGCGCCGGGCCCGTTTCGTGGCGGGTGAGGTCCTCGACGACCTGGCGCGCTGGGGCATCACCCATTGCTCGCTGGTCCCGGCCATGTTGGCCGCCCTGGTCGAGCTGGGCCCGCCTCCAGCCTCCCTGCGGGTGGCCCTGGTGGGCGGTCAGGGCCTCAACCCCGCGCTCGCCCAACGGGCCATCGCCGCGGGCTGGCCCATCCAGGTGAGCTACGGCATGACCGAGACGGCCTCGGCCGTGGCCGTCTCGGCGCGGCTCGCCCGCGCCCCGGCGGAGGGTGGGTCGGTCCGGCCCTCCCGGGGATCGAGATCGACTGTCCGGATTGCTCGAGCGGGCCGGGTCCACTCGCCCTGCGCGGCCCTCAGGTGATGGCCGGATACGCGAACCCGGAGCGGCGCCCGGGGGAGGGGCTCGTCGACGGCTGGCTCACCACCGCGGATCTCGCCTGCCGCGCGCCGGACGGCATGCTTCGCGTGGCCGGGCGTGCCGACGCCGTGCTGGTGACGGGGGGAGTGAAGGTCCATCCCGAGCGGATCGAGGGGCTGTTGAGCGGCGCGCCTGGGGTCGGCGAGGTCGCGGTGGTGGGGGCGGAGGACCCGGTGTGGGGGATGCGCCTGGTCGCCTGCTACACGGGTGACGCGGATCCGGCGGGGTTGGATGCCTGGTGCCGCGCGCACGTTCCCTCCGCGGAGCGCCCGCGTCGATTCATTCACCTCGCGGTGCTCCCCCGCCTCGACTCCGGCAAGCCCGATCGGGGCCGTCTGCGGGCGCTGGCAGCGTCACCCTGAGAGACCGGTCGGGGTTCGGTCAGCGCGTCAATCCTTGCGGTGGGCGCGGCCCGTAGATCACCCCGCCCGCGCGGGCGTAGTCCGCGAGGACCTCGGCCGCGGCCTCGCGCAGACAGTCCCGGACGAGGCCGATCCCCCGCCCGCGCAAGGCACGGGGCCAGTTCGCCGGCTTGTCCCCCTCGTCGAAGCCGGCGGTGCGCACGTCTTGGTCCCGGGCGCCGCAGACCAGACGGGTGACGCCGGCCCAGGGGATGGCGCCGAGACACATGGCGCAGGGCTCGGCGCTGCTGACCAGGGTGCAGCCGCCGGGCAGGGCCGCGCCGAGATCGGCTGTGCCCAGTCCCTGCTGGGCGATGGACAGGGCGACCAGCTCCGCATGGGCCACGGCGCAGTGACTCGCCAGGACCCGGTTCACGCCGGCGGATACCAAGCGTCCGCTGGCCCCTTCCAGCACCAGGGCGCCGAAGGGGCCGCCGCCTTGGCGTGCGTTCTCACGGGCCAGCGCGATCGCCAACCCCATCGCATCGGTGGTGTCCGCGAATCGGTCGGGCCAGGCGCGCAGGAACGGGCTCAGCCACTCCGGCGGCTCGATGCGGATGGGGTCGAGAAACATGATGGGACCATCTGGGTTGGACGGGGATCTGAGCGCGACGCCGATGACCGACACGCCTGGGACCGTCTCGGGGCATCGCCCGCCCGGAGCCGCGCTACGGCCGCGCCTGATGCGCGGAGCATAGGGGGCCGCGGATCAGGGTGCCAGACATGGCGGACAGGGCCCGTGCGAGTCGCCTAAGCCTCTCCCCTGTACCCTGGCCGGTCACCGTCCGGATCGATCCCCGCGTCATTGGCCATAATCGCGCCCCTCGACCACCCGCGTCAGACCCTCATCCAACGCTGGAAGCACGCCCGTGAACAGACTGATAAAGCGAAGAGTCGTCGCCACCCTGGTGCTCGCATGCGTCGCCCTCTGCGGCGTCGCGTACGAACCCGCCGCGGCCGGCGAGCGAGCAAAGATCGGGCTCGCCCTGTCCGGGGGCGGGGCGCGCGGGGCGGCCCACGTGGGGGTGTTGCGGCGGGTGGAGGCGTTGGGGATCCCGGTCGACTACATCGCCGGCACCTCCATGGGCTCCATCGTCGGCGGACTCTATGCCATGGGCATGTCGCCCGACGAGATCGAGGGGGTGATCGAGGAGATCGATTGGGACGGCATCTTCGACGACGAGCCCGAGCGCGAGGATCGCAGACTGCGGCGCAAGGACGACGACCGGACCTTCCTCATCAAGGGCAAGGCGGGAGTGATCGAGCAGCAGCGCAAGATCGAGCTGGTGCCCGCGCTGGTGCAGGGCCAGAAGCTCGATCTGGCCCTGCGCAGATACACCCTGCCCGCGAGTCAGATCCGGGACTTCGACCAATTGCGCATCCCGTTCCGGGCGGTGGCGACCGATATCGAAACGGGTGACCCGGTGATCCTCGCCGGGGGTGATCTCGCCGCGTCCATGCGCGCGAGCATGGCCGTTCCGGCCATCTTCGCCCCGGTGGCCATCGGCGATCGGCTCCTGGTGGACGGGGGGCTGGCCATGAACCTGCCGGTGAGCGCGGTCCGCGAGATGGGCGCCGACATCGTGATCGCGGTGGATGTGGGTGGCCCGCGTCGTCAGCGCGACGAGATCGAGAATGTCCTGGCCATGCTCGACCAGGTCGCCTCCCTGGTCACCTTCCGCAACACCAAGGAGCAGATCGATACCCTGGGTCCGCGCGACATCCTGATCGTGCCGCCCTTGGGCCGGAAGGTGTTGGCGAGTGATTTCAACAAGATGATCGAGGCGATCGCCATCGGTGAGGAGGGTGCCGACGCCCAGGGTGCCCGTCTGGCCGACCTTGGTCTGCCCGCCGAGGCCTATGCCGCCTACCGGGACGCCCATCGCCCCCCGGCCTACGAGGCCCCCGCCGTGGACTATGTCAGGCTGGAGAACGATTCCGATCTGTCCGACAAGGTGCTGTGGAGCCGCATCCGCATCGCCCCGGGCACGCCCCTCGACCCTGCGTCCATCGAGCGCCAGCTGGGTGATATCTACGACCAGGACAACTTTCAGAGCGTCCGCTATCGCCTCGAGGACCGGCGGGGCGAGACCGGGGTGGTGATCACCGCCACCGAGAAGCCCTGGGGCACCAGCTGGCTTCAGGGGGGCCTGGAGATGTCCTCCACCACGGGCGGCGACTCCCGGTTCAACATCGGTGCCGCCTACACCATGGCCCCCCTCAACCGGCTGAATGGGGAGTGGCGCACCCTGTTCCAGGTCGGGGAGGAGCCGGGTCTCTTCACGGAGGTCTACCAGCCCCTGGACCCGGCCGAGCGCTGGTATGGCCGGCTGGGCGCCGGCTATCTCTCGGAAAACCTCCGGGTCTTCACCCAGGAGAGTGAGAAGGACCCCCAGGCGGAGTACCAGATCACCCGCTGGGGCGGCCTGGTGGAGGGCGGGCGCAACCTGGGTAATTGGGGACGGTTGGGCCTGCGCTACTCGCGCTACGCGGGGGACGCGGACCTGCGAGTCGGCTCGCCCGGTTTCGCGGGGTTCAACTTCGACGTCGGCGAGCTCGAGGCCATCGCCCGGGTGGACTCACTCGACAGCCTCCGCTTCCCTCGCTCCGGCTGGGTGGGCGGGGCCTTCGCGGTCACGTCCCGCGATTGGCTCGGGGCGAGCGACGACTATGACCTGCTGGGTGTCGATCTCCTGCATGCCGGGACCTGGGGACGGGACAGCCTGCTCACCGGGCTGAGACTGGCGGGTAACCTCGGCGGAGAGGTGCCGCTGCAGGCCTATTACCGGCTCGGGGGGCTCCTGAATCTGTCGGGGTTCAACCAGGCGGAGCTGTCCGGTCCCTATGCCGGACTCGCCCGGGCGGTCTATCTGCGCGATTTGGGGACCAACCTGGTCAGGACCTATGCCGGGGCCTCCCTGGAGCTCGGCAACACGTGGGAGGAGCGCGATGAGATCGGCTTCGACGACGTGCGGGTCGCGGGGAGCCTCTTCGTCGGCGCGGACACCATCATCGGCCCGGTGTATCTGGGTTACGGATATGCCGAGGGCGGCAACAACGCCATCTATCTCTACCTCGGTCCGCCCTGGCTGCCCGGGCTTCGGCAATAGTCCCCGGCTGCCGCGACGCCCACGCAGGGGGTTAGGCGAAGGCAAACGAGGCCCAGCCAGGTCGGCTCTCCGTAGTGTCTAGGGCTAAGTCGCTGGCAAATCAAGAGATCCTCGCGACTCGCCACTGGATACTCGCAACTCTCGGGTATAAGGTGACGAGGTCCGAGACACGGGGGAGTGCCTGTTGAGCCATCGCCATCTCTCCGCTCGCGCGCTCGCCTCGGGCGTGCTGATCGGGGCCCTGCTGACACCTTGTAACGTCTACTCCGGGCTCAAGATCGGCTGGTCATTCAATATCTCCATCATCGCCCTGCTGTTGGCCTCCGGCTTCTGGGCGCTGCTGGCCCGCCTTGGCCGCACCGCCGCCCTGGCCCCGGGCGAGGGCAACATCGCCCAGACCGCCGCCTCGTCCTCCGCCAACATCATCTCTGGCGGTCTGGTCGCGCCCATCCCCGCCCTGGCCATGCTCAGCGGGGGTAATCTCCCGGGGCCGCAGCTCACCGCCTGGGTCTTCGTCGTCAGCTTTCTGGGGATTTGGGTCGCCTGGTACCTGCGCGATTCGCTGATCCTGCGCTCCGGGCTCGCCTTCCCCACGGGACGTGCCACCGCCGAGACCCTGCTTGAGGTCTTCGGGCAGGGGAGGGAGGCGGCCCTGAAGCTGCGGGTGCTGCTCGGCGCGACGGCCGTCTCGGGGCTGGTGAAGCTCCTGGACGGTGTCTGGATCAGACTGCCCCGGCCGAGTCTCGGGCTCGATCTGCCCGCGGGCGGCGCCCTGGCGTCCTACGGCGGCATCAGCGCGAAGAACCTCACCTTCACCCTGGACCCCTCGCTGCTGCTGGCGGGTTTTGGGGCCATCATCGGCTTCCGGGCGGGGGTCTCGCTCTTGCTCGGGGGCATCCTGTCCTGGGGGGTGATCGGCCCCTGGGGGCTGACCGCGGGCTTCATCCCGCCGGGCCCGGACGACCCCACCGCGAGCTGGTTCGCCCAGATGATCGAATGGCTGTTGTGGCCCGGGGTGGCCCTGATGGTGGCCTCGGCCCTGACCCGCTTCGCCCTGCAGGGGCTGCTCGAGCGGCGCGCCCAGGGCAGCCCGGACCTGGCGGCGGGCGGCGACGACCCCGGCGCGGCCCTGATCCGGGTGGCGGGACTCGCGCTCGCCTCGGCCCTGGCCGTCGCCGCCCAGGTGGCGATCTTCGGGATCCATTGGCTGATCGCGGCGATCGCCGTCCCGGTGGCCTTCCTGCTCGCCATGGTGGCCTCGCGGGTGGCCGGCGAGACCGGGATCCCGCCCATCGGGGCCATCGGCAAGGTCTCCCAGCTCGGCAGCGGGGTGCTGGCGCCGGGCGAGATGACCGCGAACCTGATCGGTGCCAACGTGGCCGGGGGCGCGGCCGGTCAGAGCGCGGACCTGCTCAACGACTTCAAGGCGGGGCTGGCCGTGGAGGCGCGGCCCCGGGATCAGGTGGTGGCCCAGCTCCTCGGGATCATGACCGGCAGCCTGGTAGGCACCTGGGTCTATCTCAGGCTGATACCGGATCCCGCGACCATGCTCATCACCGAGGAGTGGCCGGCGCCAGCGGTCGCCACCTGGAAGATCGTCGCCGAGACCCTGAGCCAGGGGCTCGGCTCGGTCCCGGAGAGCGCCCTGTGGGCGGTCGCGGTCGGATCGGTCGTCGGCCTGGGCTCGGCGATCCTCGAGCACCGCGGACTTGCCCGCTGGCTGCCGAGCATGCCCGCCCTGGGTCTCGCCATGGTGATCCCGGCCTCCCTGTCCATCACCATGTTCCTCGGCAGCCTCGCGGCCCTGGTCGTCGAGCGGCTGAGTCCGGACCTGGCGCGGCGGTTCGTGATCGCGACGGCCTCGGGTCTGATCGCGGGCGAGAGCCTCACCGGCGTGGCCAAGGCCCTGGCGGGAATCCTCGGCTGAGTCGGCCTCGCTGCCGCGCGCGGCGCTCAGCGGCGGGTGGCGTTGCGGGCCTCCAGCTCGGCGATCAGACCGTCGAGTCCCTTGGCCCTGGCGAGGGACGTGAACTGACTGCGATAGGCCGCGAGCAGGCTCACGCCCTCCACCAGGACGTCATAGGCGACCCAGCGGTCCCCCTTGCGAGCCATCCGGTAGTCCACGGAGACGGGGGTCCGGCCGGGCTGGAGGATCTCGGTCGGGACCAGGACCCGCTCACCATTCGTGCTGGGGGGCATGGGCGGATAGCGGATCTCCCAGGCGCTCAGTCGGTTCAGGGCCGAGGCGTAGGACTGGATCAATAGGGTCTTGAACGCGTCGGCAAACCCGTCGCGCTGGGCGGGGGTCGCCTGACGCCAGAAGGGTCCGAGCACCAGTGCGCAGGCGCGCTCGAAATCGAGGTTGGGCAGGAAGACCTCGTCCACCAGACGATGGACATAACCCGGATCGCGCTCCAGCAGGCCGCGATCCTCCCGCAGCACCCGCAGCAGCTCGTCGGAGACCTCCGCGATCACCCGTTGGGGCGGGGTGAGCTCCGCCGCCGCGGGTGGGCCGATCACCGCCAGCAACAGGGCCAGGGCGATGGGGCCCAGCCAGGCGGCGCGGGGGGCGGCGCGGGTCATGCTCGGGGCCTTCAGGCCTCGGTCAGGTCGCTGCCCAGATGCTGATGCACCCAGTCGAGGATCTGGTGGGAGGAGCGCGTGCCGCTGAAACGCCCGCGTTCGGCCCCGCGCTGGAAGAGGATCACCGTGGGGAAGCCGCGCAGTTGGTACTTGCCGGCCAGGCGCATGTTCTCCCCCTCATCGACCTCGATCTTGGCGAGCTGCACACGCCCGTCGAGCTCGGTCACCACCCGCTCCAGATGGGGCGACAGGGCGTGGCAGGGCGCGCACCAGTCGGCCCAGAAGTCCACCAGGATGGGCTGCTCCGAGGACGCCTCGACGACCTTCTGATCGAAAGACTCGAGGTCGACGTCGAAGATGATGGGTGAGCGCATGGGCGATTCCGGGGGAAGAGACTGGGGGCGGGATTGGGCGGCGGATTCTACCAAAACCCACCTGCCGCCAAGTGGGGGCTTTGCCGGGTTCCATGGGGGCGCATCGGCGCGAGTGGTGCGCTCGCCCCGGCTCTGGGCTATGTTAGTCGCCGGTGCCGCCACCCTGGGCGGCCGTTCACGCAGCCGAAGATAGCCCCCATGACCCAACCCTTTCATGCCCGTGGCAGCTTCCCAGTCACACGCATGCGACGCATGCGTCGCGACGCCTTCTCGCGTCGCCTGATGCGCGAGACCCTGCTCACCCCGGATGACCTGATCCTGCCCGTCTTCGTCCTCGAGGGCCGCGGTCAGCGCGAGGCCGTGGCCTCCATGCCCGGGGTCGAGCGGCTGTCCATCGACCTCCTGGTGGAGCACGCACGCGGCGTGGCGGACCTCGGGA
>CAVQQM010000044.1:0-41991 GCA_963714915.1 uncultured Gammaproteobacteria bacterium
TCGACATCCTGGGGCCCAGGTCGGCGGGTCACGCCCTGATCGCGTCGGGAGCCTGTAAGATTCAGGCACAGCGGAAACATCGTGTGAAGCACCGAAGAGGAGGTCCGGTCACCATGTCCAAGTCCATCATCAGCACCCATCGGGCGCCGCAAGCCATCGGGACCTACTCCCAGGCGGTGCGGGCCGGCAACACGGTCTATCTGGCCGGACAGATCCCACTGGTGCCGGAGACCATGGAGCTCGAGGCGGGGGATACGGATGCCTCCATCCGCCGGGTCTTCGACAACCTCGCGGCGGTGGCGGAGGCCGCCGGCGGCGGCCTGGGCGACGTGGTCAAGCTCAACGTCTATCTGACCGATCTCGCCCATTTCCCGCTGGTGAATCAGATCATGGCCGAGTATTTTCGCGAGCCTTTCCCGGCGCGGGCCGCCGTGGGGGTTGCCGCCCTGCCGAAAGGCGCCGCGGTGGAGATGGACGCGGTGATGGTCTTGGAGGACGGGGCCGATTGAGGCTGCCTCGATCGGTGTTTCCATAAAATACCGGGCCTTGGCTTGCGTTCTTCACCGCATGCCTTACCATTCCCGGTGTTCGCCATCTGCGCAAACCGGGGGGACTATGCGCATCCTGACCAGCATCTTCATCGTCTTGTTCGCGGTGCTCGCCGCGGGGTGCGGGTCGTCGCCCGCCAAAGACCGGAGCTCCGCCGTTCGGCCCGACGCCTCCGCGTTCGCCGCGAGCGCATCCGCGTCACGGTCATCGACCGCGGCGCGCGCCAGGACGCTGGCCGTCTCCAGCGTCGGCTACGACGTGACGCCGACCAACGCGGGATTCACCCGCTATCCCGCCGCCGAACGCTTCGTGCAGGACATGAGCAGCCGGCACGGGTTCGATGCCGACACCCTGCGCCGGGTGCTGGCTCGCGCCGAGCGACACGAGTGGATCATCGAGGCCATGGATCGTCCCGTGCGCAAGAGCAAGAGCACCGGCCCCAACGGCTCCTGGAACCGTTACCGGGCGAAGTTCATCACCTCCGATAACGTCGACAAGGGCGTGGCCTTCTGGCGGCAGTACGCCCGGGAGCTGCAACGCGCGTCGGAACGCTATGGCGTGCCCCCAGAGATCATCGTCGGGATCATGGGGGTCGAGACCCGTTGGGGGCGGATCATGGGCAAGACCCGGGTGATCGACGCCCTCAGCACCCTGGCCTTCGCCTACCCGCGCCGCGCCGATTACTTCACCGGCGAGCTGGAATCCTTCCTGGTGATGGCGCGCGACGAGGGCTTCGACCCCTTCCGCCCCACCGGCTCCTTCGCCGGCGCCATGGGCTACGGCCAGTTCATGCCCTCGAGCTTCCGCGACCACGCGGTGGACTTCGATGGCGACGGCCACCGCGACCTCTGGAACCCGGTGGACGCCATCGGCAGCATCGCCAACTATTTCAAACATCACGGCTGGCGCACCGGCGAGCCGGTCGCCGTGCGGGCGACCGGTGGCGGGGGTGCGGCCAGGGCCCTCGAGACCGGTTTCAAGACCAGCTACCCGGTGGCAAGCCTCGAGGCCGCGGGCCTCACCCCCACCGGCTCGCTCGCCGGGGCCAACCAGGCCAGCCTGCTCAGTCTCGACATGGGCAGTGGCTACGAGTACTGGTTCGGTCTGCACAACTTCTATGTCATCACCCGCTACAACCACAGCACCTATTACGCCATGGCGGTGTGGCAGTTGGGCAAGGCGGTCAAGGCGCGGAAGCAGGGGTTTCCGGGCGGCCGCGTGGCGATGGAGGGTTGAGTCGGATGGCGCTCGGCCCCCGCTGACCGACGGCCGCCCTGGCGGTTGACCGGCGCATGGTCCGTGGCCCCGACCCCGACCCGTTCACCCGTCGATGCGGCGGGGCCTCAGGGCTCCCCGACCAGGGTCAGCAACACCCGGCGGCGGTGGGGATGGCTCCGGTGCTCGTAGAGATAGATCCCCTGCCAGGTCCCGAGGGCGGGGCGCCCGTCGCGGATCGGCAGGGTCAGGTCCATCTTGGTGAGGATCGAGCGCACATGGGCCGGCATGTCGTCGGGACCCTCGTCCGTGTGGTCGAAGAGCGGGTCGCCGTCCGGCACCAGGCGCGCCATGAAGGCCTCGAGGTCCCGGCGGACCTGGGGATCGGCGTTCTCGCACAGGATCAAGGACGCGCTGGTGTGCTGAACGAAGCAGTGACAGAGCCCGATACGCAGGCCCGACCGGCGCACCGCGTCGTCGATGGCGGCGGTGAGGTTGTAGGTTCCGCGCCCGCGGGTCTCGATGGTGATGGTGTGCTCGCTGATCATGCGCTGCTCCGTGGGGTTCCGCGGCCTTACCCGAGGGCAGCCGGTGGGGCCCATTGTCGCGGGCCGGTGACGTGTCGGCCAGGCCGAGGATCGCGCGCCCCGTGACCCGCTCGACCGGGACCGGCGATCCCACGGGCTCGGGCGCCCAGCCGCCCGAACAGCAAGCGCCCGACCAGCAACCCCTGGATCAGCAACCGGTCGAGCAGCTCAAGCGGGTCGGTCCCCGGGTCCGCGAGCGGCTCGCCAAGCTCGGCATCCACACCGTCCAGGACCTGCTCTTCCATCTGCCCCTGCGCTGGCAGGACCGCACCCGTCTGGTCCCGCTGGGTGAGCTGCGTGCGGGCGCCGAGGCGGCGGTGGAGGGGATCGTCACCGACGCCCAGATCGCCTACGGGCGGCGGCGCTCCCTCAAGGTCTGGCTTGGCGACGGCGATGCCCGGGGTGCGGGCCTGCTCTGGCGCTTCTTCCATTTCTCCTCCCAGCAGCTCGAGATCCTGCGGCCCGGCGTCTGGCTGCGGGGCTTCGGCGAGGTACGACAAGGGCCGAACTGCCTGGAGATGATCCACCCGGAGTATCGCGTCCGCTCCGAGGGCGATCCGGCGCCCCAGGGTGGGGAGCATCTGACGCCCATCTATCCCTCCACCGAGGGGTTGCTCCAGCACACCCTGCGCGGGCTGATCGACCAGGCCCTGGATCTCATGGCGACCCGGGCCCCCAGCGAGCTCCTGCCGCGCGAGCTGCTCGCCGGCGCCGGCTTCCCGAGCCTCGCCGAGGCCCTGGTCTATCTCCATCACCCCCCGCCCGATGCCGACCTGTCTGCCCTGCTCGAACGGGATCACCCGGCCTTCCAGCGGCTCGTCTTCGAGGAGCTCGTCGCCCATCAGGTAAGCCTCAGGCGTCTGCGCCGGGCCCATGCCCGGCTGCGCGCTCCCGCGCTGAAGGGAGACGGGACCCTGCGCCGGCGTCTCGCTGCAGTCCCTGCCGTTTACCCTCACGGGCGATCAGGAGCACGCCATCGCCGAGATCGCGGCCGATCTCGCCGCGAGCCGACCGGCCCAACGCATGCTCCAGGGCGACGTGGGCTCGGGCAAGACGGTGGTTGCGGCCATGGCGGCCCTGCAGGCCCTGGAGTGCGGGAGCCAGGCGGCCCTGATGGCGCCCACGGAGCTCCTGTCCGAACAGCATTGGCGCGGCCTGAGCGGATGGCTGCGCCCCCTCGACATCGAGCCCCTCTGGCTCACCGGTCGGCACAAGGGGAGGGAGCGCGAGGGCCTGCTCGCGGCCATCGCGGGCGGCGAGGCCCGCTTGGTCATCGGCACCCATGCACTGATCCAGGACGAGGTCGCCTTCGCCGATCTGGGCCTGGTGATCATCGACGAGCAGCATCGTTTCGGCGTCCACCAGCGGATGCGCCTGCGGGAGAAGGGCGGCGCGAGCGGGCAGACCCCCCATCAGCTGATCATGACCGCGACCCCCATCCCGCGCTCCCTGGCCATGACCATCTACGCGGACCTGGACCTGTCTGTGATCGCCGAGAAGCCGCCGGGCCGGACCCCGGTGGTGACCGTCGCCGTGCCGGACAGCCGCCGGGCTGAGGTCATCGAGCGGGTCCGCGACGCCTGTGCCGCCGGCCGTCAGGCCTATTGGGTCTGCACCCTGATCGAGGAGTCCGAGGCCCTCCAATGCCAGGCCGCGGAGGAGACCGCGCGGCTGCTGACCGAGTCCCTGTCAGGGGTCCGCGTGGGGCTGGTGCATGGCCGTCAGAAGGGTCCTGAGCGCGAGGCGGCGATGGCGGACTTCGCGCGCGGCGCGACCGACCTGCTGGTGGCGACGACGGTGATCGAGGTCGGGGTGGACGTGCCCAACGCGAGCCTGATGATCATCGAGAACCCCGAGCGTCTGGGGCTCTCCCAGCTTCATCAGCTACGCGGCAGGGTCGGGCGCGGCTCGGCCGAGAGCCATTGCGTGCTCCTGTATCGGGCGCCACTCTCGGCCGCCGCCCGGGAGCGACTGGCCCTGATCCGGGAGACCGAGGATGGCTTCCGGATCGCCGAGACGGACCTGCGGATGCGTGGAGCGGGGGAGGTGCTCGGCACCCGCCAGACCGGGACCATCGCGTTCCGGGTCGCCGATCCCTTTCGCGACCAGGGCCTGGCGGCCGCGGCACAGCGCGCCGCCGATCTGATCCTGGCCCAGCACCCCGAGCGCGCTGAGGCCCTGGTCCAGCGTTGGCTCGGGCATCGGGAGGCTTACGGCCAGGTGTGAGGCTGGGATGGACGGCGTGCTTCCCGATGCCGGTCTGGCGAGCGTCGCGCCGGCGCAGCCCTGGGACATCGAGATCCGAGGGTTGCGAGTTGCGCGTTGCGAGGGGCGAGCAGGGAGTAGCGAGGATTTCCTGGGAGCCGGCAAGGCCGCGAATCTTGGAGGATGAGACTCTACCCGACTCCTGTTTCTGTCCTTGCCCTTCGTCGTCGGCGCTTTGCTCCTGCGGCGGGTCGATGTGGAGTGGGGGAGGGCGGCAGCCGCTCGGCTCGCCGCCGGGGCCTAAGCGGGTCGGGGTCAGACCGGGATCTGATCGAACCGCAGGGCCCGCCGGTGGGCGGCCGCCATGGACGGAAGGCCGTCCCTGATCATCCATACGGTCTCGAGACCCGCCCGGTGGGCGGCGTCGAGCTCGGCGCGCACGTCGGAGACGAAGAGCAGGCGCCGCGGCGGCACCTCGATGGCCTCGGCGATCCGCCGGTAGGAGGCCGTCTCCCGCTTGGGGCCCACCCGGGTGTCGAAGTAGCCGGAGAGCAGCGGGGTCAGATCCCCATCGATCGTATGCCCGTAGATCAGCCGCTGGGCATGGGCCGACCCCGAGGAGTAGATGTAGAGGCGGATGCCCTGGGCGTGCCAGCGGCTCAGGGCCGGCACCACGTCTGGGTAGAGGTGGGTCACTAGCTCGCCGGTGCGGTAGCCCTGCTCCCAGATGAGGCCCTGAAGGGTCTTGAGCGGTGTGACCTTCTGGTCGGCCTCCATCCAGCCGCAGAGCCGGGCGACGACCGCCTCGTCGTTCCACACCCCCCCGGCCTCACGGGCCTCGTCGAGGATGGCGGCGATCTCTGGTTCGCGCCGGTGCTGACGGACGAAGTCCGGTAGCCGTTCTCGCGCGTACGGATAGAGCACGCGCATCACGAAGTCGATGGACGTCGTGGTGCCCTCGATGTCCATCACCAGGGCGTCGATCGGAAACAGGGTTCGCGGCACGGCTCATCCAAGTGCGCGGGTGGGGAAGGCCCCCATCTTACCCGCGGATTTCGGGATGCAGAACCCGGATCGGGCCGCGCTCGTGGCCGGGGCGCCGCGCGCGCGCTGCGCGACCAGGGTCGTGACCATCCTAGACCTCATGTCATCCAAGTGTGGTTCGGACTCGCTATCCGTCGCGGGCGCCGGCGGGATCGGCCCTGACGCCTGTGCCATAATCGCCCGCCGTTACCGCGGCCCCACCCCTCACCATGCCATACACCGAGCTTCCACCAGTCCAGACCGGCTACCAGCGACCCGAGGCGGTGCCCTGGGGCGATCGTCTACGCGGCTACTACCATCTGGTTCGGCTGCATCGCCCGATCGGGATCTTCCTGCTGATGTGGCCGGCCCTGTGGGCCTTGTGGCTGGCGGGGGAGGGTGAGCCGCCCTGGGGCATCGTGGTGGTGTTCGTCCTCGGCGTGGTCCTGATGCGCTCGGCCGGCTGTGCCATCAACGACTATGCGGATCGGGGTATCGATGGCTTCGTGGCCCGCACCCGGGAGCGCCCGCTGGCGACGGGGGAGGTCAGTCCCCGGGAGGCCCTGGCGGTCTTCGCCGTGCTCTGTCTCGTCGCCTTCGTCTTGGTGCTGATGCTCAACTGGCAGACCGTGGCCCTTTCGGTGGCGGCCCTGGCACTGACGATGATCTATCCGTTCATGAAGCGCTACACCCATCTGCCCCAGCTCTTCCTGGGGGCGGCCTTTGGCTGGGCGATCCCCATGGCCTTCATGGCGGTGACCGAGGCGATCCCCTCGGTCGCCTGGGTCCTGTTCATCGCCACCCTGGTCTGGGCGCTGATCTACGACACCCAGTACGCCATGGTCGACCGGGACGACGACCTCAAGATCGGCGTCAAGTCGACCGCCATCCTGTTCGGGGAGCAGGACCGACTGGTCATCGGCGCGCTTCAGGTCCTGATGCTCGGTCTGCTGATCTGGGTTGGGGTCCTGGCCGGTCGTGGGCTCTGGTATTGGGTGGGGCTTGCCGTGGCGATGGGGATCGGGATCTATCAGCAGCGGCTGATCCGCGATCGTGACCTGCGCGGCTGTTTCGAGGCCTTCCTGAGCAATAACTACCTCGGCATGGCCGTCTTCGTCGGGCTGGTGCTCGATTACGCCCTCGACGCTTGAATTCCGCGGAATCGGCGTGACCATTCCGGCGGCGGCGGACATGCCGCCGACCATCACCGTGACGAGGAATCGACCCATGGCCAACGCGCCCCGCTTCGCCCGTCTGCTCGGGCTCGCCCTGATCGCCGCACTGCTGCCGGTCTCGCTCCACGCCGCGGACGAGGGCATCGACTACGCGGTGCTCAAGCCCGCCCAGCCCACCGAGACCGGCGACAAGGTCGAGGTTCTGGAGGTCTTCTGGTACGGCTGTCCCCACTGCTGGTACCTGGAGCCGGACATGAAGGAGTGGGTGGCGACCATGCCCGAGGGCGTGGCCTTCCGTCGCATGCCGGCCACCGGGCCCCGCTGGGAGCCCCATGCGCGCGCCTATTACGCGGCCGAGTCCCTGGGCAAGCTGGACCAGTTCCACGAGGCCCTCTTCAAGGCCATGCAGGTGGAGAAGCGACGCATCATGACCGAGGACGACCTGGTCAAGTTCGCCGGGGGGATCGGGATCGACCCCGACGAGTTCCGTGCCGCCTACAACTCCTTCTATGTCGAGACGCGGGTCAAGAAGGCCGACGAGATGGGTCGGCGTTATGGCATCGACGGGGTGCCCGCGGTCATCGTCAACGGCAAGTTTCGCACCAGCCCGTCCCAGACCGGGGGGCAGGAGCGGATGATGGAGGTTCTGAACGCCCTGGTCGCTCAGGAGATCGCCGCCAAGGGCAGCGGCGGGGCGGCGGCCGCGCCCGCGCCTGCGGGCGGTTGAGGCGCCCGCGTCTAGGCTGGGTGGGCCGGCGGGTCTTCAGGGATGATCTTGGCGTCGGGGTTGGGGAAACGCTCCACCACCCAGTTGGGGAGCTTCGCCTGATTGGCGTGGTACAGGGCGTCGGACTCGACGATGACCAGCACCAGCACGGTGACCATGATAGGCAGGATGCCGGTACCGCCGATCAAGGCCAAAACCGCCTCCTTCATCATCCCGCCATAGGTGTAGCCGAGCCACCCGAGGAAGGCGACCAGCAAGAGCAGTATGAGCATGGACAGAAAGATGCGTGCACGCCGGGCGCAAATCTGCCAGTGACACATGACATACCAGGGATCGCGGGTCAAAGAACGCCTTGCCCGCCACAGGATGTAACCGAGCAGGCTGAAGGAGATGATGGGGATGATCGCCATCACCCACGGGAAGCTGCCGGCCACGCCGCCCGCGGCGACCGCCATCAGGATGTGGTTGCCGATCAGGTTGGTGAGGAAGATCTCGTGGGGAACGTTGGCCTTCTTGATCTCTTCCGGACTGACTTCGAAGCGCATGGGTGACTACAGGGATGGTTGGGGCACAAGGGCGCCAGACTCTACAGGAAGGCGCGGGTCGAATCATCCTCCGGCGCACGATGCCCAATCGCCCGTTCGGCTCGGCCCATCGGTAGCGAGGGTGGCGTGCCATCGCTTCCCACCAGGCGGGGCGGGGCGGATGGCACCAGCCTGGTCTTCCCCTGCCGGTTGGTGCCATGCAGCTTGAGCCGACCGACTTCTTCGGGGCCCTTGCCCACGAGACCAGGCTGCGCTGCCTGGTCCTGCTTGGCGGGCACGACGAGCTCTGCGTCTGCGAGCTCACCCACGCGATCGGTGTCTCCCAACCCCACATCTCGCGCCACCTGGCCCAACTCCGGGAGATCGGGCTGGTCAGCGACCGCCGCGAGGGGCTTTGGGTCTATTACCGCATCAATCCGGCGCTGCCCAACTGGGCGTGTGCCGTGCTTGCGGAGACCGGTCGAGCAATCAGCCGGAGTCGCCCTTCGCGGAGGACGCGCTGGCCCTGCGTGAGATGCCGAATCGTCCGGGCGCCGCGCGCTGCGGTTAGACGCGGCGCTCGCCGCGCGGCGTTGGCACCGCACCCGCAGGGTTCGCCTGAAACCGGGCTGCCGGCCCGTCGAAGGCGGAGCAGGATCGAGCGTCCGGGACCATGGGTTCTTGTACGGCCGTCAACATACGGTAACTCAGATATACGGGAGATCGACATATACTCCGCGAGCACCAAAGGCGTCCACCCGGCCATCTCTGGAGCTCCCCCATGCGACTCGTCTTGCACAAGGTTCCGTGTCCGTCATCTGTCGTCATGGTCTTGCTATCGGCCCTGCCGGTTGCGAGCGTCCGAGCGAGGCATCGTCGGACGGCCCGTCGGGGGCGTGAGCACCCAGATCGCAGGAGCGGGCTCCTCCTTCGCGGCACCCATCTTCCAGCGCTGGCTCGAGATGCTACGGCGCCGAACATCCTGGGCTTGTCTGAGCTACGACTCCGTGGGCAGCGGCGAGGGGATCGAGCGGTTCCTCGCCGGCGCGTCGACATCGGTGCCACGGATGCGCCTCTGCGCCCGGAGGAGGCCGCCGAAGGTGCCGGGTCCGGACGTGCAGATCCCGGTCACCGCCGGCATGATCGCCATTGCCTACAATCTGCCCGGGGTCGCTGGTCCTCTGAATCTGCCGAGGGACGTCTACCCCGATATCTTTCTGGGCACGATCTCGCGTTGGGACGATCCACGGATCGTCGCTGCGAATCCGGGGTGGCCCTCCCGGCCAAGTTGATCCAGGTGGTCGCTCGCCAGGATTCGAGCGGCACCACCTTCGCCTTCACCAACCATCTGGCCGCCATCAGCGCGGACTGGGCCGCGGGTCCGGTGTCGGCAAGCTGCTCGACTGGCCGGGCGGGACGATGGTCGCGCGCGGAAACGAGGGGGTCGCCGGGCGGATCAAGGTCGACGGAGGGATCGATCGGGTACGTCGAGGCCGGGTTCGCCGAGCGTCTTCGTCTGCCGCTCGCCTGGTTCGAGAATCGCGCCGGCGGCTATCGTCGCACCCAAGGCGGAGACGGGCCAGCGGGCCTCGCCGGCGGCTCGGACGCGATCCCGGAGGATCTCGTCCGTGGTGATCACCGATCCTGAGGGCGCGCGCTCTTATCCCATCGTCACCTACACCTGGGCCCTCGTGCGGCCGGGGTACCCGGGTGCGACCAAGACGGAGGCGGTCGTCGCCCTCATCCGCTGGGCGCTGACCGATGGTCAGGCCGAGGCAGAGCCCTTGGGCTACGTACCCTTGCCAGACAGCGTGGTTGCGGCCGCCCTGACGCAGCTCGATCAGGTGGACGGGCGCCTCCCCGTGGGCCCGCGACCCCATGACTCACTGCCTCATCAACTGCGGCATCCCCTCTCTCCTGAAAGGCGAGGTCGTGGGCACGCGGGATTTGGCAGCCTGTCGGACTTGGGGCGATCGAAGCGAGGGAGTGGGAGGGCGAGGTCGGTTTGGTCCGGATGTGAGGCGCATAGTGGGTGCTATGCAACGAGAATCCGGGGCGAAATGGACCGCGCTCCCGGTTCCGCAGCCGATTCATCCTAAGTCCGACAGGCTGCTAGCGCGCTGCAACTACACCCCGAACTTGAGCAGCCTCTGGGACCCGGTCCAGATGGCCTTCCAGGCGCGGGTCTGGGCATGGCAGCGCTCCCGGGAAGCGGGAGGAGACAGGGCATGACCGCTCCATGCGAGGTCGCCGCCAGGGCGGCCGCAGGGGCCAGGCTGGGTGTCTTCGAGCGCTGGCTGACCCTCTGGGTCGCCCTCTGCATCGTCGCCGGGATCGCCCTCGGGCACCTCTTCCCGGGCGTCTTCCAGGGCATCGGCGCGTTGGAGCTGGCCCAGGTCAACCTGCCGGTGGCGGCGCTGATCTGGCTCATGATCGTGCCCATGCTGCTGAAGATCGACTTCGCGGCCCTGGGGCGGGTGCGTGAGCACTGGCGAGGGGTCGGTGTGACCCTGTTCGTCAACTGGGCGGTGAAGCCCTTCTCCATGGCGCTGCTGGCCTGGATCTTCATCCGCCAGGTCTTCGCGCCCTACCTGCCGGCCGAGCAGCTCGATTCCTATGTCGCCGGCCTGATCCTGCTTGCCGCGGCGCCGTGCACCGCCATGGTCTTCGTGTGGAGCAACCTGTCGGACGGCGAGCCGCACTTCACGCTGACCCAGGTGGCACTCAACGACACCATCATGATCTTCGCCTTCGCGCCGATCGTGGGTTTCCTGCTCGGGTCTCTCGGCCATCACCGTGCCCTGGGATACCCTGCTCCTGTCGGTGGTGCTCTATATCGTCATCCCGGTGGTCTTCGCCCAGTGGTGGCGCAAGCGCCTGCTGGCCCGGGCGGCGAGGAGTCCCTGCAACGCACCCTCGCGAGCGCCTGCAGCCCGTGTCGCTAACAGCGCTCCTCATGACGCTGGTGCTGCTGTTCGGCTTCCAGGGGGAGCAGATCCTGGCGCAACCCTTGATCATCGGGATGCTGGCGGTGCCGATCCTGATCCAGGTCTATTTCAACTCGGGCCTTGCCTACTGGCTCAACCGGCGGGTGGGCGAGGCCCACTGCGTGGCCGC
This sequence comes from uncultured Gammaproteobacteria bacterium, assembly GCA_963714915.1. Lineage (GTDB taxonomy): Bacteria > Pseudomonadota > Gammaproteobacteria > Chromatiales > Chromatiaceae > Thiodictyon. The sequence continues at coordinate 11,123 of CAVQQM010000044.1, forward strand.
CCCGTCGGCCCTGATCGGGGCGAGCAACTTCTTCGAGCTGGCGGTGGCCGCGGCTATCAGCCTGTTCGGATTCCACTCCGGGGCGGCGCTCGCGACCGTGGTCGGCGTGCTGGTGGAGGTGCCCGTCATGCTCTCGGTCGTGGCCATCGTCAACCGCACCAAGGGCTGGTACGAGCGCGGCACGGCCGCGGCTTGAGGCCGCGGCTTGAGCCCGCTGGGCAAGACCAACAACCGACGGAGGACTGTCATGGCGAGGTTGCATGTGCATGTCGCGGTCGAGGAAATCGACCAGAATATCCGCTTCTACACGGCGCTCTTCGGCCGCGAGCCGAGTGTCGTCAAGCCCGACTACGTGAAGTGGGAGCTGACCGATCCGGCGGTCAATTTCGCGATCTCCAAACGGGGCCGCGGGCCGGGGATCGACCACCTCGGGATCCAGGCGGAGAGCGCCGACGGGCTTGCGGGTTTACGCGAGCGCCTGGATGCGGCGGAGATCGCCGGGGCGGAGCAGCAATCGGCCGCCTGCTGCTATGCGCGATCGGACAAATACTGGGTGCAGGACCCTCAGGGCATCGCCTGGGAGACCTTTCACACCCTGGGATCAGTGCCGACCTTCGGCGACGCGCAGGCACCGGCGCTCGCCGCTCCCGCCGGGTCGGAGGATGCCTGCTGCGCGCGCACCATCCCGGTCCCATTCGGATCCTGATCCTGCTGTGCCCTGAGAGCTTGTGAAGAAATTCGCCGTCCTACTGCGGGCGCCCCCGGACGCACCCCGCTGCGTTGCGAAAAGCCGAAAATCGAGTCACGTAGGCCCACTACGCTCCCCGATTTCCGACTTCCCGCGCCTTGCCCTGATCTCAATCGGGCACGGCCGGGAACGCCCTCGCTACGGCCGACGAATTTTTCACAAGCTCTGAGTCCGAGACCTGCCTCGGCGGCGACCGGGCTATCCAATCAACCCTCGGGAGACCCTATGAGCATCCGAATCGGTATCAACGGCTTTGGCCGCATGGGCAGGCTCGGGCTGCGGGCAGGATGGGGCTTGCCGGGCCTCAGCTTCAGCCAGATCAACGAGATCGCCTGTGACGCGGGCGGCTCCGCCCATCTGCTCCAGTTCGACTCGGTCCATGGCCGCTGGGGGCACGACTGTGCCGGCTCCGGGGACACCTTGACCGTCGACGGTCAGGCCATCGACTACAGCGCCAACAAGGAGATCGCCGAGACCGACTGGTCCGGCTGCGAGATCGTCATCGAGGCGACCGGCAAACACCACAAGCGGCCCGAGACCCTTCAGGCCTATTTCGATCAGGGGGTGAAGAAGGTCATCGTCGCCGCCCCGACCCAGGGTGCGCTCGACATCGTCTACGGGGTGAACCATCACCGCTATGACCCCGGCGTCCACCATCTGGTGACCGCGGCCTCCTGCACCACCAACTGTCTGGCCCCGGTGGTCAAGGTGATGCATGAGCGCATCGGTATCGTCCACGGCTGCATGACCACCATCCACGACATCACCAACACCCAGACCATCGTGGACAAGGGCCACAAGGACCTGCGCCGGGCACGGGCCTGCGGTCAGTCCCTGATCCCCACCTCCACGGGGTCCGCCCGGGCCATCACCAAGATCTTCCCGGAGCTGACCGGCAAGCTGAACGGTCATGCGGTTCGAGTGCCGCTGCTGAACGCCTCCCTGACCGACTTTGTCTTCGAGGCCGCGCGGCCGGTCACGGCCGAGGAGGTCAATGGGTATCTCAGGGAGGCCGCCGAGGGGGAGCTTAAGGGCATCCTGGGCTACGAGGAGCGCCCGCTGGTCTCGGTGGACTATCTGGACGACCCGCGCTCGTCCATCGTCGATGCCCCCTCGACCCTGGTCATCGACGGGACCCAGGTGAAGATCTACGCCTGGTACGACAACGAATGGGGCTATGTGAACCGGATGATGGATATCGCCCGCATGGTGGCGGGAAGTTTGAAGTGAGAAGTGTGAAGTTTGAAAGGGGATGCGGCGGTGCAGTCGGATATTCCTGCGCGAACCTTCGAGTTTGCACGGCGTGTGGTGTTGCTGTGCCGGGTGCTGGATGCATCGCCAGGTGTACCGCGGACGCTGGCGGGCCAGTTGCTGCGCTCTGGGACGTCTGTCGGCGCCAATGTCGAGGAAGCACAGGCGTCGCAGAGCGAGGCTGATTTCATCAGCAAGTACAGCATCGCCTGCAAGGAAGCGCGGGAGACGCACTACTGGCTTCGACTGTTGGCGGCCACTGAGATCGTTTCCGAGAGCCGGCTGAACGACTTGCAGGCCGAATGCAATGAGCTGATCGCCATACTGACGACCATCATCAAGAAGATGCGGAGCCAAAGTCGATGAGCACGCCGCCCACTTCCAACTTCAAACTTCAAACTTCACACTTCAATTATCTGACCGTCACCGGCGGCTACTGGGCCTTCACCCTCACCGACGGCGCCATCCGCATGCTGGTGGTGCTCTATTTCCACCAGCTCGGCTACTCGCCCTTCGAGGTGGCCATGCTGTTCCTCTTCTACGAGGTCTTCGGCATCGTCACCAACCTGGTGGGCGGCTGGCTGGGAGCGCGCATCGGGCTCAACCTCACCATGCACATCGGCATGGGGCTGCAGGTGGTGGCGCTCCTGCTGCTGACGGTGCCCGACGCCTGGCTCTCGGTGCCCTATGTGATGGCCGCCCAGGCCCTCTCGGGCATCGCCAAGGACCTGAACAAGATGTCCGCCAAGGCGACCGTCAAGTCGCTCACGGGAGCGGGCGGCGAATCCAAGCTGTTCAAATATGTCGCCGTGCTGACCGGGTCGAAGAACGCCCTGAAGGGGGTGGGATTCTTCGTCGGGGCCGCCCTGCTCCAGTGGATCGGCTTTCGCGGCGCCCTGATGGTCCTCGCCGGTCTGCTCCTGTTGGTGCTGATCGTCACTGCACTCGTGCTGCCGTCCGGCGTCGGCAAGATGAAGTCCAAGCCCAAATTCACCCAGGTCTTCTCCAACACCCCGGCCATCAACTGGCTCTCCGCCGCACGCTTCTTCCTGTTCGGGGCGCGGGATGTCTGGTTCGTGGTCGGGCTGCCGGTGTTCCTGTCCGGGGTCCTGGGCTGGAGCCATATGCAGGTGGGCGGCTTCCTGGCCCTCTGGGTGATCGGCTATGGTTTCGTTCAGGCCGCGGCGCCGAGGCTGCTGCGTCGCGCCCATCAGGGGCGCGGGCCGGGCGGCGGAACTGCTCGGCTCTGGGCGTTGATCCTGGCGGCTTTCCCGGGGGCCATCGCGATCGCCCTGGCCCAGGACCTCCCGCCGGGACCGGTTCTGGTGGTGGGGCTGATCCTGTTCGGGGTCGCATTCGCCATCAACTCGGCGGTGCACTCCTATTTGATCCTGGCCTACTCGGACTTCGAGAAGGTCTCCATGAACGTGGGCTTCTATTACATGGCCAACGCGGGCGGCCGACTCGCGGGTACGGTGCTCTCGGGTCTGGTCTATCAGACCCAGGGGCTCGAGGGGTGTCTCTGGTGGTCCACCGGGTTCGTGCTGGCCGCACTGGTGCTGTCGTTGCGGCTGCCGGAGGTGCCGGCCGTCTCGGCGCGGGCGGTAACCGCCGATGTTTGAGGCCCTGGGGAACCTGGTCGCCTATGGCCTGCTCGGGCTGCAACCGGGCTCGGGCGCCGGCGATGCGGTCCAGTTCTTCGTCATGGACGTGGCGAAGATCTTCGTCCTGCTGGTGGCGGTCATCTATGTGATGGGCCTGCTGCGGGCCATGCTCTCGCCGGAGCGGGTGCGGGCCTTCGTGCGCGGTCGGCCCGATTGGCAGGCGCGGGGGCTCGCGGTCACCCTGGGCGCGGTCACACCCTTCTGCTCCTGCTCCTCGGTGCCGCTCTTCATCGGATTCGTGGAGGCGGGGATCCCGCTCGGGGTCACCTTCTCCTTCCTGATCGCGAGCCCGATGATCAACGAGGTCGCGGCCGTCCTGCTGGTGGGCATCCTGGGCTGGAAGCTGGCGGCCCTCTATGTCGCCGCGGGTTTGCTGGTCGCCTGGTTTGGCGGGATCGCCATGCAGGCCTTTCGACCCGAGCGCTGGGTCGAGGACTATGTCTGGAAGATCCGCGTGGGCGAGGCCCCCGTGGCGGGCGGGCGGTATGGGCCTCCTGGCCCGACACCGGTACGCCCTGGCCGAGGTCAAGGAGATCGTCGGGCGGATCTGGGTCTGGGTGCTGATCGGGATCGGCGTCGGCGCGCTGTTCCACGGTTTCGTGCCCGCGGACTGGGTGAGCGAGCACCTGGGCGGGGACGCCTGGTACACGGTGCCCGGCGCCGTCCTGCTCGGGATCCCGCTCTATTCCAACGCCACCGGGGTCATCCCGGTCGCCGAGGCGATGCTCGGCAAGGGGGTGGCGGTCGGGACCACCCTGGCCTTGATGATGAGCGTCGCGGCGCTCTCGGTCCCGGAGATGCTGATCCTGCGCAAGGTGATCCGCTGGCCCGCCCTGGCCCTGTTCGCGGGCGTGCTGGCGGTGGCCTTCACCCTGGTAGGATGGGGTTTCAACTGGCTCCAATGAGGCGGGCTCGATGGACGCGATGCTGGAATCGATGATCACCTGCCCGGATTGCGGTGTGTCCCGAACCGAGCAGATGCCGACCGACGCCTGCCTCTGGTATTGGGAGTGTCCCGCCTGCGGCGTGCTGGTGCGGCCGAAGTCCGGGGACTGCTGTGTCTATTGCTCCTACGGAACCGTCCCATGCCCCCCGGTGCAGGTGTCGGGCCGGGGAGGGTGCTGTGGTTGATGGGTGCGAGGTAAGGCCATGAAAGAGATCAAGGTCCTGGGCAGCGGCTGCCGCAACTGCGAGATCACCGCCAACGCGATCGCCCAGGCGGCGCGAGAGGCGGGGGTCGAGATCGAGCTGACCAAGGTCACCGACATCGCCGAGATCATGGGCTACGGGGTCATGTCGACCCCGGGCGTGGTGATCGACGGCGTTGTGGTCCACAGCGGCGGGGTTCCCGGCCCCGACCTCGTGCGGGCCTGGGTTGGCGGCTAGGAGCCGGTCGGACTTGAGAAACGCCCGCCGCGCACGCGGGAGAGCGGGAAATCTCGGCCCGGATCCGCGTTGCGCAGCATCCACCCTGCGCCTCTGGCCCGCGGACCAAACCGGCCTCCCTCGCTGCGCGCCCCCGAGTCTCAAAGGCTGCTCAAGCGGCCAAGTCGGCACGATCGTGGATGCGGATCTGCACCTCTTTCAGGTGATGAAGCGTCTCATGGATGATGCAATGGTCCGCGACCCGTTCGACTGCGGCCTGGCGGTCCCCGCAGGTTCCATGGGGCAGACGCACGTCGACGCTGAAATTGGTGAGATAGGCGGGCTTCTCCGTCTTCTCGAAGGCGGTTTCGACGGAGAGGTCGCGGGTGTCGATGCCCTCCTGCTCGCAGTAGTGGGCCACGAATGCCGCGACGCAGGCGCCTAGAGAGACCACGAATAGATCGGGCGGGGTAGGGGCGCGTCCCTTTCCGCCCATGGGTGGGGTTACGTCGGTGGCGATGCGCTGGCCGCCGATCTCCGTCTCGAACAACATCTCGCCCAAGTAGCGAGTGATTGCGATTGCCATGATTGCAGCTCCCTTGATCTCGGCGATGCACTGGGCGTCGGAGGTGAGCTCCGTCGCCCTCCGATGAAGAGTTTAGCCGCGCCGCTGAGGGGCATGCTGGGTTCAGGTCTTTCCCTCCGAACCACCCGTCGAGCGGTCGTTTCCGCACTCGCGTTTGCGACTTCGGCGGTGGATGGATCCGCTCGCCACCCGCTCAGCGGGCTTGCGCCACCGTGTTCTCCAGGGTGCCTATCCCCTCGATGGTGACCGCCACGCGGTCGCCGTCGGCGAGGAAGATCGGTGGTTTGCGGGCGAAGCCGACCCCGGGGGGTGTGCCGGTGAGGATCAGGGTGCCGGGGAGCAGGGTGGTGTCGCGCGACAGGAAGGCGATCAGCTCGGCGACGCTGAAGATCATGTCGGCGGTGTTGCCGGTCTGTACGCGCTGGCCGTTCAGGGTGCAGTTAATGGCGAGGGACTGGGGGTCGGCGATCTCGTCGGCGCTCACCAGCACCGGACCCAGGGGACAGAAGCCGTCGAAGCCCTTGCCGCGCACCCATTGACCGCCGCCGCCCTGCTTCTGCCAGCGCCGGGCGGAGACATCGTTGGCGCAGGTGTAGCCGAGCACGTGCTCGAGGGCGCGCTCCACGGGGACATCGCGCGCCGTGCGCCCGATCACCACGGCCAGCTCCGCCTCGTAGTCCACCTCGGGGCCGTGCTCGCAGGCGCGGGGGAGGGGGATGGGGTCTCCCGGGTGGTTCAGGGCAGTGGTCGGCTTCATGAAGACCACCGGGTTCACCGGGATCTCCGCCCCCGTCTCTAGCGCGTGGGCGCGGTAGTTGAGGCCGATGCAGAAGATGTTCACCGGCTCGATGGGTGCGAGCCAGCGGGCAACCCTCAGGGTCTCGCCCGTAGTCGCGAGGGGCCCATAGACCTGGCCGGCGAGTCGCGAGGCCCGCTCGGCGTCCAGCGGTATGCCCAGATGCACGACGCCCTGCGCGTCCTCGAAGCGTGCGATCCGCATGCCCGATCCCCCCTGGTTGGCTCAGCCGGCTTGCTGATCCAGCCACCCCTGGAGCGCTGCCACCAGGGCCTCCGCCTGGGCGCGGCTCGAGATGTTGAACTTGGACTGCTGGCGATACTCGCCGCCGCGCTTCTGGTAGCGGCGGATGGTGTATTTATCGGGCCCGTAGGCCTCCTTGGCGCGATCCCAGTCCTGGTAGCGGAACAGGATGGTGGTCCAGCTCCCCTTGGAGAGGATGACCTTGTCCAACTCCTTGGTGGTGTCGATGCCGTCCTCCGTGTAGGTCACGGTCAGGTCCTCGGCCCGTTCGGTCATGGTGTGCTCCCTGGGTTGGATATGGGGCTGGCGTCCGGCGCGGCCGCTGGGCCATCGGCGGGCTGGGCGCCGAACTGTATCAATGTGGCGAGGATGGAGGCGGTGTCCGATGCCCTGGGATCGAGCCCCATCGCGACGGTGAGCGGCGTCATCCCCTGGGCGTCGGTTTGGTTGACCCGGGCGCCTCGTTGGAGCAGGCGCTGCACCGTCTTGAGATGGCCGAGTGCGACCGCCTGGTGGAGGGGCGGTTGGCCAGCCGCATCGGGGCGATTGAGATCGGCACCTTGGCGCATCAGCAGGTCGACGGAGTCACGATCCGAAACGCCCGCGGTGACCAGCGCCACCAGGCTCGCCTGGGGGTCGAGGGGGGCCCCGTCCTCGATCAATGCCTCGGCGACCTGGGTCTTGCCGTTGAGCAGGGCGAGCTCCATGGCCGTGCGGCCGGCGCCGTCGCGGGCCGAGAGATCCGCCCCGTGCCGTGCGAGCTCGTGCACGATGCCCACCTTACCCATACGGGCCGCCAGGTGGAGGGGCAGGTCGCCGGCCGCGTCGGGCTGGTTGATGTCGGTGCCCGAGCGCAGATGGCGCTTGATCTGATTGAGATCACCCAGCTCGACCGCCCGGAAGAGTTCCAGGGTCGGGGGCGCGCGCTGGTCGCAGGCGGGGAGCAGCATGGCAACCACGGCCATGGCGAGGGTGACGCTGGAGACGATGGTGACGCGGGGCATCGGCTGGATGGAGCCTGGTTGGGGGCGGGCGCCTCTCGGGCCGCGCGGATGGGGACGGGGAGGGGTGAGGCGGGGCCGATGGTACGGGCGCTCATCCGGTCCCGCAAGGGCACCGGCGCGGTGGCTTTGGCGGTGGCGCTACGTGATACCCTGAGGCGATGTTCCTCAAGTTGTTGCTCACCGCGGCGGTCATCATCGGCGCCATCCTGGTCATTCGGGCTCGCATGCGCCGCGAGTCGCTGCCCGAGACCGCGCCCGCGGGTGGCCAGTCCCCCCTCTGGCGCCTGGCGCGAACCGGCGCGTATGTGCTGGCGGGTGCCGCGGTGATCGCCACCGCCGTCCATCTCATGGGCCGCTGGGACGCAAGTCGCGAGGTGCTGGAGGTGGAGGTGGTGAACGCCAACACCGGGGCGATCCTGCGCTACCAGGCGCGCCGCGGGGACATCGACGGACGCGCCTTCCGCACCCTTGAGGGCCAGGTGGTGCGTCTCGCCGACGTGGAGCGCATGATCCTCACACGTCCAGGGCCCTAGGCGTCCGCCGAAGCGCGGCACCTTGCCAGCCCTACACCATCCCCTTACCCGAACGCCTCGAGATGATGTACCGGCGAGTAGGCAGCGCGTGTAGACGGGCGTCGATTCGGTCGCCGAAGGTTTGGGTCGAGCGCCTGGGCGGGATGACTGAGCTGGGTCGAGGCGGCCATGGCCCATCTGCCTGACGGTGTCCTGTCGGCGCCCTTGCTGATCGGCGGGGCCGCCGTCTCGGCGACCCTCCTGGCCCTGGCCTTGCGTCGCCTCGACGACACCCGCGTGCCCCAGGCGGCGGTGCTGGCGGCCGCGTTCTTCGTCTCCTCCCTGATCAGCGTGCCCGTCGGGCCTGCCAGCGTCCATCTCCTGCTCAACGGGCTCATGGGGCTGCTGCTCGGCTGGCTCGCCGTTCCGGCCCTGCTGGTCGCGCTGGCCTTACAGTTGATCTTCTTCGGACATGGCGGGCTGACCGCGCTGGGGGTCAACACCTTCAACCTGGCCGTCCCGGCGTTGCTGGTCGCCCTGCTGCTGCGCCCCTGGCTGCGTCGCCGATCGCCTCCCCTGTTCTGGATCGGGGCCGCGGCGGGCGCCCTTGGGGTGCTCGGCACCGCGGGGCTGGTCGCCCTCAGCCTGGCCTTGAGCGACCCCGCCTACGGCGCGGCGGCGCGCGTGCTGCCCCTGGTCTACCTGCCCCTCGCCGTGCTGGAGGCGGCGGTCAGCGGGACCGTGATCGCCTTCCTCGGCCGGGTGGATCCCCAATCCCTTCCGCGATCCGAGGGTGGCGCGACCCCACCGGAGGCCGCCGATGCCTGAGCGATCCTGGTTGCCGGTCTTGTGGCTCGCGGCCGCCATGGCCGTGTCGGGCAGCGCCTGGAGCCACGGCCTGTCCATCTTCGCGGCCGCCGATGGGGCGCGGATCGAGGGTCAGGTGCGCCTTGCCGGGGCCGGTCCCGCGGCCCAGGGTCGGGTGCGGGTCCTCGACGCCGACGGCTCCCTGCTCGCCGAGCTCGAGCTCGACGCCGAGGGGCGGTTTCACTATCTGGCGACCGCGCCGCACGAGCACCTGTTGGTGGCCGAGACGGCCGACGGACATCGCGCGGAATGGCGCGTCCCGGCGGAGGAGCTGGCGGCGGGATTCGGGGCGAGCGGTCCGTCCGCCGGGGCGTCCCCCGGCTGCGCCGATCTGCCGGCCATCGAACAGGCGGTGGCCCGCGCGGTGCGGCCCCTGCGCGAGCAGCTGGCCCTGGAGCGGGAGCGCGCGCGTCTGCGCGATGTCCTCGGGGGCATCGGCTACATCCTCGGTCTCGCCGGGCTCTGGGCCTGGTGGCGTGCGCGCGATCGGGACCGCCCGTCGTGACCGCTTGGACCGCAGTCGCCACGGCGCCCGGGGTCTGGCTCGCCGGCCGCGATGCGCGCGCCCGGCTGATCGCGACCGCGCTGCTGGTGGGCGCGGTGGTGAGTCTCCAGCGTCCCGAGTCGTTGCTCGTCGCGGCCCTCGCCGCCCTGACCGTCGCCCTGGTCGCCTTCCCCGATCCACGACGCTTGCTCAAGCGCCTGCTCGCGGTGGAGGGACTGCTCCTGTTCCTGGTGTTGACCCTGCCGTTCACGGTGCCCGGGGAGCCCGTGTTCGCCCTTGGTCCGCTGGTGGCGAGCGACGCGGGGCTGGAGCGGGCGGTGATCGTCGCCCTCAAGGCTAATGCCGCAGCCCTGGTGGTGGTCGGGCTGCTCGGGAGCGTTCCACCCAATTCACTCGGCTATGCCCTGGGGCGCCTCGGGGTGCCCGAGCGACTGGTGCAGCTCCTGGTCTTGACGGTGCGCCAGATCGAGCTGCTCCAGGGTGAGTACCGGCGTCTGCGCCGCGCCATGCGCGCCCGCGGGTTTCGGGCCCGCAGCGACGCCCACACCTGGCGCAGCCTCGGTTGGCTGATCGGGATGCTCCTGGTGCGCGCGACCGCCCGTGCCCGCAGGCTGCTCGCCGCCATGCGTTGCCGCGGCTATCGCGGCCGACTGGTGCTGCTCGAGCGTCGCCACTGGTCGGGTGGGGACGGCCTGCTGGTGACGGCCGGCGTGGTCCTCGCGGGGGTGCTGCTGGCGATCGAGGGTCTGGCATGACCGCTGACACCGGCGCCCAGCAGCCGTCCGCAGAGAGCCTGCTCGAGCTGCGCGAGGTGAGCTTCCGCCATTGGGACCGCCCGGTGCTGGCCGGGGCGAGCCTGCGGATCGAAGCGGGCGAGCGGGTGGCCCTGATCGGACCCAACGGCGCCGGCAAGAGCACCCTGCTGCACCTGCTGGTGGGCTTGATCCAGCCGAGCGCGGGGGGCGTGTGGGCCTTCGGGCGCGAACGCAGCCGGGAGTCGGACTTCCACGAGGTCCGCGCCCGCGCGGGGCTCTTGTTCCAGGACTCGGAGGATCAGTTGTTCTGCCCCACGGTGCTCGAGGACCTGGCCTTCGGTCCCCTCAACCTCGGTCGCAGCCGTCAGCAGGCGCGGGAGGACGCCCTGCGGGTCCTGGATCGACTCGGTCTCGGGGGTTACGAGGCCCGGGTGCCCCATCGGCTCTCGGCGGGCGAGAAGCGCCTCGTCGCCCTGGGTACGGTGCTCGCCATGGACCCGGAGGTGCTGCTGCTCGACGAGCCCACCAACGGCCTGGACGCCGCCACGGCCGAGCGCCTGACTGAGCTCTTGGAGACCACGGGCAAGACCTTGCTGATGGTCTCCCACGACCTTGCCTTCATCGAGCGACTCGCCACCCGGGCCGTCGCCCTGGTGGATGGTCGGGTGGAGCCGGCGACCATGCACCGCCATCCCCATCGCCATGTGCACAGCCATCTGCATCTGCACCTGGACGCGGGCGCCGTCGAGCATGGCCCGGAGACCCCCACCCACGCGGACCATCATCGCGCCGATGCGCCGCCGACGGGGGCGGGTTGAATCCCACCGATGGGGTCGCTAGGGTAGCGCTCCCCCGAGCGTCCTCGACCATGCCATGACACCTGCCCTCGATGTCCGCGATCTCTCAAAGACCTACCAGGGTGGCCTCGAGGCCCTCTCGGGCGTAGACCTGAGCGTCGACGAGGGTGATTTCTTCGCCCTCCTGGGGCCGAACGGTGCCGGCAAGTCGACCCTGATCGGCATCGTCGCATCCTTGGTGAACAAGACGGGCGGCACGGTTGCCGTCTTCGGTCACGATCTGGACCAGGATCCGGAGGGGGTCAAGGCCTGCATCGGACTGGTTCCCCAAGAGTTCAACTTCAATCTCTTCCTGCCGGTGCAGGAGGTGCTGCTGAACCAGGCCGGCTACTACGGGGTGCCCCGGCGGGAGGCCAAGGTGCGGGCCGAGCGTTATCTCAGACAGCTCGATCTCTGGGAGCGGCGCGACACCGAGATGCGCAGGCTCTCGGGCGGCATGAAACGGCGCGCCATGATCGCCCGGGCACTGGTCCACGAGCCTCGGCTATTGATCCTCGACGAGCCGACCGCGGGGGTGGACATCGAGATCCGCCGCTCCATGTGGGCCTTCCTGCGGGGTCTCAACGCATCCGGCACCACCATCATCCTCACCACCCATTATCTGGAGGAGGCCGAGAGCCTCTGCCGCAACCTCGCCATCATCGATCATGGACGCATCGCCGAGCGCTCGAGCATCGGCGCCTTGCTCGGCAAGCTCCAGACCGAGACCTTCGTGCTCAACCTCAAGGGGCGCCTGGCGGACCTGCCTGAACTGGGCGGATTCGTCCTCAATCACGTGGACGACTGCACCCTCGAGGTGGAGATGAGCCGCGAGCACACCATCAACGGGCTCTTCGATGCACTCTCCCGCAACGGCATCGAGGTGATCAGCCTGCGCAACAAGCAGAACCGGCTCGAGCGGCTGTTCCTCGACATGGTCGACCGGCCGCCGGGCGCGGCAGGGCCCGGGGACCTCGGGGAGGGGCGGGCCGATGGGTCCTGATCGGGGCAGGTGGGGCCGCTACTGGGTCACCTTCGAGACCATCCTCACCAAGGAGGTGCTGCGCTTCTCCCGGATCTGGGTGCAGACCATCCTGCCCTCGGTGATCACCACCGGCCTGTATTTCGTGATCTTCGGTCGGCTGATCGGCGATCGGATCGGCACCATGGATGGGCTCGCCTATCTGGACTTTATCGTCCCCGGACTGGTGCTGATGGCGGTGATCACCAACTCCTATTCCAACGTCGTCTCGTCCTTCTACAGCAGCAAGTTCTCCCGCTATGTGGAGGAGCTCCTGGTCGCGCCCGTGCCCAACTGGGTGATCCTGGGGGGTTACGTGGGCGGGGGCATGGCACGGGGTCTCACCGTCGGCGCGGCGGTCCTGCTGGTCTCCCTGCTCTTTACCGAGGTGCGGGTGCACAGCCCGGCGGTGACCCTGCTGGTGGTCCTGATGACCGCCATGCTGTTCTCCCTGGGCGGCTTCATCAACGCCGCCTTTGCCAACAGCTTCGACGATATCTCCATCATCCCTACCTTTGTCCTCACGCCCTTGACCTATCTGGGCGGGGTCTTCTATTCCATCTCCCTCTTGCCACCCTTCTGGCAGACGGTCTCCCTGGCCAATCCGGTCCTCTACATGGTCAACGGATTCCGCTACGGGCTCTCGGGCGTCTCCGACATCCCGCTGGGGCCGACCTTTGCCATCATCGCCGGATTCATCCTGGTGCTGACCTGGTACAGCCTCCGGCTGCTGCGCCGGGGGGTAGGCATCAAGACCTGAGCCACGTCAGAAGGTCGCCAGGCTGACCTTCATGTGGACGACGTTGCTGGCTGCCTTGCTTGCCATCATCGCGAGCATCCAGCGCAGGTCGCCGAAGAAGCTGTCCATGCCGCGCGATGACCCATCAGGGCCACGCCGGCGACTGGATCGATGTGTAGGCAGGAGCCCGCGCCAGGCGACGCGGGCGGGCGGCTCAGGTGCGTTGCTGCTGGTGATGGGTGTTGTCGACCCCGTTGACCAGGGTCTCCAGCCCGTCGAGGTCGATCAGCTCGACATGCTTGCGATCCACCTTGAGCAGACCCTCGTCCTGAAACCGGGTGAACAGCCGGCTCACCGTCTCGACGGCCAGCCCGAGATAGTTGCCGATCTCGTGGCGGGACATGCTGAGGTAGAAGTCAGTCGGCGATAGACCGCGCTTCGCGAGTCGCCGGGACAGACTCACGAGGAATGCGGCGAGCCGCTCCTCGGCGTTCTTCTTGCCGAGCAGCAGCAACATGTCCGTGTCGTGGGAGATCTCCTTGCTCAGCAACCGGAACATCTGGTGCTGCAGGCTGGGTATCGAGGCGGACAACTCCGCCAGCCGTGAGAAGGGGATCTCGCAGATGGCCGAGGTCTCGAGGACCTTCGCCGAGCAGGCGTGGGCCTCAGTGTCGATCGCGTCGAGCCCGATGATCTCGCCGGGCAGATGGAAGCCGAGGACCTGCTCGCCGCCCTCGGGGCTCGGTGCGAAGGTCTTGATGGAGCCGGTCTTGACGACATACAGGGAGCGGAAGCGGTCGCCCGTGCGAAACAGGAAGTCCCCGCGGTGCAGGGGGCGCGTGCGCTTGACGATGTCATCGAGCCGTTCGACATCCTCCGGGGCGAGGCCCATGGGGAGGCAGAGGGCATTGAGCGTGCAATTCTTGCAGGCGACTCGGATGGTCTCGAACGAGATGACTTTTGGCTGCGTCAATGGTCGATGCCCCCTATCGTGCGTCTCGGCATTTTCGTTCACTGGTTGATCTGGATCAAGGGAGCTTTAGATTCCCATGGCGTCCTAAGGGATAGGCCGCCCCGGCTGGCGGACGGCCGGCCATACAGGGGGAGACCCGGGAGCGGCAAGGGGAGACATCCAGGGAGAAACAAAAAGGCCGCGCCTTGAGGGCGCGGCCTTGGTGGTCGCGGAGCGACCTAGCGTGCCTTACTTGGACTCGCCTGCGGCAGGGGCGGCCGGGGCGGGCGGCGCGCCATAGGGCATGCCGTAAGGCATCATCGGGGCACCGTAGCCCGGGTAGCCGCCGCCGTAGCCGTAGCCCGGGTAGCCGCCGTAGCCGTAGCCCGGGTAGCCGTAGCCGGTAGCCACGGCCGTAACCGCGACCATAACCACGGCCGTAACCGCGACCGGTGCCGCCACCGCTCATGGACATGTTGAAGTCGCCGTAGCCATCGCCGAACATGTCGCCGAAGGCGTCACCGAGGCCGTCGCCCCAACCGGAGCCATAGCCGGGGCCACCGTAGCCGGGACCGCCCCACCACGCCTGAGCGGAGGTCATGGAGAAGGCGGCGGCGCCGGCGATGGCGGCCACACTGATCACTTTGGCAAACTTTTGCATCGGTCTGACGCTCCTGAAATTGGGTTCGGTCTGTTTTAGGGGTACTGCTGCGCCGCTCGACCGGGACGGCGCCGATGGGCGGTTTCGTAGGACGAAACGCCAAATGACTATACGCGCCCGGTCCCCCTTTGGGAAGGCGACCCGCCCGGGGTCGCGTCCGGCCTAACGGGCCGCCCTGACGAGCGCGCAGGCGCCCATGCGCCGCACGCCGTCGGGCGCGTTGAGGGCCACTCGGGAATCTGTTAGCGTTTCGCGGCATTCGGGCCGCGGGCCCCGTTGCCGTCCTCTGCCGCACCATGAGCTCCCCCACGACCCCGAGCAGGACCGATTCCGGTACCAAGTTCATCTTCGTCACCGGGGGCGTGGTCTCGTCCCTCGGCAAAGGGATCGCCTCGGCCTCTCTTGGCGCGCTGCTCGAGGCGCGCGGGCTCACGGTGACCATGATCAAGCTGGATCCCTACATCAACGTGGATCCGGGCACCATGAGCCCCTTCCAGCATGGCGAGGTCTTCGTCACCGACGACGGGGCCGAGACCGACCTGGATCTCGGGCACTACGAGCGCTTCCTGCGCACCCGCATGGGCCGCAGCAACAACTTCACCACCGGCCAGATCTACGACAGCGTGATCCGCAAGGAGCGCCGGGGTGATTATCTCGGCCGCACCGTGCAGGTCATCCCGCACATCACGGATGAGATCAAGGAGAGCATCCGCCGAGGGGCGGACGGTGCCGACATCGCGATGGTGGAGATCGGCGGGACGGTGGGCGACATCGAGTCCCTGCCTTTCCTCGAGGCCATCCGCCAGATGCGCGTGGAGGTCGGCCGGGAGAACGCGCTCTTCATGCACCTGACCCTGGTGCCCTACATCCGCACCGCGGGTGAGATCAAGACCAAGCCCACCCAGCACTCGGTCAAGGAGCTGCGCTCCATCGGTATCCAGCCCGACGTCCTACTGTGCCGGGCCGAGCAGCATCTACCAGACGACGAGCGACGCAAGATCGCGCTCTTCACCAACGTCCCCGAGGACGCGGTGATCTCGGCGGTGGACGCCGACAACATCTACCGCATCCCCAGGCTGCTGCACGCCCAGGGGCTCGACGAGCTGGTGGTGCGTCAGTTCCACCTCGACGTGGGTCCCGCCGATCTCTCGGAATGGGATCGGGTGCTGGACGGTTTCGACCATCCCCGGGCGCGGGTGCGCATCGGCATGGTCGGCAAGTACATGCACCTCACCGAGGCCTACAAGTCGCTCTCCGAGGCGCTCGCGCATGCCGGGGTGCACTCGGGGATTCAGGTCGAGGTGGTCTATATCGACTCCCAGGCGATCGAGCAGGAGGGCCCCGGCGCGTTGGAGTCGGTGGACGCGGTGCTGGTCCCGGGCGGGTTCGGGGAGCGGGGCATCGAGGGCAAGATCGCGGCCGCGCGCTTCGCCCGGGAGCGGCGCATCCCCTATCTGGGCATCTGCCTCGGGATGCAGATCGCGGTGATCGAATACGCGCGGGATGTGGCCGGGCTCGAGGGTGCCCACAGCACCGAGTTCGACCGTCAGACGCCGCACCCGGTCATCGGGCTCATCACCGAGTGGCGTGACGAGCGCGGCAGGTGGAGACCCGCGACGAGGCCTCCGATCTCGGCGGCACCATGCGGCTGGGCGGTCAGAACTGCCGGCTCGAGCCCGGCAGCCTGGCGCGCGCCGTCTACGGCAAGCCCCAGATCCGCGAGCGTCACCGCCACCGCTACGAGTTCAACAACCGCTACCTGAACAGCATGAAGGACGCGGGGATGCGCTTCTCGGGCTGGTCGCTCGACAACCAGTTGGTCGAGATCATCGAGATCCCCGACCATCCCTGGTTCATCGCCTGCCAGTTCCACCCCGAGTTCACCTCCACCCCCCGCGACGGCCACCCGCTGTTCATGGGCTTCGTGCGGGCCGCGCTCGCCCGCCAGGCCCAGGCCGGCACCGGTGCGGGCGAGAAGGCCCAGGCCGGGGGCGCAGCCGCATGAAGCTCACCGGATTCGAGGTCGGCCTAGACCGCCCGCTGTTCCTGATCGCCGGCCCCTGTGTGGTGGAGGGTGAGTCCCTGGCCGAGGAGACCGCGGGCGCGCTGAAGGAGATCACCGTCGAGCTCGGCATCCCCTTCATCTACAAGTCGTCCTTCGACAAGGCCAACCGGTCCTCCGGGGCCAGCTTCCGGGGGTTGGGTCTGGAGAAGGGGCTACAGATCCTCGAGTCGGTTCGCGCGCGCTTCGGCGTGCCGGTGGTCACCGACGTCCACGAGGACACGCCGCTCGCCGAGGTCGCCTCGGTGGTCGATATGCTCCAGACACCCGCCTTCCTCTGCCGGCAGACCAACTTCATCCGCTCGGTGGCGGAGCAGGGGTTGCCGGTGAACATCAAGAAGGGTCAGTTCCTCGCCCCCTGGGACATGAAGAACGTGGTGGACAAGGCGCGGGACACGGGCAACGAGCGCATCCTGGTGTGCGAGCGCGGGGTGTCCTTCGGCTACAACAACCTGGTCTCGGACATGCGCGCACTCTCGGTGATGCGCGAGACGGGTTGTCCGGTGGTCTTCGACGCGACCCATTCGGTGCAGCTCCCGGGCGGCCAGGGCGATCGCTCCGGCGGCCAGAGGGAGTTCGTGCCGGTGCTGGCGCGGGCCGCCGTGGCCGTGGGTGTCTCCGGGATCTTCATGGAGACCCACCCGCGCCCCCAGGAGGCCTTGAGCGACGGCCCGAACGCCTGGCCCCTGGGGCGCATGCGCGATCTGCTCGCCACTCTGGTCGAGATCGATCGGCTGGTGAAGGCGCGCGGCTTCGCGGAGACCGGTCTCTAGCCGGTTGCCCTCGACCGTCCCGGCTTGTGCGGCCGGCCGCCGGCCCTGAACGGACGGCCAAGGTTGAACCTAGAAACGGCAATTGACCGCTTCGTGCGACATGCAAGCGACGGAAAAACAGCACGATTCGTCCCTTCTGGAGCGTCACCTTGCGGGTGAGGCCGCTACGGCTCCCAGTCCACGCCCCGCGCGGCCTCGGGACCGCGTTGCAACTCGTTGCAATAGAACCACTATTGCGCCTCGTTGCGCCTTGCCCACGACCCCGCGGGACGCACCCTGGGTGCCGTCCAACTGCCGCTTCTAGGTTGAAAGGCACTCGAATCCGGGTGCCGGCCCAGTCATTCCCAATCTGAAGTCAGGAGATTCCGCCATGTCCGAGATCGTCGACATTCGTGCCCGCGAGGTCCTGGATTCTCGCGGCAACCCCACCGTCGAGGCCGATGTGATCACCGGGGCGGGCGCCATCGGCCGCGCCATCGTTCCGTCGGGCGCATCCACCGGCTCGCGTGAGGCGCTGGAGCTGCGCGACGGCGACTCGTCCCGCTACGGCGGCAAGGGGGTGCGCGACGCCTGTGCCAACATTCGCGGCGAGATCCGCGATGTGTTGATGGGCCTGGACGTCCAGGACCAGGCGGCACTCGATCGGCGCATGATCGAGCTCGACGGTACCGAGAACAAATCCCGCCTGGGTGCCAATGCCTTGCTCGGCGCGTCCCTGGCCGCGGCCCATGCAGCCGCCCAGGAGAAGAACCTGCCGCTCTACCGCTCGCTCTCCGGAGGGCCCTACCGTCTGCCCGTGCCCATGATGAACATCATCAACGGCGGCCAGCACGCGGACAACAGCGTCGACTTCCAGGAGTTCATGATCCTGCCCGTGGGGGCGCCCAGCATGCGCGAGGCGGTGCGCTACGGGGCGGAGGTCTTCCATGCCCTGAAGTCCGTGCTCAAGTCCCGTGGGCTGGCCACCGGCGTGGGTGACGAGGGCGGGTTCGCGCCGGATCTGCCCTCCAACGAGTCCGCCATCGAGGTGATCCTCGAGGCCATCGACAAGGCCGGCTTCAAGGCGGGCAGCGACATCTACCTGGGCATGGACGTGGCGGCCTCCGAGTTCTACGAGGACGGCAAGTACAACCTCTCCGGTGAGGGCCGGATTCTCGACTCCACGGGCATGACCGACCTGTTGCTGGACTGGGTAGGCAAGTATCCGATCCTGACCATCGAGGACGGCCTGGCGGAGGGTGACTGGGATGGCTGGAAGGCCCAGACCGAGCGTCTCGGCGACAAGGTCCAGATCGTCGGCGACGACCTGTTCGTCACCAACACGCGCATCCTCCGCGAAGGCATCGACAAGGGCATCGCCAACTCCATCCTGATCAAGGTGAACCAGATCGGTACCCTGACCGAGACCCTCGAGGCCATCGGCATGGCCCATGCTGCCGGCTACACGGCCGTGGTCTCACACCGCTCGGGCGAGACCGAGGACACCACCATCGCCGATCTCGCGGTGGCCGCGGCCACCGGGCAGATCAAGACCGGCTCGCTCTCGCGCTCGGATCGTGTCGCCAAGTACAACCAGCTGATGCGCATCGAGGATCAGCTGGGCGACGAGGCGGTTTACGCCGGCCGCCAGGCCTTTAAGTTCCTACGCTGAAGGGGGACGCGCCCACCGTGTCCGCATAGCGCGGCGGGCGCGGTGTCCCGGGACACCCAACCATGCGATTCGTGATCCTCGCCCTGGTCGGCCTGCTCGTCCTACTCCAGTACCGTCTGTGGGTGGGTGAGGGCAGCCTTGCCGAGGTCCACGGGCTGCGCCAGGAGATCGCCTCCCAGGAGCTCGAGCTCGATCGCCTGCGGGCCCGCAATCGCGAGCTGGAGGCCGAGGTGCTGGATCTGCGCGACGGCCAGGAGGCACTCGAGGAGCGGGCGCGCGCCGAGCTCGGCATGATCAAGGGCGGCGAGATCTTCCTCCAGGTGATCGAGCCCACCGCGCCCACCAAACCGTGAGCGCCGGGCAGCGGCTATGGGCGGTGGTACCGGCCGCGGGGGTCGGGCGGCGCATGGGGGCGCCGACCCCCAAGCAGTATCTGGATCTGGCCGGTTGCACCGTCATCGAGCACACCCTGGACGTTCTGCTCGGCGAGGCGCGCATCGCGGCCGTGATGGTTGCACTCGACCCCGAGGACGCGTACTGGTCCGGGCTCCCGGTCGCGCGCCACCCGCGTGTCCAGCGGGTGCAGGGGGGGCGCGAGCGCTGCCATTCCGTGCTCTCGGCGCTCGATCTGCTGTGGAACATGGCCGCGCCCGAGGATCCCGTCCTGGTGCATGACGCGGCGCGTCCCTGTCTGCGCCCCGCGGATCTGGATCGGCTCATCGGTGAGCTGGCCGATGATCCGGTGGGCGGGATCCTCGCGGTGCCCGTGCGCGACACCATGAAACGTGCGGACCCCGATGGGCGCATCGAGGCGACCCTGGATCGCGGCCGGCTCTGGCACGCCTACACCCCCCAGCTCTTCCGGCTCGCCGCCCTGCGCGAGGCCTTGCGCGATGCCATCACCGCCGGCGACCTGGTGACCGACGAGGCCTCGGCGATGGAGCGCATGGGGCTCGCCCCGCGGCTCGTCGAGGGTCACGCGGACAACCTCAAAATCACCCGGCCCGAGGATCTCGAGCTGGCGCGCTTCTATCTCGATCGGCAAGGGCGGCTGCGCGAGGCCTGATCCACGGGCGGTTCACCGCCGGAGATCCCCGCCCCGCCGTCTCATCCCATCCCGGCCCGAAGCCGGATCAGGAATTGATCCGAGGCGCCCAGTCGGATCAGGCCCATGCGCGGGTACTCGAAGTCCAGGATGAAGTACAGGGTGAGCGCGAGGAGCAGGGCGAAGACCACCATGTGCAGCACCGCTGGCGGGTCGGTCTGCGCCTGCCCGTTGCCCGCCAGCAGGGCGGCGAGCAGGGCAAGCCCGATCAGGAGGGCGAAGACCGAGGGATGGATGTGCATCGCCGCGCTCTTGATGCGCAGGTCCGTGAGGTCGAAGACCTCGTTGAGCGCGGGCAGCACCAGGGTGGCCACCTGGGGCCGACCGTCGCGGTTCGCCGCCGCGACTGCGAGTCGCCAGATCTCTGCCTGGAGGCGATCGAGCTCGTCCATCATCTGGGCTAGACGCTCGGCGTTCTCCGCCTGTTGCGGCAGGGCGATGACCAGGTCGAGATAGGTTCTGAAGGCGTCCCGCAGGGGAGCCTGGTCCAGGTCGGGCAGCAGATCGAGCCGCAGCCAGGCGGTGCCCAGGGCATTGACCTGCTGGGCGATCAGGTCGCGGCGCTCGTCGTACTGACCGGCCGCACCGGTGAAGGTAAAGGCGATCAGCAGCCCGAGCAGGGCGAACACCGCCCCCTCGACCACCCCGCCACCGCCCTTCTCGCTCCCGGCGTAACGGCGGATGCGCCGCTTGCCGATCCAGCGTCCTGCGTATTGGGCGGCCAGCAGTGCAATGAAGAGGACCAAGGCGAGCAGGAAGAACTTCTGGACCAGGTTCATCGATGATTGGGCCTGCGGGTGAATGGGGCGCCAAGCATAAGGCGCCGCTCGCCGCCACGCGACGGGGTGCCGCACCATGGAAAGCGGGTCGCCGGGTAGGCCCTGTCGATCACCTCGTGCCTCAGATCAGGATCAGGGCGACCCCGAGGACCATGAGCCCACCCGCCGGCAGCCGGCGGGCCATGTCGCGCTCACGAAAGAGCAGGGCGCCATAGAGGATCCCGAACAACAGGCTCAGGCGTTTCACCGCGACCATGTAGGCCACCTCCACCTGAGCGAGTGCCAGGAAGTGGGTGTAGACCATCAGTGCCATGAGCCCCCCCACCAGGAGCACCGGCAGGGGGCGGCGCGCGAGCCTGCCCAGTGTCCCCGGACGCGGGACGGCGAAGATCAGGATCACCGTCAGGCCCAGGGCGGCGAAATAGAAGGCCCCGAAGTCCTCGGGCGGCATGTAGGCCATGGCCGCCTTGCCGAGGGTGGCAGTCACCGAATAGATCACCGCGACCCCGAGCATCATGCGTGACCCCGGCTCCCACAGGATGGCCTGGAGCGGCCGCGCCCAGCTTCGCCAGTCGCCGGCCCGGGCATGTTCGCCATTGAGCAGCCAGGCCCCGGCGACCACCAGGGCGATCCCGATTCCCCCCTGGGCCGACACGCGCTCGCCGAGCAGCAGCCAGGCGACGCCCACGATCAGCACCGGGGTGAAGGCCAGATAGGGCAGGGTGAGGGAGAGCGGATGGTCGCGGATCGCGGCCATGTAGAGCAGCATGGCCGCGAGCTCGAGCGGGATCAGCACCGCGATCCAGCCCCAGAAGGCGAGGGGCAGATCGCCCAGCGGGGGGAGGTCGGCGAGCAGCGGGGTCATCAGGATCCCCGCGATCCCAAGCCGCACGATCGTCAGCTCGCGGGCCGAGAATCCCTGGAGCCAGGCCTTGGTGGCGGCATCGGCGCTGGCCAGGCTGAAGGCGCAGATCAGTGACAGGGGCAGCCAATCCACCGACGGGGACCAGGCGCTGAGGGGTCGGCGCCGCGCCGGTCAGGCGCGCACGCACTGCCGCGGCCGCGGCAGCGCATCGGCCAGCACGGCCACCCCGGCACCCGGCCGGTGGGCGTTCTCGCTCAGATGGCGGCGGAAGGCCCGCGCCCCCGGCTGTCCCTGGAAGAGCCCGAGGATATGGCGGGTCATGGCGTTCAGGGGCACCCCGGCGGCGAGCTCTCGCTCCACGTAAGGGACGAAGCGCTCGATCACCTCTTGCCGGCTGGGGGGTGGCGCCGGGTCGCTGAAGATCAGGGCATCGGCCCGGGCGAGCAGATAGGGGTTGTGATAGGCCTCGCGGCCGATCATCACGCCGTCCAGTCGATCCAGGAATGCCGCCGCAATCTCCAGGCCGAGGACGCCGCCGTTGATGACGATGGGCAGATCCGGGAAGTCGCGCTTGAGGTCGAGCACTACCTCGTGGCGCAGCGGCGGCACCTCGCGGTTCTCCCGGGGGCTCAGGCCCTTGAGCCAGGCCTTGCGGGCGTGGACGATGAGGGCGTCGCAGCCCGCCTGGGTGACCGCTCCCACGAAGTCCACCAGCTCCCCGTAGCTGTCGCGCTCGTCGATGCCGATGCGCGACTTCACGGTCACCGGGATGGCGACCGCGTCCTTCATGGCCTTCACACAATCCGCCACCACGCCGGGTGCGGCCATCAGGCAGGCCCCGAAGCTCCCGTTCTGCACCCGGTCCGAGGGACAGCCGACGTTGATGTTCACCTCGTCATAGCCCCAGTCCTCGCCCAAGCGGGCACAGCGGGCCATGTCGCCGGGGTCGCTGCCGCCGAGCTGCAGGGCGAGCGGATGCTCCGCGGGGTCGAAGCGCAGGTGGCGATCCTGGTCGCCGTGGATCAGGGCGCCGGTGGTGACCATCTCGGTGTAGAGCAGGGTGTGGCGGCTGATCAGCCGCAGGAAATAGCGGCAGTGGCGATCAGTCCAGTCGAGCATGGGGGCGACCGCGAGGCGGCGGTCCAGGGGGGCGCTCATCGCCGCAGCC
The DNA here is from genome assembly GCA_963714915.1 of uncultured Gammaproteobacteria bacterium. GTDB lineage: Bacteria > Pseudomonadota > Gammaproteobacteria > Chromatiales > Chromatiaceae > Thiodictyon. Next base: position 34,031 of record CAVQQM010000044.1, read on the forward strand.
GCGCGGCGGCCCAGTGCCCCAAGGGCGTGAGCAGCAGGTCGATGAAGCCGAAGGCACAGACCAGCAGCAGCAGCTCCGCCCAGCCCAGGGCGAAGGCCTCGATCACCAGCAGTCCGGGAATCAGTGACTCCGGGACCGTGTCGAGCAGCGGCATGGAGGTGCCCGAGTCCGCGCGCAGCCGGCGCTTGATGATGCTCGCGCCCAGGTCGCCGATCATCGCCCCGGCCGCGATCATCAGCCCGAGCCGCCAGTCCACGCCGAGCGCCATGCCCACGAGGGGCGTGACGAGCAGGGCCGCCGCGAGACCCCGCCAGGTCTTGCTGGCACCCAGCAGCGGCTGGCCGTCCGGACCCTGGCGGCCGGCGTCGATCGGCCGACCCGGTCCCAGAGCGAGCCCGATGATCGCCGGCAGACCGTTGGCGAGCAGCACCAGGATGAGCAGGGTGAGGATCGCGGGCCAGGTGGATGACACGGTGCGGACGGGGTGCTGCGCGTGGGTTGGTTATGTGGATCTAGGCCGGTGGCGGCTCTGGACCCTTATGGGGCCAAGGGTCACCGACTTGGAGGGCGATGTAAAGCCAGGCCCAGGGCCTGCGGGACCTTCCCGGTTGATCGAAAGGGAGCGAGATCCCAGCCTGCCGGCGCGCGCCGCGCAAGGCCGCAGCAGAATATCCCCCGGCGACGGGTATACACTCAGGTTGCGGCCAACGGCCGCGGACCCCCAGCCGGGACCTCGTCTCTGACATCACGGGGCCGGCCCTGCGGGGGCCCATCCCATCGAGCCGGCCGCCGGCCGGTCCAACCTCGGGAGACCGCACACCATGCCAACCTGGATACTGGTCGCAGACGCCAGCCGCGCGCGCATCTTCACCGCGGACAAGGCGCGGAGCCCACTCAACGAGATCCGCACCCTTACCTCGCCGGAGGCGCGGCTGCACGAGGGCGATCTGGTGACCGATAAGGGCGGACGCGACCGCAACCCAGGTACGGGGGCGCACGGATTCAACAGCGAGGATGAGCACAAGCACGAGAACGCCGAGCGGTTCGCCGCCCAGGTCTGTCAGGAGCTGGAGGCAGCGCGCAATACGGGCGACTTCCGCAAGCTGTACGTGGTCGCGGCGCCGAGCTTTCTCGGCATGCTCAGGCGCCACCAGTCCAGCGCGCTAAAGGCGCTGGTGGTCGGCGAGCTGGACAAGAACCTCGCCACCCAGGACCCCACCACCATTCGCAAGAGCCTTCCGGACTTCCTGTAGAACCGCTTGCTGCCCGCGCCCGGGTATGTCACCCGGCCCGCGGGCCGCGACGTCTCCATAGACGGCCGAGCCAGCGCCTTCCCATCGCCTCCAGTGCCGACGGCCTGACGGACCCGATCCCGCCGCCGCCTGCCCAGGGCCCCCGCCCGCTACTGTCGCCTCGATCTACTCCCAGCGCCGTCTCCAGCCTGCGCTCGAAGCGCAGCGCCTCCTCGAGCAGCCGGGCACAGTCGGGGCACGCCCGGGCGTGCTCGGCGAGGGCGGGGTGGCTGGGCTCGATCAGCAACAGGCGGCGGAGCTCGACGCAGGTCATGGATCCTCGGGCGGGGGCGGGCGGGGGTGTCAATAGGCCAAGACCGCCAAAGGGCGGGCGGCATTGCAGCCGCGATGCAGATCGCCGCATTCATGCCCAGCATGAGGAAGAGCGCTGCGGCCTCGTGTTAGCCTGTCGCCGTGCCCCGCGAGCGCGCCGCGCGGGGCACGCGGTAACCCGGCCGGCGCTCGAATCAGGGCATGGGCATGCGTGAGCTCGACTGTATCGTGATCGGGACCGGACCGGCGGGCGAGGGCGCCGCCATGAAGCTCGGCAAGGCCGGCTGCCGGGTCGCGGTGGTGGAGGCTCACGATAGCGTCGGGGGCGGATGCACCCACTGGGGCACCATCCCCAGCAAGGCACTGCGTCATTCCATCCAGACCCTGGCGGACTATCGACGCAATCCCCTCTTCCAGCACACCCGCGATCAGTTCGAGATCGAGTTCCCCGACCTGCTGCGTGCCGCGGACGGGGTGATCAACACCCAGGTGAGCACCCGCTATCGCTATTACCAACGTAATCGCATCGAGGTGGTCTTCGGCCACGCGCGCTTCCTCTCCCCCGAGCGCATCTCCGTGCGGCGCCCCGGCGGGGTGGCCGAGGAGCTGACCGCCCGCCATTTCGTGATCGCCACCGGCTCGCGGCCCTATCACCCGCCGGACATCGACTTCGGCCATCCGCGCGTGCTCGACAGTGACTCCATCCTCGGCCTCAAGCACACCCCGCGCTCCATGGCCATCTACGGCGCTGGTGTGATTGGCTGCGAGTACGCGTCGATCATGAGCAAGCTCGACGTCAAGGTGAACCTGGTCAACACCCGTGATCGCCTGCTGTCGTTCCTCGACGATGAGATCACCGATGCCCTCTCCTACCACCTGCGCCAGGGCGGGGTGGTGATCCGCAACGACGAGACCTACGAGCGGGTCGAGACCGGCGACGACGGCGTGGTGCTGCACTGCAAGTCAGGCAAGAAGTTCAAGACCGACGTGCTCCTGTGGGCCAACGGACGCACCGGCAATACCCAGGGCATGGGGCTCGAGGAGATCGGCCTGACGCCCAACAAGCGCGGCCAGCTCGAGGTCAACCAGAGCTACCAGACCGCGCTCCCCCACATCTATGCCGTGGGCGACGTGGCCGGCCCGCCGGCGCTTGCCAGCGCCAGCTACGACCAGGGCCGTTTCGTCGGGGCCCATATCGCCGACGGTGAGTGCGATTGGTCGCTGATCGAGGAATTCCCCACCGGGATCTACACCGTGCCCGAGATCAGCTCCATCGGCCGCACCGAACGGGAGCTGACCGCCCGCCAGATCCCCTACGAGGTCGCCCAGGCCGACTTCAAGTCCATCGCCCGCGCCCAGATCACCGGCAACACCGTGGGGATGCTCAAGCTCCTGTTCCATCGCGAGACCCTCGAGATCCTCGGCATCCACTGCTTCGGCGAGCAGGCAGCGGAGATCGTGCACATCGGCCAGGCCATCATGTCCCAGCCCGGGGCCGCCAACAGCATCCGCTACTTCACCGAGACCACCTTCAACTATCCGACCATGGCCGAGGCGTACCGGGTCGCGGCGCTCAACGGGCTCAACCGGTTGTTCTGACCCACGACCGCGACCACGCGAGGGGATTCAAGGGTGCGTGGAGGATCCTGGGCTGCCACGGCTGGAACCCCGATCCGCTCACGCGATAACCGCCGAGGCGCACGCGCGGCCGGCATTCTCAGGGTCTCTCCTTTCGGCCATACTGCCGCGGTGATATCGGTGTGTACGAACTTCTGCGTACCCGGGCACCTGGGCGGAGCAAGATGAGGCGAATGCATGGACACGAGGTATACGGCGATTAGCCTCTACACCGGTGCTGGTGGCCTAGATCTCGGATTCGAGGCTGCGGGCTTCGATTGCGTCGTGGCTGTCGAGATCGACCCTGAATGCGTCGCCACGCTGAGGCTCAATCGCGATTGGAATGTGCTCGATCGATCCATCCACGAGGTCTCTTCCAGAGATCTCATGCGGGAGGCGAGGATAGAGCGCCGACAGGCTGACGTGCTCATCGGCGGGCCTCCGTGCCAGCCCTTCTCCAAGGCAGGGTATTGGGCGTCGGGTGATGCTCGACGACTCGATGATCCGAGGGCCGATACGGTCAGCGCATTCCTGCGGGTGCTCCGAGACACCCTGCCGCGCGCTTTTCTCATGGAGAACGTCGCCGGGTTGGCCTACAAAGGCAAAGACGAAGCCTTACAACTCATCCAGGCGACACTCGAGTCAATCAACAGATCCGCGGGTACTGACTACCGCGCGACGCTCTTGGTAATCAATGCTGCCGAGTTCGGGGTACCGCAAGCGCGGGAGCGAGCGTTTCTGGTCGGATCCCGCGACGGGGAGACTATCGGCACCCTAGCGCGGACCCATGGTGCTGCGGGCATCGATGATCAAGGGCAACTGGATCTAGGCGATGACTGGGCCCCATTTTTGACCGCTTGGGACGCGCTGGCGGATCTTGAGGACGATGACTCGCCTGAGTTGAGGCTGCGAGGTAAATGGGCCGATCTCCTGCCCTCGGTTCCCGAGGGGCGGAACTATCTCCATTTCACCGATCGTGGGGATGGCCCACCGTTGTTCGGCTGGCGCCGACGCTACTGGAACTTTCTGCTCAAGCTTGCCAAGGATCAGCCATCCTGGACTCTTACCGCGCAACCGGGCCCCGCAACCGGGCCCTTTCACTGGAAGAACAGGAGGTTGTCGGCCATGGAGCTGTGCCGATTGCAGACTATGCCAGATGGGTATCAGGTTCTCGGCGCGGTCAGCAGCGTACAGCGCCAGGTAGGAAATGCGGTTCCGTCAGCGCTCGCGGAGCTCTTAGGGCTCGCGATTCGTCAGCGTTTCTTCAAGGATGCGCGCGTGGGTGATTTGACCCCGAGCCTTCTGCCGTTACGGCGAGGCCCGGCTCCGCCCGCCGAGCGAATCGCCCCGGTTCCAGCCAAGTACCTTCAACTGGAAGGATCGCACACCCCTCACCCGGGCACCGGAAAAGGGCGTGGAGCCCTGCGTCGCGGTCCCCAGATCGAAGTCGTCCCCTGATGGACTACCGACGGTATCGGGTCAGTGCCAGGGACCGCGCTCCGCTGCTGGATTTTATCTCTCAAGCCCTCGAGAGCTGCGGGTGCACGGTTCTTCGCGTGTCGTCCCCGACCGAGGCCCCGTTCAGACTTTCATTCGAAGCCCCGGATGGCGAGCGCCTGGGGATCATCGCTTACGCCTTTCTCGCGAATTCACGGCGCACGCTGAACCGCCCATCCGACGAGCATAGATTCCAGGTCAAATATGGCTCCCGGGATGGAGATCTGCATGAGCTCTGGCAGGATCCATTCGGTCTCTATACGACGATCCTGGTGGGGATCAACCCTGAGCTGGGTTTCTTCGTCGGTGCCGATCCCTTGCTACACAGCCCGACCCGGTTCTTCATCTCAATCGAGTTCAAGGATCGCGATGTCCAGACGATTCTCGCGAGCGGCTGGTCAGTTTGGGAGCGAGCGAAACGCAGCGGCGGATACGACGAGCCCGTCGAGATCATGGTCGGGGGCACGATGTCGAGCTTCCTGCGCTACATTCGATTCGAGCGCGCGGCGCGGGGATTGGATGCCGGGCACCGTGCTCTTCTGGCCGAGAAGCTGGCTGAGCCGCTCATCCCGCGCGATCGCGTCCGCGGGGACGGTGAGGCGCCGCGAGCGACCCGTGACGCCATCCATGAGCTATCCGTGGAGCTGGATCTTCCAGCGATGGAGATCCTCGATCTGATCGAGAGCGCCCCGCGCCTGAAGATGGCGGTCAGGGGCTGGGTCGCAGAGGTCCACTTACAGCGCCTGCTCGAAGTCCTGCCAGGGATCAGCGAGTGTGCCCGACTCGAAGAGGATGGGGCCCCCGACATCCGCGTCCGGCTAGACGGATCCCGTCCGATCTACTTAGAGTGCAAGAACGTCCTACGAGCGCGGCTGGCAGATGGCACGCCGCGCGTCGACTTCCAGCGTACCCGGGCCTCCAAGGCAGATCCCTGCTCCCGGTTCTACAGGCCTGAGGACTTCGAGATCGTCGCGGCGTGTTTACACCCGTGCACGGAGCATTGGGAGTTCCGCTACGCGCTGACCCGGGGTCTGGATCCGCACGCGCGTTGCGCCGGGCGACTCAGCAACCTCGTTCGGCTGGACGGGCGCTGGTCCGACGATCCCGCGGAAACCCTGAGGCGTGCACTTGGAGTCTGATCTACCCGACGACCGTGCCTCGCGTGCGCCCAGTTTCGCCGGACGACGATCCGCTTCACCGGCGGCATCTCGGATCAAGAAGCGCAATCGCAAGAGCGGAGGGGTTGCCGAGCGGACCCTGCGCAAGCTGCTCTGGGGGCGAGGTGTACGCTACCGTCTGGGCGGCTCCGGACTCGCGGGTCGACCGGATCTGGTGTTTCGGCGTCATCGCTTGGCGGTTTTCGTAGACGGTGATTTCTGGCACGGCCGCGACTGGGAGGATCGACTGCTGCGCCTGAAGAAGGGCAACAACGCGGCCTACTGGGTTGCCAAGATCGAATACAACCGAATCCGTGATCGGCGCAACAACGCTCTGTTGGCCCAGAGCGGCTGGACCGTCGTGCGCCTCTGGGAAACCGATGTCCTCAGAAACCCGGCGGCGGCGGCCGATTCGGTCTGCGCCGCGCTCTCGCCCTGATGTGAAGATGCGCGCGGGCCGTGCGTCCATCGCCTCTCAGCGCCCATCGCCCTTTGCCGAACGATGCTGGCCATGTCCCCGGCAGGCGACATCCGACCTGAGGTCCCGCGCGACAACCGTTCTACCCAGGCATGAACGCCGTGTCGCCACACGTCGCCTCAGCTACCGATCACCACGCAACACACGACGGGTCCAGACCCCGCTCGAAATATTGATTGCTAATTAAGAAAATTCTTATATACTGAACACCGTTTTTGGGACGGCCGGGTCGACGGTGTGTCGGTTGCCAAACGAGAGGCGGTGATGTTCAAGCCTACGCTGGCGGCCGTGTTGGGCCTGGTCTGCCTGCCCATGGGGGCGGCGGACTTGGGAGTGCGGGGGGATGGCGCCGCCCTGTCGGGCACTGGCGCGGAGCGGGGATCGCAGAGCCGGATCGACCGGCCGGGTCTCGCCGTTGAACTGGGTGATGCGTTCGCTCAGGTGCCGGCGAGTCACTCCGCTTACGGCTGGCGTTATCCCTTCGCCTTCCCTTTGGCGACGTCCCAGATGAAACCGCTTCAGATGCCGCTTCCCGAGCAGACGCGGGGCGGCCGGCGCTGAGCGGTGGGTGCCCTCGGGCCCCGGTGTTGTCTGCCGACCTCTATAAACTTTTGAACCCTTAAGGTGTGTGAAATGATCAAGTTGACCCATGCTGCCTCCGTCATCGCCCTAACCGTGGCCGCGACCTCCGCGGCCGCCTGGTACGCCCCGGTCTATCAGCCCGGCTGTATGACCGACGAGCAGAAGCAGGCGATGGCCGAGCAGCAGCAGGCCTTCGCCGCCCAGCAGCAGGAGATGGCCGCCCAGTACGCCAAGGCCGCCCAGGATGCCATGGCCGCGCAGCAGGAGATGGCGCGCAAGATGGCCGAGCAGCAGGCGGCGCACATGGCCGAGATGCAGAAGAACGCGCCCCAGATCAGCGCGGTCTCCGATCCCTTCGCTGGCAACCCCTTCGGCCCCGAGCTGAGTGGTCCGATGGCCCGCCCGCTGGCCCCCGCCTTCCCTGAGATGCCAGCCTTCGAGCGTCCGGCCATGCCGGATTTCCCGGCCATGCCCGAGAGGCCCGCCTTCGAGCGCCCGGCGATGCCCGAGTTCCCGGCCATGCCCGAGCTGAGCATGCCCCAGTTCCCTGAGATGCCGGCCTTCGAGCGTCCGGCCATGCCCCAGATCCCGGCCTTCGAGCGTCCCGAGATGCCCCCGATGCCTGAGCTCGCCATGCCCCGCATGCCCGAGATGCCGGCGTTCGAGCGCACTTCGTTCCCGGACCGGAGCGGCCGTATCGAGGAGATCAAGGCCCATCGTGCCCAGGCCAAGCAGGGGGCGGACGCACGTCGTGCGGCCCTGAAGGAGATTTCCGAGCGCCGCCGCGCTGACCGGCCCATGGGTCGCTCCTTCGGTCCGCGTCCGGTCTCCTACCGGCCGGCGATGATGGGTCCGGCCATGATGGCGCCGGGTAGTGAGTGCGCGCCCCAGACGTCCGTCGTCGCCGCGCCCGTCCAGGCTGAGGCCCCGGCCCCCGCGGCGCCTGAGGTCCAGGCTGCGGTCGTCCCCGCCGAGCCCAAGCAGTAAGACCTACCCCGGGCGGCTCCGGCCGCCCGGCTGAGGATCGAGGCCTCACCGCGCGCGGTGAGGCCTTTTTCGTTGGTG
>CAVQQM010000045.1:0-25458 GCA_963714915.1 uncultured Gammaproteobacteria bacterium
AGATAGCGGTCGAGCAGATCGAAGAAGACCGGGCCCGCGGCGAGCCCCCGCCGCTCGCACAGCCAGCGCAGCCAGCGGCTCCCGGCCGCCACGTGCCCCACCTCATCGCGCAGGATCACCCGCAGGCGCGCGGCGGTCTCCTCGTCGCCCACGGCAAGCAGGCGCTCGATCATGCCTGGGGTGACGTCGAGCCCGCGGGCCTCGAGCACGCGCGGCACCAGGGCCATGCGCGCGAGGGGGTCGTGTGCCGTGCGCCTGGCCATCTCCCAGAGTCCGTCGTGGGCCGGGAAATCACCATAGTCGCGACCCAGATCGGCGAGCCGCTCCCGCATGAGTCCGAAATGCAGTGACTCCTCGGCGGCGACACCGATCCAGTCCGCGTAGAAGCCCTCGGGCATCTCCCGGAAGCGCTGCACGGCGTCCCAGGCGAGGTTGATGGCGTTGAACTCGATATGGGCGACGGCGTGGATCAGGGCCGCGCGCCCATCGGGGCTGGTCAGCCGCCTGCGGTGGAGTCCGCGCGGCGGGACCAGCTCGAGCCGGGCGGGACGTCCGGGGATATCCACCGCGGGCGGCGCACCGGCCGGGTCCAGCCTCAGCCGCCCGGCCCGCCAGGCCGCGGCGGTCTCGAGGCTGAGGGACTGCTTGCGCTCGGGATCGGGCTCGGCGAGACAGGCCGCGGCGGCGGCGAACAGGTTGTCGATCGGAGAATGCATAGTGCTTCGGGAACTGCGGTCAGTCTGGCGTCCGCGTGTTGGGGTAATGCGGATAACGCGTTTCCCGTGTGGGCCAAGGATGGCCCGCCATTTTCAGCGGCGCCAAGCCGTTGAGAATGGAGCGCCCCACGAGTCGCGCCTCGGGGGCGCGAGCTGATTCAAGCCAGGGATGGCTTTAATCAGCATCCTAACGGCGTGGCCTTGTAGCCCAGCATCAGGTCCATGACGTTGGTGCCGGTGGGCCCGGTCTGGATCAGGTCGCCGCTCGCGGCGAGCAGGCTCCCCGCGTCCGCTTGCTCGAGGCAGGCCATCCCGTCGTAGCCATCCACGGCCGCGCGCTCCAGGGTGCCGCCGTCCACCAGGGCGCCCGCGTCATCGGTGTCTCCGTCGCTGCCGTCGGTCCCCGCGGCGAGCAGCCAGCAGTCGTCCCGACCGGCCAGCCCCATGGCGGCCGCCAGCGCCAGATGCTGGTTACGCCCGCCCCGACCAGGCCGCTCGGGGAGCCGCACCGTGGTCTCGCCGCCCCACACGCGCACGCCCGTCGGGCCCGCGGCCAGCTCGCTCGCGAGCTGCCTGCCACGCTCCGCGGCATCGCCGGCGACGAGGTCCGGCTCCAAGATCACCGGCACATCATGCTCGCGGGCGGCCGCCGCGGCGGCCTCCTTGGCCATCCCCAGGGTCGCCACCAGCTCGACCGGCGGTGACCAGGGGGGCGACCGGGGAGGCACTGGCCCCCGTTCGGCGGCGCCCCGACGGACCCAGTGCGCCATCCAGTCGGGGAGAGGCAGGTCGGCCGCTTCAACCGGGGGCAAGGCGCCCGGGACCAACAGGCCGGACCCGATCACTGCGGGGTCGTCCCCCGGGACATCGGAGATCGCCAGCACCCGCAGCTCCCGGGTCGGCAGCAGATGCAGCAGACCACCGGCCTTGATCCGCGAGAGTACCCCGCGGACCCGGTTCACCTCCCCGATCGGCAGTCCGCTGCCCAAGAGCCACTGATTGATGCGCCGCAGCTCGACCAGTCCGAGACCGTTCACCGGGACCTCGACCAGGCTCGAGGCCCCGCCCGAGATCAGGAACAGGACCCGGGTTCCGGCCACCATCCCAGCCAGCTCGGCCAGGAGCTGCTCCCCGGCCGCCAGGCTCGCCTGGGTGGGGAGCGGATGGCCGCCTTGGAGATAGGCGATCCCGTGCGCCTCGAGCCGCGCACCCTGCTCCGCTGGATGCTTGCCGATCGCGAGCCCGCCCGTGCAGGCCGCTCCCAGGGCATCCAAGGCGCCGAGGGTCATGGACTCGGCGGCCTTGCCGATCGCCAGCACGCGCGTGGGACCCACCGCGGGCCGCTCCATCAGGGCGCGCGCGACCGCGGCGCGTCCCCCCACCGCGGCGAGCGCGGAGGCATAGATCGCGAGCAACAGGGCGCGAGGTGCCCGGTGTGCCGGTTCCTTCATCGAACGGGTGGCCGGGGAATTGTCAATGAACCTCACCTGCTCCATCTTGTCTTATCTTTAGCTTGCCCGCGGACCCGCGCATGGACTGCACGACCGTACCTCCTCCGAGACCCACGGCCAGCAACATGAAACTCTGTCCCAAGTGCGACAACTCACCGATGCCCTTCCTGATGGTCGCGATGGTGGCGGGCATCTCCGCCTTCACGACCTGGCTCACCATGGGACTCAGCACCCAGGTGGTGTGGGTACGCCTGGCGGCGAGTGCCCTGGTGTTCGCCGCGGTCGGCGGCACCCTGCTGCATTACGTTCTGGGATGCCTCAAGCGTCATTGCCGCCACGGCAAGGAATCGCCCGTCACGCGCCGGCGACATGCGGCCGAGCAGCGCCAGCGGCCAACGGTGGAGCAGCACGGCTGATCTCAGCGTTGATGGGTGACCCGATCCCGTAGATAGACCGGCAGGGCGCCCTCGGCTGGGGTCAGGCGCCCAGCCTGCACCTCGACCGCGGCGATCTCACCCAGATCGCGGGCGCTACAACCGGCCTCGGGGCTCATCCCGGCGATGACTCCGGCACGCTGCGTGAGCGCATCCGCGTAGACGGCCCAGCCGGGACCCACGCCCCACCAGTCGCCTCCCGCCGGGATCGGCACCTCGGCGGGAGGGTAGACGCCCTCCTCGCCGCTGACCTCCATCACCCCGTCCGCGCCCAGGGTGCAGGCCGCCCAGTAGACCTCTCCCATGCGGGCATCGAGGGCCGCGAGCACCCGCGTCCGCCCCGTGCGGCGGTACTCGCCCTGGGCCAGGCCCGCCAGGGTCGAGACCGGCACCGTCGGCAGGCCGGCGCCGAAGGCGAGCCCCTGGGCGACGGAGACGGCGATCCGCACCCCGGTGAAGGAGCCCGGGCCGCGGGCGAAGGCAAGGGCGTCGAGCGCACCCAGACCGATGCCGGCCTCGGCGAGCAGTCCCTCGATCATGGGCAGGATCAGCTCGCCGTGACGGCGCGCGGCGGGCTCCAGCCGTTCGGACCAGACCCCTCCGACGCACAGGGCCACCGAGCAGGCATCACTGGAGGTGTCGAGGGCGAGTAGATTCACTTTCGGAGCCAGTCGTGGGCGGGTGTTGGGTGCTCGGGGGCCGGCGACGGCCGGCCAGCGAATGTTAACCCCTCGTCGGACCACGCGCCCCCGCCCCGAGCGGGCGAGGGATTGGGAGCCAGCTCCCGTTGTGAGCAGCGAATAGACAAGATTGATCCTGGCTCGTTACCGGCGACCGGCGGTTGGGCTATATTTCCGAATCTTTGCGGGGCCATTCGCGCCTTTGCCGCGCCCCGATCTTGGCAGCCCAGGGCCCTGGGCATCATCTCGGAGACCCACATGACCGAATCTGTTCGCTGGCTCCATGACCTGGGTATGGACGACGTACCCCTGGTCGGCGGCAAGAATGCATCCCTGGGCGAGATGATCCAGAACCTGACCGACGTCGGGGTGCGTGTGCCCGGGGGCTTCGCGACCACCGCCGACGCCTATCGGGCCTTCCTGGCGCGGGACGGGCTCGACGAGCGCATCCAGGCGGTCCTCGACGATCTGGACGTAGAGGATGTCTCGGCCCTCGGGGAGGCCGGGCCGAAGATCCGCGGCTGGATCATGGAGCAGCCCTTCCCGGCCGACCTCGAGCAGGCCGTGGGCGAGGCCTACGCCCGACTCGCCGCCGAGGCCGGCGACGAGGTCTCCTTCGCGGTGCGCTCGTCCGCCACCGCCGAGGACCTGCCCGATGCCTCGTTCGCCGGGCAGCAGGAGACCTTCCTCAACGTCCACGGGCTCGACCCGATCAAGCATCGCATCAAGGAGGTCTTCGCCTCCCTATTCAACGACCGGGCCATCTCCTACCGGGTCCATCAGGGCTTCGAGCACCGTCACGTGGCCCTCTCGGCCGGCATCCAGCGCATGGTGCGCAGCGATCTGGCGGCCTCGGGCGTCATGTTCACCCTCGACACCGAGTCCGGGTTCCGCGACGCGGTCTTCATCACCGCCAGCTACGGACTCGGGGAGATGGTGGTCCAGGGGGCGGTGAACCCCGACGAGTTCTATGTCCACAAGCCGACCCTGGCCGGCGGGCGTCCGGCGATCCTACGCCGCACCGTCGGCGAGAAGGCCATCCGGATGGTCTATGCCCCCGAGGGCTCCGATCTTCCGGTGCTCACCGAGGACGTACCGGAGGCGCAGCGCCACCGCTTCTGCATCAGCGACGAGGAGATCCACGACCTCGCCCGCCAGGCGGTGCTGATCGAGCAGCACTACGGCCGGCCCATGGACATCGAATGGGCAAAGGATGGACTGGACGGCAAGCTCTATATCGTCCAGGCGCGCCCGGAGACGGTGCAGAGCCGCTCCGGTAACGTGATCGACCGCTACCTCCTGCGCGCCAAGGGCCCGGTGCTGACCAGCGGACGCAGCATCGGCAGCCGCATCGGCGCGGGTCCGGCGAAGGTCATCGCCTCCATCACCGACATGCACCGGGTCGAGCCCGGCGACGTGCTGGTCACCGACATGACCGACCCCGACTGGGAGCCGGTGATGAAACGCGCGGCGGCCATCGTCACCAATCGCGGCGGGCGCACCTGTCACGCGGCCATCATCGCCCGGGAGCTCGGGGTGCCCGCGGTGGTGGGCTGCAACGACGCCACCGATCACATCTCCGACGGCCAGCCCGTGACCGTGAGCTGCGCCGAGGGCGATACGGGCTTCATCTACGACGGCGCCCTGCCCTTCGAGCACAAGCAGATCGAGCTCTCGGCCATGCCCGAGATCCCGGTCAAGATCATGATGAACGTCGGCAACCCGGAGCGGGCCTTCGCCTTCTCCGCGACCCCCAACGCCGGCATCGGGCTGGCGCGGCTGGAGTTCATCATCAGCAACACCATCGGCATCCACCCCAAGGCGCTGCTCGAGTTCGATCGGCTGCCCGCGGATCTGCGCGCCGAGATCGAGCCCCGCATCGCGGCCTACGCGAGCCCGCGGGAATTCTATGTGGCCAAGCTGACCGAGGGGGTGAGCACCCTGGCCGCGGCCTTTGCGCCCAATCCGGTGATCGTGCGCATGTCGGACTTCAAGTCCAACGAGTACGCCAACCTGGTCGGCGGGCCCCGCTACGAGCCCGACGAGGAGAACCCCATGATCGGGTTCCGGGGTGCCGGGCGCTATATCGCGGACAGCTTCAAGGAGTGCTTCGAGCTCGAGTGCGAGGCCCTCAAGCGGGTGCGCAACGACATGGGGCTCATCAACCTGCAGGTCATGATCCCCTTCGTGCGCACCCTGGGACAGGCCCGGGCGGTGGTCGAGGCCCTGGCCGCCCAGGGCCTGAAGCGCGGCGAGAATGGGCTCAAGCTGATCATGATGTGCGAGATCCCGTCCAACGCCGTGCTGGCGGACGAGTTCCTGGAGTATTTCGACGGCTTCTCCATCGGCTCCAACGACATGACCCAGCTCACCCTGGGTCTGGATCGGGATTCGAGCCTGGTGGCCGCGGACTTCGACGAGCGCGACCCGGCCGTGAAGAAGATGCTCTCCATGGCCATCGCCGCCTGCCGGGCCAAGGGCAAGTATGTCGGCATCTGCGGCCAGGGCCCCTCCGACCACAAGGACCTCGCCGACTGGCTGCTGCGCGAGGGGATCGAGAGCATGTCACTCAACCCCGATACGGTCATCGACACCTGGATCTATCTGGCCGAGCAGGCCAAGACCCTGTGACCGCGCGCCGAGCGTCCGCCCGCCCGGCGGTCGCTCAGAGCTTGTGAAAAATTCGTCGGCCGTAGCGAGGGCGTTCCCGGGCGTGCCCGATTGAGATCAGGGCAAGGCGCGGGAAGTCGGAAATCGGGGAGCGTAGTGGGCCTACGTGACTCGATTTTCGGCTTTCCGCAACGCAGCGGGGTGCGTCCGGGGGCGCCCGCAGTAGGGCGGCGAATTTCTTCACAAGCTCTCAGCCCTCGGCGGTTTCCAGGGTCTTGGCAGCGATCTCGTAGACGTTCTTGGAGAGCTCCGGGGCGGCCAGGATGCGCTCCATCTCCCCGCGCATGAGCTGCTGGCGGTCGGGATCGTAGCGCCGCCAGCGCACCAGCGGGCCCAGCAGGCGCGCCGCGATCTGCGGGTTCACCGGGTCCAGCTCCAGCACCCGATCGGCGAGGAATCGGTAGCCGCCTCCGTCCCGAGCGTGGAAGCGCACCGGGTTCCCCGAGCAGAAGGCGCCGATCAGGCTGCGAACCCGATTTGGGTTGCGCAGGGTGAAGTCGGGGTGCCCCATGAGACGGATCACCCGCTCCAGGGTGTCGGGCCGCTGGCTCATGGCCTGGATGCCGAACCATTTGTCGATCACCAGCGGTTGTGCCCGCCAGCGTTCGTAGAACCCGGCCAGCCCCCGCTCCGCCGGCGCGCCGCCGGCGTCCACCAGGAGCCTGAGCGCCGCGATCACGTCGGTCATGTTGTGGGCGGCCTCCACCTGGGCCTGGCACAGCCCCCCGGCCTCGCCGTCGCCGGCGGCCATCAGATAGGCGAGGCAGAGGTTCTTGATCGCTCGCCTGCCCATGGCCTCCGGGTCGAGGCGGTAAGGGCCGTCGTCCGTGCTGGCCCGATAGACCGCGAGGAGATCGGCCGTCAAGGCCAGCCCCAGCTCCCGCCGCAGCCCCTCGCGCGACGCGTGGATGCCATCGACGTCGACCACTTCCATCTGATCGGCGAGATAGGACTCGGAGGGCAGGGTCAGCACCTCGGCGATCAGTGCCTGATCGCCGTCGCGGTCCGCGAGGGCCCGGCGGAAGGCAGCGACCAGGTCATCCGGCAGGCCCGCCCCTGTCCCTCCCACCCTGGCCAGCAGGGTCCGCTGCATCAGCTCCTGGGCCGCATCCCAACGGCTGAAACCGTCGCCGTCGTGGGCCATCAGGAGCGCGAGATCGGCGTCCGGGCGCTCCATCCTGAGCTTTACGGGCGCGGAGAATCCGCGCAGGAGTGATGCGACCGGGCGCTCGGCCAGACCGACGAGCCGAAAGGATTCCTCTCCGGCCCGCAGCTCCAGCATGCGGGTGCCGGGCGCGCGGCCCGCAGGCTCCCCGTCCAGGCGCACGGGCAGCTCACCCCCGCTCGGGTCGATGAGGCCCATCGCCACGGGGATGTGCAGTGGATCCTTGTGGGTCTGCCCGGGGGTCGGGGGGGTGTGCTGGCGCACCGTCAGGGTATAGGTGCCGGTCTCGGGCTCCCAGAGGTCGCTGACGGTGAGCACGGGCGTGCCGGCCTGGGCATACCAGCGGCGGAACTGGGTGAGGTCGCGCCCGCTCGCCTCCTCCATACAGGTGACGAAGTCATCCGTGGTCACCGCCTGGCCATCGAAGCGGTCGAAATAGAGATCGGTCGCCCGCCGGAAGGTCTCCGGACCGAGCAGGCTGGCCTGCATGCGCACCACCTCGGCGCCCTTCTCGTAGACCGTGGCGGTGTAGAAGTTGTCGATGGCGATGTAGGAGTCCGGGCGTACCGGATGGGCCATGGGTCCCGCGTCCTCCGCGAACTGGTGGGCGCGGAGCTGTCGCACGTCGGCGATACGCTTCACCCCCCGGGCGCCCACGTCGGCCGAGAACTCCTGATCGCGAAAGACCGTGAACCCCTCCTTCAGGCTGAGCTGGAACCAGTCGCGGCAGGTGATCCGGTTGCCGGTCCAGTTGTGGAAGTATTCGTGGGCGATGACCCCCTCGATCCCGAGGAAGTCCTGATCGGTGGCGGTGTCCGGGCGCGCCAGCACGTATTTGTCGTTGAAGACATTTAGACCCTTGTTCTCCATGGCCCCCATGTTGAAGTGGCTCACGGCCACGATCATGTAGCAATCGAGATCGTATTCGCGCCCGAAACGTTCCTCGTCCCAGCGCATGGCCTTCTTGAGCGAGGCCATGGCGTGGTCGCACTTGTCGAGGTTGTGGGCCTCGACATAGATCGCGAGGTCTACCTCCCGCCCGGAGGCGGTGGTGAAGCGGTCGGTCACCGCCCGCAGATCGCCGGCGATGAGCGCGAACAGATAGCTCGGCTTGGGGAAGGGATCCTCCCAACGGACCGGTGGCGCCCGTCGCCCAGCTCGCTCGCCTCGATCCGATTGCCGTTGGAGAGCAGCACCGGGAAACGCGCGCGGTCCGCCTCCAGGGTGACGGTGTAGCGCGCCATCACGTCCGGGCGATCGAGGAAGAAGGTGATGCGCCTGAAGCCCTCCGCCTCGCACTGGGTGCACAGCATCTCGCCCGACTGGTAGAGTCCCTCCAGCGCTGTGTTGCGCGATGGGTAGACGTGGACCCGGGTGGTGAGCTGAAAGCGGTCGGGCACCCGATGCACCCGCAGGGTCTCGCCCTCTACGGCATACTCGGCGCCGGTGAGGGGGTGGCCATCGATGGCGATCCACTCCAGCTCGAGCTGCTCGCCGTCGAGGGTGAGGCTGCCGTCGCCGCGGGTGGCGGCGGGGTTGCGCCGGATGTCGAGACAGGCCTCCACCCGGGTCAGCTCGGCGTCGAGGGCGAATCGGAGCGCCACATGCTCGATCAGGAACTCGGGCGGCCGGTAATCGGCCAGGCGGGTGGCGTGGGGGGCGTCTCGGTACATCGGGGCCTCCAAGGATGTGGGGCGCGGGCATGGTGAGCGGACGTACGCACGAGCCCGCCGATGCTTGTTTCCGGCCGTCGCAACCAGATTTCAAGGCGGCGCGGGTGATCAGGGCCCTGGCGGCCTTGCCGCGCGCAGTATCCCAGGAGAGGCCATCGATGCACGAGGTCACGATCTACACGACGGCGATCTGCCCCTACTGCGTGCGTGCGCGCCATCTGCTGACCCGCAAGGGCGTCGCCTTCCAGGAGATTCCGGTGGACCACGACCACGACCAATACCAGGTCATGATGGAGCGCAGCCGCCGCCACACCGTCCCACAGATCTTCATCGGCGACATCCACGTGGGCGGCTTCGACGACCTGGCCCGACTCGAGGCCCGGGGCGAGCTCGACCCCCTGCTGGGGCGATGAGCCAGGCCGCGAGGACAGCCAGCGGGACGCCAGAGACCGAGGCCGGGCGCATGCGCCTGGACAAGTGGCTGTGGGCGGCACGCTTCTTCAAGACCCGCCCCCTCGCCGTGGAGGCGATCAACGGGGGTAAGGTCCAGGTCGACGGCCAGCGCGTGAAGCCCGGTCGGATGATCGGGCCCGGGGCTCGGCTCAGCATCCACAAGGGCCAGCTCGAGTGGGAGGTCGAGGTCCTGGGGCTCCGCGCCCAGCGCCGTCCGGCCAGCGAGGCCGCGGCGCTCTACGCGGAGGACGAGGCGAGCCGCTTGCGCCGCCAGGAGCTGACCCGCGAACGCCGCGAGCTCGGCAACGCCGGGATCACGGGGGCTGGACGGCCGACCAAGCGTGACCGCCGCCAGATCCACCGCTTCACCTCAAGCCCGCAGGACTAAGGGGGACCGCCGGTGGACCAGGACGCCTTTCGCTCGACCTATCACACCTATAACGAGCGCGGCTGTGTCTATGAGAAGGCCATCCTCACCAACCATTGCGGCTGCTCCCGGGCCCGCAAGTTCTGCATCGCCGAGCGCGAGGGGGTGCACTGCGGGAGCGAGGCGGGCCATGCGGCCTGCGAGGAGCTGCTTGGGCTGCTGCGCGCCGAGGCCCGATTTGCCCTGAAGGCGACCGCCGATCGCAGTGCGCTGCCCCATGCCAAGGCCATGCGGGTCCAGGTGGGCGGACTGCGCGGGATCGAGGCCGTCCTCCACCCGGATCGGCCCGTGCCCGCGAAGATCGCCGACATCCGGGGGACCGTCGAGGCCGCCATCGCACGCTTCGGGTCCCTCGCCGCCCTGCCCTTCGGCGAGATCATCCGGCAGGTCGCCGCTTTTCGAGGGCGCGAGCGCAGGCGCAGGAGGACGCCGGCGGATTAGCCGGCGGAGCTTCGCGGGCAGGGGATCGGACCTATTCGATTGAAGTCGGGCCCTGATAACCCCACGATCAGCCACGACTTAACATCGCCGGTGCCCGGACCGGCCCATCACAGACCCTCCCGAGGAGACGCCAGTGCAGAGTGATAGCAGTACCCCCGTCCAGGACGCCAAGCTTCAGATGCGGTCCATCATCCAGCGCATCGCGACCGGCCCGGAGCTCTCCAAGGACATCTCACTGGACGAGGCACGCGCGGGGATGCGGGCCATCCTCGATGAGGCGGTCGACCCGGTCCAGGCGGGGATCTTCTTCATCGCCCTGCGGATGAAGCGGGAGACCGACGACGAGCTCAGGGGCATCCTCGACGCCATCCGCGACACGACCCATCGGGTGACCGCCGAGGTCGACGATGTCCTGGACATCGCCGACCCCTACGACGGCTACAACCGCTGCCTGCCCGCCGCGCCCTTCCTCGCGCCCCTGATGGCGGAGCTCGGGGTGCCCGCGGTGACCCACGGCGCGGACGCCGTGGGCCCCAAGTATGGCGTCACCCACCGCCGTGTGCTCGAGGCGGCCGGGGCCTCGGTCGGTCTCGACGTGGAATCGGCCGCGGCGCGTCTCTCCGACCCCGCCACCGGCTGGACCTATGTGGATCAGGGCGCCTTCTGCCCGGCCCTGAACCGGCTCGTCGACCTGCGCTCCACCATCGTCAAGCGTCAGGCGGTGACCACGGTGGAGGTCATGGCCCGGCCCATCCATGGTCGGCGGCACACCCATCTGATCACCGGTTATGTCCACAAGCCCTATCCGCGCATCTACGCCCTGCTCGCGCGCCACGCCGGATTCGACTCCGCGTTGCTGGTGAGGGGCGTCGAGGGTGGTGTGATCCCATCGCTCCGGCAGACCGGGACCTGCTTCAACTATCAGGGGATGGGCGAGGAGCAGCCCTTCGAGATCGACCCCACTGCCCTGGGGATCGAGCAGCCGGTGCGCTCCGTGCCCCTCCCGGACGATCTGCCCAAGGCGACCCGTCCGGGGGACGACATCGCGGTGGCGGTGGACGTGCAGGCCACCGCCGAGGCCGCCGCGCGCGCCGGCATGGCTGCCCTCGAGGGCAACCGCGGCCCGACCTACGACAGCCTCGTCTTCACCGCCTCGCTGCTGCTCTGGCATCTCGGCCGTGAGGGCTCCCAGTCTGCCGCCGCCGCTCGGGTCCGGGAGGTATTGGATTCCGGACGCGCCGCGGCGCGCGTGCGCTGAGGGGGTCGGCGATGGATAACCCGTTCGTTGCGGTGGCCAAGGTCGACGAGGTCGCTCCCGGCAAGTTCGTCAAGGTGATGGTGGAGGAACGGCCCTACATCGTCGCTCGGGTCGAGGACCGCTGGTACGCGGTCGAGGACAACTGCAGCCACGAGGACTACCCGCTCTCCTACGGCTGCCTGGACGGCGATCGGATCAAATGCTCCCTGCACGGCAGCCGTTTCAGCCTAGCCACGGGAGAGCCCATGGACGATCCGGCGGACACACCCATCCGCACCTATCGCTGCGCGGTGAAAGACGGCTGGGTGTGGATCGACCCCGAGTCCCCGGCTGGCTGAGGGTCGGGGCTAAGCACTGGTCAGCTCCAGTACCCTCACCTGCGTCCGCGCCGCTGCGCGCCCGACCCTCGCCACCGCTCACCCTCCGCTCGTGGGCCTCTCTGCCCCTCGGGTCAGGCGGGCGGTGAGCGACGGGGTTGAGGCGAATCGATCTTGCCGCGGAATACCCAGTAGACCCCGACCGTGTAGATGAGCACCACGGGAAAGACGACCAGGCCGGCACCGTAGAACATGAACGCCAATGACGCCTGGGGTGCGGCAGCCTCTGCGATGGTGATGCTGTAGGGGACCATGTAGGGCCAGAAGCTGCCACCGAGCATCAGGAACGCGGCCAGGAAGATGACAGCGGTCAGTGCGAAGGGGACGCCATCGCCGCGCCGGTGTGACGGCCAACGATAGAGCATCACGGCCATCAGTGCGCCGAGCATGGGGAACACCGCGAGCCAGGGCCGGTCGATCCAACGCGCGACCACATCGCCGTCGGTCATCAGGACGAAGGTGAGGCACAGGGCGATGAAGGCGACGGCGCCAACCACCAGCCACCGTATCCGGCCCGTCGCCCAGTCCCGCAGCTCCCCTTCGGTCTTCAACACCAGCCATGCGGCTCCGAGCAGGGCGTAGCCCACCACCAGACCCAGGCCGCTCAAGAGGGCGAACGGGTTCACCCAGTCGAACGAGCCGCCGGCGTAGTGGGTTCCCTCGATGGTGAGTCCCTGCACCATGTTGCCGATCGCCGCCCCCTGCACGAAGGCGGCGATCAAGGAGCCGAGAAAGAACCCCCAATCCCAGAGCCCGCGCATGCGTTCGGCACGATGGCGGAACTCGAAGGCGACGCCGCGGAAGATCAGCGCGAACAGCAGCAGTGCCACCGGCAGATAGAAGGCCGAGAGGAAGACCGCGTAGACCACCGGAAAGGCGCCGAACAGGCTCGCCCCGACCAGGACCAGCCAGGTCTCGTTGCCATCCCACACGGGAGCGATGGCAGCGAGCATCCTTGATCTTTGATCCTCCCGCCGGGTCGTGCCGAAGAGGATCCCAACGCCCAGGTCGAAACCGTCGAGCACCACATAGACGAGGATCGCGAAGGCGATCAGGCCGGCCCAGAAGATGGGGAGTAGGGACGGATCCATGGTTCATTCCCCCCCGGCACTACCGATCACTGTCTTCGCGCGGCCGGCCGCGGCGACTGGCCGCCCCTCGGTCAGCCCAGGCTCTCGAGTCTCCGGCTCGGAAGGGCCCGCGCGGAGCATCCGGTAGAGGTAGTAGAGGCCGAAGCTATAGATCACCGCGTAGACGGCCCCGTAGCCGATCAGGGAGGTCAGGACATCGGTCCCGGTCAGATGCGGGGTGTGGGCGTCCACGGTACGCAGGATCCCGTATACGACCCAGGGCTGCCGGCCCACCTCGGCCGTGAACCAGCCGGCGATGATGGCGATGAACCCCGAGGGGAACGACAGGAAGGTGAGCCAGAGGAAGGCGCGCGAGCCTTCGAGCCGACCGGTCAGGGCCAACAGGCAGCCCACCCAGCTCACCACCAGCATGAGCACTCCGAGGCCGACCATGATGCGGAAGCCGAAGAAGGGGATCGCGAGCGGCGGCCGCTCATCCTTGGGGACGGTCAGGATGCCGGGCTGCTCGGATGAGAGGCTGCCATCATCGACGAAGCTGCCGAGGGCGGGGATGGCAAGCTCGTAGCGATTCCGCTCCGCCTCGGCGTCCGGCCACGCGAACAGCACCAGCCGCGCCGGCTGCTCGGTCTGCCAGCGCCCCTCGATGGCGGTGAACTTCGACGGCTGATGCCGCTCCGTGTATTCGCCGTTGAGGTGCCCGAGGAACAGTTGCGGCAGGATTGCGAGTGCGGCCAGCGCCAGCCCCCAATGCAGCATCAGTCGCGCTTCGCTGAGGTGGATCCGGCGCAGCAGGTACCAGGCCCCGGTGGCCGCGACGCACATGGCGGTGGTCAGGTAGGCGCCGAACAGCATGTGCAGCCAGCGGACCCGAAACACCTCGCCCCAGATGATCGCCATCCAGTCGCTGGGGATGATCCGGCCGTCGACGATCTCATAGCCCACCGGCACCTGCATCCAACTGTTGTTGGCCATGATCCAGAACGACGAGAGGGTCGTCCCCAGCGCGACCATCCAGCAGGAGAGGGCATAGAACCACGCCGGCACCCGGGCGCGTCCGAACATCACCACGCCGAAGAAGCTCGCTTCCAGCAGGAAGGCCGTAAAGGCCTCGTACCCCAGGAGCGGCCCCTGGATCGATCCGGTGCGCTCGGCAAGGACGCTCCAGTTGGTGCCGAACTGGAAGGCCATGACGATTCCGGAGACCACGCCCATGCCGAAGGACAGGGCGAATACCTTCAGCCAGAAATCGAAGACCCGACGGTAGATCGCCTTTCCGGTCGCAAGCGATAGGGTCTCGATAGTCGCGAGCCAGGCCGCGAGTCCGATGGTGAATGCCGGGAAGATGATATGGAAGGTGACGACGAAGGCGAATTGGATCCGCGACAAGAGGACCGGATCAAGATCCATCGGGCACCTCCGAGCGGTGAACGCGGTTCAGACGCTCCCGCTGCGCCGGGCATTTCCCGCGACGGGACGCTGACCGAGGGCCGAGGGCCATGCGGCGAGGTGGCACCCTGGCCTCACTGGCACGGCAGGGTGCCCCAGTCTTCATGCCCGCGCCCCGGCCTACAGCTGACCTGACGTCCGGCCCAGGACAGCTGCCATTGATCCCCTTCGGGTAGGAACTCGAGGCGGTGACGCATCCCAAGGACGGAATCGTCGGGCAGACCCAACTGGGTGAAGAGGACCACCTGCTGGTCCGGGGAGGCCAATAGGGTCACCGCCTCCTCGCTGTAGTTGCCTTCGACCGGCTCGCTGATGCCGAAGAGTGTCTGTGCCATGGCCTGGGGATCCGCGCCCAGGGTGCCGGTCGAAGGCAGCGTAACGGCCTCGAACGCCACGCGCCCCGGATCGGACGCCGGGTCTCCCGGGGACGAATCGGCCGGGGGCGTGCTACAGCCCGCAAGCAGGGGTAGCATCAGTCCGAGGAGCCGCATCGAGCGCGAATAAGTGGGCATCTTGGGGGCCTCCCAGAGATCGAATGGAGCGGAGACGGTGTCCGCTGGAACGGCAAAGAATATGCGCCCACCCTGAGATCCCCAGCCATGACCTCGGGCTGAGCGTTCGAGTGTGCAGACGGCCGCCGTCGGCGACTCCCTGCCGGGCGGATCGCCTGGGCGTTCGAGGTACTAGTGCAGCAGTGCAGAGGTTCCGAGACCGTCTCTGATCATTGTCGTTGTCGTTGTCGAAATCGAGTATCGGCACGACACCGACTACGGATTCGATTACGACAACGACAACGAACGGCCCCGGGATTTCCGCAGTGCAGCACTAGATCCGACCAATATGGGCAGTGCGCCGGTCCTCGCCGAGGTGCTGCTCGAGCTCGGTGGTGATGCCGAGGATCGGACCGTCCTCATCCGCCGGGTGCACATGATCGTCGTTGCCTAGGACCGGGTCCGAACGCGACGGCGGCGGGGCGTCCCGGCCCCGGGCGTCTCCGGCCTTCAGCCGATTCGAGGCGCCCTCAGGGGCGGAGCCCCCGTTGCGACCCGGGAAGGTCCAGGTCTTGAGGCCGCGCGACGCACGCCCGTCGACCTCGGGCTCATCGGACATGGCCCTCGACAGACCGGCCAGGGCAGCCTGGGTCTCCTCCTTGTGGGGCTCCGGGGCATCCGAGGTCACGCGCACCGCGTGCATGGCCCCGAAGACCCGCTCCTCGATCTCCAGCACCGAATAGGCATCGCCCTCCCGGAAGCGTACGAAGGGCAGCCCCGCGGCCGCGCAGACGCGATCCAGGGCGTCCCGCGGGGCGCGGCTGCGCAGTCGCGATTTGGGTGCGAGGTTGACCGCACAGGCAATGGCGGTATTGCTCTGGGTGCAGACCAGGAAATCGAAACGCCGGTCGCCCAGACGCTCGTAGGCCCGCTGCCGGCTGCGGCGGTCGAGCTTGGGACGCAGTCCCACCACGTCCGTGACCCGGACCATGCCATAGACCCGATAGCCCTTGCCCACGGCCCGCTCCAGGACCTCCAGGAAGCGCCGCTGCTCAGGTGAGAAGAGGACGGGATCGGCGACATAGGGCAGCCGGCGCCCGCCACGCAGGCCCTGCACCAGACGCCAGGTGGCCAGCGCCGCCAGCAGGATGAAGAGCCCAAGCAGGACATAGAAGTGACCCAAGACTACCCTCTCCCTCAGCGATCGACGCGGCTGGACGGAACCCTATCTGGCCCATCGCGTGACTTGGCGCCGCCGTGAAAACAAAGACTTGTGAAGATACAGGACGGAAAGCGCAAATGCTACGCCCGGCCGGCAGATTCGGCCGGACGTGATCGGACCGGGACCTGCCGGACCTGGGTAACCCCCGACCGGAGCCGCTTCCAGTGAGCACCACTTGTGATCGCTCTCTTTATCTTACCAGGCTCGCTCAGATGGTGAAGCGCCACCTGGTTCGCTGTGACCCAGCTCCGCCATCCCCCCGGGGACGTCACCATGCTCGTTCGTTCTTTGCTTACCAAATGTCTGCAGCTGTTAAGGGTTATCCGGTGCTCATCGCCGAGTGGATAACGGCAGACCCGGCCAGGATGACCCGTTTGGCGGCGCCGGCTTCACCTACATCTCAACACCGGCGCACCGATACTCAGCGTCTGGGTCTGGGTCTGGGCGGGTTTGTTGCAATCGAGTATGCCTCACGCCTCTCGAGTCCCGAACTGATCGGTGGCGCAGAAGTTCATCTCTTTATTCCCAATGCAATGACCTAGCGCAATCAAACGCCATACCCGCTATATTAGCTAATGCTATATTTCTAATATTTAAGGGCGTTGTTCCGATAGTGGAGTCAAGGCGTGATGAATTCTTGCAGCCGGTTTTGCATCCGACTGAAGACAACTCTTTTTCTATGGGGCGCCGTCGCGAGCATTCTCATCGCGTTGCTGATTCCTCCAATGCTATTGTCTTTGGTTGCCCCCTTGAATGCGGCCAAGCACCTTGACAGTACCGAAGCGCTGCAACCCAATGATCGACACGCGGTCATAGCGATTCCGTGTCCCTATGCACCCTACTTCGACGCTGGCGATAACCCGGGACGCGAGTGGGACTTGATCGCCACTGCTTTACAATCGAGCGGTCGAGAGGCGCAAAGCATATATGTTGGCTATGAGGAGGCCCTTCGATATGCGAAAGCCGACTTCATCTCCGGCGTTTGGGTCTGTGGCGGGATGGAGATTCCGGACAGCGGCTTGTACTCGTCGGACCCTCTGCTTGAGAGACAGTTCGTAGTCGTCACGCTCGAATCCCGCGAGGTCAACATCGACGGCATTAACAGTTTGAACTCGCTTGCAGTTGCTACTCATCCAAATATCTTTCACGTCCTTCGACCCCAACTCGGCGAACTGATCGACGAAGGCGATGGCATCCAGACGATCCCAAATCACCTACTGCTCGCAACTTTGCTAACCACTGGAAAGATCGATGCACTTATTACCGAAAAGGCGGTATTCGAGCACAGCCTCCAACAGCTTGCTCAAGAGGGAAAACCGGCAAAGCCGATTAAATTCTATGAACTCTTTGAGCCGGTCTCGCCGCGCATCCTTTTCAAGGATCGCATATTGCGTGATCAGTTCAACACAGCATTGCGGAAGTTGAAAGAACTCGACGCGACTCAGCGTGCAAGTTCGCTATGAAAAGGACACGGTAGTGAGCATCAAGCGCAACATTGGATTTACGATAGCCGCTTTGATTGGCAGCCTCCTCTGTAGCGCGTTCCTGCTGATGGTCTATTTCATGGCCCTCATGACCGGAGACATGCATGTAATGACAGGCTATATGGCGGGCATGAGCACCGACATTCACGGGATGCACGACCATTTATCTATCATGGTTAGCGAAGTAAGCAAGATCGACGATGTCGTAGCGCATATGGACGACAACATTAACGCGATGAACAATGAGATAACGCTGATCGAGAACTCCATTTCAAATGATCTGCGCCAAATGAATGACTCGGTCAGCGGGATAAAAGAATCGCTGCAGTTCTTGGATTCGAAGGTCGGCAGTATTTCTCTCGATCTGAACCGGATGTCGGGAACGATTGATGGCATCAGCTATAACATTTACAAAGGCAGACAATCGTTCTCATCGCCGCCCGGATACATGATGAACATGATGCCTTGAAGCATGTTTCTATAGATGGCTTCGACTCAGACATCGTGCCACGCAGTCGGAGTCCTCCTGCCCAACCTAAATCATGGTCCCTCAGCCTTCGGTCAAACCTCGCGACTTCCAGATCAGCACATTCAAGCGTTTGGAGCTGTAACGTTGCGCTTTCGATGAGAGCAGCCCGTCGAATATTGGAACGAGTGTCCGCTCTGGGTCGCAGGAGCCCTTTCCGCTGCCAATTGGGCCATGTCGCATCCTGGGAAATCAGGCCATGGCGACGCGGGGGAAGCTTGGCGATCCGTGGCGAGACATCGCTGGAAAAAGCACCACGGGTGTGCCGTCAGCCCTCGAGCAGTCCGCCCTGGGCGAAGCGGCGGAGGAGACGCTGGAGATTGGTGGCGATGGTGTCGCGGGCGCCGGGCGCGGCGGCCGACAGGCTCGGGGCCACATCGGGCTCTCTGATCAGGGCGTCGCGCAGGGCCTCGATCAGGGTCTCCCTGTCCCTTGTCCCATCGAGAAGCCCGAGCAGGCGGGCGGCGAGGGCATCGAGCCTCAGGACCCGGTGCCGCACGGTCGCCACATGACCTTCCCCCGCTGCCGCCTGGACACGGGCCAGCGAGATCGCCCGAGGCCGATCACCGGGCACGCGGATCCAACTGTCCTGGCGGGACGTGAGCCCGATCCCGCCAGAGCAGTAGAGATTGAACAGCTCGGCCAGGGCCGCCTCCGCATCCTCGGTGCCAGCGTTGGCGCCCGTCTGCCCGAATCGCTCCCGGGCCAGCGCCAGGAGATCCGGGAAGGCGACGGCGTTGGGGTAAACCTCGGCGAGCACGGCCAGCATCACCCGGACGAGCGGATCGGTGACCCGGAAGCTCCCGCCCGCGCCGTTGGTGAACACCCCGGCCTGCTGCCCCTGCTCCGACTCCTCAGGCCCCAGATCGGCATGGAGCGACAGACCGGCGAACCGGCCCAGGTCGATCTCCTCCACGCCCCCCCTGCCCTCGCGCACCAGCAGGCTCCGGCGGAAGGGACGTAGGCTGAGGAAATCCATCATCTGCTCAGTCTCCTCCTGGTTGGGGAGCGGCTCGAGCACGGCCTCGGCGGCGTCGCCTAGGCTGGAGGGGAACAGGCTGTGCAGCCGGGTATCCGCGAGGTAGGCGAGACCGTGCCGGTGGGCGCGGGCCATGAAATCGGCGAACAGCTCGGGGGCGTTTGTGTGCTCCAGATACTCGTGATAGAGATAGCTGTCGCGGGCATCTCCGAGATAGTCCACCTCCTGGCGCAGCACGGCCGTCTCCGGCCCGTCCCTGTCCGCGAGCCCCGCGGCAAGCTGAGTCAGGAGGCCACGCGCCAGGGCGAGACGCGCGGCCGGTCGGGACTCGCCGGCGCACCGCTGGAGCAGCATGTCCCGCAGCATGGCGCGCTGGCGCCAACCGGGGAGGACATTCCAGCTCACATAGGCGAGGCCGCGCCCCGAGAGCAGACCGCCGCAGAGTGCGAGGATGTGCTCGCGCACGGGCTCCGGGACCCAAGAGTAGACCCCGTGGACCAGGATGTAGTCGAAACGCCCGAGACCTTGATCCGGGTCGGGGTCGAGGTCGGCGATGTCGGCATGGATCAACCGGCAGTTCGAAAGCCCCAGGGCGGCGATCTGCTCCTGACCCCGCCGCGATTGATCGGCCGATAGCTCGATCCCGACAAACTCGCTCCCGGGCAGATGCCAGGCCATGGGGATCAGATTCCCGCCTGAGGCCGCCCCCAACTCCAGCACCCGGCAGCCCTCCGCGGGGGCGGCATCCACACCCAGCACCGCGGCCAGGCAGCCGAGGGTATCCGGATGGGTCTCCGGGATGGCGAAGCTCTCGTAGGGGACCTGATCGTAGCTCTCCAGAGTCTGCATCGCCCTTGCTCCAGAAAGATCCCATCCAGGTCAGTATCGCGCTCGTATGCGAGCCCAGTCGCCGGACGGCCCGGGAACCCTCCCCACGCGCCACTCGGCACTCGGCACTCGGCACTCGGCACTCGGCATTTTACCGAGTCCGCGCCGCAAGACCGCATGCTGCCTCGACCGGGATGTCTCCCGCTTGTCGCCTCTGGCACCTCCGCGCATACTCGCGCGCCATCCGTCGCCGGTGCCCGCCATGGGCGCTCCCAGCTCCCGAGGAGTCCAGATGCTCGACCCCAACGCCTGGTTCACCGAGTCAACCCCCGCCGAGGGCGTGGCCTTCTCCCTCAAGATCCGCGAGCGGTTGTGGGAGGAGAAGACGCCCTATCAGACCATCGAGGTCTTCGCCACCGAGGGCTTCGGAAACCTGATGACCATCGACGGGCTGGTGATGCTCACCGCCCGCGACAACTTCCTCTACCACGAGATGCTCGCCCATCCCGTGCTCTTCACCCACGCGGCCCCCAAACGGGTCTGCATCATCGGGGGCGGCGACTGCGGCACCTTGAGCGAGGTGCTGAAGCATCCGGACGTAGAGTCCGTGGTGCAGATCGACATCGACGAGGGGGTGACCCGGGCGGCCCTGGCCCATTTCCCCGAGCTCACTGCCCGCAATCACGACCCGCGGGCGACGCTGCTCTTCCAGGATGGCATCCGTTGGATGAAGGAGGCGGACCCCAGTAGCCTCGACGTGATCATCGTGGACAGCACCGACCCCATCGGACCGGCCGAGGGTCTGTTCGGCGAGTCATTCTATCGCGACTGTCTGGCGGCCCTCTCCGACGGCGGGATCTTGGTGCAGCAGAGCGAGTCGCCCCTCTACAACCTGGACCTGCTCCAGGCCATGCACGGCGCCATGCGCGCGGCCGGATTCGGGGCCACGCGCATGCTCACCTTTCCGCAGCCGGTCTACCCCTCGGGCTGGTGGAGCGCCACCCTGGCCGGCAAGGCCAACCCGCTGGACGGCTTCCGTGCCGCCGACGCCGCGACCCGGGGTTTCGAGACCCGCTATTACAACGCGGAGATCCATCAGGCGGCCCTGGCACTGCCGGAGTTCGTGCGCCAGGCCTTGACCTGAGCGCCAGCGTCACTCGTCGGAGATGGAGACGTCCTTGCCCGCTGCGGTCAGCTCCGCGGTCTTGGCGTTGATGTAGTCGAAGGGGTCGTCCGGGTAGCGCTTGTAGTGGCCCTGCCCGACATACTCCAGCACGCCGATGAAGTGGTAGCGATAGAGCATGCTGTCGATGCGGGCGATCTCCTTGCCCCCATCGAACAACACCAGGGCCGGCCGATAGGTGACGCCGAGGTCCGCTGCCAGCTTGCGCGGCGTGGTCGAGGTCCCGTCGGGGGCGGTGATGGGCTCATCCGAGAGAGCGTCGAGGCGCACCAGGTCGAAGGCGGCCAGGGCCTCGTCGACCCCGGGATCGGCGAGATGCCCGTCGTGCAGGGCGTCGCAGGCGACACAGGCAGGGTCCTCGAAGAGCAGGCCCAGGGGTTTGTCCTTGAAGCCGCTGAGATCCGCGGCGGTCTGGATCCTCGGGTGCTCCCGGAAGGCATATCCGGTGGCGCCCGCCTTGCGCCCGTCGAGATACTCCGCCAGGGTCTGGCTGGCATAGGACTTGGATGACACGTAGTCGAGGATCAAGGCAAAGTCCTGCGGGTTCCGGTAGCCGTTGACCCGAGCGACGGGACGGTTTTCCGGATCCAAGAAGACGATGGTCGGCGTATAGCGGACCCCGAGTTGATCGGCGAGCGCCTTCTCGGTCATGGAGGTCTCGGTGTCTACTGCCACCTCCCGATCACCGCGCACGTTGAGCGCGATCACCTCGAACCCCTCCTGGATGGTCTCGCTGGTGGGACCCGATTTGAAGCTCTCCTCCACCATCTTGAAGCAGTAGGGGCAGCCGTTCATCTCCATGAAGAGGATGACGTGCTTGCCCTCGTCTGCCGCCTCCTCCACGTCGCCCGGCAGGTCGAGGAAGCTCTCCTTGAACCAGTCGGGGTGGCTGGCCATCTTGGCGCCCGTGACCTGTCCGGACACGGCCGAGGCGTCGGCGGCCTCGGCATGGGATGGAGGCGCGGCGGCGAGCGCGAATACGATCCCGAGACAGGCGGTCGAGACGAGGGGCGAATGCATGGCGGGCTGGGCTCCTTTAGGGATTGAAGGGCCGGGCGGGTATGGGGTCGGTTAGAGCCGGGGGGTGGCTCGCGAACAGCGCCGCGGCGCTCGTCAGACCTCGGTCTGGGCCGCCCACGGTCAGCGGGCCTGGCAGAGAGATCTGACGGGCAGGGCCGGTGGCAAGAACAGAGGGTGACCTTGAGCGCCGACGTCTGTCGCGGGGTTACGGCGATCGCCGCCCGCCGGCCCGGGCCCCGGCGGCCAGCGCGTTCGGCGGCCAGCGCGCTCGGAGGTTCAGTGGCTAAGGCCGGCGTGCTTGCCGGGCTCGATCCCGAGCTTGAGGTCGACGGTGGTGCAGGCGTCCCGAGCGCCCGTCTCCGCCCCCCGCTCGACCAGCTGTTCGAGGCTGATCTGATTGAGGTAGTCGTAGATGCGATCGCTGAGGTCGGCCCACAGGTCATGGGTGAGGCAGGGGCCGTTGTTGTGGCAGTTGGCGGCACCCCCACAGCGGGTGGTGTCGACATTCTCGTCCACCGCCGAGATCACCTCCGCAACATGGATCTGGCCCGCGGAGCGCGCCAGATTATAGCCGCCCCCCGGCCCGCGCACGCTGGTGACCAGTGCACGCCGCCGCAGCTTGGCGAACAACTGTTCCAGGTAGGACAGGGAGATCCCCTGGCGGTGAGCGATATCGGCCAGCGCGATCGGCCCCTCGCCTTGATGGATGGCGAGATCGAGCATCGCGGTGACGGCGTAGCGGCCCTTGGTGGTCAGTCGCATGGGTTAACCCTTGTTCCAATACGGGGACGCCGGGATGGTACGTTACCCGAGCGACTTGATCAATTAATCCGCACGCCCCGCCAGGGAATCAGCGTGACGACTCTCCCTCGCGTGTGAAGTCCGGATCGACGGTGGGGACATCGACCGGCGGGCCGCCGTCGATCTGGACCGAGTCGAGGTCTGGATCGTGCTCGAAATGATGCATGACCCCGCGCGCCTCCAGCGCCCGAGACATGGACTCCATGCGCGCGTCCATGTGATGGATATGGTCGAGCATGCGGTTGATGGCGTTGGCCACCGGATCCGGGGCGTCGGCTGTCGCGCCGTAGGCATCGAAGCCGATCCGCGCGGCCGTATCGGCCCGGCGCTGACGCTCGGCGTCGTGCTCGCGCTCGATCACCCGCCCGGGGACACCCACCACGGTGGCACCCGGGGGGACGACCTTCACCACCACGGCATTGGAGCCGATTCGGGCCCCGTCCCCCACCTCGATGGGACCCAGCACCTTGGCCCCGGCGCCCACCACCACGTCGCGCCCGAGGGTGGGATGGCGCTTGCCCTTCTGCCAACTGGTGCCGCCCAGGGTGACCCCGTGATAGAGGGTGCAGTCGTCCCCGATCACGGCCGTCTCGCCGATGACCACGCCCATCCCGTGATCGATGAAGAAGCGCCGTCCGATCACGGCGCCGGGGTGGATCTCGATCCCGGTGAACCAGCGGGCGAGGTTCGACAGCACCCGTGCGGGCCATTTGAGTCCGCGTTCCCACAACCAATGGGAGAGCCGGTGGGTCGCGATCGCGTGGATGCCCGGATAGGTGGTCAGGACCTCGAAGGCCGTGCGGGCCGCGGGGTCGCGCTCGAAGACGCAGGCGACGTCCTCGCGCAGTCGCTCAAGCATGGGGATCCCCGGTGCCGGGTTCCGGATCGGCCGCGGGCGCCGACCGCGCGAAGCGGCCGGTCGTCTTGCGGCCCTGGGCCGCGCTCAGAATCCCCCGCAGGATGTTCACCTCGACCGGATCGGGACGCGCCCGATTGAACAGCCGCCGCAAGCGGCGCAGCAGCCGGTCGCACTGGGCCGGGTCGGCATAGCCGATGTCCACGATCGCCCGGGCAAGGTGCTCATGGAGCCCCTCCAACTGCTCGGCGGGGGCCGGGACATGCTCGGGCGGCGCCCGCGTCTCACCCAGGGTTGCCACCCAGGCCCGGCGCAGCTCGTAGGCGAGCACCTGCACCGCGGCGGCCAGATTGAGGGAGCTGAAGGCCGGATTGGTGGGGATGTGCAACAGGTACTGGCAGCGGCCGAGCTCGTCGTTGGTGAGCCCGGAGCTCTCGCGGCCGAACACCAGGGCCACCTCCCCGGCCGCCGATTCGGCGAGCAGCAGGCGGGCCGCCTCCGCCGGGTCGACCACCGGCCATTCCACGGAGCGCGCCCGCGCGCTGGTCCCGATCACCAGTCGGCAGCCCACCAGGGCGGCGGGGAGCGTTGGGTGGATCTCGGCATTCTCGAGGAGATCATCGGCCCCCGATGCTCGGGCCAGTGCCTCCGCATCCGGGGCCTGCCTGGGGTTGACCAAGGCGAGACGCGACAGACCCATGGTCTTCATGGCACGGGCCGCGGCGCCCAGGTTGCCGCCATGGGTGGTCTCCACCAGCACCACCCGCACCCGGGCGAGGGTCTGGTCGCCGGGTCCGCCGCCGGGACCTGGATGCGGGAGGGTCGCTTCACTCATGGCCCGGCAGCTTCGTAAGAATATCGGCCCATTGTCAATCTTTAATACGGCGCCGCCATGGGGTAATGTGCCGCTCCATGAACCCTACCCTCACCATCGCCGTGCGCGCCGCCCGCGCAGCCGGCCGCATCCTCCTGCGCTTCAGCGATCGCGTCGACCAGCTGCACGTCCAGACCAAGAGCCGCAACGACTTCGTGAGCGAGGTGGACCGCAACGCCGAGGAGGCCATCGTGAGGGAGCTGCGGGGCAAGTTCCCGGATCATGCCATCCTCGCGGAGGAAGGCGGGGCA
This sequence comes from uncultured Gammaproteobacteria bacterium, assembly GCA_963714915.1. GTDB lineage: Bacteria > Pseudomonadota > Gammaproteobacteria > Chromatiales > Chromatiaceae > Thiodictyon. Next base: position 24,798 of record CAVQQM010000045.1, read on the forward strand.
CAAGGGCGCGGCGATTACCAATGGATCATCGATCCGTTGGACGGCACCACCAACTATCTCCACGGCTTCCCCCAGTTCTCCGTCTCCATCGCCCTGCGCCATCGCGGACAGCTGGAATGCGCGGTGGTCTACGACCCGCTGCGCGAGGAGATGTTCACCGCGGCCCGCGGCCAGGGGGCCCAGCTCAACGATCGCCGCATCCGGGTCGCGCCCAGACCCTCACTCGACGGCGCCCTGATCGGGACCGGCTTCCCCTTCCGTGATCAGCGCCATATCGATGTCTATCTCGGCATGTTCCGGCCATGACCCTGGCGACCGCCGGGGTCCGGCGTCCCGGCTCGGCCGCGCTGGATCTCGCCTACGTGGCCGCCGGCCGCACCGACGGCTTCTGGGAGCTCGGGCTCTCGCCCTGGGACTTCGCGGCGGGCGCACTGCTGGTCACCGAGGCGGGCGGTACCGTGAGCGATCTCGCCGGCGGCGGCCGCTTGTTCGAGACCGGCAATCTGATGGCCGGCGATCTCAAGGTGCATCGCGCGATGCTCGGCCTGATCCAACCCTTCCTCTCCGAGCGGCTGTCTGCCTGACGCGGCGAGGCTCCCCGAGCGTCTGCGCCGCGCCGGTCCCGTGGGACACCCGAACTGCCCCGGGCGATCTCGACCGT
>CAVQQM010000046.1:0-24839 GCA_963714915.1 uncultured Gammaproteobacteria bacterium
AGTGTGCAGGATGCGGGCGGCTTCAGTTGCAGGCATCGTCAGTCTGGACTGGGGGGCGGACGCGAGGCCCGAACACCAAACCCATTGGCCATTGGCGTCAGCGTCGCCCCGCCTCAGCCGCGTGATCCAGTTCGTTGGCCCGGTCATAACGGCGCCGCCAACACAAAGCGCTTCTTGCCGGGCGGTGCGACGAGGGGCGTTTCGGCGGGACAGCCCAGTGCTAGAGGCGGATGCGCCTCGGCTCGTCGAGGCGGGTGATGGTCACGCAGGCCCGGCTGCCGGCAACCCGCGCCTAACCTACTAGCAGTTCGGGGCCGGCCTGCCTGACCCAGGGGCTCAGAACTCCTCGTCGTCCCCGCCGAAAAAGCCATCGAAGAAGCCGCCACCCTCGTCGGCCGCGGGGTCATCCATTGGCGCCTCGGGTGGCATCTCGGGCGCAGCCTCGGGGGCTGCCGCGGCCTCGGCGGGGGCGGCCTCCGCATCTCCGGCGAACAGACCACCGACCGCGTTGGCGAGCAGCATGCCGCCGGCCACGCCCACGGCGGTCTGCATGGCCCCGGCCATGAAGCCGCCACCTTGGGCGCCCGGTTGCATGCCGGCCCGCGCGCCGCCCTGGGTGCCGGAGAGTCCAACGCCAGGGCGGGGGTTGCTCCAGCCGCCGCTGGTGGCCGCCGGGGTGCGCGCGGCGGGCTCGGCAGGGGCGGCGGGACGTGGGGCGCCGCCAAAGAGCCCGCCCAGGAAGCCGCCGCCCGACTGGGGACGCTCGGCGAGCTGGCGCTCCATCTCCTCGACCCGGTTGGTGAGGTTCTTGAGCCCCTGCTCCTGCACCAGGACCACCTGCGCCAGCATGTAGGCGGCGCCGGGCTGGCTGGCCATGCGCTCGGCGATCATGGCCTCGGCGTCCCGGTCCCGGGGGCCCGCCTGGGACTCGGCCTCGCGCAGGCGCTCAAACAGGCCGTCGATCATGCCGCGTTCTTGCTCGTTCATCTCGGATGTCCTCGGTTCGGTCATCGGGTTGATGCTGGCGCCGACATGCGCCCTACGGCGATCAATGTAGGGGCTGGAGGAACCGAGTAAAATTCGAACGTTTTTGAATCGTATTTCGAGATTATCGAAACGGGAGCGCGATGCGCGGCAGCAACTACAACCACTTGTATTACTTCTGGACGGTCGCCCGTGAGGGGAGCCTGACGCGCGCGGCGCAGGTCCTGCATCTCACGCCCCAGACCATCAGCAGCCAGCTGCGGGTCCTGGAGGACGCCCTCGGGGTGCGGCTCTTTACCCGCGCGGGGCGCAACCTGGTGCTCACCGAGGCGGGGCGTCTGGCGCTGGGCTTCGCCGATGAGATCTTCCGCCTGGGGGCGGAGATGACCGAGGCACTCGAGGGCCGCAGGACCGGTGAGGCCCTGCGCTTCTCTGTCGGGGTGGTGGACGTCGTGCCCAAACCGGTCGCCTATCGGCTCCTCGAGCCCGCCCTCAACCTCCCGGACCAGCCGGTGCGCATCCTCTGCCGGGAGGGCAAGCTGGACGCCCTGCTCGCCGACATCGCCATCCACAAGCTGGACATGGTCCTCGCCGACACCCCGTTGGGCGGGGTCCTCAACGTGCGCGCCTTCAACCATCCCCTGGGGGAGTGCGGCATCACCTTCTTCGCCGCGCCCGAGCTGGCCGCGCGACTGCGCTCGGGCTTCCCCGGGTCCCTGGAGGGCGCGCCGATGCTGATCCCCGCCGAGAGCACCGCCCTGCGCGGGGCCCTCATGCACTGGCTCGACCAGCAGGGGATCCGTCCGCGCATCGTCGGCGAGCTGGAGGACCGGGCCTTGATGCAGGCCTTCGGCCAGAAGGGTGTCGGGGTCTTCGTCTCCCCGAGCGTCATCGACCGGGAGATCGCCGGCCAGTACCAGGTGGAGCCCATCGGCAGCACCGACGCGGTGCGCGAGCGCTATTACGCCATCTCTGCCGAGCGGCGCCTGCGCCACCCCGCGGTGGTGGCCATCAGCGAGGCCGCGCGGCTGGACATCTTCCGATCCGGGGACATGGCTGGCCCCGGCGCGGGTGGACTTGTCGCGGCCATGTGGCCATCCTTGAGCGGCGGCGGTCCGGGAGAGGAGCCGCCGACGAGTGTCCGATGATCCAGCCATCCCACCGGAGATTGCATCTGTCTCACTGGAGCGGCCCCGCGTTGGCGGCCTGTCTGTTGATCGGCTGCGCTGAGCGGGCGTCCGAGACCCCGGTCCTCAACTGGTATGTCTTCGACGAGCCCTCCGGCGCCTTCGACGAGGCCGCCCGGCGCTGCGCCGACGCATCCGAGGGGGCCTATCGGGTAGCGATCAAGCCCCTGCCAGCGGACGCGGACCAGCAGCGCGAGCAACTGGTGCGCAGGCTCGCGGCAGGCGACAGTGACATCGACATCATCGGCATGGACGTCATCTGGACCGCGGAGCTCGCCGAGGCCGGCTGGATCCTGCCCTGGCCGGAGGATCAGGCGCGGGAGGCCCGCGCGGGACGCATCGGGGCCACGGTGGAGAGCGCGTCCTATCAGGGACGCCTGTGGGCGGTGCCCTTCACCACCAACACCCAGCTCCTGTGGTACCGGACCGATCGCGTGCCCCGGCCGCCCGGGACCTGGGACGAGATGATCGACCTGGCCGAGTCCCTGGGCGAGGCGGGCACCATCCAGGCCCAGGGGGAGCGCTACGAGGGCCTCGCGGTCTTCTTCGTCTCGCTGCTCGCGTCCGCGGGGGGCTCTGTGCTGGAGGAGGGCGGCGAGACCCCGTCCCTGGCGCCGGACCCCACCCGGGAGGCCCTGCGTATCCTGCATCGATTCGCCAGCTCACCCGCCTCGGACCCGGCCCTGGCCAGCGCCCGCGAGGACCAGACACGACTGGCCTTCGAGTCGGGCGGCTCCAGCTTCATGCTCAACTACACCTATGTCTGGCCGAGCGCCCGGGCCAATGCCCCCGAGGTGGCCCAGCACATGGGCTGGGCGCGCTGGCCCGCGGTCGCGCCGGGGCGACCCAGCCGGGTCACCATCGGCGGGATCAATCTGGGTGTGGGGGCCTTCTCGCGCCATCCGGGGCTGGCCCTCGCGGCCGCCGCCTGCATCGCCTCACCCGCAAGCCAGCGGCTGGCGGCCCAACGGGGCGGCCTGCCGCCCACCACCGCGGCCCTCTATGACGATCCGCAGGTACGCGAGACCTTTCCCTTCGCAGACCTGCTCCGCGAGACCCTGAACGACGCCGTCCAGCGCCCCAAGACCCCCCTCTACAACGACGTCTCACTGGCCATCGGCCGCACCCTGCACCCGCTCGCCGAGATCGAACCGACGCGGGACGTGGAGCGTCTGCGTCAGGCCGTGGATCGCGCCCTGCGCTCGGAGGGGCTGCTGTGAGCCGACCGCGCGACGCGCGCGAGGAGCGCCTGGGCTGGCTGCTGTGCACGCCGGCGGTGCTGGCCATGCTGCTGGTGACCGCCTACCCGATCGGCTATGCCCTATGGCTGTCGCTCTTTCGCTATGACCTGCGTTTCCCGGATCAGCGGGCATTCGTGGGTCTCGCCAACTACGCGAGCGTGCTCACCTCCGAGGTGTGGTGGGAGTCCCTTGCCAACACCCTGATCATCACCATCGGCTCGGTCGCCATCGAGCTGGTGTTGGGCATGCTGCTCGCGCTCGTAATGCATCGGGTGTTCTTCCTGCGCCGCACGGTCCGCGCCTCCGTGCTGGTCCCTTACGCCATCATCACGGTGGTGGCGGCGCTCGCCTGGAAGTTCGCCTTCGACCCGGTGACCGGCTTCGTCAATCCCTGGCTCGGGCTGGAACGGGCCTGGCTCACCGAGCGCTGGTCCGCCTTCCTGGTGATCATCCTCACCGAGGTCTGGAAGACCACCCCCTTCATGGCCCTGCTCCTGTTGGCCGGGCTCACCCTGGTCCCCCAGGACCTGCTGGACGCGGCCCGGGTGGACGGCATGAACGCCGTGCAGCGCTTCTTTCGGGTGACCCTGCCCCTGATGCGCTCCACCCTCCTGGTGGCACTCCTGTTCCGCACCCTGGACGCCTTCCGGATCTTCGACACCGTTTTCGTGCAGACGCGCGGTGCCCAGGGGACCGAGACGGTCTCCATCGTCGGCTACCACGCCCTGGTCACGCGGCTGAACCTTGGGCTCGGGTCGGCGGTTTCGGTGCTGATCTTTCTCTGTGTCATCGCCATCGCGGCGCTGTTCGTGAAGGGCCTGGGCGCCAGCTTCAGCGCGGGGGAGGATAGGTGAGTTCGCGCCACGGCCTGCTCGAGTCACTCTTCTGGCGCGCGGGTGGCGTGCTGGTGATCCTTTATGCCTTGTTTCCGGTGGCCTGGATCGTCTCGCTCTCCCTCAAACCCGCAGGCGACCTGAACGACAATCGCTTTCTGCCGCGGGAGATCAGCCTGGAGCACTACCGGAGCATCTTCGCCGATGCCCAGTTCCCGGCGGCCCTGTGGAACTCCATGGGCATCGCGGCCATCTCGACCCTGCTCGCGGTGCTGCTCGCCATGTTTGCCGCCTACGCTATCGTGCGTCTGCGCTTCCGTGGCCGGGGCCTGATCCTGGTGGCCGCCCTGTCGATTGCGATGTTCCCGCCCATCGCCGTGATCGGCCCCCTGTTCAACCTGTGGCGGACCATCGGGCTCTACGACACCTGGCCCGGGCTCATCCTGCCCTACATGAGCTTCACCCTGCCGCTGGCCATCTGGATCCTGGCGGCCTTCTTCCGGGAGATCCCCTGGGACCTGGATCAGGCGGCGCGGGTGGACGGCGCCACGCCCTTGCAGGCCTTCCGCTATGTGATCGTCCCGCTGGCCGCGCCGGGGGTCGTCACGGCGGCCATCCTGGTGTTCATCTTCGCCTGGAACGACTTCCTCTTCGCCGCAGCCCTGACCTCCACCAACGACGCCCGCACGGTGCCCGCGGCCATCGCCTTCTTCACCGGGAGCTCCCGCTTCGAGCTGCCCACCGGGTCTATCGCGGCGGCCTCGGTGGTGGTCACGATCCCGGTGATCCTGTTGGTCCTGTTCTTCCAGAGACAGATCGTCGCCGGCCTCACCGCGGGCGCGGTCAAGGGTTAGCCATGGCAGAGATCATCCTCGAGGGGATCGAGAAGCGCTTCCCGGACGGCACCCGGGCGGTGGAGCCGACCGACCTCAGCATCCGCGATGGGGAGCTCTTCATCCTGGTCGGCCCCTCCGGGTGCGGCAAGTCGACCCTCATCAAGATGATCGTCGGGCTCGAGCGCCCCACCGCCGGGGAGGTGCGGGTGGGCGGGGAGACCATCACCGATCGCGACCCCAAGGATCGCGATATGGCCATGGTCTTTCAGAGCTACGCCATCTATCCGCACATGACGGTGCGCGAGAACATGGCCTTTCCGCTCAAGCTGGCCAAGCTGAGCCGGGCGGAGATCGACGCGCGGGTGGAGCGTGCGGCGGCGGTCTTGCAGATCGAGGGGCTGCTCGAGCGCAAGCCCGCGGCGCTCTCCGGCGGCCAGCGCCAGCGCGTGGCCATGGGTCGGGCGATCGTCCGCCAGCCGGCCGCCTTCCTGCTCGATGAGCCCTTGTCCAACCTGGATGCGAAGCTACGGGTGCAGATGCGCGCGGAGCTGGCCCGGCTCCAGCGGCGCCTCGCGACCACCATGGTCTATGTCACGCACGACCAGACCGAGGCCATGACCCTGGGCGATCGGATCGCCGTCCTGCGCAAGGGCAGGATCCAGCAGGTGGGCACCCCGCGGGAGCTCTACCGGCGCCCGGCGAACCTGTTCGTGGCCGGCTTTCTCGGCTCCCCCGCCATGAATCTGCTGCCCGCCGAGATCGACGGGGACAGGCTCGTCCTGCCCATGACGTCTATCCCCCTGCCGCCGAATCTGCGCGCCGGTCTGCCCTCAGGGACGCGGGAGGTCATCGCCGGTCTTCGCCCGGAGCATCTCCGGGAGGCCACGGCCGAGGACGGGGAGACGGGCAGCTTCAGGGTGGGTGTGGAGGTGGTGGAGTGGCTCGGCGCGGACCTCTTCGTGCACTTCGATGTCCGAGCCGAGGGAGGCCGCAGGCTCGCCGCACTTCAGCAGGAGCTGGATCTGGATGGGGGGCATGATGGGGTCCTGAGGCTCGTGGCGCGCCTGGGGGCGGAGAGCGCGGCCGCCGCGGGCGAGACCCTGGCCCTGGCGATCGATCCGGAGGGGCTCCTGCTGTTCGATGGTGAGAGCGGCGAACGCTTGCCGGGCGACGCGACCTGATCGCATCCCCGGATCGATCTGGTCCGCGTCTCGGTGGACCGGCGAAGACCCCTTGAACCGCCAAGCCCAGGTCGCAAGTCATCCCTATGAACCCTGAACTATTCGACCTCGACGCCCTGCGCGCAGATTTCCCGGCCCTGCACCAGGAGGTGCACGGTGAGCCCCTGGCCTATCTGGACAATGCCGCCACCGCGCACAAGCCGCGCCAGGTGATCGCGGCGGTCTCGGACTTCTACGCCCGGGACAACGCCAACGTCCACCGCGCGGTGCACAGCCTCTCCGAGCGCGCCACCCAGTCCTTCGAGGGGGCGCGCGAGCGGGTGCGTGGCTTCCTCAACGCGCGCAGCCCCGAGGAGATCGTCTTCCTGCGCGGGACCACGGAGGCGGTGAACCTACTCGCCCACGGGCTCGGGGCGGCCATGCGCCCGGGTGACCGGGTGGTGCTCAGCACCATGGAGCACCATGCCAACATCGTCCCCTGGCAGCTCCTGCGCGAGCGTGCCGGGATCGAGATCGCCGTGCTCCCTGTCACCCCGGCCGGGGAGCTCGAGCTCGAGCGGCTGCCGGCGCTGCTCGACGGACCCACCCGGCTCCTCGCCCTGACCCATGTCTCCAACGTGCTCGGCACCGTGAACCGGGTGGAGGAGGCCATCTCCCTGGCCCATGCGCGGGGGATCCCGGTGCTGATCGACGGGGCCCAGGCGGTGCCACATCTCCGCCCCGACGTGCAGGCGCTGGACTGCGACTTTTACTGCTTCTCGGCCCACAAGATGTTCGGGCCGACCGGGATCGGCGTGCTCTACGGCAAGGCGGAGCGCCTTGCCGCCTTGCCGCCCTGGCAGGGTGGCGGGGAGATGATCCGCCGGGTCACCTTCGAGCGGACCCGCTTCGCGCCGCCGCCCCAGCGCTTCGAGGCCGGCACCCAGGACATCGCCGGGGTCGTCGGACTGGGGGCGGCCATCGACTATCTGCAAGGTCTCGACACGGCCGCCCTGGCGCGCCACGAGCACGCCCTCCTGGTGCACGCCACCGCGCGCTTGAAGGAGATCCCGGGACTGCGGATCTTCGGCGAGGCGCGCGGCAAGATACCGGTGATCTCCTTTCTGGTGGACGGGGTGCACGCCCATGACCTGGGCACCCTGCTCGACCACAAGGGGGTCGCGGTGCGCACCGGGCACCACTGCGCCATGCCCTTGATGGACCACTACGGCGTGCCCGCCACCACACGCGCGTCGTTCGCCTTCTACAACACCCTGGAGGAGGCCGACCGCCTGGCGGACGGCATCCTCTATGCCCGGGAGCGATTGGCATGAGCGACGGGCTCGAAGACCTCTACGAGGAGATCATCCTCGACCACAATCGCCACCCGGCGAACTTCCGCCCCATGCCGGAGGCCAACCGGGTGGTGGAGGCCGACAACCCCCTGTGCGGCGACCGGCTCGACCTGTTCCTGCGCATCGAAGGGGATCGCATCGCCGACATCAGCTTCCAGGGCAGCGGCTGCGCCATCTCGACGGCCTCGGCCTCGATGCTCACCAAGCGCCTCAAGGGCGCCACCCTGGAGGAGGCGGCGCGGCTGTTCGCAGCCGTCCACGGGGTGCTCACCGAGGATCGCCCCCAGGACGAGCTCGAGGCCCTGGGCGAGCTGGCCTCGCTCGCCGGGGTGCGCCGCTATCCCATGCGCGTCAAGTGCGCCACCTTGAGCTGGCACGCCCTCCAGGCCGCCCTGCAGGGCGGCCCTGGGGAGGTCAGAACCGAGGTCAGCACCGAGTAGCCAGCGGGCCGTGGCGGAGCGGCACGCGCCTCGGCGCCGCCCGACAACGGTTATTCGTCCGACGGGATGGTGAGAAAGGGGCAGCCCGGTGGTCAAAGGGCTCGCGAGGGCGGGGGAATCCCCCAAACGGCGCCGGGGCGGGAGTCGCCGTCTTCGCACTCTCTCAGATGCCCAAACCCCAAGGAGGTGTACCAATGGAGATCCTCAACATCGCGATACCCGTGGAGGGCGGTGCCCTGGGCGGCTTTCTCGGTCTGCCCCAGAACCCCCGCGGGGTGGTGCTCTTCGCCCATGGCAGTGGCAGCAGCCGCTACAGCCGCCGTAACCGAGAGGTGGCCGATTTCCTGCACCGCGGGCGGCTCGCCACCCTGCTGTTCGATCTACTGACAGCAGATGAGACCGAGCGCGAGCGGCCCACGCGCGAGACGCACGCCGACATCCCGCTGCTCACCCGGCGTCTGGTCGAGGCGCTCGACTGGGCCGAGACCGACCCGCGTCTCGCGGGGCTCCCCATCGGCCTGTTCGGTTCCAGCACGGGCGCGGCCGCTGCCCTGGGTGCCGCCGCCGCTCGGGCCGAGTCGGTGCGCGCCCTGGTCGCGCGCGGTGGACGTCCCGACCTTGTGCCGGAGTCCCTGGGAGACGTGCGCGCGCCCTGCCTATTCGTCGTCGCCGGCCTCGACCCCGAGGTGCTGGAGCTCAGCCGCCAGGCCGCGGCACGCATGGCCCGGCCGCCCAGGATCGAGATCATCCCCAGGGCCAGCCGGTTGTTCGAGGAGGCCGGTAAGCTGGACCAGGTGGCGATCCTGGCCCGGGATTGGTTCCTGGAGCACCTGTGAAGACGCCATCCATGGGCCGGACCCTAAACGCTCACATCGGCGCTTCCCGATGACCGCGCGTCCCGATCCCGGCCGCCGCCTCCCGATGCCGGCGTCGCGGCTGCCCCGCCGGGTCGTGGTCCCCGATCACGGGTTGTGGGACACTCGGCGCAGGTGGGCATCTCAGGGCGCGAGCGGTTCCGGCATGGCCCCTTGGATTCCCCCAAGATGCGAGGATCGTATGGATCGACGGTCCGCTCGGGGCGGTCAGGCCAGGGCCTATGGACGCAGGGGCTTGCGACCGAGACCAGCCCTGAAGCATCCTGACCCCAGGAGTCACCCCGACCCACTCCCGTACCCCATCGCTCCCCGGTCGTTCGAGGACCGGGGTGAAACAGCCGGCCATCGCGCCGGCTTTTTTTTCGTATGCCCGACCGGTGCGCCCGACGCCAACCCCCCGAGGAGCCAATATGGCGGATTCCTACATCGAGCGGATACTCAAGGCGCGGGTCTACGACGTCGCCCAGGTGAGCCCGCTCACCCTTGCGACCCAGCTCAGCGCGCGGCTCGACAATCAGGTCTATCTCAAGCGTGAGGACCTGCAGCCCGTCTTCTCTTTCAAGCTGCGCGGTGCCTACAACAAGCTCGTCAATCTGCCGCCCGAGGTGCGCGCCCGCGGTGTGATCGCCGCGAGCGCGGGAAACCACGCCCAGGGGGTGGCGCTGGGCGCCTCGCGGCTCGGCGTCTCGGCCACCATCGTGATGCCGCGCACCACCCCGGGCATCAAGGTCAGGGCGGTGCGCGCGCTCGGCGGCAAGGCGGTGCTCCACGGCGACTCCTACGACGAGGCCTATGCCCACGCCATGGAGATGGTCGCCGAGCGGGGACTGACCTTCCTGCACCCCTTCGACGATCCGGACGTGATCGCCGGCCAGGGCACCATCGGCATGGAGATCCTCCGCCAGCATCCCGATCCGCCCCACGCCATCTTCGTGCCCGTGGGCGGCGGCGGGCTGATCGCCGGGGTCGCCGCCTATGTGAAGTGGCTCTACCCCGAGGTGCGGGTGATCGGGGTGGAGCCCGAGGAGGCGCCGACCCTGCACGCGGCACTCGCCGCCGGCCGGCGCGTGGAGCTCACCCAGGTGGGGCTGTTCGCCGACGGGGTCGCGGTTCGGCTGATCGGCGAGGAGACCTTCCGGGTGGCGCGCGAGCGGGTCGACGAGGTGGTGCTGGTCAGCACCGACGAGATCTGCGCCGCCATCAAGGACATCTTCGACGACACGCGGGGGATCGCCGAGCCGGCGGGGGCCCTGGCGGTAGCCGGGCTCAAGCGCTGGGTAGAGCGCACCGGTGAGACGGGCCGACACCTGATCGCCATCGAGAGCGGCGCCAACGTCAACTTCGACCGGCTGCGGCACATCGCCGAGCGCGCCGAGCTGGGTGAGCGGCGCGAGGCCCTGCTCGCGGTCGAGATCCCGGAGCGCCCGGGGAGCTTCCTCGGCTTCTGCAGGATCCTCGGCAAGCGTCAGATCACCGAGTTCAATTACCGCTTCTCCGATGCCCAGAGCGCCCAGGTGTTCGTCGGGGTGGAGCTCGCGCGTGGCGACGAGGAGCGCGCGGAGCTGATCGCCAGGCTGCGGGAGAAGGGTCTCGAGGTCCTGGACATGACCGACAACGAGACCGCCAAGCTGCACATCCGGTTCATGGTCGGGGGACACGCCCCCGGGGTCGTGGACGAGACCCTGGTGCGCTTCGAGTTCCCGGAGCGACCGGGGGCCCTGCTCGACTTCCTCACCCGCCTGGGACGGCGTTGGAACATCACGCTCTTCCACTACCGCAACCACGGCGCCGCCTACGGCCGGGTGCTCATGGGCCTGGCCATCCCGCCGGCCGAGCGACCGGACTTCTTCCGGTCGCTGGACGGTCTGGGCTTCCAGTATTGGGAGGAGAGCGAGAACCCGGCCTATCGCTTGTTCGCCGGGGCCGGGGCCGGGGCCACCTGAGATCGCGCCCCGGGTTTGCTCCTGGCCCGGGGACGCAACAACTCGTTACATCTCGATGCAGACTTCGGGTGGGATCGCCGCCATCATATTAGTCGTCTCTAATATGTTGTACCGGAGATCCTAACGATGTTTCCCCAGCTCATCCCGCTCGGTCTCAGCCTGCTGGTCTTCACCGCCTCCGCCGAGAGTGGCGACCTCGTGGATGTCTCGCTCGAGCCCTGTATCAACGGGGGCGTATCGGCCCAGGGTACCCATCCCATGCAGTCGGACGAGGACGTGGCGCGGGCCTTCGCCGAGGGCGTCGTCACCAGTAATGACCCTTACTACGTCTACATGAAGGCCGGGCGAGTGCTCGCCCCTTCGACCCTCATCGACTGATCCGGCAACCCGCCCTTCCCGCGCATGGTCGCACCCGGCGGGTGCGACCGTGCGCCATCGACGCGCCGACACCAATCCCGGCTATCCTTGCCGCTTCACTCTCAAGCGGTAACGAGCGTCATGCGAACCTTTGCCTGTCAGTCCTGCGGCCAGCCCGTCTATTTCGAGAACGTCGTCTGCAACCACTGCGGGGCCACCCTGGGCTTCCTGCCCGACCAGCTCAGGCTCGCGGCCCTCTCGGAGCAGGCCGATGGCACCTGGGTGCCCGTTCGGCCGACGCCCAAGCTGCGCCGTCCGAGCCTCGTCGAGCGGCTGTTCGGCCGTCGGCCGGAGACCCCGGACGCCCACCAGGGAGGCGCCGGCCCGTACCGCAAGTGCGCGAACTACGCGGAGCACAACGTCTGCAACTGGATGGTCCCTGCCGAGTCGGACGAGTCGCTGTGCCCATCCTGCCGCCCCAATCGGACCATCCCCAACCTCGCCCGTGAGGGCAACCTGGAGAAGTGGTACCGCATCGAGCGGGGCAAGCGCCGGCTCGCCTATGGGCTCATGCGCCTTGGTCTCTCCTTGCGCCCCCGCGACGAGGAAGCCGGGACTGGTCTGGCCTTCGACTTCCTCTCGAGCCTGGACGCCCCGCCCGGCGTGCCCGTGATGACCGGCCATGTCAACGGCCTGATCACGCTGAACATCGATGAGGCCGATCCCGCCCAACGCGAGCGCATGCGCGTCGACATGGACGAGACCTACCGGACCCTGCTGGGGCACTTTCGCCATGAGATCGGCCATTACTACTGGGACGTCCTGATCCGCGACGGTGGTCGGGTCGAGCGTTTCCGAGAGCTCTTCGGGGACGAGCGCGCGGATTATGGGGAGGCCCTGGAGGCGCACTACCGGGACGGTCCGCCGGCCGACTGGCAGGACCGCTTCATCACCACCTACGCCAGTAGTCACCCCTGGGAGGATTGGGCCGAGACCTGGGCCCACTATCTGCACATCACCGATACCCTGGAGACTGCGGCCCACTTCGGGGTCGAGGTGGAGCGTCGGCTGCCCGACGGGACCCTGCAGAAGGCAGACCCCGAGCTCGATCCCTACGACGTCGCTGATTTCCAACGCGTCATGGACAACTGGCTGCCGCTCTCCTTCGCCCTCAACAGCCTCAACCGCAGCATGGGGCAGCAGGACCTGTATCCCTTCGTCCTGTCGCAGCCGGCCATCGACAAGCTCGCCTATGTCCATGGGGTGATCCGGGAGGCCGCGGGGCGCTAGCAGCCGATCGAATCGGCGCGTCCCGCGCGGCTCGGGGCGCAAGCCGATCAGGGCCAAAGGCGGCTTTGATCGGCATATCCCTCGTCCATGGTTCGCGGGCGAGGCGCATCGGCTATCCTGTGCCTCCACCGAACAAGAACCAGACCCGCCTCCCGCGCCGGTCCAACAACCCCAAAGGAGCCACCCATGTCCGAATCCGAGTCCCCCAAACCCGAGTATGAATCCGATGCCTCGGTGTACCGGCTTCTCGCCGCGATCTTCTTCATCGCGCTGATCGGCGTCTACGCCCTGGATCACTGGTACCAGGGCAACCTCCGGGCCGAGATGCGGGAGAAGGAAGCGGAGTTCGCCCAGACCACCGAGCGGCTCGCGGCCTTGGATGCCGATCTCAAGGCCGCCGGGGCCAACGAGGAGCAGCTCAAGTCCGAGCTCGCGGCCCTGGAGTCCAAGGCCCAGGCGGACGTGGCGGCGGTGGAGTCGACCCTCGCGGCCGTGGGTGAGGAGCTTGCAGCCTTGAAGTCGAAGATGGGCGAGACCGAGGACACCCTCTCCGAGCGCGAGGCCGAGATCGAACGTCTGAACGCCGCCCTGGCGGAGGCCACCGATCAGAAGGCGGAGAGCGACACCCAGGTCGAGGCCCACAAGGCCAAGCTCGCAGAAGCCGCGGAGGCCAAGGCTGCGCTCCAGGCCCAGCTCGAGGAGGAGCAGGGTCGGGTCGCGGACCTGAACGCCCAGCTCGAAGGGCTCAAGACGACCCTGTCCGAGGCCGAGGCCAAGACGGCGGAGGCCCTCAAGGCCCAGGAGGCCGAGCTGGTCGAGCGCATCGCCTTCTATCGCACCGCCCTCGAGGGCGGCGAGCCCGAGCGTGCCGCCCAGATCGCGGCCCTCGAGGAGCAGGCCGAGGCGGCTCGGGCCGCGCACGAGGAGCAGATCGCTGCCGCGCAGGCCGCCGGCGAGGATGCCGCCCAGGCGCGCGCGGCCGCCGCCGAGGCCGTGTCGGCCAAGGAGGAAGAGATCAAGAAGCTCGCCGAGACCGCCGCCGCGGACCTTGCGGCGGCCGAGGCGAGCGCGAAGGCCCTCGAGGAGAACCACTCCGGTGAGATGAGCGAGGCCCGCGGGCGTATCGTCGGACTCGAGGAGGAGCTGAAGACCACCCGCGACGACCTCGGGGCCCTGGAGGCGAAGCTCGCTCAGGTGGAGACGGACTACAGGAAGCGGTTCGAGCAGGGTGCCGCGGATCTCAACGAGGCGAGGGCCCAGCTCGAGGCCGCCACGGCCGACAAGGCCGCCCTGAAAGAGCAGATCACCGAGGCGCGCGGACGCATCACCAACCTGGAGGAGACGCTCCGCGAGGAGCAGGCCGCCGCCGAGGCTGCCCTGGTGGCGAGCCAGCAGGAGACGGTGAAGGCCCTCGGCGACCTGAAGGCGCTCTATACGCGCTACTCGGCGTTGGGTGGTCGCGAGTCCGATCGGGGCATGCTCTTGAGCCTCGCCGACGAGGAGCTGCGCTTCGCCAGCGGCATGGCGGTCCTGCCCACGGGCGAGCTGCCCAGCCTCGATCGCATCGCGGCCCTGCTGACCGAGTATCCGAGGCTCACCGCGCGGATCGAGGGCCATACGGACAACGCGGGTCCGGACGAGATCAACCAAACCCTGTCCCAGGCCCGCGCCGATGCGGTCGTCCAGGCACTGGTGGAGCGCGGCGTCGCCGCGGAGCGTCTGAGCGCCGAGGGCGTCGGGGAGTCACGGCCTATCGCGGACAACGCCACCGCCGACGGCCGGCGCCAGAACCGTCGCGTCGAGGTCTATGTGATCGATACCACGACCACCGCGAGCGGCGGTTGAGCGGCGCCCCGCGTAGGCTGGGGTGAATCTCCACGTAGGCTGGGGTGAGGAACGAACCCCAGCGTCACCAGGCGAGGAAGCGCTGGGGTTCGCAAACTCACCCCAGCCTACGTGAGCCGATTGTTGTTGGCGCGTCCCTCAGGCCGCCTTCGGACGCCGCCAGGTGTAGACGGCGGTGACCGCGTAGTTCCAGACGGCGCCTACCAGGATCCCGGCGAGGGCGGACAGGAACCACCCGGAGTGGCCGGACTGGAACAGATAGTTGGCGATGCCCACGTTGGCGAGCGCACCGACGCTGCACGCGGCGACGAAGGTGACCCAGCCCCAGAGTAGCTGGGCGCCCCGCAGCCGCATGTCGCGGTAGGTGATGATGTTGTTGAGCAAGAAGTTGCTCGTCATGGCCACCAGGGTGGCGGCGATCTGACCGGCGAGGAAGGCGTCGTCCCCGCCGATCCTCAGGACTGGCCAGAGCACGGCCATGTGCACGAAGACCCCCAGTCCGCCGATGATCGAGAAGGCGATGAAGCGCACCGGGATCCAGGGCCCCAGCAGCTTCTGGAGCAGCATCAGCAGGTATTCCCAGACGACCGCGTTGTCGAGCTTGCTGGTCCCTGCCTGGCGTTGGCGGAAGGTGAAGGGGATCTCCTTGAAGCGCAGGGGGTGCGGGGAGGCCGAGAAGACGTCGAGCAGAATCTTGAATCCGACCCCCGAGAGCCGCCGCGCGTTCGACTGGATCACCGAGGCGCGCGTCATGAAGAACCCGCTCATGGGATCCTGGAGGTCGGCCTTGATCAGGATCTGGCCGACGCGCGTGGCGAGCCGGCTCATGGAGTGGCGTGCCGTGCTCCAGTCCCCCACGCCGCCGCCGGCCACATAGCGGCTGCCCACGACGATCTCCAGATCCTCGTCCTTGAGGGCGGCGAGCATCCGCGGCAGCAGGGTCTCGTCGTGCTGCAAATCCCCGTCCATCACCGCCACGTAGGGTGCCGGGGTGGCGAGCATCCCCTCCACGCAGGCCGAGGAGAGTCCCCGGCGTCCGACCCGCTGGAGCACCCGCACCCGGCGGTCGCGGGCGGCAACCTCGCGGACCTGCTCCGCGGTGCCGTCGGGCGAGTCGTCATCGACGAAGATCAGCTCCCAGTCCACGCCCGCCAGCGCGCTCTCCACCCGCCGCACCAGCTCCGGGATATTCTCGGCCTCGTTGTAGGTCGGGATCACCACGGCCAGCTCCGGGGGCGGGCAGGGTACCGGCATGGGGGGTCGCTCGGACATGTTCGATGGGTCTCTAGATGATGCGCCCTGGGGGTTCCCGTCTGTCATCCCCACCTCCGCCGCGGCTGTGGGTCGGGCTTCAGCCCGACATGGAGGCCCCCTCTGTGGGTCGGGCTTCAGCCCGACAGGGACGCTCGCAACTCGGCACTCGTACCTGCCACCGATAGAATCCCGCCCGGGGCAGGCGGTCGGGCCGCTATCCTAACCTCCCGCGCACGGCTCCGCGCCCTTGCGTCGCGGCGCCGTTGCGGGGTCTTCACCCGGGGAGTACGGACTCATCATCATGCCCGCCGCTGACAGCCCCCCTGACCCGTCCACTCGTCCAGCCTGGCGTGCCCTCCGGGACCCGCGTCAGGTCTGGCGGGTGATCGTTGGGCTGATCCTGTTGGTGGTCGCCTGGCGGCTCCTCATGGCCGGTCTGCTCCCCGCCACCCAGGACGAGGCCTATTACTTCGACTGGGCGCGCTCACTCGCCTGGGGCTACTTCGATCATCCGCCCGGCGTGGCCCTGCTCGGCGCGACCACCTGGCTCGCCCCCGGCTCGGCCCTTGCCGCCCGGCTCGGCGGTGTCCTGGCCGGACTCCTGACCCTGTTGGTTCTGGCGCGACTCTATTGGAATGCGGGACTCAGGGACCGGCCCGTCCTCGGGCTCGCTCTGGTGCTCGCGGCCGCCAGCCTGCCCGCGCTCGCCGGAGGCTTCCTGCTCACCCCGGACACCCCCCTGGCCCTGGCCTGGGCCCTGGCCCTGCACGAGTCCGAGCGGGCCCTGGCGGGGCAGCGTCGACGCTGGCTCAGCGCGGGGATTGCCACCGGGCTGGGTCTGCTCGGCAAGTACACCATGGTGGTGATCGGGCCCGTCTTCCTGTGGGCCATCCTGCGCTCCGATCCGCGCGTCCTGCGCACGCCCTGGCCCTATCTGGGCGGTCTGCTCGCGCTCCTGGTGTTTGCGCCCAACCTGATCTGGAACGCCGAGAACGACTGGCTGACCCTGCGTTTTCAACTCGGCCACGGCTTCGCCCTGGATAGCGGGGCCCTGTTCGATCCCGCGCAGACCGGGGGCGAGGGCGGCGTCATCGAGCACTCGGGTCCCCGGACGCCCCTCGAGCGCGCAGGCAGCCTGCTCGGCTATCTCGGCACCCAGCTCGGGTTCTGGGGCCTGCTCGCGCTGCCGATCCTGGCGCTGCCCTGGCTCGCCCGGCGCGGCGAGCGGAGCGCGCTCGGCACCCTGGCGCCCCACGCGAGACCGCTCCTGGTGGCCGCGACCCTCTTCCCGCTCGGGTTCTTCGCGCTGGTCTCACTGACCAGCGACGTGGAGGCTAACTGGCCGGCCATGTATCTGCTCGCCGCCCCGGCGCTCCTCGCACCCCTGTTCGGACCCATCCGGACCTGGGTGCTGGGCGCGGCCGGGGCGAACCTGCTCTTGGTCAGCCTCTATGCCCTGCACGGCGCGACGGCCGCCCTGCCGCTCCCCGAGAGCCAGAACCGCATCCTGCGCGAGACCCACGGGTTCCAGGCCCTGGCGGAGCGGGTCGCCGGGCTCGACGGTCCGGTCTACGCCACCCGTTATCAGGACACGGCGATGCTCCGCCTCTACGGCGGAGATCGCGCCATCAGCCAATGGCCCGGGATCGGGCGTCCGTCCGAGTATCTGCGTGGCCGGATTGCACCACGGGTGGAACCGGATACCATCGACGTCCCATTCTGGCTGGTCACCCGGCGCTGGATGCCCCCGGAGATCGCGGGTTTCCGGGCCGGCGAGCCCATACGGCTGTTCGACTGCACGGGCATGCCGCTCGCCGAGGCCGACGCGCCGCCGTGCAGGCGCCCGCTCCATCTCTGGGGTCTGGTGCGATATGTGCCCGTCGGTGTGCCAGTCGGTGTGGCAGACGCTCTGCCAGACCCTGGGAGCCAATGACCCCCCTGACCAGACATCTGAATCCGTCGGGCCGTCCCTGCTGACCCACGAGCGAGATAGCCCCATGCGCGAGATCATCCGGCTCGAGACCAGCGCCCGCGAGGTGCTGGTGGACATCACCCCCCAGGTCAAGGTCGTGGTGGCGCGGAGCGGCGTGCGCGACGGCCTGGTCAACGTCTACGCCCAGGGCGCGACCGCCGCGGTCATGATCCAGGAGAACTGGGACGACAGCGTGCAGACCGACGTGGTCGAGCTGCTGCGCAAGCTGATCCCGCGGGGCGTCTGGCGCCACGATGCCCAGGACGGCAACGGCGACTCGCACCTCAAGGCCGGGCTGGTCGGCCCATCCGAGACCATCCCGCTGATCGACGGCCAGCTCGGGCTCTCCACCTGGCAGAACGTCTTCTTCTGCGAATTCGACGGTCCGCGTGCCGACCGCCGAGTGGTCTGCACGGTGATCGCGGATGGGGGGCTTGAACCGTGAGTGACGAGGCCTTGGCCGTCGCGGTCGCCGAGTCGAGCGCCGGCGGGCTTGCGCCCCTGCGCCAGGCGGTTGTCGCGGGGGAGCTCCGCCCACTCGATCTCCACCTCGCCCGTTGGCTGGGCGAGATCGCCCCGGGTGCCACCCCCGCCTGCCTGCTCGCCGCGGCCCTCGCGAGCCATCGGGTGGGGCAGGGTGATGTGTGCCTCGATCTGAGCGCCGTCGCCGGCCTCGCCCCCTTCGCGGCCGTACCCGGGCTCCAGGCACCGATCCTGGCGGACTGGCGGGCGGAGCTGGCCGCCTGGTCGATCGTGGGTCGGCCGGGCGGCGAGCGGGCGCCCTTGGTCCTGGACGGGTCCGACCGGCTCTATCTCGCGCGCTACTGGCATTACGAGCAACTGCTCGCCCGGGCGGTGAGCGACCGGGCCGGTCAGTGGGCGGGGGACCTGGACCATGGACGTCTGGCCGCAGGTCTCGCGCGGCTCTTCGGCAGCCTGCCCGAGTCGGGGGTCGACTGGCAGCGGGTGGCCGCGGCGCTCGCGGTGCTCAAGCCCTTCTGCGTGATCTCCGGCGGTCCCGGCACCGGCAAGACCCGCACCGTCACCGCCATCCTCGCCCTGATCCTGGAGCAGGCGGGCGACGGCCCGAGGCTCCGAATCGGGCTCGCCGCCCCCACGGGCAAGGCCGCCGCCCGGCTCACCGAGTCCATCCGCACGGCAAAGGCCGATCTGGTCGGATCGGGCGCGCTCGACCCGGCCATCGCGGCCGCCATCCCCGAGGACGCCCGCACCCTGCATCGACTGCTCGGCGCGCGCCCGGGCCGGGTGGCGCCCCGTCATCACGCCGGCAACCCGCTGCACCTCGACCTGCTGGTGGTGGACGAGGCCTCCATGCTCGACCTGCCCCTGGCCGCGCGGCTGGTGGACGCCCTCCCGCCCGGCTGCCGGCTGATCCTGCTGGGCGATCGGGATCAGCTCGCCTCGGTCCAGGCGGGTGCCGTGCTGGGCGACATCTGCGGGCGGGGCAGGGAGCCGCGCTACTCCGCCGCGCTGATGGAGCGCCTGGGGTCACTGGGCGCCATCGGCGCCGACGCGGGCGAGTCCCTGGGCGCGGGTGAGGACGGGGCCGGGACCCAGCTCGGGCTCGCGCTGGAGACGCGTGCCCGCGGCCTCGGGGACAGCCGGCTCGCGGACGGCATCGCGCTCCTGCGCAAGAGCTGGCGGTTCAAGGCGGGCAGCGGCATCCATGCCCTGGCCGCGGCCATCCACAAGGGCGACGGCCGCGGTGCGCTCGCGGTGCTCGAGTCCGGCAAGCCCGACGCCGAGCGGGTCGAGGTCCCCGCGCGCCTCGCCCCCCGCGAGGCCGAGGGCCTGCTGGCCGATTTCGTGGAACGGTTCGTCGTCCCCGGACACCGCGCCGTGCTCGAGCAGACCGACCCTGCCGCCGCGCTCGCCGCCCTCGGGGACTACCGGCTCCTTTGCGCGGTGCGCGACGGGGCCTTCGGCCTCGCCAATGTCAATCGCATCGCTGAGGCGGCCCTCGCCCGCGCCGGTCTGATCCGTCCGGAGGGTGAGCGCTACCCGGGACGCCCGCTGCTGGTCACCGCCAACGATCCCGACCTGGGTCTCTACAACGGCGATGTGGGCCTGCTCCTGGCGGACCCGGCTCCAGGCTCGGGCGCTGGCCTCGCCCCGGGGGGCGAGCTCTACGCCTGGTTCCAGACCGCCGAGGGGCTGCGCCGCTTCTCGCCCCACCGTCTGCCCCCTGTGGAGACCCTGTTCGCCATGACGGTGCACAAGAGCCAGGGATCGGAGTTCGACCGGGTCGCCCTGGTCCTGCCGCGCCACGACAGCCGCGCCGTTACCCGCGAGCTGATCTACACCGGCGTCACCCGCGCCCGCCGGCAGATTACCCTGGTCGCCCCCGCCGAGCGTCTGGTCGAGGGGATCGCGCGCCGGGTCCAGCGCTCGTCCGGGCTGCACGACGCCCTGTGGGCCGAAGGGGAGGGCGCATGACCGCGAAGGGCGCGGTCGCCGCCGGGCACCCCGTCACCGCCGAGGCGGCGGCCGCGCTGCTCGATGCCGGCGGCAACGCCTTCGATGCCGCCCTGGCCGGTCTGTGCGCGGCCTGCGTCGCCGAGCCCGTGCTGACCTCCCTGGGCGGCGGCGGCTTCCTCACCGCCCGCAGGGCGACCGGTGAGACCCGGGTCTACGACTTCTTCGTCCAGACCCCGCGGCGCAAGGGCGCGCCGGATGAGATCGAGCTCTTCCCGGTGCTCGCCGACTTCGGAACCGCCCAGCAGGAGTTCCACATCGGCATGGGCGCCGTCGCGACCCCGGGGACCGTGCGCGGGCTCTTCGACGTCCATCGCGAGCTGGGCAGCGTTCCCATGTCACGCATCGTCGAGCCGGCGGTGGCGGCGGCGCGGGAGGGCGTGCGCCTCAATCGGCTGCAGGCGTACATCTTCAGCATCGTCGCGCCCATCTATCAGGCGACCGCGGCTGCGCGGGCCATCTATGGGAGTCGGGAGGATCCGGGGCGTCTCTACGGCGAGGGCGAGCTGATGCGCCAGCCCGAGCTGGCGGATGCCCTCGAGTCCCTCGCGATCGAAGGGGATCGACTCTTCTACGAGGGCGAGATGGCGCGGGCCGTGGTGGCCTTGTGCCGGGAGCACGGCGGCCAGCTCGGCGCCGGCGATCTGGCCGGTTACCAGACCCGCCCTCGCGACCCCCTGCGCCGCCGCTATCGGGATGCGCGCCTGTATCTGAACCCGCCGCCGTCGTCCGGCGGTCTGCTGATCGCCTTCGCACTCGCCCTCCTGGAGGCTCAGGGCCCCGCCCCCTTCGGCTCGCCGGGGCACCTGCTCACCCTGGCCCGCGTGATGGAGCAGACCAACCTCGCCCGGGTCGCCGGGCCATCCGACGATGGTCTGCTGGATGGCGAATGGGTCGGTCGCTTCCGCGACGCGGTGCATGGGCGCCCGATCGCCACTCGTGGCACCACCCAGATCAGCGTGGTGGATGCCGCTGGCAATGCCGCGTCACTGACCCTGTCGAACGGCGAGGGCTGCGGACATGTCCTGCCCGGTACCGGGATCATGCTCAACAACATGCTGGGGGAGGAGGACCTCAACCCCGAGGGCTTCCATCGCTGGCGGGAGGACGTGCGGGTCTCGTCCATGATGGCGCCGACCGTGGCCGAGCATGCTGGGCGGTTGATCGCCCTCGGCTCCGGGGGCTCCAACCGGCTGCGCACCGCCATCCTGCAGACGCTCGCCAACCTGATCGACCTCGGGATGGAGCCGGAGCAGGCGGTCGCGGCGCCCCGCATCCATCTCGAGCGCGGCAGGATCAGTATCGAGCCCGGCTTCCCCGCCGATTCCGTCCGCCAGCTCATCGACCATTGGCCGGACCGTCACCTCTGGGACGCGCCCAACCTCTTCTTCGGCGGCACCCACACGGTGGTCTTCGACGGCAAGTCATTCACCGGTGCCGGCGATCCTCGCCGGGGTGGGGTGCTGAGGGTCGTGGGGTGAGCTCGGTCGTGGCCGACCCTACCCGGTCAAGCAGGTGCCGGCCGCCATCACGAGGCTTGAACATGGTTGACGTCAGTCATTAAACCGACCGCGTGCTTTGGACGGCGGAAGACCAGGAATTCGTCGGCCTGTGTGCCGAGTTTCCGAGCCTCTCTTGTCTTGAGGGCGATCAGGTATCGGCCTTGACCGGGATCATCGCCCTCGTAACAGACGTGGTCGCGGACATGGATGCGGCCGCCAGCAAGGTCCCCGTTCGGATGGCTATCTTCCGTAAGGCAGATCTTGGGTGACCCTGGCCTCTTATCCTCGCTAACCCGATTGGGCTATTCACGCAACCTCACTCATGGGGCGAACCCTTGGCGGCGGGAGCGTGCGACCTTCAGCTTTGAAGTGATCTACGACATCCTGAACAACCTCGCATAGTTCACCGTAGAGGCGGACAGGGTCGTCGCCGTGTATCCCGGTTATGAGGTCGGGACATTTTCCAACGTAGATCTGATCCTCATCGCTCCATTCTACCCATTTGTGGTACATGTCGACATCTTTCATTTGCTTACCACTTCGATTGCCTGAGCGACTTGCTTTTCCTGGTAGCGTTTTGCGTCTTCCCCAGTCTTACCACTTACGGTTACCGCGCCGGGATACTTCGAATGGACGAGCTTCCGGTGAGAGCCTTTGCCCGCGCCGGGAATCTCGTCGAAGCCCGCGTCCTTGAGGGCTTTCAGCAGGTCACGGATCTTCTGCGGCACTGAATAGCCTATTCACCTTACGAGCCCAACAGTTGAAAAGGACTGAAGTCAGCGTTGATTGTGCTAGCCAGGCCGCAGTCTAGTTCCCGACTGGCAGACTGGGTGCGCGGGGTACGATCGTCGGCCGGTCCATCGAATGTTTCGCCAGTGGCGGCCGACCGCGAGAGTTCCACCGGTGCGCCTGGGCGGTTCGAGGGCAGTGTACTTGTTTCCCGTGCTGGTCCTCGAACAGGTCCGGGTTGGACTGCGGTCGCCTTTCGGGTTGCCTGTATCCAACCCAGTGACGAGAATCTTCAGCACCGCGCGGGCCTCGGAAAGAGAATTGCTCCAATCTCCCGGAACGAGACAGTTAGGCCAATTTCTGCGAATGATGAAAATACTCAATCGAGGCCAGCGCTTCTGCCTCGGTAGCCTGAGCTCGGAAAAGATCCCAGCGAACCTGAAGATTCAGCCAGAAATCTGCGGAAACCCCGAAGAACTTTGCCAACCGAAGCGCTGTACTGGGTGTGATGCCGCGCTTTTGATTAACGAGCTCATTCACTCGCTGATACGGAACATGAATAGCATTCGCCAAATCACGTTGACTGATATTCATGGGTACGAGGAACTCCTCCCGAAGCATTTCGCCGGGATGAGTAGGCGCCCTATGCGTTGGAATGCGCACCATATTCGATACCTCTAATGGTAGTCGGTAACCTCAACTTCGCGTGGACCGGATTCGCCCCAGACGAAGCAGATTCTGTACTTCTCGTTGATGCGAATGCTGTACTGACCTTTGCGATTTCCAACAAGTGCCTCAAGGCGATTACCCGGCGGAACCTTCAGCTCTTCGAGCGACTGCACTGAATCGAGTTGATCGAGTTTCCGCGCGGCAATTGCCCAGAGCTTTTCGGGACAGGATTTTCTAGCGGCTTTCGAATTGACGCCGTTGAAGATGTCTCCAGTGGCCCGATCACGGAACGATTCAATCATGAGCGCATGATAGCACGGCTTCCATGCTACGCAAGAGCACCGCTATTCCGTCGAACGCCGTCGGATCTCCGCATGATCCCGCGTCGCTTCCGCACTGGTACTCGGCGGCGACAGATCGAAAGCCAATCTGTAGACCCGACGGGGGACTCGGAGAGTCAAGCGCGTTCGTGCACGGGCGCGACGAGACCTTGCCGTTTGATCGGGTGCTCCGACGGCGACCGACATCGTCGATTCGCGCGATTTCTATTTGCCCAGGGGCTCGCAGGTTCTGCGTCACACCCGAAGTTGTCGGGCGATTCGCCCCGGCGGGCGGTTCTTCCGCGGTTCGGTCAGGAGGTGTGTTCATGGGTGCCGGGCAACTGAGCTCGGGTCGCACCGGGGCTGATGCCCGTCGGTCCGGCGGCGGAGTCTGCGGCTGGTATCCTGCCGCCTTGACAGCACCCCGCGCCCTTGGTGCCTGTGGCGGAACCGGGCACAGTTCTCCTGATTCCCATGCTGTTCCTCGAGCGGGTCCGAGGTGGAGTGGTGCCGGCCCTGAGGCTTTGGACAGGCTTACGTCGCGTCCGGGGCCGGCTCAAGCGTCGCTCCAGCGACTCGGTAAAGGAATCCGGGCCAAACGGGTGTCCGGTGCGGGCGTGAGCGTGCAACAGTTCGCCGAGCTTCGGGGGATCAGGCTCGCCGACGAGTGCCCCCCATCGGGCACGCGGCCCAGCAGTGGGCGCTCGATCACGAGGGCGTCGCCCTCGCCGGCGAGGTGAAGTGCACTTGGTTCGGCATCAGGCAATAGGACAGCACCTCGGTGCCGCAGCTGTGGCACGAGACTGACAGCAGGCGGCGATACTCGGCGTGATCCTCTCCACCGAAAAAGGTCTGTTGGCACCGATTGCTACGCTGCGTCGCGTGATGGGGCCGTCTGGGTACGAGCACTCTGTGAAGTCTTCCCATGCCTGCGTGCGTCTCTCACCGATGAAGTCTGCCTCGTCTCATTCTGTCCGACCCGCTGCCCGCCTGGGGCAATTCAGCAAACTGTCACCGGAGCTCGGTGATCAAAGCAAGGGGGCGAGTCCGTTGACACCCGAGGAGCCTGGACCTAGCCTCGCACCCATTACCGCGTACGTTCGAGGGCCGAGACCATGAGCACCGAGTATTCCAAGGATGTCGTCGCCTGGTCCCGGGAGCAAGCCGCCTTGCTCCGGGCCGGGGATTTCGCCGCCCTCGACCTGGAGCACATCGCCGAGGAGATCGAAGACGTGGGCAAGAGCGAACAGCGCGAGCTGGGCAACCGCATGGCGTTACTGCTCGCCCACCTGCTCAAGTGGCGGTTTCAACCTGAACGCCGGGGGAGCAGTTGGGAGCGGACCATCAAGGAGCAACGCCGCGCCATCGCCGCGCATCTCAAGGAGACCCCGAGCCTGCGGTCGTCCCTGACCAACCCAAACTGGGTCGAAGGCGTCTGGGCGGATGCAGTGACGAAAGCCGTCGCGGAAACGGGTCTGGCGGAGTTCCCGGAGGATTGCCCCTGGAGCATCGCGCAAGCCCTGGCCGCGGATTTCTATCCGGATTGACGCT